>NZ_JAVEYL010000030.1:0-47948 GCF_034003485.1 Thauera sp.
TTTGTGCGAGGGCCTCGACGAGCACGACATGGGTCAGCGCGTCGATGAGGCCGTTTTCCTCGGCCACGCCGATGAAGTCGTCCGGGAATATCAGGCCGTCGTCAGGGTGTTGCCAACGCACCGGGTTTCAACCCCGGTGAGGGCACCGCTCGCCACGTCCACCTTGGGCTGGTAGTGATTCACCAGCTCGCCGCCGCCTATGGCGCGCCGGACCTCCTCGGCGCCATAGCGCCGGCTGGCCTTGCCGGCGGCCTCTGGCGCCGTGCTGTGCCAGCCGTCCAGCAGCGCTTCGAGGTGCTCTGACTGGACCGGTTTGTTCAGGTAACCGAGCACGTTCAGGTGATGGGCGCGGGCAAGACGTTCCGCGGTCTCCAGGATTCGCGCGTCCTCGCCGCTGACCAGCACCAGGGCGCCGGCGTACCCGCGCTCCACCAGCCGACGGATGAATTCCACCCCGTCCATATGAGGCATGTTGAGGTCGAGAAGGATCAACTGTTCGCCGCCCGCCTGTGCGTCCAGCCAGTCCAGCGCCTCCTGGCCGGACGCGCGGGCCACCACCCGGTCCATTCCGAGGATGGCGAGCTGGCGCGCCAGCAGTTGCAACTGAAAGACATCGTCGTCGACGAGCAGCACGTCCGCCGGCGCCACGTCCTTCCGGCTCAGGGCACCGAGGGTGGCGACCAGGGCATGTTCGAACTCGAGCGCCAGCGTGGCATCGGCAACGCCATCCGTGCCCGCCTGCTCCAGCCGCGCGCAGACATCCCCCAGGGCCAGGGCGCCGACGGCGCGCGACGAGGATTTGAGCTTGTGGCCACCCTCGCCCGCCGTTTTCCAGTCGCCCTGGATGATCGCCGCGCGAATCTCGTCGGCCGTCTCCTGCGCCGAACGCCGGTAGTCGACGAAAAAACGCGCAATCAGCGCCGGATCGTCACCGATCTGCCTCGGCAGCACTGATCTGTCCAGCACGGCCAGCGGTTGCTCGACGGGAGGCACCTCGTCGTCGTCGGGGGTTCCATCCTGACCCGGGGTCGGCAGCCATTTTTCCAGCATGGCCTGGAGCTGGTCGAGGAGCACCGGCTTGGTCAGGTAATCGTCCATCCCGGCGGCCATGCAACGAAGCGCCTCGCTCTTCAGAGCGTTGGCGGTGAGGGCGATGATGGGCAGATGCTGGCCACTGCCTTCGGCGCCCCGGATGGCGGCGGTGAGGCCGTAGCCATCCATTTCCGGCATGTGCAGATCGGTCAGCAACAGGGCGTGGCCCCCCTGACGCCAGCGCGCCAGGGCCTCGCCACCGTTGTCGGCAATATCGGCAACGTAGCCCAGGAGGGCCAGCTGATGCTGAATGACACTCCGGTTGATCTCGTTGTCCTCGGCGACCAGTATCCGCTCGCCGCGTCGCCGCAGCATTTCGCTGGACAAGGACTTGAGGGGGGTTTTGGTCACACCGGCCACCTCCTCGCGCGGCGTCGGGACCAGGCCGGCGGCAATCGCCACCGCATCGAGCACGGTCCGGCGCGTCAGTGCGTTACCGTCCACCGACACCAGATGGCTGTCCTCCTCGCGCAGCCCCCGGCGCAGCCCCCTCCGGATGACCACGAAGTGGGTGTCGCTTTCCGGCTGGGCGCGGGCCGTGGCGCGCAGTTCATCGAGCGGTGGGTTGGGGACATGGGCATCGATGACGACGATGAGCCGACCGGACGGTCGACTGGCGATCCATTGCCGGGCGATCGCCGGATCCGCCGTGCGTTCCACAACGGCTTC
This sequence comes from Thauera sp., assembly GCF_034003485.1. Taxonomy (GTDB): domain Bacteria; phylum Pseudomonadota; class Gammaproteobacteria; order Burkholderiales; family Rhodocyclaceae; genus Thauera. Next base: position 1,762 of record NZ_JAVEYL010000030.1, read on the forward strand.
GTCATACGCCAGGTAGGTGGCCAGATCGCTCGCCATGCCATCGGGAGCGCCGAGCACGAGACAGGACAGCCCGGCGAGCCGGCCGGGGTGCCGTGCGGCAGCGTTGGGGCCCGGCGCTAGCTCGAGGGGCAGGCTGAAACTGAACAGCGAACCGACACCCGGCTCGCTGCTCACGCGGATCTCACCGCCCAGCATGTGTGCCAACTGACGCGAGATGGCCAGCCCCAATCCGGTCCCGCCATATTCGCGGGTGGTGGACACGTCAGCCTGAACGAAGGGTGAGAAGATCCGCGCCAGACTGTTCGCATCGAGGCCGATGCCGTTGTCGGCGACCTCGAACTCCAGCCGAGGGCCTTCGGCGTCGCTTTCAACCAACAGCGCGCGAACGGAGACCTGCCCCGGGCGCGGGGTCGCACTGGAAAACTTGATCGCGTTGTTGGTGAGATTGATCAGGATCTGGCGCAGCCGCCCCGGATCGCCCATCACCTGCTCAGGGATGGCAGGGTCGGTGAACAGGGTCAACTCCACGTTCTTCTTCAGGGCCATGCGGTCGACGATCCCGCAGACCTTCTCGACCACGTCGGCGACACTCATCACGACCTTGTCGACCTCGAGCCTGCCGGCCTCGATCTTGGAGAAGTCGAGGATATCGTTGATCACGTCCAGCAGCGCAAACGACGAGTCGCGGATGATGTTGGCCATCTCCATCTGCGGGCCGCTGAGGCTGCTTTGCTGCAACACCTCGATCATGCCGATGACGCCATTCATCGGCGTGCGGATCTCATGGCTCATGTTGGCGAGGAAGGTGTTCTTGGCCGCATTGGCGCGCTCCGCCTCGACCCGGGCGGTGACCAGTTCCCGCTCCACCGCCTTGCGCTCGGTGATGTCGCGCACCACGCCGGTGAAGTGGCGCTCGCCGCCCAGTGTCATCTCGCTGACCGAAAGATCGAGCGGAACCGTGCTGCCATCCTTGCGCAGCCCCATGACCTCACGCCCGATGCCGACGATGCGTGCCTCGCCGGTGCTGCGGTAACGCGCGAGATGGCCGTCTTCCTGACTACGATCCGGCTCGGGCATCAGCATCCTGAGTTTGTGCCCGACCACCTCGTCGGCCGCATACCCGAAAATCCGCTCGGCGGCCGGATTGAACGTCTCCACCTCGCCGTGCTTGTCGATGGTGATGACGCCGTCCGCCACGGTGTCGAGGATCGCCTGCAGGCGCGCGGCGATGTCGCGCACCGCCGCAGCGTCGGCCCTGGATTCCATCGAAATACGCTCGCTTTCGCGTGATTCCTGCTCGGCCTGCTTGCGTTCGGTGATGTCCAGGTGCATGACCACAACGCCAGTGGGGCGCTCGTCGGTCAGGGGGCTTGCGGTCATCAGGAACCAACGCTGCCGGGTGGGCGAATGGCAGGGGTATTCCATCGAAAAGTGATCTGTCGCGCCATTGAGCAGCGCACGGATTCCCCTCGCGGCCCGTTGCGCGGTGGCGGTGTCGTCGCCCTGCGTGCCGTCGCAAGCGTCAAGATAATTGGCCCCGACCCCGAAGCCCGCGCACTGCAGCCCATTCGCGTCGGCAAAGCGCTGCCAGGCCTGGTTGACCGAGACGATGCGCCCCTGGCTGTCGAGCAGGGCGATATGCGCGGGTAACGCGTCGAGGATGGTGGTCTGCCTGGCGGCCTCGTTGTCGCGCACCCGCTGCTGGACGTGGCGCAACAGGAAGGTCTGGCCGTCCTCGTCTGCCACCCCGTCTACCTCTCCGGCCGTCAGCTCCTCCAGGCGTCGCCCGGTCGAGTGCAAGGTGTCGATCAGCGCGGAGATCTCTTCGTTGTCCGCTTGCAGCGGCGGCGGCTTGGCGGGCTTCATGGCGCGCTGTCCAGCAGGCCCAAGGTCAGCAACACGGTCTGCGTATGGCTGAGGGTACCGACGATTCGTCGCACCGGCGGCGGCGTCATCGCGACCAGCGTCGGGGTCATGAAGATGCCTTCCGCCAGCGCGCGCTTTGGCTCGCGAAAGACATCGACGATCTCGATTTCAAAGCGATCCGCCAGGTGGTCGCGGCAGAACGCCGCGAGGTTGGCGACCGCCTGGAGGGAGTTTGGCGCATCGCCGGCGACGAACAGGCGGAATGTGAACTGGGGCGGGCGGGTCATCGCGGGCTCCCCTTTTCGTCCGCGATCGTCTCATCGTCGCCACGCAACTCCTTGATCTCGCTGCGGCCGCGCGACATCTCGCCTTCACGGCGCTGCGTGGAGCGGACCAACAAGGCAATTTCGGCCTGTGTCGAGACGAGTTCGGCCTGCAAGGACTTCACGCGCAACGCGAGCTGGGCCTCCTCGGCATCGAGCTTGAGCCGCTTGAGTTTCGCAGCGGTCTCGGCGGCCTCGGCGGCGATCCGCTCGGCGCGTTCCTTCTCCCAGCGCAGGGTGCCCATCAACACCTCGCCGCCGGCCGTGTAGGTGTCGGTCAGCGTCACCCCCTTGTCGCTCAGGATCAGTTCGCGCACCTGGTTCGAATGTGCCGTGCCTCGCGATTTGATGATGGACAGGCCGCGGTTGCGCTCGCCGGCCTGGACCAGGTAGTTGAGGTGGATCCAGGTATCGGCCAGGGTGGAGATCTGCAGCGTCGAACCCCTTTCGATGCGGGTGGTCATTTCGTCAAACAGGCTGGTGCAGATCAGGGTGATGCCTTTGCCCTTGGTCCAGTCGATCAGGTGGTCCGCCACGCTGTGCGCGTTGGTGTCGTAGCTGGATTTGTACCAGGTGGACACCGGATCGGCGACCAGGCAGCGGGCGCCATGCTCTTGCGCGAGGTTCTTGATGCGGACCAGATAAGACTCCGCGCTACCGGAAATGGCGCGCGCGGAGATCATGCGCAGACAGCCGTTCTTGACGTATCGATCCAGCCCGATCCCGACCGAGGCCAGGTTGCGGATGACCTCGTTGCAATCCGAATCGAAGCTGACGAACAGGGTGGGTTCGCCGCGCTTGCAGGCGGCCTCCGCGAAGGCAGCGCTCAGGGTGGTCTTGGCGGTGCCGGAGTAGCCGGTGATCAGGATGCTGGCGCCGCGGTAGTAGCCGCCTTCAAGCATGGTATCGAGCCGCTCGACGCCGGTGGACACGCGCTCGTTGCTGATCTTGGGGTCGACATGGGTGCGGCTGCGGGCGACGTTGACCACCACCCCGCCGTTTTCGATCAGGAAAGGTGATGCATTTTCGTCAAAGCCGGAGCCGCGATACTTCTGCACCCGCAGCGTGCGATGCGATACACCCAGCGTCACGCAATGGTCGAGAATGACGGTGCAGTCCACCATGAACTGCATGACGGAAAACGGTTGGTGGATGACATCGCTGTCTTCGTCTCCGCCCGACTTCGCGGTGATGGTGGCGGTCAGCTCGTGCGCCAGTAACCACTCATGCAGCCGGTAAACCTCGCGCCGCCTCGCCGCCGGGTCGGGCAGCAGCGCCAGGACGACATCGAGCGCGTCGAACACGATCCGCCGCGCGCGCATCGCCTTGGTCTGTGCCTCCAGTGCCGCGAGCATCCCACCGAGATCGAAATCGCCAGACTGGATGAGATCGGCCTTCGGTTGCGCGTCGAGGAAGAACAGTTTTTTCTTGCGCAGCAACTCGGCGAGTCCCCAGCCGAAGCTCTCGGCATTGGACTCGATGCGCCCCGAGGTCTCCTCGAAGGCGACGAAGATGCCCGGCTCCTTGCAGTCCCTTGCGCCATGCGCGAGGGACTGCAGCGCGATGATGGTCTTGCCTGAGCCGGGCCCCCCGACCAGCAAGGTTGAGCGCGCACGCGGCAAACCACCACGGGTGATCTCGTCGAAACCCACGATGCCGGTCGGCGCCTTGCTGGACTCTTGCGCGGTCTGCGCGGGCCGGTTGGATTCCATGCGGCTTTTCCATTTCGTGATGTGCCATGCACCATCCCGCCTTGTGCTCAAGGCTGTCTGTGCGCTGGCAAACATGTTCGCCCCTCTTTCGGTCATCCCACCTCGTGCGGATCCGGGCTAGTCCGCACGCGCAATCCGCACAATTTCGGCGGCAATCTCCTCGGGTGACAGGATCTGATCGATGCAGCCGCTGGCGATCGCACTTTCCGGCATGTCGGGCTGCTTTGCGGTCGCCGGCCTTTGCGCAAAAGTGATGCCGCCGTTTTCCTTGATGTCGCACAGCGCGTCGGCGCCATCACCGTCGTAGCCGGAGACGATGACAGCGATCAGCCTTCCGTCCCAGTTTTCGGTGAGCGAGCGCAAAAACACCGTGATCACGTCAGGCCAGCCCCGTGGCTTCGAGATTGGCTCGAGGTGAAACTCATCGTCCTTGACGTGCAAGTCCCGATTGGCAGGAATGATGAAGACGTGGTTCGGCTCGATCGACAGCTCGTCGGTGATCAGATCGACCGGCATCGTGGTGAAGCGCGGCAGCACTTCATGGAGCTGCGTAGGCATGATCGTGATGTGATTCACGATGACGATGGCCACTCCCATGTCGCACGGCAGGTTCTGCAATAGCCGGATATAGGCGTCAAGGCCGCCGGCTGAACCACCAACGCAGACGACTGGAAATTTTTTCACTTCAGTCTCCGATCGGGCGTCGATGAAATCTTCATTCTCCATGTCCGCCTGGATGGATCCAGAACCACGAAAAATATTGAATCAGGGCCCATCCCCAGTCGAGATTCGCGATGCCTGGATCGCTTCTGGTGAAGACGGCCTTATCAGCGCAATCATTGCTTATCTGATGATCGTAGGCGACCTTCGAGTCGGCGCGTCTGAGCGTTCGATAGGCTTCGGCGACCTCCTTGAATTTGCGCTCGCCATCCCGGTCCTTGGTCACATCGGGATGAAAGCGTTGGGCCAGGGTGCGGAAAGCCGACTTGATCTCAGCACACGAGGCGCATCGATCGATGTGCAAGGTCGCGTAGTGGTTCTGGTAGTTCATTGCCTTCTCCTTCGTGCTGGCGGCCCGCTTCGATGGGTGGCGCCTTCCGGGGAGAGGTGCAACTGTCGCCATTGCCTCAAACCTACTCGTTCCTGAATCTTCGTCTGTTCGCCACCCCGCATAGGCCTGATCCTGAGCCCGCGGAGCCCGCCCCTGCCCTCCCATGGTGCGGGCTACACGGACCTTCAGGCGGTGCCAGCGCGTGGTGCCCGCGAACAGCCTGCTCGACGATTTCAGGGCGATTTTGAGCGTGCACCGTGTGACCGTGCTTTGTGCCCCAGCAAACAGACACAGGTTCTGAGTCCGCCCAACGTCCATGCATGAAATCGCACCTGGGCAGCGCTCTACTGATCGTTCGCACGCACAGCATCTGCGCCAAGCGGTGCTTGTTGTCCAGGCCCGCGGCCATGCGCTCGGGGAGCATCCGGTGAACATCTTGGATTTCGACCAGGCCAGCATCGTGTACTTCACGGTGTCACCCCTGGAGCTGATGCTGCGCGGAACGCTGTTGTACTGGTTCCTCTTCATTGTCCTGCGCTTCATCCTGCGCCGCGACGTGGGATCGTTGGGCATCAGCGACTTCCTGTTCATCGTGATCATTGGCGATGCGGCACAGAACGGCATGATCGGCAGCGCCACTTCGGTCACCGACGGCATGGTGCTGATCTGCACGCTCGTCTTCTGGAGCTATCTGCTCGACTTCGCGAGCTTCCGGTTTCCGCTCATCCAGCGCTTCACGGCCGCACCTCGCCTGTGCCTGGTGCGCGATGGCAAGCTGCTGCGCAAGAACATGCGCCGAGAGTTCATCACCGATGAGGAGTTGAACGCAAAGATCCGCCATGAGGGCATCGAAGACATCACCACGGTCAAGCGCATGTACCTCGAAGCGGACGGCGAGATGAGCCTGATCCGCAACGACGAGCCGGGGACAGCCGCATGAACGAGGGCTCAAGGCGCTCGTTCGAGTCGGCGCCCGATCCGCTGCGCGCCTACCGGGCGAAGCGTGACTTCGCGCTGACGCCGGAGCCGGCAGCGACAACGGGCGGCCAGCCCGCTGGCGGGGAGTTGCAGTTCGTCGTTCAGAAGCATTGGGCGAGCAGCCTGCACTACGACTTCCGGCTGGAGCTCGACGGCACGATGAAGAGCTGGGCGGTGCCCAGGGGACCGAGTCTCGACCCGAGCGTCAAACGCATGGCCGTGCAGGTCGAGGACCACCCGCTGGCCTATGCGGGCTTCGAAGGAACCATCCCCGCCAGGCAGTACGGCGCCGGCAAGGTCATCGTGTGGGACGCCGGTACGTGGCTCCCTTTGCATGACCCGCAGCAAGGGGTTCGCGACGGCAATCTGAAGTTCGAGCTGCATGGCCACAAGCTGCACGGCCGCTGGGTGTTGGTGCGCATGAAGGGCAAAGGCGAGAAACAGCCCGCCTGGCTGCTGATCAAGGAGAAGGACGCGTACGCTCAGGCCTCCGCCGCCTACAGCGTGGTCGATGCGCTGCCCGAGAGCGTGAAGGCACTGGGTCCCGCGCGAAGCGGTGGCAGCACCGACGGCGGTGGCCACCGCTCGGCGGCCGATCACGACTTGCCCGCCGAGGCCGTGCCATCGGCTCTGCCGAGCTCGCTTGCGCCGCAACTGGCCACCCTGGTGGCGGGCCTGCCAGCGGACGCCGGCGCGTGGCTCTTCGAGATCAAGTTCGATGGCTATCGCATGCTGGTGCGTAACGACGCCGCGGGCGTGCGCCTGTTCACCCGCAATGGCCATGACTGGACCGCGAAGCTGCGACCCCTGCAAAGCGCCCTCGAAGGGCTGAAGCTCCCGCCGGGCTGGTACGACGGTGAGATCGTCGTGCCTGACGAAGCGGGCATCCCGGATTTCGGCGCGCTGCAGCAGGCGTTCGACAGCGAACGGACGAGCGAGGTGGTGCTGTATCTCTTCGACGTGCCCTATGTTGCGGGGCACGACCTGCGCAGCGCGCCCCTGCATGCGCGGCGTGTGTATCTGAAGGGGCTGCTCGCGGCTTCGGGCACCGAGCAGATCCTCTTCAGCGAGGCCTTCGATGGCAGCGCGCAAAGTGTCATCACCTCCGCCTGCAAGTTGGGCCTCGAGGGCATCGTCGCCAAACGCCGCAGTAGCACCTACCGGTCTTCGCGGTCGGCAGACTGGGTCAAGCTCAAGTGCAGTCAGCGCCAGGAATTCGTCATCGGCGGCTACACCGCGCCCCAGGGCGCGCGCACCGGCTTCGGCGCGCTGCTGCTCGGCGTGAACGATGCGCACGGCGTGCTGCAGTACGCCGGCGATGTCGGCACGGGTTTCAGCGAGAAGGTCTTGACAGACCTCAAGGACGTCCTCGATGCGAACGCGGGCAGCAGCAGCCCTTTCGCAGTCGGCGCGAAGATCGACGGCAGACCAACCTGGGTCGCCCCGACCCTGGTCGCCGAGGTGAGCTTCTGGGAATGGACAGCCGCCGGCCATATCCGCCACGCCGTTTTTCGCGGCCTGCGTACCGACAAGGAGGCCAGCATGATCGTCCGTGAAAAGCCGCTGCGTGTGCCTTCCGCCAGGGCGACGAACGTCAGTGCTGCGCGCAAACGGCCTGCCCTGTCCGATCGTCTCAAGGTGACGAGCCCCGAGCGGGTGATCGACCCCCGCAGCGGCACGACCAAGCTCGAACTGGTGCGCTACTACGGCCTGGTTGCTGAGCTGATGATTAAGCACCTGAAGGGTCGGCCGGTGTCGCTGGTGCGCGCGCCGGACGGCGTTGATGGCCAGCAGTTCTTCCAGAAGCACGTCGAAACCGAAAATCTGCCCGGCATCCGCCAGCTCGATCCAGCGCTGGACCCCGAACATCCGCCGTTGATCGCGGTGGCCAGCCCGCAAGGCCTGCTCTCCGCCGCGCAATGGAACGTCGTCGAGTTCCACACGATGAACGCCGGTTCGGCGCCGTTCGAGCACCCGGACCGCATGGTGTTCGACCTCGATCCCGGTGAGGGGGTGCCCTGGGCCCAGGTTCTGGAGGCGGCGCAGCTCATGCATGCGTTCCTCGACCAGCTCGGCCTGCCATCCTTCCTGAAGACCAGCGGCGGCAAGGGGCTGCACGTCGTGGTGCCGGTCAGGCGCGTGCACGACTGGGACACCGTCAAGGGCTTCTCGCAAGCCGTCGTCACGCACATGGCCAGGACGATACCGCAGCGCTTCGTTGCCCGCAGGGGCCCGAAGAACCGCGTCGGCAGGATCTTCATCGACTACTTGCGCAACGGGCGCGGAGCCACCACGGTGTGCGCCTGGTCGGCCCGAGCGCGACCCGGCCTGGGCATCTCCGTGCCGGTGGCCCGGGAAGAACTGCCCGCGCTGCGCGGGGGAGACCACTGGTCGGTGAAGACGGTTCACGAACGCCTGGACATGGGCAACGAGCCATGGAAGGGCTACGCCAGGGCGGCACGCAGCCTCACGACTGCGATGTCAGCCTTGGGCTACGCCCCGCCTGATGCATGAGCCGCGCGTGCGCCACCCTCCCCGCCGTCCTCTCCATACGCCCACTTCCGGCCCTGTGCCGAACAAGGAGTTCCCATGCCCCGCGTGATCTGGAAAGGCGCCATCACCTTCGGCCTGGTGCATGTGCCGGTCGCCTTGTACCCGGCCTCGCGGGACGTCGACATCGACTTCGACTGGCTCGACAAGCGCTCGATGGACCCGGTGGGCTACAAGCGCGTGAACAAGCGCACCGGCAAGGACATCCAGGGTGACGACATCGTCAAGGGCATCAAGCAGGACGACGGCGATTACGTGATCCTGAGCGAAGAGCAGATCAAGGCGGCGTATCCCAAGTCGACGCAAACGATCGAGATCGAGACCTTCGTCAAGGCCGGCGAGATCCCGTTTACGCTCATGGACACCCCCTACTACCTGGAGCCGGTGGGCAAGGGCGAGAAGGTCTACGCCCTGCTCCGGGAGGCGATGCTCGAGGCCGACGTGATCGGTATCGCGCGGGTGGTGATGCACACCAAGGAACGCCTGGCGGCGCTGATACCTTACGGCGCGGCGCTGGTGCTCAATACCATCCGCTGGGCCGGCGAGATCCGCCCCCTGGAGGAGCTGAAGCTGCCGGCCGAAGGCAAGAGCGCAGCGGGGCTGAAGCCGGGCGAACTGAAGATGGCCACCCAACTCATCGGCGACATGACCGGCCCCTGGAAGTCGGACGACTACGCCGACCAGTTCAGCGCAGCCATTCTGGCGCTGGTGAGCAAGAAGGTCGAAGCCGGCGAGACCGCCACGGTGACGACGCTCGAAGATGCACCGGCGGAGGGGACCAACGTCGTCGATCTCACCGACTTGCTGGCGAAGAGTCTGGCCAAACGCAAACCCGGGAACAGCGTCGGGGACAGCAGCGGCAGCAAGCTGGCCAACGCCAGGACGTCCGCGCCCAAGGCCTCGACCCGACAGCGGGGATGAAGGCGCATGCACGTGCCCATCAGCTGGCAGCGCTCGCCAGCACGATGAGCGGCGGCACGCAGAACCAGAGGATGAAGCTCAAGGCCAAAACGATCGGGCCATCGATGCGATCGGGCAGTGTCTCGTTGGCGAGACGGCCCAGACATCGCCACAGCCAGATGGCATGCAGCGCGCCGCCCGCAGCGCTCCATCCGAGCAGCGCCGGCGTGTCCAGGCGGGTCAGCGCTAACAGCGCGGCGATGACGGGTGCGGCAAGGCAGGCGGCCATCGCCAGGCGGATGGCAGTTCGTGGACCAAGGATGACCACCAGCGTGCGCTTGCCAACCGCCTGATCGGCCGCCCGATCGGGGCAACCGGCGAGCAGGATCGCCGGCAGCACCGCCAGACCCAGCGGCAGCGCCAGCAGCCACGGCGTGCTGGCGCTCCAGTGGCCGCCCTGCGCCACATAGCCGGCGAGGATCGCGCCGGCGCTATGGGTGAGCGCGACGTCGAGTTCGCCGAGACCGCGGTGCGAGAGCTTCAGCGGCGGCACGGTGTAAGACAGTGCGAGCAAGGCCAACGGCAGGTAGATGGCGACAATCGATCCACTCGAGCTCGCGGGGGCCATGGCGACCAGGAGGGCGAGCGCCGCCGCGGCGCCGAGCAGCGCCAGACCAATGCCCCGGCGCATCGCCGGGCGGTCGAGCCGGCCGTCCACCAGCACGCGCGAGCCCCCGGTGAAGGGGCCACCCAGACGGTTGATCCGGTCGCTGTCGAAGTCGAACCAATCGTTGAGAAACACCGTGGCCGCCTCGAGCAGGAACAGCACGAGATAGCCGAGCAGGTAAGGTGCCATCGCCAGCGACCCGCCCACGGTGGCGGCCAACGCCCCGACGGTGTAGGCGATCCACGTCATCGGATAGAACTGCAGCCGCAGCGCGGCTAGCCAGGCGGCGGCGCGCTGCATGGTCGACAGCGCGCCCTCGGCGAGGCGCGAGCCGACGGACCGCGCCCGTTCCAGCCATTGCTGGCGTTGTGCGGCGGTGGCGGCGATCACCGACCCGAATGTCTCGATGCGCGCGCAGCGGATGCCGCAGTAGCCGAGCGTCGCGCGCACCAGGGCCTGTTGCCCCGGCGCACGATAGATGAATCGATAGATCCAGGGTGGCGTGTCCATGGTCGTGATCAGGTCCGCCGTGCGACCGCTGAGCAACTTGTCCCACCGGTCGTGCGTGACATGACGGAAGGCGAACCCTGGCGTCAACACGCGATCGAGGAAGCCCTTGAGCCGGGCCGGGAAGGTGCCCCACCAGGTGGGGTAGACGAAGATCAGGTGCTCGGCCCACTGAATGTCCTGCTGCGCGCGCAGCAGGTCCGGCTCCAGCGGCTGCAGTTCAGGAGAGACGACGTGCACGTCGAGATCGAAGTGCATCTCGCTGAGGATCAGCTCGCGGCACTCTACGCCGGCCGTGCGCGCTCCATCGCCGCAGGCATCGAAGAGCGCGCCGCACAGGCTGTCGCGGCGGGGGTGGGCAAGGATCAGCAAGCAGCGCATTTTCCCGAACCGATCAAGGGAACCGCATGGAGGTCGTATCAGCGCTGTATCGTTGGCTTTACCGCGCGTGCCGTCAGTGGGCTAGCGAACATAGCGGACCCTCCGCGCCCATTTCCGACCCGCGGCCGTACCGGATTGCAAGCCAGGGCCCCTCCCCTATGTTGGTCATCGTACAGATCCGTCCGAGCTGAGGGCCTACCGTGCAATTCCTGTCTGTCGACGAAGCAAGGAATTGCCATGACCACCCTCACCAAGACCCCCGCCACACCGAAGACCCCGGCTGTTGCAAAGGATGCCATCGCCTTGCTCAAGGCTGACCACGAAACGGTGAGCGGTCTGTTTGCCGAGTACGAAAAAACCAACTCCAGCAGCAAGAAGAAGGCGTTCGTCGCCGAGGTCTGCAGCGAACTGAGCGCGCATATGCAGATCGAGGAAGAGATCTTCTACCCGGCGATCAAGGCGGCATTGAAGGACAAACTTCTGGTGCCGGAAGCGACAGTTGAGCATGGCGGCATCAAGGAGCTGATCGCCCAGCTCGAAGGGGTCGAACCCGACGGTGCGATCTACGATGCCAAGGTCAAGGTGCTCTCGGAATACGTCGAACACCACGTCAAGGAAGAGCACACCGAAATGTTCCCCAAGGTCAAGGCCAGCTCGCTGGACCTCGTCGAACTCGGCGCCCGGATGGCGGCGCGCAAGGCCGATCTCCTCGCCGCCCGCGGCTGAAGGAAAGCAGAGGAAAAAAAGCATCGCGGCCACGTGCGGTGACTCGTCGCAGCGCACATCAGGAGGCCTCCTTCTATTTGCTTATCCCCGTGCGCAACTTCAGCGAACGCACTGGCTTTCCCTGAACTGCGCGTGGCGTTTTACCTACGACGACGAACGTCGGCATGCCCGTCCGGTCGATATCGGCGCCTGGGCCTTGACCATGGCCTGGCAGCAGGCGCCGACCGACGGGCAACCCCATCCCGAGGCTCCTCTGCAAGGCGAGTTCCATCCCCATACCGCAGTCGCGATCGCCTGAAATATCTGGCCGGAACCGAGATCTGCTCAGGGTTGCTCGCCGTCGACGCCCCGCCCGAGGATGTTGGCACTCGCGGCGCAAGTCGCACTCGAGTAGCGCTGGCGTTCGCTAAGCCGTGATGTCGGGCCAGCTTTCGCCTTGTCGCTCGACGCTGTTTCCGGCCGTGGTCTGGTTTGATCTTACGGCGGCCACCAGCTGTTCCGGAACTGCGTGATGCAGCATGTGCCCGAGGCCCGGGATGATGTGCAGGTCGCTGTTGCTCAACGCTGCGTGCAGGCGACGCGCATGCGCCTCTGGATCGACGACCTTATCGGCTTCGCCGGCAAAGATCGTGACGGGGATGGTGAGCTTGTCGTAGCGCTCGCGCAGGCCCGCAGCCGCCGGAACCATGAAGGCCGCGTCTTCCGCGTTGGCACGGATCTGCACAGGGCGCACCAGCATCTCGCGCACGAGCACGGGCAGGAAATCTGCGGGAACGGGCTGCGGCGCGAACATGGCTTTCACCGTCTGGCCCAGGAGCAGGCGCGCGAAGACCGCTGATACGGTGTAGCGCATGACGTCGCCCAGGACAGGGATAGCCACAGGCGCGACAAGCGCCGCGTCCGCCCGAGCGGTCGGAAAATAGTAGCCCGAGACCAGAATCAGCTGCTGCACGGCGGCGTCTTCGCGGAGGGCAAGCTCGAGCGCAACCAGCGTGCCCCAGGAGTGACCGATCACCACGGCTTGCTCCAGACCGAGCTGTGCCATCGCCTCGTGTAGAAGCTCGGCCTGAGCCTCGGCTGTCCACAGCCGATCCCGAGGACGCTCACTGTAGCCAAATCCTGGCCGATCAAAGGCGACGACGCGATAGTGCTGAGCCAGTCGATCGATCAAGCCACTGGCGACGAAGTCCTGGAGACGGACCGCATTGCCGTGCAGCAGCACGACGGGTTTTCCACGGCCACGGTCGAGATAGTGGACGCGCACGCCGTCGACGTCGACGAATGCGCCCTGAGGCGGCTGGTCCTCCTCCGCCCGCCGCGCCTTGCTTGCGACCCAGCCAGCGGTCGCGGCGAGGGCCGCGGCCACTCCGGCGACGATGACGCCTTTGCCGCGAGGCGGCCGATCATTTGATTTTGTCGCTGCCATGTCGATCACCTTCTGTTGCGTTGGGCCTGTATGCAGCCGACGCCGCGTGATGCAAGACCGAAGTGATCGCGCCTTGACCGTTACGCCGTGCCTACGGTGATCACCAAGCTAGGCCTGCTTGGCGGCCCGGTCTGTTCGCCGTCCCACAGAGGCTGACGCGCCGGGCCACTGCCCAATCCTGCCGAAAAGGACTGCTTCCGTTCGTCCTCGCATGGCGATGGTCTGCGTTCCCTAATCCCGACGAGGTGATCGTGCCATGACCCACACCCACACTGACAATTTCCGTGCAAGCGTTCTCAGTGATCCGCGCCTGGAATCCTTCGATGCGGTCGTCTGCTTCTCGCCCCTGCGGTGGGCCTTCGTGTTCCAACGCCCGCGGCATTTGATGACGCGTTTCTCGAAGGCCATTCCGGTCTATTTTTTCGCGGAACCGATCGTCTTCGCCGATTCGCGAGTGCTTCGCCCGGAACTACCTGTCGCGCTTCACCGCCTGGCGACCGTACGAGCACCGGGTCCTCGCAAATTGGTGAACATCGATTACCGCGAGGTCGTCAAGAGCCTGCGCCGCGACCGGCTGATCCATACCGGTCCGATCGACGAGTTCTTCAACGACCGATTCGGGCCAGACCAGGCATTGACGCTTTATCGCCAGCTGAGCGAGCTCGACGTTCGGGTCGGTCAGGATCAGCGCATCCCGCAATCGGCACTCGTCTGAGCGGTGGGGCGGGGTCAAGCTCAAGTGCCTGACCCCGCCCCTGTCGTCCCGGACTGCGGGCTCCACGTGCCTTCAGGCGGTGCCCGCGCGTGGCTGCGAATGGAAGAATCGGATCATTTCGACCGAAGCGTCCGGCCCGCCTGGGGCGGTGAACGACCCCTGCGGGCTGCCTCCCGACCACGCGTGACCCGCACCGTGGAGCACCCATTGCTCGACGACCGGCTGGTTGGCCGCATCGGCGTAGACGGTATGGGTGTATTGCCGGCCTCCCGCCGCCGAGCCGCGACGGATGCTGGACTTCAGACGTGCAGCGTCCGAATGCCCGCGAACCGCCTGCTCGACGATTTCAGCGCCATTTTGCGCGTGCACCGTGTGATCGCGGTCGCCATGAAAGACGATGGTCGGCACGCCACGCCCCCCTGCTGCGCGATGCGCGCCAGCTCCGCTTCGATCCGGCATCCCGGCCAGACCGGTGCTGCGCTTCATCGCCCCGAAGGCAGAGGGCATGTCGTGGGCGGCGCCATAGGGCAGGCCGGAATGGGCACCGACCGCGGCGTAGATGTCCGGGTAGGTGGCGCCGAGAATGACGGCCATGGCCGCCCCCGATGACAGTCCGGCGACAAAGACGCGGCGTTCATCCACGCGATGGCTGGCCACGACCTCGCGCGTGATGCCGGCGATCAGCGCGGGTTCGCCACGGTCGCGATCCTGATCTTCCGTGCGGAACCAGTTCCAGCACTTCGAGCCATTCGCATTGGCGCTCTGGGCGGGATAAACCACCAGAAACCCACGCTGCTCGGCGAGCGCATTCATGCGCGTGCCGGCGGCAAAGTCATCGGGCGATTGGGTGCAGCCATGCAACATCACGACCACCGCCGCCGGGTCGCCCGAGTGGGCCGAGTAACTGGACGGGATGTAGAGCTTGTAGGCGCGCGTGCCGGCATGGTTGGTGAACGAGCGGCTGAGGAACTGCCCGGGTGTGGCCTGATCGGGCGGAGCGGTCGGTCTGGCGGGCCCCTCATCGATACGCTCATCGATCTGCTCGTCGGTCCGCGCATCGGTGCGTCCATCGGGCGTGAAGATCTCGCGGGCGAACCCGTCGATGGTCACACCCTCCTCGTGCGCCGCCGGCCCGGCCGGGTTCAAGCCGGCTGCGGCGAGCGATTGCTGGATCGTGTCCATGACGTTCTTCATCGGACCCGTCTGTGTGTTCAGCCCGGCCGAGTTGAGCGCCTGCGTGATCGTGTCGTTGATCGACGCGATATCGAACGCGCCCATCGGGAATGAGGTTTCGGGCAAGGGCATTGCCTTGAATAGTTTGCGCCGCAGCGCATCGGAAAAATTCATGGTTCTCTCCTTGAGAGTGAGTTCAGCGCATGCGATCGGCCAGTGCACTACGCACCGCCGCGCTCGCCTGAAAGGCGCCGAGAACAACAACGGATTCGATGGTGGCGCGAGCCAGTTCGGGCGATACGTCGTCGGCAATTCGCGCCAGGCCGACGACCTGGATCTGCAGCATTTCTCCTGCGGCCAGCGCCCGCTCGAGGTCGGCCCGGCTGAGGTGCTGCAGACCCAGCACCAGGGTCCGGCGCGCGATGGTCCGCTTGACCTCGTCGGCGTGCACGGTCAACTGGTTGCGGATGGCGGTACGGATCAGGTCGGTGCGGTTGGAATAAAACCCCTCCTGCACCAGCAGGTCGATCTGCCCCAGGTCGACGACGCCCAGATTGATCGTCATCTTTTCTGTTTCGCCGACCCGGGGTCGGACTTCAATATCGCCTCTTGCCATCTCTAAACCATCCATAAACCATCTGTGTGGATGGTATAGAAGCACACAGAGCGGCAAAGCGCAACGTGTTTCGGAATTGCACGCTCACGACGCCAATGGTGAGATGTTCGTGCGGACCTCACGGTTTTGCGCTGACGCGCCAGATCACGTTGCCCACATCGTCCGCTACCAGCAATCCACCACGCGCGTCGATGGCCACGCCCACGGGCCGGCCCATCGCCTCGCCCGCTTCATTGAGGAAGCCAGTCAGGACATCCAGCGGCGCACCTGCAGGTTTGCCGTCCTGAAACGGCACGAAGATCACCTTGTAGCCGCTGTGCGGTCGGCGGTTCCACGAGCCATGCTGGCCGATGAACATGCCATCGGCGAACGCCGCCGGCAGCTTGCCGCCCGCAGAACGGGCCAGCCCGAGCGATGCGGTGTGCGGACCCAGCGCGTAATCCGGCACCAGCGCAGCGGCCACCAGCGCCGGCTGCGACTGTTCGACTCGCGCATCCGTGTTGTTGCCGAAGTAGCTGTAAGGCCAGCCGTAGAAGCCACCGTCCTGCACCGCGGTCAAGTAATCGGGCACCAGGTCGCTACCGACCTCATCGCGCTCGTTGACCACCGTCCACAGCACCTGGCCCGCCGCGTCCCAAGCCATGCCCACAGGGTTGCGCAGGCCTGAAGCGAAGACACGATGTGCGCCGCTGTCGACCTGCACCTCCCAGATCGCGGCACGGCCTTCCTCGAGCAGCATGCCGCGCTCGCCGACATTGCTGTTCGAGCCCACGCTGACATACAGCTTGCTGCCGTCGATGCTGGCCAGCAGGTTCTTCGTCCAATGGTGGTTGATGGGACCGCCCGGCAGATCGAGCAGTTTGGTGCCGGATGAATTGATGACGGTGTCGCCGGGGCGGTAGGGAAAACTCAACACTGCGTCGGCATTGGCCACGAACAGGCGTTCGCCGATCAGGGCCATGCCGAAAGGTGAATACAGACCGCTCAGCAGGACCGAGCGGGTTTCGGCAATGCCGTCGCCGTCGGCGTCGCGCAGCAAGGTGATGCGGTTGGCGCTCGGCGTGCCGGCGCCAGCACGCTTCATCACCAGCCCCATGATGTAGTCCTTGATGCCCTTCACGCGCTCCGGCTTGGGCGGCGCGTTGCTTTCAGCGACCAGTACGTCGCCGTTAGGCAGCACCAGCAGCCAGCGCGGATGATCCAGCCCGCTGGCGAAGGCCACCACACGCAGCGCGGCCGCCGCCTGCGGCGTAGCGCCTTGCGGCCAGCCGATGGCAGGCGCGATGTTTACCGTCGGCAGCAGCGTCCTGTTCGGCGGCGGCAGTTCGGGCCGGGGCCCGGTGCCTTGGGCAACCGACAGCGTCGCAGTCTCGGCGCACCCCCACATCGTTGCGCCCACCAGAACGTAAATCGCCAGCGCCGCCAGCCGCTTGCAGGCGCTTACTGACCCGTCATAAGCAGAGTATTCAGAGTGATAGTCCATTGCCGCGTCGTCAGATGGAGGGGGAAGCCCCAACCGAAGCGGGATGATCAGGCCCGCCCGCCCCACCCGTCTGTGCGCTGTGCGACGCAACCAGGCGTGCCCGCGCGCAGACGGCGGCGAGGACGGCACCTGCTGCACGGCGCTCCGCTCACCGAGAAAAGGTCCACGGCCACGACCTCGCCCCAAGGGCGGACATAGAAATGTTCAATAGCTGAACTGCTTAGTGGGTCACCGTACATACGTGAGTCTCAATTGCGAACATCGTGGGTTCGCAGCAGGTCTCGGCCTGATGCTGGTCTGATGGTTCGTGACACGGACACCATTCGGCTCTAAACACATCACAGGAGCACGACATGAAACTGAAAATTGGTACGACCTTGATTGCCGGCACGATCGCTGCGCTGCTGGCCGGCCCCACATTGGCCGCCACCGACAACTCAAAAGTGGATGTGCCGTCCCCGGCCTCGACCAAGGCAGAGATCGGGCAAACTGAGCGCGACCATCCCGCACTCGCGCAACCGATGAGTGACAAGTCGCGAATGGGCACAGCCAACGGTGGCGCAACCGCCAGAACGACGACCGGCGGCAATCCGCTATACACGCGGACTGCTGACGACCTTAACGGCATGGAAGTGATCGATCGCACGGGCGACAAGGTCGGAGAGATCAAACGCGTCGTTCTCGCCCCGGATCGCAAGAGCGCTCATGCGGTAATTTCCGTGGGCGGTGTCCTCGGCATGGGGGCACGCGACATCACGGTATCACTCGATGAGCTCAAGCCGCTGGACGACAAGCTGCAGATGAGCGCCAGCAAGGAAGAAATCGCGACACTGAAGGATGCGACGCAAGGCGCCGATAAGTACACCGACCTGAAAGGCAGCACGCCAATCAGCGGCTCGATCGTCGAATTCTCGGCATTCGAGCAGGACAAGGACGCCAACAAGCCGGGTGCATCGATGATGCCGAACGCGGACTCCGACAAGTCCGGACGCACATCGATGACGCCGCAGGTCGACACCGACAAGCCCGCGACGGCGCCCGCAACACCGCGAGTGCCCCAGTAAGGAGCGTGCTCCACTAACCCTGCGTCGCAATTAGTCGCGGCGATGCGCCGACGACGGCGCAGTGCAACCCCAGCGCTCAAGTCCGGGCGCTGGGGTTCATTCCTGGGGCGTAGCCAGCCCAATCGCAAGGGCATCGAGCGCCCTGTCGCAATGGCTCAGCACAAGCTGGGGCGGTTCGAACGAAAAGATGAAGGGTGCGGCTCGTTGCAGGACGTTGAGTCCAAGAATCGGTCGGGTATTGCCCGGAAACACGGCGACCTCCACGTCACGCAACCAGCACGCGTCGCCGATGCTGATGGCGTCGATCGAATACACCGGCACCTCCCGCTCGCTGCCATCCGCCAGTCGACCGCGCAGGTGCTTGACGAATTGCGCCAGGCCGTTTTCCTTCAGCAACGCAAGAATTTCTTCGTTGATGGTCATATACCCTGAGCCGGTATCGACCATCCAGTGCACGGCCCCTAGCCCGGTAATGAGTCCCGGGACATAGAAGGTCGATCCGTTCTTTACCTCCATCTCGATCGTGGTGCCGAACTGCCCGGCGATTGCCGATGGCATCGTGCCAGTCAGGAGGACGAACAGCAGGCAGGCGAATCTGGACATCGAGCGTCCTTCGCAAGGAGACGGTGAAACAGCAGGAAAACACAACACACCCATCGCGTTACGGCCGGAAGACGCAGAACTTTAGCCGCCTCGAGCTGCACCCCAGCGCCCTCCCACCCACAGGCGTGCCAGCGCACAGACACCGCCGTTGCAGCTCGCCAAGCTTAAAGTAGATCGACCCGATCCACGGTCATCCTCCCGCGTCTGTCTGCTGACAATCCGGGCGGCTGCGGGGAGGTCGACCGGCACCGGCAGCATCAAGCGGTCGCCCCTTTCAGTCCAGACGAAGAGGATCACCATGAAATCAAACATGCTAAACGGCCCCGCGCTCGGCCTGCTGGCCGCGCTGACACTCGGGGCATGCGGGACGATGAACGACCCACTGTATGGCGGCAGCCCTGCCCCCTCATACCCGTCGGCCACGTCGGGCAGCTATCCAGCCAGCACCTATCCGGTGACGACGCAGCCGGCCGAGACCTATCCAGCCCGGATCGCCACCGGATACGGCGTAGTGCATTCGGTCGAACGAGTTAGCCAGGAACCGACGGCGACTGGCGGCAGCGGTAGTGGCATCGGTCTCGGGACCGTCGCGGGCGCCGTGGTCGGCGGTCTGGTAGGCAGTCAGATCGGCGGCGGAAGCGGCAGGACCGCGG
The DNA here is from genome assembly GCF_034003485.1 of Thauera sp. Classification (GTDB taxonomy): domain Bacteria; phylum Pseudomonadota; class Gammaproteobacteria; order Burkholderiales; family Rhodocyclaceae; genus Thauera. The sequence continues at coordinate 21,156 of NZ_JAVEYL010000030.1, forward strand.
CGGCGGTGATCGGCGCGGCCGGTGGCGCCTATGTCGGCCACGAGATGGAGAACCGGCCGCAGCAAGCGCAGGCCCAGCCCGATCTGCTCAAGATCACGGTACGGATGAGCGATGGATCGTATCAGGCCATGCTGCAGCCACTTGAAGCAGACTTCCGCGTCGGTGACCGGGTACGGGTCGGAGAGGGTGTACTGCAGCGGTATTGAAAGGACCCGTCCGGCGAGCGGGGCAATCGGCTCGCCGGAACCACCCACACCTGACCACCCTTGCTCACAACCATTTCGCCCAGGGCGTCAAGGATGTCATCGACCAACGGGTCGTCGAGTTCGCCTTTGACGACCTGTCCGGTCGTCTCGTCGAGGTGGCCCGCAATCAGTCGATCCGCCTCGATCAGGAGTGTTTCGCCGCGACCGGCCACCGCCGCCGCCGCAACCTCGGCGAGGGCCTCGCTACCCAGTCCGTTGGCGCGGGCTTGCCCGAATGCTTCGCCGAGGGCCGCAAGCCGCGCGCGATACTCGGGTTCAACGACTTCCCATGCACGGCCACGCAGCTCCTCGATGGATACCGCATCGGGGTTAACCGTGACATCGCATCTCGGCTCAATCCGAGCACTTGGTAACGGCCGGCGCTTTGCAGCAGACGCCGTAGCGGCTTGGGGTGAAAGCTGTCGGCCACCACGACCAGTTCCTCCACCGGGCGCTGGGTGGCCAGAACCCGGAACAGCCCAGGCGCTGCGAACACCACCAGCCCGTCCAGCGTGTGATTCCAGTGTGCCTCGTCGTTGGCGAGGGCTTCGAAGGGTACCAGCAGACTGGCGATTTCCGCCTCGGGGTATTGCTGCCGGAGTGTGTGCTCGAGCGCCTTCACCAGATTGCGGAAGCGAATCGGGCCCTGCTGATTCGCGGGATGGGAACGGTGCGTGGGCTGGTAAAGCTATACGGAGGGCGCTTCGGCGCCCTCGAGCGCGCTGGCAAAATCGTGGGTAAGGAGGGTCATTGTCGGTTTCCTTGCAGTGAATCGGAGATCGAGCGTCGCTGGCGTGCGCGAGTGCATGTCGCGCCTCGTGTGGAGCGACGGTCAGCCGTGTAGCGCCCTGTTCCGATCGACCGAAATACAGTGTGAAGTCTTGCCACAGTCGACGTCGATTTGCGCGGGCTCCCCGGACTCGTAGGCGGGTACCTTTATTAGATCCGCAAAGCGCTCTACCGTTTTCAGCCCCCTCAATACCGTAAGCCGTCCATTGTTGGAGAACAACCAGCGCCCATCGACCGTGATCCCGTAATAACGCTTGTCCCTGCGTTTGTGCGGAATCTCGTCGGCCGCCTGCACGAGTGGATGAACACGCAAGCTGACGCGCTTGTCACGCGAATACACAGCTGCCGCGACTTCCAGCCACGTTGCGACCTTTCCGATCGTTCTCATGATCTCGCCTCCCGGACGTTATAAGAGTGCGCATCACGCGCATGAAGCAGGCAAGCTCAGCAAACAAGCCCGCACCAGGCACGATCAGCGCCCGCTCATGATCGGTTGGACTCTCGTACCGATCTGTCTGCTGGCGCACATCTGCACGCGAGGGGTGAGGTGCGATGCCGGGGCGACGGCGCATGACCGCTGGCTACCGCGCCTTGGGCCTGTCGCAGCATGGTCTGCCACCGCACAGAGAAGGCAGGCTCCGGCGTACCATCCTGAACTTCCGCGCAGTCATCGGGCGGCGCGCAATCGCCTACGGAGCATTCGCCAATGAAGAGCGAGATTTCGCCCCTGAAAGAGGATGCCCTTGACGAGGACGAGGCGAAGGCACCGCCCCTCCAGGCGACCCTGCAAATGCCAAGGGACGCCAACAGCGTCGCGCTGACCGTGCTGGCCGTCATCGCTGTCGTCTTTGCGCTGCACTGGGCGCAGGCGATCTTCATCCCGCTGATGCTCGCCGTGATGATCAGCTACGCGCTCTCGGGGCCGGTCAACCTGCTGCAACGGTGGCACATCCCACGCGCGCTTGGTGCGGCAGTGCTCTTGCTTGCCATCCTCGGCGGGACGGGCTCCGCCGTCTATTCGCTCGCTGACGAAACCAGCAACCTGATCGAAACCCTGCCGGCTGCGGTGGAAAAGCTTCGCGACGCCCTCCCCACACGGATCGGCGCCTCGGAAGGCAAGATGGAAAAAGTGCAGCGCGCCGCCACGGAACTCGAGCAAGTTGCGAGCGAGACTAGCGCGCCGGCACCCGCCGCACCCCACGGTGTAACCCGGGTCCAGATCGAGAAACCCATGCTCAACGTGCAGGACTACCTGTGGATGGGCACCAAAGGGGCGATCGGGTTTGCCGCACAGCTCGGTATGGTCATGTTTCTGGCCTTCTTCGTGCTGGTGTCGGGCGACAAGTTCCGACGCAAGCTGGTCGGACTGGCCGGTCCCACGCTGACCAACAAGAAGATCACGCTGCAGGTGCTCGATGACATCAACGGGCAGATTCAGCGTTTCATGCTGGTCCAGACTCTCACCAGCATTGCGGTCGGTCTGGCCACCTGGCTCGCCTTCGTATCCATTGGCATGGAACACGCGGCTATCTGGGGCATCGCCGCCGGCGTGCTCAAGATCATCCCCTATATCGGCCCGGTGATCGTGTCCGGTGCAACACTGCTCGTCGCCTTTATGCAGTTCGGAACCCTCGGCATGGCCTTGTTCGTTTCCGGGATCGCGCTGCTCATCACCTCACTCGAAGGCTACCTGCTGACACCCTGGCTGATCGGCCGGGCAAGCCGGATGAACCCGGTCGTCATCTTCACGGCGGTGCTTTTCTGGGGTTGGCTGTGGGGCCTGTGGGGACTGCTGCTGGGTCTGCCCATCCTGATGGCCATCAAGGCAGTGTGCGACCGCGTCGAGGATCTGAAACCCGTCGGCGAATTGCTCGGCGACTAGCCCCGCGCTCCTCGGCCCGGGACTGCTCGGCCCCGGGCCGGCGCCAACCGTCATTCGTTGCGAGTGCTTCGGCAAGCCGCGCGCACTATCGCTGCGGAATCTCGTCGCGCAGGGCGGCCAGTTCATCCGCATGCGCCTCTTCCATTGCGAGAATGGATTCGAGCAGGCGCCGTGTGGTGGGGTCCTGATCGCCGATGTACTGGATGAAGTCGCGATAGCTGTCGATCGCGATCCGTTCGGCGACCAGATTCTCGGTGATCATGTCGGCCAGCGTCGCGCCTTCCACATACTCGGCGTGGCTGCGGCGGACCAGCGTGTCCGGCGAAAAATCGGGTTCGCCGCCCAGTTGCACGATGCGGGCCGCCAGCTGGTCGGCGTGCGTCTGCTCCTCGTTCGAGTGCACCAGGAACTCCGCCGCCACCGCCTGCGAATGAATCCCGCGCGCCATGAAGTGATGCCGCCGATAGCGCAGCACGCATACCAGCTCGGTCGCGAGCGCATCGTTGAGGCGCTTCAGCACGGTAACGAGATGGCCGCTGTAGCGCGAGGTCACCGCACCCTGTTCGATGTTCTGGCGGGCACGTGCGCGCACGCCCTGCACATCGGATTGAACCGCTGTCGTCGTCATCTGTTCCTCCATCGTCGTCTGTTTTCTTGCCATGGTGGCGCGCGGGCGGGCACGCTGCGCGCCGAATCCGGAGACATGTCAGCTGCGGTCTTCGACGACGAGCTCGTGCAGTGTCCATTCGCCACCGGCATTGATCAGCGAGAAGCCATCGAATCCCTCGCCCGCCTTGCGGTCGACGACGTCGATGAGCACCTCACCGTCGCGGCTCACCGTCATGCGGCCTTCGGCGTCGCGCTGCCAGATCAGGCGTTGCGGCACGCTGTTCTCGAGCCGGTAGCGGGCGCTGGCAATGACCGACGCGCCGCGCTCGTCGGCAAAGACGAGCTGCAGCGGCTGGTCGCCACGTTGGCTGAGACGATAGCCGTGGTTCAACCCGTTGCCGCGATAGGGGCCCAGTTCCAGGTGGCTGTAAGGCTCGGCGGAACCCGAGACCAGCATCGTCATGCGGAACACCGGTGCCAGGCGGATCGGCAGATAGGCCACCGCGGCCACCGCCCCCTCCTGGCCGGGGCGCCCGACGCCGAGCTGCTGCTTGAGCAAATCCTCGATCAACTGGCGACCCGCGTCCTGCGGACGTGCCGCAGACGGGGTGACCACCGAATTCAAGCCGCCGTTACGCACCTCGAGACGGCCCGACGCGATGCGCCAGGCCGGATTGCGGGTGTGGTCGCCGTCGGAGAAGTCGTCGCGCACTCGCACACGGTAGGACGAAGCGGTGGCTGGCGGCGATGCCGCGAGCGTGGCCGCCACGCCGAGCCCTTTCATCGTCTGCGCATCGAGCGTGCCGGTTGCGCCGAGCTGGTTTGCGGCCTGGAAGGTCCGGATCGCGACCCGGCTGCGCGGCCCGAGCACGCCGTCGGGCGGCCCGGCGTCGTAGCCGCGCTCGTTCAGCGCACGCTGCGCGGCTGCGCGTTGTTCGCGGCTCAGGCCGAGCTCGGGGGTCGTGTCGGCACTGCCGGTGCGCAGCGCGTCGAGCAGCGCCTGGCTGGGCTCGCCGGTCACCGACACCCCCTGGCCCTGTTGATACTCACGGATGGCCTGGCGGGTCGGGGCATCCATGCGGCCGCTGATCAGCGGAATCGGGTAGCCGCGCTCGCGCAGTTCGGCCTGTATGCGCGCCAGCGTGTTCGCATCCACCGGCAGCGCGCTCGGGGCTGGGGCCGGTGCTGCGTTGGCACGCTCGCGCATGTGCCGGAGCAGCTCGACGCTCGGCTCACCCGACATCAGCAAGCCATGGTCCGATTCATAGCTGCGGATCGCCGCACGGGTCTGATCGTCCAGCCGACCGGATTCGCGCCCGGGCGTGTAACCGGACCCGCGCAGCGCCTCCTGGATGTCCGCGACCATCTGGAATGAAGCCCCGGTTGTCGACGTGGCAGGTGGGGGCGTCCGGCCTTGGCCGGTGGCGCGTACATGCGACAGCAGGCTAGCGCTAGGCTGACCGTCCACCAGCAGCTCGTTGTCCGCCTGGTAGGCCCGGATTGCACTGCGGGTGCGCGCACCCATCACGCCGTCCGCCGGTCCGGCATTGAAACCGAGCTGGTTCAGTTCGCGCTGCAGCTCGAGAACGGTATTGGAGTATTGGGCGACCTGAAAGGCCGACCCGGTGAGCTGCGTGGCCGCCTCCGCCTGCGCGAGCAGCGGCCCGGACCAGCCAAAGGATGCGGAGAGACCGAGCACCAGCGCGGCAAAAGGACCAGGCAAACCATTGCGTCGATCGAACATGATGCACCCCTCGTGCGGGAGAAAATTCCCATAGCGTGTCGGCACATCGTAGGAGGGGCACGCCAGACCCATCTGTACGGCATCGCACAGAGTGGGTGTGATCGCGCGACTAGACTGTGTTCTACCGAACTGCGCGTCGATGCGCGTCGGTCACTCAATCCGCGTAAGGGGCACCATCATGAACAACATCATCTACATCATTGGTCTCGTCGTCGTCGTGCTGTTCATCCTGGGATTCTTCGGACTGCGCTGAGCGCGCACCAGGGTGCGCCGGCGCACAGACCGCAAGGGCCCAGGCGACCATTGTCGTCACTCCGGGCACCGAGTGATCGGCTGGCGCCCGGCTCGGACTTGTGCCGATCAACGGTTGTTGAATGAATCACAGCAAGGAGTTGAACATGACTATGGAAACCAGAGCGGGCGATCTCGGCCTTGTGAATCCCGATCGGCCTGCCACCTTCGAACACGGCGAGGCCGGACATACGCTGCTGAGCTACTCAAGCCTTGCCAGCAACGATGTCGTCAATCTGCAGAACGAAGACCTGGGGGGGATCAAGGATGTGATGCTGGAGCCCCGCACCGGCCAGATCAGCTACGCCGTGCTGTCCTTCGGCGGGTTTCTGGGGTTGGGCGAAAAGCTCTTCGCCGTGCCTTGGCGCGCGATGACGCTGGATCGCGACAGGCGATGCTTCGTGCTCAACGTGGACAAGGATCGTCTCAAGGACGCCCCGGGCTTCGACAAGGATGTCTGGCCCGACATGGCCGACCCTGAGTGGACCGCGAAGATTCACACCTATTACGGCACCAAACCCGATCAATACGGGCCGACGCTCTAAGTCCGGCACGACCTGCCCCACCACGGGATCCGGCAAACCGCAGTCGTGGTGGGGCAGGAACTCAGGAAGCACTGAACATTGACGACTGGCGGATGCGAAGCCAGGACACGGCTTCGCGTCGTCATCGAGCACCATCGAGCACCAGATACACAGGAGGTCATCATGAACGTGCCATCAGAACGCAATCCAGACAGTGATTCCGGCGGCGGGACCATCGTGCCCCCGATCCTGCCGATTGATGCGGGCACCTTGATACCGACGGCAGGCTCGGACAGGTTCGCCGCACTCGCACCGTCCGGCGACAGTCTTCACACCGTATCGGCGATCTATCCCAGCCGCGCGGAGGCCGAAGGTGTTCGGCAGCATCTCATCGAACTCGGCTTTACGGACTCGGCACTGCGCATCATCGATGATCCATCCCAATCGCTGATGTGGACCGGCCCCGGTGAAACGGACCGCGATGAGGTCCTCAGGGACCTATTGGTGGACGGGGCGATCGGCACCGCAGTAGGCACGGGTATCGGAGCCATCGGAGCAGTGGCGCTCGCCGCGGCAAGCGTGACCCTGTTCGTTGCCAGTCCGGTGGTTGCACCCCTGGCCATGCTCGGCTGGTTCGCCGGCCTGGGCGGCGTTGTCGGTGCAGCGGTCGGCGCGAACCGCAAGGACGGTGGCGATGCGCGCGAGGGCAAGTTCTCCGAGTTGGTGATGGATGCCGTCGAGAAGGGCAATACCGCCCTGGTGGTGCGTACCCATAACGAAGCCGAGCGCGAACTGGCCAAACGAATCATCACCGACTCGCTCCAGGGCACCGATCAGCTTCCTGCCCAGTCCTGAGATCTCGGGGGCATTCGAGTTCCTGCGCTGGCATCCCGCCGGCCCGGCAGGCACGACAGCCCTGTCTGTGGCCAGCCTCCGCACCCCAATTCGAGAGGGACATGCCCCGCCTCGGGCGTTACAATCCCGGAATTTCCAGGCCGCGTTCCGGAGCCCAGCAATGCCCCTCACCCAGACCGAAAACCTCAACGTCCTCGCCTTCGACCACATGCCCTCACCCGAGGAGATCAAGGCGCGGGTCCCGCTCACCGAGCGCGCTGCCGCGTCGGTGGTCGCCGGGCGCAAGGCGGTGATGGACATTCTCGATCGCAAGGATCCGCGCGTGTTCGTGGTGGTCGGGCCGTGCTCGATCCATGATCCGGAGGCCGGGCTGGACTATGCGCGCCGGCTCAAGACGCTGGCCGACGAGGTGTCGGACACGTTGCTGCTGGTGATGCGAGTGTATTTCGAGAAGCCGCGCACCTCGACCGGGTGGAAGGGCTTCATCAACGATCCGTTCATGGACGACTCCTTCCGCATCGACGTCGGCATGGAGCGCGCGCGCAAGTTCCTGCTCGATGTGTGCGAGATCGGCCTGCCAACCGCCACCGAGGCGCTCGACCCGATCGCGCCGCAGTATTACGGCGACCTGATCGCGTGGACCGCGATCGGCGCACGCACCTCGGAATCGCAAACCCACCGCGAGATGGCCTCGGGCCTGTCGACACCGGTCGGCTTCAAGAACGCCACCGACGGCGACATGGACGTGGCGATCAACGCGATCATCTCGGCGGGCAGCCCGCACAGCTTCCTCGGCATCAACAACCAGGGCCAGTCGGCGGTCACCCGCACGCGCGGTAACCGCTACGGCCACGCGGTGCTGCGCGGTGGCGGCGGCCGGCCGAACTACGACACGGTGTCGATCTCGCTCGCCGAACAGGCGCTGGCCAAGGCCAGGCTGGCGAAGAACATCGTGGTCGACTGCTCGCACGCCAACTCGTGGAAGAAGCCCGAGTTCCAGCCGCTGGTGATGAAGGACGTGATGCACCAGATCCGCGAGGGCAACCAGTCGGTGGTCGGGCTGATGATCGAGAGCAACATCGAAGCCGGCAACCAGCCGATTCCGGCCGACCTGTCGCAGTTGAAGTACGGCTGCTCGGTCACCGACGCCTGCGTGGGCTGGGACACGACCGAAGAGATGATCCGCAACGCCGCCGCCGTGCTGCGCGACGTGCTTCCCAAAGTGGAGCGGCGGGCATGAACCTGGTCGTGCTGGCGGGCGACGTCGATAGCGTTGCGCTGAAGAACGTCGCCAAGCTCACCGAGACGCGCGAGATCGAGCAGATCACCACGCGTTCGTTCCGGCTCGTCGGCGCCAAGCCGCACGAGGCGCTGGTCGCCACCTGCGCCGAGGGCGGGCTGGATCACGTCTGGCTGCCCGAAGGCAGTCAGTTGAGCGATTTCGGTCTCTTCGTCACCGACATGGACTCGACGCTGATCAACATCGAGTGCATCGACGAGATCGCCGACATGCAGGGCCTCAAGCGCGAGGTGGCGGCGATCACCGAGGCGGCGATGCAGGGCGAGATCGATTTCAGCGAATCACTCACGCGCCGGGTGGCGCTGCTCGCGGGCTTGCCCGAGAGCGCGCTGGCCGAGGTCTTCGATCACCGCCTGCAGCTCAACCCCGGTGCCGAGCGCCTGCTGCAAGGCCTGCAGCGCGCGGGCATTCGTACCGTGCTGGTGTCGGGCGGCTTCACCTATTTCACCGAGCGGCTCAAGGCGCGCCTGGGCTTCGACTACGCCTATGCGAACGAGCTTGAGGTGCTCGATGGCAAGCTCACCGGCAAGGTGGTGGGCGATGTGGTGGATGGCGAAGCCAAGGCCGCGCACCTGGAGCGCGTGCGCGATGAACTCGGCCTCAAGGCCGAGCAGGTGATCGCGGCGGGTGACGGCGCGAACGACATCCCGATGCTGCGTGCAGCGGGGTTCGGCGTCGCCTTCCACGCCAAGCCGGTGCTACGCGACGTGGCGCACTGCTGCCTGGATCACACCGGGCTGGACGGCATTCTCGACATCTTCGGCGCCTGACTGTTCAGCGCGTCGATCCATTCGCGGGCAAGCCCGCTCCCACAGTGCTGGGCATCTCGGCGCTTACCCGTAGGACCGGGCTCGCCCGTGAATGCGCGCAGCGTGTGCCCCCGCCTCAGCGGGCGCCCTCCTCCAACAAGCGCCCGGCCTGCATGCGCAGCACGCGCCCGCAACGACGCGCGAGCGATTCGTCGTGGGTGACCAGAATCAAGGTCGTGCCCGCCTCGCGGTTGAGGGTGAACATCAGCTCGATGATTGCCTTGCCGGTCTCGGCGTCGAGGTTGCCGGTCGGCTCGTCGGCGAGCAGCACGCGCGGGTTGGGCGCAAAGGCACGCGCCAGCGCCACGCGCTGCTGTTCGCCGCCCGAGAGGTGCTTCGGATAGTGGCGCAGGCGGCTACCGAGGCCCACCCGCTCGAGCCACTGGGTGGCGACCGCACGCGCATCGTCCGCACCGGCCAGCTCCAGCGGCAGCATGACGTTCTCCAGCGCGGTGAGCGCCGGCAGCAACTGGAATGACTGGAACACGAAACCGATCGACTCCCCGCGCAGCGCGGCCCGTGAGTCCTCGTCGAGCGCAATGAGATCGGTGCCCTGCAGCCGCACCGCGCCGCGCGTGGGAACATCGAGCCCGGCGAGCAATCCCAGCAGGGTCGATTTTCCCGAGCCCGAGGCGCCGACGATCGCCACCGACTCGCCGGCCCCCACCGCAAAACTCACGTCCTGCAGAATATGCAGATCGCCCTGGCCGTCGGCCAGCCCCACCTGCTTTGACAGGCCATCGACCTCGATGACCGGATTGGAGAGCGCAATGCCGCTGAGATTCATCGCTACCTTCGTATTCATGTTGTTCTTTGCCGGTATGGCCCAAGCCGGAGGAACCATCCTGGTGTGGGGCGACAGTCTGTCGGCCGGCTACGGTCTGGAAAAAGGACAGGATTGGCCCACCCTGTTGCAGACGCGCCTCGACGACAAAGGGTTCCGCCATGTCGTCGTCAATGCCAGTGTATCGGGCGAAACGTCTTCCGGTGGCCGCTCGCGCCTGCCCGCGGCGCTGGAACAGCACGCGCCCGACATCGTGATCCTGGAGCTCGGCGCCAACGACGGCCTGCGCGGCCTGCCGCCGCAACTGCTGGCCGACAACCTCAAGGCGATGATCGCCGCGGCCAGCGGGTCGGGCGCCCGCGTGCTGCTGGTCGGCATGCAGATGCCGCCGAATTACGGGCCGGCGTACACGCGGCGCTTCAGCGCGGTCTTTCGTGAGCTGGCCGAGAGCGAAGACCTGCCCCTCGTTCCCTTCCTGATGGACGGCTTCGCCGACCGCCCCGAGCTGTTCCTCGCCGACGGCATCCATCCGACGGCCGAAGCGCAGGCGCGGATCCTGGACACCGTGTGGGCCAAGCTGCAACCGATGCTCACCCAGGCAGAAGCGCGCGCGCAGCGACGCTAAGCAGCGGTCAGGCAACCACGACGCGCGCAGCCCCTGCCCGCATCTCGCCGATCACGACACCTTCCTCGCCCTGTTCGGCCTTGATCGCGGCCTGCACGGCCTCGACCGCGCCGGGCGCGCAGGCGATCAGCAGCCCGCCCGAGGTCTGCGGGTCGGTGACGAGCTTGCGCTGCCACTCCGGCGCATCCGCCGGCAACTCGACGCTGGCGCCATAGCTCGCCCAGTTGCGCGTCGAGGCACCGGTCGCCACCCCGTCCTGCACCAATGCGAGCGCCTCCTCGATCACCGGCAGCGCGTCGAAGTTCACCGCACCGGTCAGCGACGCGCCGCGGCACATCTCGAGCAGATGGCCGGCGAGGCCGAAGCCGGTGACGTCGGTCACCGCATGCACGCCGTCGATGTCGGCGAGCTTGGCGCCGACGCGGTTGAGCGTGGTGGTCCACCGGATCATCTGCGCGTAGCCGTCTTCCGACAGCCGGCCCTTCTTCAAGCCCGCCGACAGGATGCCGATGCCCAGCGGCTTGGACAGGATCAGCACGTCGCCGGCCTTGGCGCCTGCGTTGGTGCGCACGCGCGCCGGATCGACCACGCCCAGGCCGACGAGGCCGTAGATCGGCTCGAGCACGTCGATCGAGTGCCCGCCCGCGATCGGGATGCCCGCCTCGCGGCAGATCTCGGCGCCGCCCTTGAGGATCTCGCCGATCACTTCGGGCGGCAGCTTGTCGAGCGGCATGCCGACGATCGCCAGCGCCATGATCGGCGTCGCGCCCATGGCGTAGACGTCCGACAGCGCGTTGGTGGCGGCGATGCGGCCGAAGTCGCGCGGGTTGTCGACGATCGGGGTGAAGAAGTCGGTGGTGGCGACGATGGCCTGGCGCTCGTTGAGCTTGTACACCGCGGCGTCGTCGGCCGTGTCGGTGCCGACCAGCAATTCGGGTGGCACGAGGCCGGCGGGCATGGTAGCCAGCAGATCGGAGAGCACGCCGGGCGCGATTTTGCAGCCGCAGCCGCCGCCGTGGGAGAATTCGGTCAGTCTGATTTCGTTCATGTTTCCGAGGGAGAAAGCGACGCGCGGCGCAAGAGGCGCCGCGCGTCGTGTCAACACTATGCAAAAAGGCGTCGCGACCGTAGCACAGCTATCCAGCTTTGACGAGATCATCGACGCGCGCACGCCCGCCGAGTTCGCCGAAGACCACATTCCCGGCGCGATCAATCTGCCGGTGCTCGACAACGAAGAGCGCATCATCGTCGGCACCATGTACAAGCAGCAGTCGGCCTTCGACGCGCGCCGGCTGGGCGGCGCGCTGGTGGCGGCAAACATCTCGCGCCACATGCTCGCCGCGCTGCAGGGCAAACCCAAGAACTGGCGCCCGCTGATCTACTGCTGGCGCGGCGGCCAGCGCAGCGGCTCGTTCGCGACCTGGCTGCGCATGGTGGGCTGGGATGCCTGCCAGCTCGAGGGCGGCTACAAGGCGTTTCGCCACCACGTGATCGCCGAGATCGAGCGCATCACACCCGCGCTCGACCTGCGCATCGTCTGCGGCCCCACCGGCAGCGCCAAGACGCGCGTGCTCGAGGCGCTCGCCGAACTGGGCGCGCAGACCCTGGACCTGGAAGACCTCGCCGCGCACAAGGGCTCGGTGCTCGGCGGCCTGCCCGACCGCCCGCAGCCGGCGCAGAAGCACTTCGAGACCACGCTGTGCGCTCGCATGCAGGCGCTCGACCCCTCACGCCCGGTGTATGTCGAGGCCGAGAGCCGCAAGATCGGCCTGGTCTTCGTGCCCGAGCCGCTGATCATGGCGATGCGGCGCGCGCCCTGCGTGATGATCGACGCCAGCCGCGACGCCCGCCTCGACTTCCTGGTGCGCGACTACGCCTATCTGGGCGACGACATCGCCACGCTGCAGGCCAACCTCCACCGCCTGCGCGAACACCAGAGCCGCGAAACGCTCGAGCGCTGGCAGGCGCTTGCCGCCGGCCACGCCCTGCCCGAACTCTTCGGCGAACTCATCGACCAGCATTACGACCCGCTCTACCGGCGCTCGCAGAACGGCAACTACGCCGGATTCGGCACTGCGCCGCACGTCGCCACGGAGGACCTGAGTGAAGCGGGGATCCGGCGCCTCGCTGCCGACGTCATCGCGCTCGAACGGTCAGCCGCAGGCGCGACCAACGCGGCCTGACCTCCGCCCGCGGCAGAAGGTCACGGAACCCGACCAGGGCAGACGATCACGGCAGCCGGCAGATCGTACTGCCCTTGACCGCGCACACGCGCTGGACGACGGCCGGGCGCGGCCCCGCAACCTCGCCTTGCTCGAAAGCGACTACCGTCCATTCCCCACTCAGACGCTCGAGCAACTCGCCGGGCTGGAGCAGGAAGGCCGGGCTGGAGGGCTTGCCGAAGCGCTCGTTGCCGACCATGAAGGTCTCGTAGATCAGCACCCCACCGGGCGGCAGCAGCGCGAGCACGGCGTCCAGGCGCGGGCGGTGGAGGTAGTTGGTGACCACCACGGCGGCGTAGCGCTCGCCTTCGAGCGGCCAGTCATCCCCCTCGAGGTCGAGTTCGCGCACCCGCACGCCGGTCACGCCCTGCAGTCGATCCAGCGCGGAACGGTCACGATCGACCGCGTCGACCTGCATCCCGCGCTCGGCCAGCCAGCGTGCGTGACGACCACTGCCGCAGGCGAAATCCAGCACCCTCCCAGCCGGCGCGATCAGCGCTGCAAAGCGCACCAGCCACCCGGACGGCGCAGACAGCCCCGGGGGCTCGGCATCGACCGGGGCAGGCGTTGCGACACCCGGCGCGGACAGGTTCTTGGACATCTGGCGAGACCTCATGACACGACCCCGCCATTCTATGCGGACTCCCCGGGGGCCGGGCTGCGGGGAACTGTGCTATACAGGGGCACCAAGCGCCGGGTTCTCCCCGTCACCGGTTTCCAGGACACCTCATACGTGCCTTCGTGAAACAACTTCTGCAGCGATTCATGTCCTTTGCACCAGCGTGCCGCCGGCTCGTCGCGGCAGGTTTGCTGCTGTCGGCCCCAGCGGCACTGGCGGCAGGCGACACCCGGCAGATGACGCTCACCGCCGTCGCGTTCCTGTTCGCTGGCCTGCTTGCGGGCTACCTGCTGGCCTCGCGCCGATCGCAACACCGATCCCGATCGGGCCAGGCGCAAGCCACGACGACGAGCGAGCGGCTCACCCCGGCAGCGCATGCCGCCCCCGCAGTGAAGTCCTCCACGCCCGCCGGCGAGGCCACCACCCCGGAGGATCCGCCCCATCAGCCCTATCTCGAGGTGGTCGATTCGGTGCATCAGGTCCTTTTCCGGACCGATGGCGAAGGCAGGCTGGTCTTTCTGAATGATTACTGGAATGCCCTCTCCGGCTTCACCGTCGAGCAGAGTCGTCTTCGCGCGCTGTGCGACTTCCTCCACCCCGACGACCGTACCAGGGCACGGGACGCCTTGCGGGACCTGCTCTCCGGCGAAACCGACGCATGGTCGGGCGAACTGCGCCTGCGCACCCGCGGCGGTGAGATTCGCTGGATCGGCGTCGACTGCCGGCGCGTCACCGACAAGGCCGGTGGCGATGCCTGGGTCGCCGGCACGCTCGACGACATCTCGTCGCGCAAGATCGCCGAATTGAGCCTGCGCAACCTCAACCAGGAGCTCGAAGCCCGTGTGCGTGCGCGCACCGCTGAACTCGAGGCCGCAAACAGCGAACTCGAGGCCTTCTCGTATTCGGTTTCACACGACCTGCGCGCGCCATTGCGCGCCATCGATGGCTTCGCGCGCATCCTTGCCGAAGAGACGGGCGATCGACTCGAAGCAAGTGAGCGTGACCACCTCGAGCGCATCCGAAGCGCGGCCGAACGCATGGCCATCCTGATCGACGCCATGATCGACCTCGCCACCGTCACCCGCCAGCCGCTGCGGCGCGACACGGTCGACCTGTCGCAACTGGCCGAAACGGTGATCCGGGAACTGCACGCGGAGGAGCCCGAGCGTGTGGTCGCGGTCGAGATCACGCGCGACCTCGTGGTCAATGCCGACCCGGCGCTGATGCACGTCCTGCTCGACAACCTGCTGCGCAACGCCTGGAAATTCACCTCGCGCACCCCGGATGCCCGCATCAGCTTCGGCGCCCGGCGCGAAGGCGGACGCACGGTGTTCTGCGTCGAGGACAACGGCGCCGGTTTCGACATGCATTACGCCAACAAACTATTCAAGCCCTTCCAGCGCCTGCATGCGCAGCATGACTTCCCGGGCACCGGCATCGGCCTGGCGACGATCCAGCGCATCATCGGACGCCACGACGGACGCATCTGGGTGGACGCCGAGCCCGGAGCGGGCGCACGCTTTTCATTTGTGCTCGGGCACTGAATTAAACTGAGTCCATTGATTGAGGAATGTGAAACGGGTCGTGACGTAGTTGAGAAAAAGCGACAGACCGCGTTCAGGTGTATTGTGCACCGCAGTATAATTTTGAATTGATCCAGCAGGCTGACGCGCTCCGCCGCGCCCTGCCGGACACACCGCATTAACCAAGTCAGTCGGGTTCCAATCATGAAAGAAAAGCACTATCTCACTCCGCTTCTGGAACCGCGCTCCGTCGGCATCATCGGCGCAAGCGAACGCGAGGCCTCGCTCGGCAACGTGCTCATGCGCAACATGCTCGAGGCCGGCTACAAGGGAAAACTGTTCGCCATCAACCCAAAGCACGAAAAAGTGCATGGGGTCACCTGCTACAAATCGGTCGAGGACGTACCGCAACGTCTCGACCTGGCGGTAATCGCCGTGCGCGCCGAAAAGGCACCGGCCATCATCGACGCCTGCGGGCGCGCCGGCGTCAAGGCGGCGATCCTGCTGTCCTCGGGCTTTTCCGAAGCCGGCCCGCGCGGTGCGCTGCTCGAGCGCCAGGTCATGGAGGCCGCTCACCGCCACCGCATCCGCCTGCTCGGCCCGAACTGCCTGGGCATCATGCGCCCGCAACTCGGCGTCAACGCCACCTTCGCGCACGCCAGCGCGCTCAAGGGCAGCATCGGCCTGATCTCGCAGTCGGGCGCGCTGTGCGCCGCCATCCTCGACTGGGCCAAGCCCAACAACGTCGGCTTCTCCACCGTCGTCTCGCTCGGCTCCTCGTCCGACATCGACTTCGGCGAAGTACTCGAATACATGATTTCGGACCCGCGCACCGAGAGCATCTTCCTGTACGTCGAAGGCATCCGCGACGCCCGCCGCTTCATGAGCGCGCTGCGTGGCGCCGCGCGCGTCAAGCCGGTGCTGCTGATCAAGGCCGGCCGCCATCCCAATGCCTCGCGCGCAATCCTGTCGCACAGTGGCGCCCCCCTCGGTGACGACGCGGTGTTCGACGCCGCGCTGCGCCGTTCGGGCGTGATCCGCCTGTACAACATGGGCCAGCTCTTCGCGGCCGCCAACGCGCTGTTCTCGCACTTCCGTCCGCGCGGCAACCGCCTCGCCATCATCACCAACGGCGGCGGACCGGGCGTCATGGCGGCCGACCGCGCCTCCGACATCGGCATTCCGCTCGCCGAGCTGTCCGAAGGCACGATGGAGAAGCTCAATACGGCGCTGCCCGCGGGCTGGTCGCACGGCAACCCGATCGACATCCTCGGCGACGCCGATCCCGAGCGCTACCAGAAGGCCCTGCGCGCGGTGCTCGACGGCCCCAACGTCGACGGTGTGATGGTCATGCTGACCCCGCAGGCGATGAGCAACCCCACCGGTGTCGCCGAGGCCGTGATCGAACTCGAAAAGACCGCCGACAAGCCGGTCGTGACCTGCTGGATGGGCGAGGAACTGGTGAAGGAAGCGCGGCAGAAGTTCAACCTCGCCGGCATCCCCAACTTCCGTACTCCCGAGCCTGCGGTCGAGCTCTTCAGCCACATCTCCGCTTACTACCAGAACCAGAAGCTGCTGATGCAGACGCCGGCCTCGCTGTCGCACCTGCCCCCGCCCTCGATCGAGAGCGCGCGCCTGGTGATCGAGATGGCCCTGTCCGAGCGGCGCAAGAAGCTCAACGAGATGGAATCGAAGGCCCTGCTCGCGGCCTTCCGCATTCCGATCGCGCAGACCGTCGTGGCCCGCTCGGCGGCCGAAGCCATGGTGCTCTCCGCCGAGATCGGCCTGCCGATCGTGATGAAGATCGATTCGCCCAGCATCGTGCACAAGTCCGACGTCGGCGGCGTACGGCTGAACATCCGCAGCCTGGCCGCGGTGCGCTCGACCTATCAGGAGATCCTGGACGAGGTGAAGCGCGTGCAGCCCGATGCCATCATCAACGGCATCGCCATCGAACCGATGATCCAGAAGCGTAACGGCCGCGAGCTGGTCGTGGGGGTCAAGCGCGATCCGGTGTTCGGCCCCGCGATCACCTTTGGTGAAGGCGGCAACCAGGTCGAGGCCAACCGCGACATCGCCGTCGCGCTGCCGCCGCTCAACAGCTACCTGGTGGCGGACATGATCCGCTCGACGCACATTTCCACCCGCCTCGGTGAATTCCGCAACATGCCGGCGGTGGACATGAATGCGCTCGAGCTGGTGCTGCTGCGCATCTCCGAGATGGTTTGCGAGCTGCCGTGGATCACCTCGATGGAGATCAACCCGCTGATCGTGGACGAGAACGGCGTGGTCGCGGTCGACGCCAGCATCAGCGTCGATAACGTGTCGCCGACGGCTGACCGCTACGACCACATGGCGATCCACCCCTACCCCTCGCACCTGATCACCACGTGGTTGGTGCCCGACGGCACCGCGGTGACGATCCGCCCGATCAAGCCCGAGGACGCCGAGCTCGAGGCCGACTTCGTGCGCAGTCTGTCGGCCGAGACCAAGTACTACCGCTTCATGAACACCATGCGCGAGCTGCCGCCGGCGATGGTCGCGCGGCTGACCCAGATCGACTACGACCGTGAGATGGCCTTCCTCGCCACGCTCACCGTCGAGGGCCTCGAGAAGGAGATCGGCGTATGCCGTTACGCGGTCAACCCGGACGGTGAATCCTGCGAATTCGCGGTGGTGGTGGCCGACGACTGGCAGCACCGCGGCTTGGCACGCAAGCTGATGGGCGTGCTGATCGAAACCGCGCGCAGCCGTGGCATCCAGTACATGAACGGGGTATTCCTGGCCAACAACGAGCGCATGCTCAAGTTCGTGCAGAAGCTCGGCTTCGTGCTCAGCAACGACCCGGAAGACAGCTCGGTCAAGCTGGGCGTGCTCGCCCTGCAGGACTGATCGATGGCGGCAACGATCGAGCACATCGACTTCCGCGGCCTGCCCGCGCTGCGCTTGCGCACCACGAGTGGGGCCGCGGCGGTGGTCAGCCTGCACGGCGCACAGGTGCTGTCGTGGACACCGCCCGGCGGCGCAGAGCGCCTGTACCTGAGCCCGAAGGCCGTCGTCGACGGCAGGACGCCGATCCGTGGCGGCATTCCAATCTGTTTTCCGCAGTTCGCCGACCTCGGCAGCCTGCCGGCGCACGGCTTCGCGCGCACTGCCGCGTGGTCAGTGCTCACCGAGCGCACCGGGGACGATTTCGCGCTGCTCACCCTCGGGCTGTCGGACGATGAGGCCACCCGGGCCGTATGGCCGCATTCCTTCCGCGCCGAACTCGGCATCCTGATCGAGGACGGCCGACTCGACCTCGAGCTGGAAATCGTCAACACCGGCGAGCAGGCACTGGAATTCACCGCCGCGCTCCACACCTATGTTGCCCTGCGCGAGGTGGAAGAGTCCCGGCTCGAAGGCCTGCACGGCTTTGAATACCGCGACAAGACCGACGCCAACCGCATCAAGCGCGACAGCGGTGACGTGCTGCTGATCGAGGCCGAGACCGACCGCGTCTATCACGGCGTCAACCGTCCGCTGCTGTTGCGCGAATACAACCGCAGCCTGGGCATCAACAATGCCGACGGCTTTCCGGATGTCGTGGTGTGGAACCCCTGGGTGGAGCGCAGCGCGGCAATCGCCGATCTGCCCGACGACGGCTTCCGGCGCATGCTGTGCGTCGAAGCCGCCGCCGCGCAAGAACCCGTACATTTGCCCGCGGGCGAAACCTGGTGGGGACGGCAAACGCTGGTTGCACTCTGACGGCTTTCGTCGGAGCAACTGTCTGTGGAAGCGTTCGCGCACGGCGGCCAGGCGTCTGGCCGGACATCGCGTGGTGCCTGCCGGGTTGATCCTGTCGAGCCGCCTGTTGCACTATCGCGCCCTTCCCTTTCTGCAACACCGCCTCAGCCTCCATGCTCCCTCCGATCGAATACCGCATCGCCGATGAACTCGGCGTCTCGCCGCGCCAGGTCATCGCCGCCGTCCAGCTCCTCGACGACGGCGCCACCGTGCCCTTCATCGCCCGCTACCGCAAGGAAGTCACCGGCGGGCTGGACGACACCCAGCTGCGCACGCTGGAAGAGCGCCTGGGCTACCTGCGCGAGCTCGAGGATCGCCGCGCCACCGTGCTCGCCTCGATCGAGGAACAGGGCAAGCTCAGCGCCGAGCTGCGCGCCGAGGTCGAGCATGCCGACACCAAGCAGCGCCTCGAAGACCTGTACCTGCCCTACAAGCCCAAGCGCCGCACCAAGGCTCAGATCGCGCGCGAGGCCGGCATCGGTCCGCTGGCCGAGGCGCTGCTCGCCGACCCCAAGCTGACGCCCGAAACCGAAGCCGAAAAGTACCTCGACGCCGAGGCCGGCTTCGCCGACACCAAGGCGGTGCTCGACGGCGCGCGCCAGATCCTGATGGAGCACTTCGCCGAAGATGCCACCCTGCTCGGCGAGCTGCGCGCGTACCTGCACGATCACGGCCAGGTGCGCTCGGCGGTGATCGAGGGCAAGGAAACCGAAGGCGCCAAGTTCCGCGACTGGTTCGACTTTGCCGAGCCGATCGCCACCATGCCCTCGCACCGCGCGCTGGCGCTGCTGCGCGGGCGCAACGAGGGGGTGCTGCGCCTGACGCTGGATGTGGACCGACCCGATCCCGACCCCGGCGCGCCCCACCCCTGCGAGGGCCGCATCGCGGTGCGCTTCGGTATCCGCAACCAGGGCCGCCCGGGCGACCGCTGGTTGGGTGAAACCGCGCGCTGGGCGTGGAGCGTGAAGATTTCCATCCACCTCGAGCTCGAGCTGATGAGCGAGCTGCGCGAGCGCGCCGAGGAAGAGGCGATCCGCGTGTTTGCGCGCAACCTCAAGGACCTGCTGCTCGCGGCCCCCGCCGGCACGCGCGCCACCATCGGCCTCGACCCCGGCATCCGCACCGGAGTGAAGGTGGCGGTGGTGGACGCCACCGGCAAGCTGGTCGATACCGCGACGGTGTACCCCTTCGAGCCGCGCCGCGACCGCGAATCCTCGATCGCCGCCATTGCTGCGCTGGCGAAGAGGCACAACGCCGAGCTGCTCGCGATCGGCAACGGCACCGCTTCGCGCGAGACCGACGCACTGGCGGCGGAGCTCATGCAGCGCCATCCCGAGCTCGGCCTCACCAAGGTGATGGTGTCCGAAGCAGGCGCCTCGGTGTATTCGGCGTCCGAGCTGGCGGCTAAGGAGTTCCCCGATGTCGACGTGAGCCTGCGCGGCGCGGTGTCGATCGCCCGCCGCCTGCAGGACCCGCTCGCCGAGCTGGTCAAGATCGACCCCAAGTCGATCGGTGTCGGCCAGTACCAGCACGACGTCAACCAGGGCCGGCTGGCGAAGAGCCTGGACGCGGTGGTGGAAGACTGCGTGAACGCAGTCGGCGTGGATGTGAACACCGCCTCGGCGCCGCTGCTCGCGCGCATCTCGGGCCTCAACCCCACGCTCGCCGGCAACATCGTCGAATACCGCAACAGCAAGGGTCCGTTCCGCAGCCGCAATGCATTGAAGGACGTGCCGCGCCTCGGGCCCAAGACCTTCGAGCAGGCCGCCGGATTCCTGCGCATCCCGAGCGGTGACAACCCGCTCGATGCCTCGTCGGTACACCCGGAAGCCTATCCGGTGGTCGAGCGCATCCTCGCCAGGGTGCAAAAGAGCGTGCGCGAGCTGATGGGCAACGGCAGCTTCCTCAAGAGCCTGAAGCCGACGGAGTTCACCGACGAGCGCTTCGGCCTGCCCACCGTGCAGGACATCCTGTCCGAGCTCGAAAAACCCGGCCGCGACCCGCGCCCGGAGTTCCGCACTGCCAGCTTCCGCGAAGGCGTGGAGACGCTGAAGGACCTGCAGCCGGGCATGCTGCTCGAGGGCGTGGTCACCAACGTCACCAACTTCGGCGCCTTCGTCGACATCGGCGTGCATCAGGACGGTCTGGTGCATATCTCGGCGCTGTCCAACACCTTCGTCAAGGACCCGCACAGCGTGGTCAAGGCCGGCCAGGTGGTGAAGGTTAAGGTGCTCGAAGTGGACATCCCGCGCCACCGCATCGCGCTGACCATGCGCCTGGGTGACGAGACGCCGCGGCGCGAAGGCGGCGCCCGCAATGAAGCCCGCCCCAACCCGCCCGCCCGCGAGGGGGGCCGCGACCGCCGTCCGCCCAACAACGCCCGGGTCAGCAACAAGCCCGCCAGCCGCACCGGCCCGCCGGCCGCCGGCAATGCCCTCGCCGACGCCTTCGCGCGCGCCCGCAACGGCAAGTGAACGACCAGACATACGAGCCCATGAACCCGACGATCCACGGCATCAAGAGCTGCGACACCATGAAGAAGGCCTTCGCCTGGTTCGACAGCGCGGGCGTCGCCTACAGCTTCCACGACTACAAGAAATCCGGCATCGACGCCGCCACCCTGGCGCGCTGGTGCGAGCAACTCGGCTGGGAGGCGCTGGTGAACAAGCGCGGCACCACCTGGCGCAAACTGACGCCCGAGCAGCAGGCGATCACTGACACCGCGGCGGCGATTGCGCTGATGCAGGCGCAGCCCAGCCTGATCCGTCGCCCGGTTGTCGAGTTCGGCGGCGGCGACTTGGTCGTCGGCCTGAACACCACCGCCTTCGAACGCCTGACCGGGCGCTGAGCTGCGGCCCATCCTGCGCCACCCCGCACGCGCCCCCCTTTTCCGGAATCACACCAATGAGCGACACCTTCCCCACAAGCTATGTCCAGCGCTTCTTGCTGGAAGACCTCGATATCCGTGGCGCCGTGGTCCGCCTCACCGACGTCTGGCAAGCCATGCAGGCCGGGCGTGATTACCCGCCGGCGGTGGCGCGCCTGCTCGGTGAGATGAGCGCAGTGTCGGCCGTGATCGCCGGCAACCTCAAGCAGCCCGGCCGGCTCACCTTCCAGATCAGCGGTCACGGCCCGGTACGCCTGCTGGTGATCGACTGCGCCGAAACGCTCAACCTGCGCGGTTACGCCAAGGCCGAGGCGGCGCCGGCCGGCGGGACCCTGACCGAGCTCGTGGGCGACGGTCGCCTGCAGCTCTCGCTCGACATCGAGGGGCTCGACCAGCCTTACCAGAGTGTGGTGCCGCTGGAAGGCGACAGCATCTGCGAAGTCTTCAAGCACTACCTCGTGCAGTCCGAGCAGCAACCCGCCGGGCTCTGGCTGGCGTGCAGCGCCGAGGCCGCGGTCGCGCTCTTCGTGCAGAAGCTGCCGGGCGCAGACGCCAAGGACCTCGACGGTTGGGCACGCGTGCAACAGCTCGCCCACACCGTACGCGATGACGAGTTGCTCAGTCTCGATGCTGCACAGATCCTGCGCCGCCTCTTTGCCGAAGAAGACGTGCGCCTGTTCGAGGCGCGACCGATCACGCACGACTGGCCAGCCGATCCGGAAAAGGTCGCCGGCATGATGCGCGCGCTTGGCGAGGAGGAGGTGCGCGCGATCCTGACCGAGCACGGCGAGATCGTGGTGCACGACGACCTCTCCAATCACACCTACCGCTTCGACGCCGCCGATGTCGACGCCCTCTTCCGCCCGCCCACCCTGCACTGATTCGTCAGCGCGAGCGCGCTTGAGCGCGAACATCGTCGCGAAGCGCTGCCCCGGGGTGACGCTCGGTAACGCCTCGGTAACGCCCTTGCCCGATCGCCTGTCGATCAGTACACTTCCTTGATTTTGAAGACCCTTCAGCCCATGTCCGCCATCGCGTCCGCACGCCCGATCGAGTTCCGCAATACGACGCTTGGTGTAACCCTCGCCGTGATCCAGGCCGCCGAGCCCAGCACGCTGGCCGATGCGATGCACAAGATGCTTGGCGGGATGCCGGACTTCTTCAACGGCGAAGCGGTCATCCTCGATTTCGGCGCGCTCGCGCACGCCCCTGAGCGGGTCGACTGGGCAGGACTCCAGTCGCTGCTGCGGCGCTATCGCCTGCAGCCGATCGGGGTCATCCGATTGCCTGAAGCGCATCACGAATCGGCCCGTCGCGCCGGTCTCGCATTGATCGATGCGTCGCAGCTCGTCGCCCAGCCGCCCGCCGAAGCGCCGCGCCAACCTGTCGCGGCGCCGGCCCCGGCGCCTGCTGCCCCTGCAAGCACCGCTCCGAGCCCCTCGCAGTCAGCAGCCGGCAACGCCACGCCGACCATGTTCGTCGACCGTCCGCTGCGCTCGGGCCAGCAGGTTTATGCGCGCGGCACCGACCTCGTCCTGCTCGCGGGCGTCAGCCCGGGCGCCGAAGTCATCGCCGACGGCAGCATCCACTGCTACGGCCCGCTGCGTGGCCGTGCAGTCGCGGGCGCCCAGGGCGACCACGCGGCCCGCATCCTGGCCAGCAACTTCGGCCCCGAGCTCGTCTCCATCGCCGGCGTCTATCGCACCTTCGATCGCGGCATCCCGGAAGCCTTTGCCGGCAAACCGACCCTGGTCCGCCTCAACGGGACCGACCACACACTCAACATCGACGCGCTGAAGCTCGACTGAGCCAGCTGCACAGCATCAACAAGGGGAAATCGTGAGAGTCATCGTTGTAACCTCCGGCAAGGGCGGCGTCGGCAAGACCACCACCAGTGCAGCATTCGCCTCGGGCCTGGCCCTGCGCGGCTTCAAGACCGCGGTCATCGACTTCGACGTCGGCCTGCGCAACCTCGACCTCATCATGGGCTGCGAGCGCCGCGTGGTGTACGACCTGGTCAACGTGGTCAATGGCGAAGCACGCCTCAACCAGGCACTGATCAAGGACAAGCACTGCGAGAACCTCTTTGTTCTGCCTGCCTCGCAGACGCGCGACAAGGATGCGCTGACCGAGGAAGGTGTCGATAAGGTGCTGGCCGAACTCGAGCACATGGCCTTCGACTACGTCGTGTGCGACTCCCCCGCCGGCATCGAGCGCGGCGCCGTGATGGCGCTTACGTTCGCCGACGAGGCCATCGTCACCACCAACCCCGAGGTCTCGTCGGTGCGCGACTCGGACCGCATCCTCGGCATCCTGCAGAGCAAGTCCAAGCGCGCCCGCGAAGGCGGCGAGCCGGTCAAGGAGCACCTGCTGATCACGCGCTACTCGCCCAAGCGCGTCGACGACGGCGAGATGCTGTCGTACAAGGACGTACAGGAGTTGCTGCGCGTACCGCTGATCGGCGTCATCCCCGAGTCCGAATCGGTGCTGCACGCCTCCAACCAGGGCACGCCGGCCATCCACCTCAAGGGCACGGATGTCGCCGAGGCTTACGCCGACGTGGTCAGCCGCTTCCTCGGCGAGGACCGCCCGCTGCGCTTCGTCAATTACGAGAAGCCCGGCCTGATCAAGCGCCTGTTCGGAGGAAAGTGACATGTCCTTCCTGTCCAAGCTGTTCGGCGAAAAGAAGAAGACCGCGGAGATCGCCAAGAACCGCCTGTCGCTGCTGATCGCCCACGAGCGCTCCGGCGGCAGCCCGACGGCCGATTTCCTGCCCGCGCTGCAGCGCGAACTGATCGAGGTCATCTCCAAGTACGTCTCGGTCAACCCGGACGACATCAAGGTCCACCTCGACAAGCAGGACAACATGGACGTGCTCGAGGTCAACATCGTGCTCCCGGAGCAGAACCGCTGAAGCACATTCGCCCGGATGGTGAAACTGGTAGACACAAGGGACTTAAAATCCCTCGGCGAAAGCCGTGCGGGTTCGATTCCCGCTCCGGGCACCAGGCTGCAGTGCGCACTGTCAACGCGATGCATGGCACCTGCCTGCCATTGCGCTTGCATGGTGGCCTGACATGATCGTTCTCGACCTCTGCTGCACCAACGAACACCGCTTCGAGGGCTGGTTCGCCTCCAGCGAGGCGTTCGAGGCCCAGCGTTCGCGAGGCCTGGTCACCTGTCCGGTGTGCAACGCCACCGAGGTGCGGCGGCTGCCGAGCGCGCCTTACGTGCAGACGCGCAGCGCGCAGCCCCCCGCCTCCACAGTCGCGCGGACATCTGCGGCGCCGGCCGTGCCCACGCGGGCACCCGTAGCACCTGCTGCCAATCCTGCAATGCCTTCCGCAGCAGCCGTGGCCGAACTCCTGGGGACCTTGCGCCGCATGGCGAAATCCGCCGAGGACGTGGGCGAACGCCTGCCCGAAGAGGCGCGTCGCATCCATTACGGTGAGACCGAAGCACGCGATATCCGTGGCGCGGCGTCGCGCGACGAGGTCGAGGAGCTGCTCGAAGAGGGCATCATGGTCCTGCCGGTGCCGCCGCTCGACGACGATCTGCACTGAAAAAGGCAGAGCTCAGGTCCGCGCCAGGATCAATGGCACGAGCATCTCGTCGGCGCTGAGTCCGCCGTGCACACCGATCATCTCGTGTGTTGTTTCGCCCTCGACGTGATCGACGATGGTCCATCCCGGCTCCATGAGCAGCGCGTGCGTGCCGACCCGTTCGCGCAGCCGGGGATGCGGCACGCCGGGGCCGAGCAACCCCGACGCCAGGAATGCCTCGCCCTTGACCGCCACACCCTTGCCTGCGAGTGCAACCGCCGCCCAGGCCTCGAAGTCCGCCTCTGCCCCTTGCCGCAGCTTGCAGAACGCCAGGCGGCGCTCGCCGAACAGTGGCGCCGCCAGCATCCGTGCGACCTCACCCTCGGGCGCAATATCGACGCAGCGTGAGGGTGCCGCATCGGTGAAGCCGTGATCCGCAGTGACCACGATGCGCACGTCGCGCCCGGCCAACGCGCGCTGCAGGCGGACGAACAGGTCATCCAGGCGCGCGAAGCAGACCCCGGCCTCGGCCGAGCGGCAACCGAAGGCGTGGCTGAGCGCATCGAAAGTCGGGTAGTAGGCGTGGATCAGCCCGCCGCTGCCTGCCAGGGCGTCCGCCATGGCGAGGATCGCGGCGCCAAGGTCTTCCAGCCCGTCATAGGGCTCGATGTGGGCGCCGCGGGCGTGATGCCGCGAAAAGCGTGAGAACGCGATCTCGGCCGGCGAGACGAGATTTACCGGCCGGCGGGCATGATGGAACATCGGTGGCGTCGGGCACAGCCGCGGCAGCAGGCGGAAGGCCTCGAGCGGCGGGCCGCCGCGCTGCATCAGGGGCAAAGGGGCAATGACGCCACCGAAGCGGTGGTCGTGGATGAACCAGCCATTGAGTCCATGCACTGCAGGCGGAACACCGGTCATCAGCGTGGTGACCGCGCTCGCGGTCGTGCTGGGGCAGACCGAGGTCAGCGTCTGCCGCCGCGCGCCCTGCAGGGCCGAGCCCTGCCCCACCGTGTCGAGGAAATGGTCGCCCAGCCCGTCGATGAGCAGCAGGATGACCACCGCCCGTTCGCCCGCGGAGACCTCTCCAGGCAGCCAGGCCGCGTCGCGGTCATGCAGCCAGTGGCGCAGGCTGCTGGCCAGGCCGTAAAGGCCGTCCGTGCCGTAATCCGGCAAGATGGTGGCGGACGGGAGCGGAAACCGGATATCGAGCGTGGGGAGCATGGCGTATTGCGCCGGTCGGGCTGAGCGACAGATCGGCGCCGTGAACGGAAAAGCCGGACACGCACATTGTACGCATCCGGCTTCTTGTTCTGGAGCGGGAAACGAGTCTCGAACTCGCGACCTCAACCTTGGCAAGGTTGCGCTCTACCAACTGAGCTATTCCCGCTTTGACGACAGCGCGCGAAATATAACAACTTCCGCACCGCATCGCAATACTGCAAAACCACTTTGATACTGGAGGCGCGACTCGGAATCGAACCGGGGTACACGGCTTTGCAGGCCGCTGCATAACCACTCTGCCATCGCGCCACGACCGTTTCGGCCGGTTGCCCCTGAACCACTGGAGCCTCCGGATCAGACATCTGCCTGACCGTCGAATTCTTGGAGCGGGAAACGAGTCTCGAACTCGAGACCTCAACCTTGGCAAGGTTGCGCTCTACCAACTGAGCTATTCCCGCTCGGGAAAGACCGCCATTATAGGCAAGGATTTTTCGGTGTCAACTTTTTTAAAACGCGTTTTTGCAATGCGTCATTTG
>NZ_JAVEYL010000004.1:0-156939 GCF_034003485.1 Thauera sp.
GGCACATCCATGACGAACACCACCAGCACGAACACGACTTCGCCTGGAACAGTGACGATCCACATGAACATCGGCACCGCCACGAGGCGCTGGTCCACAAGCACCCGCACTTTCCGGACATCCACCATCGGCATTCACATTGATTGACCAGAACACCAATTTGGCGTCTCCAATATGTCATGCGAGGTGGCGGCTTCACTCGGTTACTTGCCGTTCGGACCACGAAGTGCCCGATGGCTGGATTGGGTCGGGACGCGACGAGCAACCTTCTTAGTTCAGCGCCGGAAACCGGCCGCTCAAGTTTCGCATCCCGAAAGCTGCCGGACGCCATCGAGTGCAGCCGACCCGTTACTGCCGTTGAGCTTTCAGGGAAGCTGTCATTCAACGTCTGAGTTAGCCGGCCCGCGCAGGCAGCCGTCGCGGGTCCGGCCGAGCGAGGGGTTAGGCCGCACTGCGCGCGGCGCGACGTCTCTAGAACCAGCCTTTCACTATGTTGATGATCTCGGAGATGATTCGCACGGCTACGTAGAATGCTGCGATCACCACCAATACCCCCGAGATAATGGCCGCAATCTTGGCGCCTCCCAGAATCTTGAGGCCAGCATGGATTGCTGCGGCGATCGTTTGCAGCTGCGTGATATCTACACCCTGCGGCGTGTCAATCCTCTTCCCCGCGCTTGGTGTGATCAAGGTGTGCGTGAGCTTGGCTGCCTCAGCGAGGTTCTCCACTTCATCCCGCCGTTGGGTAAGTACCCTGAATGCGGTGTACTTGCCCTGCGCATCCTTGGTTTGGTCTTCAAACTCAGCCGAAATCTCGCGTACCTTCGTGCGCAGCGAGTCATAGAGCTTGCCAAGCGGCTCGTCCCAAGTAACGTCGTTGTCGCTGGCGATTTTGTCGACCACAGCGAGAGCGTCAGAGGCCGCTCGCCAGTAGCGAATGGGGTCGCAATACTCATCGGAATCTTCAGTTGCTGCAGAGCGAAGCAGCTTCTCTGTAAGTTCGAGCCAACCCTTCATCCGGTCGATCGGCGTTTCGGCAAAGTCTTCTACCGTCCATCCCTTGCCGGCTTGCCAACAGGCCACCTTCTTCGCTTCAGGTTCACCCGCCGTCAAACAGATTCCTCGCGTCTCGGTCCGAGGTGTGGTTGGGTCAGTTCGAGTCGGCCGGCAGGGAATTTCGGGAGACCAAGGGCCGAACTGGATTGGGGAGGGGTAGTGAATCTCCATGGCGTTCTCCTTTGTTTGCTCGGGGCAATCGGAATGCAGAGAGATCTGGCAGGGAGGTGGTTGTGCGGCCTAACTTTGTTTTCGGGCGACTGCACTGCTGCGTAACATGACCTCTACTGCGATACACGGGATTTCAACCTGCCCGAAGAAACTAACCAAATCAGCAGTCTATCGGGGTTTGGAGTCTTGCTTGTTCTTACTAACAGTGCGGCAAATCCGGCCACGCTCAAAATCATCGACCGCAGCGCACACAGATGGAGAACCTCTCCTTGCTGCGCCGGATTCTCACCGCATTCTTTCGACCGGCACGAGCCCGTCGTCATGCCATGGCTTCAACATAGACGAGCGCCGTCAACCCGCAAGTCAAATGTAACGGTCACCGACCGCTCCTGGCCGGGTCGAGCCAAGGCGCGGTCCAAGTTGGCCGCTGTAAACCGGCCATTCCAGCGGATTGGGGGTAGCCCCGTCTCTTGAGATCGAAATGTACCCACGACCGACGGCAACTGGCCGAATGTGTGAGGTCGGGCTGAGTGCTCAGTAGCTGCCGTTGGTGATCAGGCGGAGGTCGCCCTGAGTGGCCGCACCGGCCGAGTTGCTGCCAAACGTTTGGCTGGATCGACCAGCGTCTGACCTGAGCGTCATTGCGATGCGGTGCGTTCTAGTGCTACTCCGGAATCGCGTAAGCGAGACGCTGCCCCGCCACTTTCACGAGACCCCGCTTCACCAGTTCCGAGCACACCATGTCGACGGTCGAGCCCGATACGTCCTTGCCGAGTTTGGACTGGATGGCGTTGTGCAACTTGCTCAACTTGCCCGGTCTCACCCGCTTCATGGCGACCAGTTGCGCGACGGCCATTGTGCAGAGCTCTTCGAACCTTCCCGCATCCGCTACGTGACGCTCGTTCGGCCGCGCTTGTGCGGGATCCGCGACCGACTTAACGGGGCTTGCTGCCCGAAAACAGGGCATCTCCTCGATCGACGGCGACCGCGCCGAGAATACCTTTCGTGCTTTCAGGTGCTGGATCAGGGGGTCGAAGCCCATGTCTTTCGAGATGATGTGGAAGAAGCCGCTCGGGTCTTCGGCGGCGAGACGGCCAAGATGAAAGGCGACGTGGAAGTCCAGTGCGTTCGCGCCGGGTGATTCAAGCATCACGTACTCCCCGCGCGTGCCGAACGTCTGCATGGCAAGTACGAGATCGACTGGCAGTTTCGTGTTCTTGGGCCCGAGGAACACCATGACGCGGAAGTGCTCGCCCTTGAGCAGCTCGAGCGACTTGACGTGAACGTTCTCGAAGTCGATCAGGACATGGTTGGTGCGCAAGGCAGGCTCCCAGCGTTGCGGTTAGGGGGTTGCCCCGCGCATCTGCAGCGTCGCGCGGCATTTCGGAAAATGGACACAGCCCCAGAATCGTCCGCGCTTCCCGTCGCGCGCAGCCATCTTTACCCCGCACGATGGGCAGGTGGGCGTCGTCCACTCGCCTTCCGTCGCAAAGGCGAGCAGTTGTTGGCGCAGGGCCTCGGGCAAGCGCTCGAGCATGGCGAGGAACAGTTTGCCGTCGAGCAGGGTGATCCGGTTCTCGGTGGCGAAGGCGCGGGCCTCGTCGGTGAAGCCGTTCGGGGCCATGAAGAAGGCCTTTTCAACGCGCTCGTGCGCCATCACGCCGCGCAGTTCCCGCACCGGCTTGACGCCGACGGCCTGGTTCCAGGCCTTGCACTGGACGACCGCCGTGCAACGCTGGGGATCGGCGTCGTCCTGGAACAGGCGGATGTCTACGCCGCCGTCGGCGCCGAGTCGGGTGGTTCCGGCCCGGATGCCTTTCACGCGATAGAACTCGCAACAGAGATCCTCGAAGCGCTTCCATTCGATGCGGTCGATGAGCTCGCGCGACCAGGCGGTCGGACGAGCCGGGGGCGCCGCGGCGTTGGTCGGGCTTACGAATGACGTCGCAAGCGGTGCCTTGTCGAGTTCCGACAACGAGGCCTCGGTTGCGCGAACCGCTGGCTGTATCGGGCGGCTTGCGGGCGGGCGGGGCGGGGCTGTGGGTGCCTGCAGGTTCTGCGCGAAGAAGCGGATCAGCGAAATGCTGCCGAAGAGGACGGCCATCAGCCAGGCCAGCGGCACGAATGCGAGCACCAGACCGCTGAGCATGCGGCTGCTACCGAACATGGCGGGAATGATCACGGTGGCTGCGAGGACGCACACCGCCGCCATGGCGGCAGAGACCTTCCAGTCGGACGTGGTGGCGATCTCGAACAGGCCCGGATCGCGGCGGGACTTGCGGTAACGGCGGGACATGCCGCGATTATGCTTTGCACGAATACATGCGGCATGGCCGAAGCAATGACACCTGCGAACTACTTCTCGGAGCTGGGCCGATTTGACGAGTGCGGTGCGAGGCGCGACGACCGCAGCCGCCGCGCCCCTCGCCCCGTCACCGCATCTCGAACGCCTCGCGCCGGAAGCTCAGCCGCCGTCCCCACAGCCGCGCCAGCCCGGCCTTGAGCTGGTCGCCGAAGCCGCGCGGGCCGCAGAACCAGACTTCCGCGCGCCGGCCGTCGGTGGCGGTGGCGGCGAGGTGCTCGGGCGTCAGGTCGTTGCCGGCGGCGCGGTCGTGGATGTGCAGGCTCACGCTCGGCAGCTCGGCGCACAGGCTGCGCAGGCGTTCGACGAAGGGGTCGTGCGCCGCGCCGCGGGTGCTGTAGTGCAGCTCCACCGTCGGGGCCGCGGCGGGGTCGGCGCGCAGCGCGTCGAGCCAGGCCAGGAAGGGGGTGACGCCGATGCCGCCGGCGATCCAGATCTGGCGAGCCTTGCGGTCCTGGCGACCGAGCACGAAGCGGCCGTAGGGGCCTTCAATGGTGACCGCCTGACCGACCGCGACGCGGCTGGCGAGCTGGCGGGTGTAGTCGCCCAGGGCCTTGATCTGGAAGGTGAGGCTGCGGTCGCCGTGGTC
Source organism: Thauera sp. (assembly GCF_034003485.1). Taxonomy (GTDB): domain Bacteria; phylum Pseudomonadota; class Gammaproteobacteria; order Burkholderiales; family Rhodocyclaceae; genus Thauera. The sequence goes on from NZ_JAVEYL010000004.1 coordinate 4,179, forward strand.
GGCGCTGGCGATGGTGAAGGGGTGCGAGCCCTCGAAACGCTCGAGGCCGACGAAGGCGAACTGCCCGGCCTGGTGTCCGCGCCAGGCGCCGTCGAGCCGGCACACGATCTCGGTGACGTCGGGGGCGGGCGAGGATACGGCGGTGACCACACCCTGCACCTTGCGGTCGCGACCGATGCGGCCGGTGAGCGCGACCACCGAGGCCACCGTGCCGGCGGCGAGCAGCAGCGCGAGGACGAGGCCGACCGGCTGCGCCCAGTAGTCGGGCGGCGCCAGCACGGCGGCGTGGAAGGCGAGCAGCAGGTAGAACACCGGCATCGCGCGGTGCAGGTGGCGCCAGAACTTGTAGGGGAAGCGCTTCCACAGGCTGAGCACGACCATCGCCAGCACCAGGTAGATGGCGAATTCGCCGAGCTCCTCGCCGGCGTCGCGCAGCATCTCGTACAGGCCGCCGAATTCATCGTGCTCTGGCTTCCCGGCCTTGCCGTACAGCGACTTGATGACGTCGTCCGACATCTCGATCAGCCAGTGCAGCGCGGCGAACACCGCGGCCAGGATGCCGGCCCATTTGTGCAGGCGGAAGATGCGGTCCATGCCGCCGAGCGGGCGCTCGAGCATGGTGGGGCGGGTGGCGAGCACCATCGCGAGCGACATCAGGCCGATGGCGAGCAGGCCGCTGAGATAGAGGCCCTGCTCGCGGACGAGCCAGGGCAGGGAGGCGGTGCCGCCGTCGAGGGCGGCGACGTTCAGCCCCCAGGCGAGGGCGAGGATGCCAATGAAGGCGGATAGGACGGGGATCATGGCGGCAGCTCCCGGAGCGGCGAATCGGAAAGGGGCGCCTGCTACGCCGGCACCCCCGTGCAAGCACTTGCATGCTGCGCTCCGATCGCTGAACCAATCCTGAAGCGGCTGTTCACCGCCCGTTCATCCGGGCCTGGTGGAGTGAGTGGGGCAACGTCCGTGCTGCGTCATGGCGCGTGTCGCGCGTAGCGTGCCAGGCGCACATCCACCGTCATCGTCAGCGCGGTGAGCGCAGCGGCGCGGGCGCGGCCTTCCGCGGTGGCGCGGTAGAGGTGGGGCGTCATCGCCAGCAGGTCGGCGATCGGCGCGGCGCCGTCGACGTGGATCTGGAAGCGCAGGGTATCGGTGCCGAGGTGCGCGAAGCCGGGCGGCGCCTGGCGTGCAGCGGGGCGTTCGGGCTTGAGGGTGGGGTAGATGACCTCGCGCAGTTCGCGCAGGTGTTCGGGGCCGGCGTCGACCTGCAGCAGCTCGCCGCCGCGGCGCAGCACGCGGGCGAATTCGGGGTAGACCGGGAAGCCGAACATGCACAGCACGCGGTCGAGCGTGCCCGGCAGCACCGGCAGGCCGGCGTTGCTGCCGACGACCCAGGCGGCGCGGGGGGTGCCGCGGGCGTCCTGGCCGTCGCGTTTGGCTGCTGCCTGCACCGCCCACTTCGAGATGTCGAGACCGAGCAGCGCGAGCGGGTGCGCGTCGCCCGCGGTGGCGGCGAGCTGGCGCAGGTAATAGCCCTCGCCGCAGCCGGCGTCGAGGCAGGTGAGCGTGCGGGCTGCGGGGGCCGCCTGCAGCAGCGCCTGGGCGACCGCGTCGGCGATCGGCTGGTAATGCCCGGCTTCGAGAAAGCGCCGGCGCGCGGCGACCATGTCCTTGCTGTCGCCGGGGTCGAGCGAACGCTTGTTCTGCACCGGCAGCAGGTTCACGTAGCCCTGGGCGGCGATGTCGAAGCAGTGGCCGTCGGCGCAGCGCCAGCTCGCGCCGCTGCGCTGCAGGGGCGCACCGTCGAGCGGACAGGCGAGCGCGGTGAAGGGCGAGACGCTCACTTGGCCGCGTCGGCCGGGCTGCGCAGCATCACCAGCACCATCTTGAAGGGTTCGAGCGGGGTGACGGCGTGGGGCACGTTGGCCGGCATCAGCAGGGTTTCGCCGGCGCCCAGGGCGTGATGCTCGCCGCCGAGCAGGATGTCGGCACGCCCTTCGACGCCGATCAGCAGCGCGTCGAACGGTGCGGTGTGTTCGCTCAGCCCCTCGCCGGCGTCGAAGGCGAACAGCGTGACGCTGCCGCCGGCGTTCTTCACCAGCATGCGGCTGACCACGGCCTTGTCCTGGAACTGCAGCATCTGCGCGAGGTTTTCGACGCGCGGCGGGGCGTCGGAGAGACGGTTTCCGGTGCTCATGGGGGCCTCTTTGTAGATGGTCATCGAATCGCCAGAATCATTGCCCGCTTTGCCAGCGCTGTCCATGACGTTGCTCAGCCCTTGCGCGGGCAGTGTCCTCCAAGTCCGATACCATGGCGGCAGGATGCGGAGGTGATCGGAGATGAGCGGCGACGAGCGCAGTGCAGGCGACCTTGTGCACCAACTGATGCAGCCGGGCGTGCTGCCCGGCTCGGAGGGTGGCGTGGACTTGATCGAGACCCACATCTCCTGGGTGCTGCTCGCCGGCGAGCACGCCTGGAAGCTGAAGAAGCCGCTCGATCTGGGCTTCCTGGATTTCAGCACGCTGGAACGCCGGCGCGAGGCCTGCGAGGCGGAGCTGCGCCTGAACCGGCGCACGGTGCCGGAGCTGTACGAGGCGGTGGTGCCGGTGTGGCGAACGGCGCAGGGCGTGCGCGTCGGTGCGGATGTCGTTGATGCGGACGCGCCGCTCGATTACCTCGTCCGCATGCGCCGCTTCGACCAGTCCGCGCTATTCACCGCCCTGCTCGATGCCGGCCAGCTCGAGCCAGCGCTGTTCGACGACCTCGCTCACCACGTCGCGACTTTCCACGCCGCAGCGGCTGTCGCGCAGCCGGGGCAGGGCTTTGGCGATGCGGCGGCGGTGCATGCGCCGGTGCGGCAGAACTTCGCCCAGTTGCGCGCGCAGTTGGCGCTTGCGCAGGTCAACGATCCGGCAATGCTCGAAGAGCTCGCCCGCGTGGAGGCCTGGGCCGAGGCGCAGTTCGCCGCGCTGGCGCCGGTGTTCGACGCGCGCCTCGCCGCCGGGCGGGTGCGCGAATGCCATGGCGATCTGCACCTGGGCAACCTGATCGTGCTCGACGGCGAGCCGCGCCTGTTCGACGCGATCGAGTTCAGCGCCGCGCTGCGCTGGACCGACGTGATCACCGACATCGCCTTCCTGGTCATGGACCTGCAGGCGCGCGGTCAGCCCGCGCTCGGCGGGCGTTTCCTCAATGCCTGGCTGGAACGCAGCGGCGACTACGCCGGGCTGCGCGTGCTGCCGTACTACCTGAGCTACCGCGCGATGGTGCGCGCCAAGGTCGCCGCCATCCGTGCGGCGCAGGTCGAGGGGGAGGAGCGCGTACAGACTCTGGCCGAGTGCGCGCGCTACCTCGCGCTCGCCGCCGCGCCGGCGCAGATGCCGGCCCCGGCCTTGTTGATCGCCAGCGGTGTCTCCGGCAGCGGCAAGACCAGCCAGTCGCAGCCGCTGATCGAGCAGCGCGGCGTGATCCGCGTGCGGGCGGACGTCGAGCGCAAGCGCCTGTTCGGACTGGAAGCGGACGCGGCGAGTGGTTCCACGCTCGGCGGCGGGCTCTACACCGCCGAGGCTACCGCGCGTACCTATGCGCGCCTGGCTGAGCTCGCGCGCGCGGTGGTGGAGGCGGGCTATCCGGTGCTGGTTGATGCGACCTTTCTCAAGCGCGCGCAGCGCCGCGGCTTTGCCGAGCTGGCCGACGCGCTCGGCGTGCCCTTCGTCATCCTCGCCTTCGACGCGCCGGCGGCGGTGCTGCGCGAGCGCGTGCGCAGCCGCAGCGCGGCCGGTGGCGACGCGTCCGAAGCCGACGTGGAGGTGCTCGAAGTGCAACTTCGCACGCGCGAGGCGTTCGAAGTGGAGGAACTCGCGCGCGTGCTGCCGATCGATACGCGCTCGGCGCCGGACTGGCGCACGCTGCTGCCTGAGCTCGAGCGCCTGTGGCGCGCTACGCCAGGGCCGGTTTGACGCTGCGCCCGACCTGCCTGCAGGACGCCCGACCCAACTTGTGTCGAGCGTGCACAAGGGCAGTGCGCGCAGGGGCAGCGACCCGGCAGCCTCTCCAATAACGAACAGCCTGGACCCCATGGATACACTCACTCACGCGCTCTCGGGCGCTCTCGTCGGCCGTGTGCTCGCGGGGCGACGCGCCCCTGCGGGCGCTGGCTCGGCGCCGGTAACGGCCACGCCGCCCGTGTGGCAGATGGTGGTCGCCGGCACCGTCGCCGCGACCTTCCCCGACCTCGACTTCGTGCTCGGCTGGATCTCCGAGCTCACCTACCTGCGCGGCCACCGCGGCGTCACCCACTCGCTGCTCCTGCTGCCGCTCTGGGGCTTGACGATCGCCTGGCTGCTGGCGCGCTTCTGGCAGCGCGGCGGGCGGCCGGGCGCGGACTGGCGCAGCTTCTACGTGGTGGTGTGCAGTGCGCTCTTCGTGCACATCCTCGGCGATCTGATCACCCAGTTCGGCACCATGATCCTGGCTCCACTCTCCGACCACCGCTTCGGCTGGGGCACCACCTTCATCATCGATCTGCCTTTCACCGGCATCATCCTCGCCAGCCTGCTCGCGAGCGCACTGTGGCGCAGCAGCAGGGTGCCGGCGACGGCGGCGCTGGTGCTGCTCGCCGGCTGGGTCGGTGTGCAGGCGACGGGGCGCGCCGAGGCGATCGACGCCGCGCGCGCCTACGCCGCGGCGCAGGGCATCCCGGTCGTCGAGCTCGACGCCGCGCCGCGCCCGGCTTCGCCCTTCAACTGGACCGCGATCGTGTTCGACGGCGAGCGCTACCACTACGCCCACATCAACACCCGGCGCAGCGAACCGCTCGTCGCCACCGAGGACGACAACTTCATCCGCCGCTTCTCTGCGCCCTACCGGCCGGTGGCGATGGCGCAGTGGCAAGTGGGCGAGCGCTTCGGCAATGGCGACGGCCGTGAGCTCGCGCAGACGGTGTGGCAGGCCGAGGACTTCGCCTTCTTCCGCTGGTTCGCGATGTTCCCGGTGCTCGACCACGTCGAGCGCGACGCCAGCGGCCAGGTCTGTGCGGCGTTTCGCGACCTGCGCTTCGTGACCCCGGGGCGCGGCCGCGAACCCTTCATCTACGGGCTGTGTGGCGTTGCGGGCGAATGGCGCCTGTTCGAGCGCGAGGGCGACGTGCGGCGCTGGATCGACGTACGATGACGCGGATGAAAGACGACGATTCCAATCTGCCTCCCGTACACGCCGAGCCGCCCGCCGAGAAGCCTGCTCGAACGGCGTCGCGCTGGCGGCGGTGGACGGTGGAGATCGCAATCTTCGTGGTCATCTTCTTTGCCATCCAGGCCTGGATGGCGCGCGACGTGCCGGCCGGCCCCGCGCCCGACTTCGCCACGATCGCCGCCGATGGTAGTTCGCTGAGCCTCGCCGACTGGCGCGCAGCCCATTCCGGAAAGGCGGTCGGCGTGTATTTCTGGGCCGACTGGTGCCCGATCTGCACCGCGCAGCAGGGCACGATCGACGGCGTACAGGCCGATTACCCGGTGCTCACGGTGGCCATGCAGTCGGGCGATGCCGCGGCGGTGGCCGGGGTGCTCGCCGAGCGCGAGCTCGACTGGACCACCGCCATCGACGCCGACGGCCGTATCGCCCAGATGTACGGCCTGCGCGGCGTGCCCGCCTTCGTCATCGTCGGCCCGGCGGGCGAGATCCGCTCCGTGTCGCTCGGCTACACCACGGGCTGGGGTCTGCGTGCGCGGCTGTGGTGGGCGGGTTTGAGTTCTTGAGGAGCAACAAATGGGCGCACCCGGACTGATCGCCGCCTTTACCGCCGGTGCAGCCACGCTCGCCGGCGGGCGGGCGCTGGTGCATTGGGGGATCCGCAAGGGCCTGGCGGCGCCGCGGGTGGCGCATCACACCGACCCGGGTGCGCTTGGGCTGGCGTTCGAGACGCTGCGCATCGGCACCGAGAATGGCAGGTCGCTGCATGCGTGGCTCATTCCCGCGCCGGGGCGCGCCGCCGTTGCCGGTGCGGATGCGGCGGCCCCTCCGGATATGGCCCCAATTGAATCCGGCGTGTCGCCCGAGTCCGCGCCCGCAGTGGTGGTGATGCACGGCTGGGGCGGCAATGCCGCCCTGATGCTGCCGCTCGCGCGTCCGTTGCATGAGGCCGGCTACGCGACGCTGTTCGTCGATGCGCGCTGCCACGGCGCGAGCGACGATGAAACCTTCACCTCGTTGCCGCGCTTTGCCGAGGACGTCGAGCACGCCTTCGCCTGGCTGGCCACCCGCGCCGGCGTCGACCCGCAGCGCATCGCGCTGCTCGGGCATTCGGTGGGCGCGGGCGCGGTGCTGTTCGCGGCCTCGCGCACGCCGCAGGTGGCGGCGGTGGTCAGTGTGGCGGCGTTCTCTCACCCGGCGGCGATGATGCGGCGCTGGCTGGCGGCCAAGCGCATTCCCGAAAAACCGATCGGCCGCTACATCCTCGACTACGTGCAGAAGACCATCGGCTACCGCTTCGACGACATCGCGCCGGTCGCCACCATCTCGCGCATCCGCCGCCCGGTGCTGCTGGTGCATGGCGCGGACGACGAGATCGTGCCGATCGACGAGGCGCAGCAGATTTTCGCCGCGCGCGGCGACACGCCGGTCGAGCTGATGACCGTGTCGGGCGACCATGAATCCTTCGCCGACCTCGAGCACCACATGGGGCGGCTGGTGGCGTTTCTTGACCGCGTGCTGGCCGCGGGGCGCGCTGGTTTGTAGAATCGACCTTCCTTCCCACGCTCCGGAGCGCACCACGCGCATCTCAGCCGGAAAAACAAGCACAAAACGGAGACGCATCCCATGCAAAAACGCCGCTTTACCGCCCTCATCGCCGGCCTGTTCGCATCCGCCGCGCTCGGCTTCTCGATGCCGGCCACGGCCCAGCAGTACAAGGACGAATACAAGCTCTCCACCGTGCTCGGCGAGGCCTTCCCCTGGGGCTGGGGCGCGAAGCGCTGGGCCGACCTGGTCGCCGAGAAGACCGAAGGCCGCATCAAGATCAAGGTCTATCCGGGCACCTCGCTGGTGTCGGGCGACCAGACCAAGGAATTCACCGCGCTGCGCCAGGGCATCATCGACATGGCGGTCGGCTCGACGATCAACTGGTCGCCGCAGGTCAAGGAGCTCAACCTGTTCGCGCTGCCCTTCCTGATGCCCGACCACAAGGCGATCGACGCGCTCACGCAAGGCCGCGTCGGCACGAAGATGTTCGAGATCCTCGCCGAGCGCGACGTGGTGCCGCTGGCCTGGGGCGAGAACGGCTTCCGCGAGGTCTCCAACTCGAAGAAGCCGATCCGCACGCCGGACGACGTCAAGGGCATGAAGATGCGCGTGGTGGGCTCGCCGCTGTTCCTCGCCACCTTCAACGCGCTCGGTGCCAACCCGACGCAGATGAGCTGGGCCGACGCCCAGCCGGCGATGGCGACCGGCGCGGTCGATGGCCAGGAGAACCCGCTCGCGGTGTTCAACGCCGCCAAGCTGCACACCGTGGGGCAGAAGAACCTGACCCTGTGGGGCTACGTGGCCGACCCGCTGATCTTCGTGGTCAACAAGAACGTGTGGAATTCCTGGTCCGAAGCCGACCGCAAGGCGGTGCAGGAAGCCGCGCAGCAGGCCGCCACCGAGGAGATCGCCCGCGCCCGCGCCGGCATCTCGGCGGGCGATGACGCGCTGCTGAAGGAGATCGAGGCCAACGGCGTGGCGGTGGTGCGCCTTTCTGATGCCGAGCGTGACGCCTTCCGCACCGCCACCGCGGGGGTGTACAAGGAGTGGGCCGAGAAGATCGGTGCCGACCTGGTCAAGCAGGCCGAGGAAGACATCGCCAAGCGTTGATTTGGGCATGTGCCCGGCGCGGCCCTCGAGAGCCGCGCCGGGTGCTTCCCGTGGCTGATGCGAGATCGTTTTCGCGGGCAAGCCCGCTCCCACGGTGCCGAGTGCGCCAGTTCGCTGTGTGGGAGCGGGGCTGCCCGCGAATGTTTTGAACCGTAATCCGCTGACCCAATCCGCCGAGCCCCTTCGTGCTCGCGGATGACGTGTTCCATGACCCCCGAAATCCCAGATCCCGCGCCCGCCGAACAGCCGCCCTACACGATCGAACAGGTCCTCTCCGGCATCGTCATGGGCCTGATCGTGCTGATCACCTTCGGCAACGTGCTGGCGCGCTATTTCACCTCGCAGTCCTTCGCTGCGACCGAGGAGTTCTCGATTGCGCTGCTGATCGTGCTGTCTTTCCTCGGCTCATCGGCGGCCTTCGCCTTCGATCGCCATATCCGCGTCGACTTCTTCGTGCGCAAGTTGCCGCCGGGTTTGCGCGCGTTCGCCGACTGGCTGTCGTTCGCGGTCACCGCGAGCTTGTTCGCCTTCATCGCCTTCTACGCCGGCTGGCTGACCTGGGACCAGTACCGGTTTGAGGAAACCTCGCCCGCGCTCGGCGTGCCGCAGTGGTGGTACACGGTGTGGATGCCGGTGCTGGCGGTGGCGCTGGTGCTGCGCCTGATCATCACCCGGGTGCGGGGGCGCGCATGATCGGCTCCGTCCTCATCGGGTTGTTCCTGTTCGCCTTGCTCGCGGGCATGCCGCTGGCAACCGGACTGGGTGTGGCCAGCATCGCGGTACTGGCGATGGCGGGCTTCGACCAGCTTGCAGTGCCGACGAACATCTACGCCGGCATCGCCAAGTACCCGCTGCTGGCGATCCCGATGTTCATCCTCGCCGGCATGATCTTCGAGCGTTCGGGGGTGGCGATCCGCCTGGTGCGCTTCGTGACCGCGATGGTCGGCGAATGGACCGGCTCGCTCGCGGTGGTCGCCGTGCTGGTGTCGATGCTGCTCGGCGGCATCTCCGGTTCCGGCCCGGCCGATGCGGCGGCGGTGGCGGCGGTGATGCTGCCGTCGATGATCGCGCGCGGCTATCCGAAAGGCTTCTCCGCCGGCCTGATCGCCGCCTCGGGTTCGACCGCGATCGTGATCCCGCCCTCGGTGGCCTTCATCGTGTACAGCGTGATGGTGCCGGCGGCGACGGTGCCGGCGCTGTTCGCCGCCGGCCTGTTCCCGGGCATGATCGCCGCGCTCTGCCTGCTGGTGCCTGCGGTCATCATCAGCCGCAAGTACGGGTTCGGGCGCGACTACAAGGCCGAGCGCCCGCCGCTGGGCAAGAGCTTCATCGACGCGATCTGGGGCCTGCTGGCGCCGGTGATCATCCTCGGCGGACTGCGCACCGGCATCTTCACGCCCACCGAGGCGGCGGTGGTGGCGGTGGCCTACGGCATCTTCGTCGGCATGGTGGTGTATCGCAGCATCAGCTTCAAGGGGCTGTTCCGCGTGCTGGTCGACGCCGGCGAGCTGTCGGCCGTGGTGCTGATGATCATCGGCATCGCCTCGGTGTTCGCCTGGGCGGGCAACACGCTCGGCATCTTCGACGTCGCGGCCAAGGCGCTGGTCGGACTGCATTCGAGCGAATGGCTGATGCTGCTGTCGATCAACCTGCTGCTGCTCGCCGCCGGCATGTTCCTCGACGCGATCTCGATCTTCCTGATCCTGCTCCCGCTGCTGGTGCCGATCGCGGTGGCGATGGGCTGGGACCTGGTGTGGTTCGGGGTGATGATGACGATCAACCTCGCCATCGGCCAGTTCACCCCACCCATGGCGATCTCGCTGATGATCACCTCGCGCATCGCCGGCATCGGCATGGAGGAGACCTTCAAGTGGGTGATCTGGCTGGTGCTGGCGATGGGCGCCGGGCTGACGCTGATGATCGTCTTTCCGCAGATCGCGCTGTGGCTGCCGGGGAAGCTGGGGTATCTGTAAGCCGGTCCGCGAGTCGCTACGGCTCGCGCCGGCTCTTTTCGCGGTCCTTAGTGAAGACGCGGTGCTTCAGCCCGGCTGATCGAGCAGGTCGTTGATCGCGAGCTGGATGCGCTGCGCGACCCGCCGGCGGTCGAGGTCGGGGTTGCGGATCGTGCGCAGCAACAGGCCTTCGAACAGGGCGGCGAGCACTTCCACCATGTCGGCGGTGGCCCCGGGGGTGTCGTCGTGGCCGGCAGCGCTGCGGATGGCGCGGATGGTGACCATCAGCTCGCGGCGACACGCCTCGTCGGCCTCGCGGACAATCCTCGCGACGTGCGGGTTGCGCGCGGCCTCGGCGACGATTTCCACCTTGAGCGCCGCACTGGCTGGATCGAGTTGATCCAGCACGCCTTCGGCGGCGCGTTCGATCAAGGCATTGCGTACGTTGCACGCTGCGCGCAGTTCGGCGGTCAGGGTCAGCAGGGTTTCAAGATCCTGTGCCACGATCGCGCCGATGATCGCTTCCTTGTTCTCGAAGTAGTGATAGATATGGCCGGCGCTCATGCCGGCGATCTTCGAGATCTGTGCGATGCTGGCGCCATGAAAGCCGTGCTCGCGAAAGCACTGCGCCGCGGCGGCAAGAATCTGCTGGCGACGGGCGGCGGCGCGCGACGCGTCGGTGGTGGGGGGCGTTGGGTCGGTGATCTGCATGCTGTTCCAATCAGACGCTCGGGCCCGCCGTCGATGAACCACCGGAGCGGGGCGATGTCTTGAAAAATCTTGCGATGCAACAAACCATAACATAGAATGAGCGTTCGATCTAGAATAACCATTCTAATAGGCGGGGTGTCGGCCGGCGACCAACAGTTGCACGCCGACGTCGCCGCCTCTCGCGTTCACGAGGCTCCCATGAAGACAAGCTCCCAACCCCTTTTCAGGTCCGCGGCTGCGCTAGCGCTGAGCGCCCTGTTCCTTGCCGCTTGCAGTGGAGGCAAGGAACAGGGCGGCGCGTCGGGCGCAGGGGCGCCACCGCCGCCTGCCGTGACCGTGATGACGCTCAAGAGCGAAACGGTGCCGATGGTGGCCGAGTTGCCCGGCCGCACCAGCCCCTACCTGATCGCCGAGCTGCGCCCGCAGGTCACCGGCATCGTCACCGAGCGCGCCTTCAACGAGGGCAGCGAGGTCAAGGCCGGCCAGGTCCTGTACCGCATCGATCCCGCGCCCTACCAGGCCGCGTTCGATAGCGCCAGGGCCGCGCTCGCGCGCGCCGAAGCCAACGCCCAGGTGGCACGCATCAAGGCCGAACGCCATTCCGGCCTGGTGAAGATCGAGGCGGTCAGCAAGCAGGCCAACGACGACGCCCAGGCCGGGCTCAAGCAGGCGCAGGCAGAGGTCGCGGCCGCCAAGGCAGCGCTCGACAAGGCGAAGATCGACCTCGACTACACCCGCCTGAAGTCGCCGATCGCCGGCCGCATCGGGCGCTCGGCGGTGACCGCCGGCGCGCTGGTCACCGCGAACCAGGCGCAGGCACTCGCCACCGTGCAGCAGCTCGATCCCATCTACGTCGACCTGACCCAGTCCAGCGCCGAGATGCTGCGCCTGCGCAGCGAGATCTCCGCCGGTCGCCTGCAGGCGGGCGCCAAGGGCGAGGTGCCGGTGAAGCTGATCCTCGAGGACGGCAGCGAGTACGCCGCCGAAGGCCGCCTGGCCCTGTCCGAAGTAACCGTCGATGAGGGCACCGGCAGCGTGACCCTGCGCGCGCAGTTCTCCAACGCCGACGATCTGCTGTTGCCCGGCATGTACGTGCGCGCACGCCTGCCGCAAGGCACGCGCAGCGACGCGATCCTGGTGCCGCACAAGGCGCTCAGCCGCGATCCGCTCGGCAACGCGCTGGTGATGGCGGTCGATGCCGAGAGCAAGGTGGTCGCCCGTCCGGTGCAGGTTGCGCAGTCGCTCGGCGAGAACTGGGTGGTGAGCAGCGGAGTGAAGGCCGGCGAGCGCATCATCGTCGAGGGGCTGCAGAAGGTCCGCCCCGGCGTTACCGTGCAGGCCGAGGAAGCGGGTGCGGCGCCGGTGGCTCCGGCCGCCGCGGCGCAGTGAGGTAGGCGACCATGGCCCGTTTCTTCATCGACCGACCCATCTTCGCGTGGGTCATCGCCATCGTCATCATGCTGGCGGGCGCGCTGTCCATCCAGCAGTTGCCGGTGTCCCAGTATCCGTCGATCGCGCCGCCCGCGATCGTCATCAACGCCCGCTACCCGGGTGCGTCCGCCAAAGCGGTGGAAGACTCGGTGACGCAGATCATCGAGCAGAAGCTCACCGGCCTCGACGGCCTGCTGTACATGAAGTCGACCAGCGACGCCTACGGCAACGCCTCGACCACGCTGACCTTCTCCGCCGACACCGACCCCGATATCGCCCAGGTGCAGGTGCAGAACAAGATGCAGACCGCGCTGCCGCTGCTGCCGCAGGCGGTGCAGCAGCAGGGGGTGACGGTCGCCAAGTCGGCGATGAACTTCCTGATGGTGGTCGGCTTCGTGTCCGCGGACGGCAGCATGGACGGCACCGACCTGTCCGACTTCCTCGTGTCCTCGGTGCAGGACCCCTTGTCCCGCGTGGATGGCGTGGGCGAGGTGCAGGTGTTCGGCGCGCAGTATGCGATGCGGGTCTGGCTCGACCCGGCCAAGCTCACCAACTACCGCCTCACCCCGGGTGACGTGCGCACCGCGCTGCTGGCGCAGAACACCCAGGTGTCGGCCGGCCAGCTCGGCGGCACGCCGGCGCTGCCCGGTCAGGGCTTCACCGCCACCATCACCGCGCAGAGCCGCCTGCAGACCGTCGAGGAGTTCGAGTCCATCCTGTTGCGCAGCAGCATGCAGGGCGGCGAGGTCCGCCTGAAGGACGTCGCCCGCATCGAGATCGGCGCCGAGAACTACGGTACCCTCGCGCGCTTCAACGGCCAGCCCGCCGCCGGTGTGGGTGTTCGCCTCGCCTCCGGCGCAAACGCGCTCGACACCGCCACCGCGGTGCGCGCGAAGCTCGACGACATGCAGCGCTATTTCCCCGAAGGCGTGGAGTACGTCGTGCCCTACGACACCACGCCCTTCGTCAAGATCTCGATCGAGTCGGTGGTGATGACGCTGATCGAGGCGGTGGTGCTGGTCTTCCTGGTGATGTACCTGTTCCTGCAGAACCTGCGCGCCACACTGATCCCGACCATGGCGATCCCGGTGGTGCTGCTCGGCACCTTCGGCCTGATGGCCGCCTTCGGCTTCTCGATCAACACGCTCACCATGTTCGGCATGGTGCTGGCAATCGGCCTGCTCGTGGACGACGCCATCGTCGTGGTCGAGAACGTCGAGCGCGTGATGACCGAGGAGGGCTTGCCGCCCAAGGAGGCCACCAAGCGCTCGATGGACCAGATCACCAGCGCGCTGATCGGCATCGGCCTGGTGCTGTCGGCGGTGTTCGTGCCGATGGCCTTCTTCGGCGGCTCGACCGGTGTGATCTACCGCCAGTTCTCGATCACCATCGTGTCCGCGATGGCGTTGTCGGTGCTGGTCGCCATCGTGTTCACCCCGGCCCTTTGCGCCACCATCCTGAAGCCGGTGGAGAAGGGGCATGAACATGGCGAAGGCAGCTTGTTCGGCAGGTTCTTCCACTGGTTCAACATCAAGTTCGAGCGCAGCACGAAGGGCTACGAGTCGGCGGTGGGCGGCATCCTCAAGCGCAGCGTGCGTTTCCTCGCCATCTACCTCGCCATCGTCGTGGTGCTCGGCCTGCTCTTCGTGCGCATGCCGACCTCCTTCCTCCCCGAGGAAGACCAGGGCGTGATGTTCAACCAGGTCATGTTGCCCGCGGGCGCGACCCAGGAGCGCACGCTCGAGGTGCTGAAGAAGGTCGAGGACCACTTCCTCGAGAACGAGAAGGACTCTGTGCGCGCGATCTTCACCGTGGCGGGTTTCAGCTTCGGCGGCAGCGGCCAGCACATGGGCATCGGCTTCGTGAACCTGAAGCACTGGGACGAGCGCACGGCCCCCGGCCAGGACGTCAAGTCGATCGCCGGACGCGCGATGGGCGCGTTCTCGCAGATCCGCGAGGCCATGGTGTTCGCCTTCGTGCCACCGGCGGTGATCGAGCTCGGCACCTCGGGTGGCTTCACGGTGCAGATGCAGGACCGCTCCGGCCTCGGCCACGAGGCCCTGCTGGCCGCGCGCAACCAGTTCCTCGGCATGGCGGCGCAGGACACGCGTCTGGTCGGCGTGCGTCCGAACGGTCAGGAAGACATGCCCGAGCTGCAGCTCGACATCGACCACGCCAAGGCCGGTGCGCTCGGGCTGTCGGTCGCCGACATCAACGACACCTTGTCGACCGCCTGGGGTGGCAGCTACATCAACGATTTCCTCGATCGCGGCCGCATCAAGAAGGTCTACCTGCAGGGCGATGATCACGCGCGCATGACGCCCGAGGACCTCGACAAGTGGTACGTGCGTAACAAGACCGGCGACATGGTGCCGTTCTCGGCCTTCGCCACCTCGCACTGGACCTATGGCTCGCCGCGCCTGGAGCGCTTCAATGGCCAGCCCTCGATGGAGCTCCTCGGCCAGGCTGCGCCCGGCTTGTCGTCCGGCGAGGCAATGCAGGCGGTCGAGGACATCATGGCGAAGATGCCCCCGGGCATCGGCTACGACTGGTCGGGTACCTCCTACGAGGAGCGCCGCTCCGGCTCGCAGGCGCCGGCGCTGTATGCGCTGTCGCTGCTGGTGGTGTTCCTGTGTCTGGCGGCGCTTTACGAGAGCTGGTCGGTGCCCTTCGCGGTGATGCTGGTGGTGCCGCTCGGTGTGCTCGGCGCGCTGCTCGCCGCCACCGGGCGCGGGCTGTCGAACGACGTGTATTTCCAGGTCGGCCTGCTCGCCACCATCGGCCTGTCGTCGAAGAACGCGATCCTGATCGTGGAGTTCGCCAAGGCGCAGATGGAAGAGGAGGGCAAGGATCTGATCGCGGCCACGCTGACCGCGGTGCGCATGCGTCTGCGCCCGATCATCATGACCTCGCTCGCCTTCGGCTTCGGCGTGCTGCCGCTGGCGATCGCCACCGGCGCCGGCGCGGGCAGCCAGAACGCGATCGGCACCGGCGTGCTCGGCGGCACCATCGCCGCGACGCTGCTCGGCCTGTTCTTCGTGCCGCTGTTTTACGTCGCGATCAAGCGCGTTTTCCCGGACAAGCCCAAGGGTGAGGCCGCTGCGCCGTCCACCCAGGAGGGAAGTTGAGATGACCAAGTACGCAACAATGCTGCCGCTGCGCGGCCTGGTGGTGGCGCTGGCCGCCACCATGCTCGGCGCGTGCTCGATGATTCCGGTCTTCGAGCGCCCGGCGGCGCCCGTGCCGGCGACCTTCCCGCAGGCGGCACCGACCGAGGCCTCGGCGCTCGCGCCGCTGGCCGACGCCATCGCGTGGCGCGACTACTTCGCCGACGAACGCCTGCGCAACGTGATCGCGCTCGCGCTCGACAACAACCGCGACCTGCGCGTCGCTGCGCTCAACATCGAGCGTGCGCGTGCCCAGTACGGCATCCAGCGCGCCGACCTGTTCCCCTCGATCGCGGTCAGCGGCGGGCAGAGCGCGCAGCGCGTGCCGGGCGACCTGAGCATGACGGGTGACGCCAACGTCAGCCGCCAGTACTCGGCCAACCTCGGCTTTGCCAGCTACGAGCTCGACTTCTTCGGCCGCGTGCGCAGCCTGGAAGAGCAGGCGCTGCAGACTTATCTGGGCACCGAAGACGCTCGTCGCAGCGCGCAGATCAGCC
Organism: Thauera sp.; assembly: GCF_034003485.1. Taxonomy (GTDB): domain Bacteria; phylum Pseudomonadota; class Gammaproteobacteria; order Burkholderiales; family Rhodocyclaceae; genus Thauera. The sequence continues at coordinate 19,776 of NZ_JAVEYL010000004.1, forward strand.
TGGTTGCCGAGGTCGCCAATGTCTGGCTACGCCTGGCGGCCGACCGCGAGCGCCTGGCGCTGGCACGCGACACCTTCGAGACGCGGCAGAAGTCCTTCGAACTCACCCGGCGCAGCCTGGAGCTCGGCGCAGTGTCGGCGCTCGACCTGCGCCAGGCCGAGACCCTGATGCAGACCGCGCGCGCCGATGCCGCGCGCTACGCCGCGCTGGTGGCACAGGACGAGAACGCGCTCGCGCTCGTGGTGGGTGCCGGCGTGCCGGCCGAGTTGCAGCCCGATGCGCTGAGCGCGCGTCTCGCGGCGGTCACCGAGCTGCCCGCCGGCGTGCCCTCCGAGGTGCTCGGCCGCCGCCCCGACATCGTCCAGGCCGAGCGCGCGCTGATGGCCGCCAACGCCAGCATCGGCGCCGCGCGCGCCGCCTTCTTCCCGCGCATCACGCTCACCGCCAGCGCCGGCACCGCGAGCAGCTCGCTCGACGGCCTGTTCGACGGCGGCTCGGGCGCATGGAGCTTCGTGCCGCAGATCCGCCTGCCGATCTTCGAGGCCGGGCGGCTGCAGGCCAGCCTGGACGTGGCCGAGATCCAGCGCGACATCAACGTCGCCCAGTACGAGAAGGCGATCCAGTCCGCCTTCCGCGAGGTCGCCGACGCGCTCGCCGAGCGCGCCACGCTGGCCGAGCAGCTCGACGCCCGGCGCAAGCTGGTCGAAGCCACGAAGCAGAGCTTCGAGCTGTCGGACGCGCGCTACAGGGGCGGGGTCGATAGCTACCTCAACCTGCTCGACGCCCAGCGCAGCCTGTACGGCGCCGAACTCGAGCTCATCGCCACCCGCCTGTCGGACGCCACCAACCGCGTCGCGCTCTACAAGGCGCTGGGCGGCGGCTGGCAGTGATGTGGCATTAGGCGCGGCGCCGAGGACGCGGCCGAATTCGCGGCCAAGGCCGCTCCCACGGTGCACCGGGCAAGCTCGCGGGCTTGCCCCCGAACGCTCATCGTCGGCTGCGCTACACTGCCCCGAATGAACGCAACCAGCACTCCACACGAACCCGCCGCCGGCGCTGCACCCGACGCCGACCGCCGCATCCCGGTGACGCTCCTCACCGGTTTCCTCGGCGCCGGCAAGACCACGCTGCTGAACCACCTGCTGCGCCAGCCGCAGATGGACGGCAGCGCGGTGCTGATCAACGAGTTCGGCGCGGTCGGTGTCGACCATCACCTGGTCGAGAAAGTGGATGAGAGCCTGGTCGTGCTCGACTCCGGCTGCATCTGCTGCAGCGTGCAGGGCGACCTGGTGCGGGCGCTCAAGGGCCTGTTCATGCGCGCGCTGCGGCGCGAACTGAAGGGCCTGCACCGGGTGCTGATCGAGACCACCGGCCTGGCCGATCCGGCGCCGGTCATCCATACGCTGATGGCGGAGCCTTTCCTGTCCGAGCGCTACCGGCTCGACGGCGTGGTGACCGCGGTCGACGTCACGCATGCGCTCGATCAACTCGCCAACCACAACGAGGCCGTGCGCCAGGTGGCGATGGCCGACCGGCTGCTGCTGACCAAGTGCGATCTTGCGGATGCTGCACAACGCGAAGCGGTCGCCGCCCGTCTCGCCCTGCTCAACCCCGGCGCGCGTCAGGTCGAGGTTCGGGGCGGGGCGGTGGCGCCCGACGAGGTCTTCGGCTGCGGGCTCTACGATCCGACCGGCAAGGTGCCCGACGTCGCGGCCTGGCTGGGTGAGGAAGCGGTCCGCGCAGCCCGGCGCCCGCTTGCGGCCGGCACATGGTCGCGGTCGTCGCCGCGCGCGGGCGGGGCGTCGGCCCATGAACCGGCTGCGGCCCTCCCGGCAGGGGATCGGAATGGCTCAGGCGCGGCGCTGGCGGGAGCGGGCTTGCCCGCGAGTCCCGATCTGCCTGCAAGCGCGGCACCGCAGCGCGAACGGCCGCGCCACGATGCCGGCGTCACCAGCTTCGTGCTGCGCTTCGACGAACCGCTGTCCTGGTACGAGTTCTCCGATGGCCTGGCGCTGCTGTTACAGGTGTACGGCGCGCGCATCCTGCGCATCAAGGGCCTGCTCAACGTCGCCGGCGATCCGCTGCCGCGGGTGCTGCAATGCGTGCAGCACAGTGTCTACCCGCCCACCAGCCTGCCCGCCTGGCCCGACACGCCGCCCTACGACGATCGCCGCAGCCGGCTGGTGTTCATCGTGCGCGACCTGGCGCAGGGCGAGGTGGTGTCGATTCTCGGCAGCTTCACCGGGCAGGTGCCACACTCCGCGGCTTGATGCGCGCCACCTTTCACCGTAGGGCTGCCGGGCACGGCCGAGCGGCCCATTCACGCGCGGGCCGGCGCGTCATGGCTCCACGCGGAACTCCTGTACCGCTTCGATCTCGGGCAGGGTGATGCGCAGCCGCCAGCGCCCGACCTCGAGCGCCGCACTGGTCGCCACCAGGCTGCCGGGGCGGACCAGGCGATGGCCGAGTGGCAGGGCGGTGCCCGTATCGTCGGCACGTTCAAGCGCCAGACTGAGTGCCAGCTCGGCCGGCGCGGGCTGACCGGTGGGGCCGACCAGGTCGATGGCAAAGCTCACCTGGCGCGCGGCGTCCTGTGTCATGCGCCCGCGTACTTCCCAGATGTTGGCCGTGCCGTGGAAGATCACCCCGCCGCGCTCGGCGCCGGGTGAGGCGGCAATCGGCCCGACCGCGTTGAGGCGCGCCTCGTGGTGCACGAAAAAGATCATGCCGACGAAGGCCGCGATCAACAGCATAAACAGGCCGCCGATGATACCGACCAGTACTCGTGCGCTGCGTACCTCGGCGGCGGCCGGCTGCTGGACCGGTGCAGAAGAGCGTGTCATGGCTGTCGTGCCCGATCGCCCGCGCTCAATCGCAGGTCGCGCGGCATTCGCCGCTCGCGCAGTCTGCCGCCTCGACGGTGCAGGTCGCCCTGGTGCGCATCACCATGCGCTGCTCGTTCTCGTAGTCGCAGATCAAGCGGGTCAGGTTGTTCTTCTTCTCGGCACTCATCTTCAAGGCCTTCGAGGCGCGAAGGAGGTCGGTTTCGAGGTTGCAGTTCAGGTAGCCGCTGAAGTCGCCATTCGCCGACTCCCACAGCGCGGTGTTCTTCACTGCCTTGTAGTTCTCGAAGCTCGAGCAGGTGACGGCGTCGCGCCCGTAGAGGCGGGCGTTGTCGCCGCAAAAGCCCATGAAGGTGTACTGCAGTTCGGCCTCGTTGGGGCAGGGGGCAACCTGCACCGCGGCGTTCAGGGCGGGGCACGATAGGGTTTCGGCCTGCGCCGGGCTGGCGAGCAGGGCAGCGGGCAGGGCAAGGGACAGCAGGGCCAGCCTGACCCGGGTGGTGAGCGGCATTGTCATGATCTCGGCAAAATGGATCGGAGGAGGTTCAAGAGCGGGGTTACAAGCGTTGGTGCGCGGACTCAGGTGGACCTTGGGCGACTCCCCTGATCAGGTTGGGCCTGATCGGGTCGGGCTTGAATCGGTCGGGTTCGGCAGATAGGGATGGCTCAACTGCGGCCGCGTGTGGCGATCACCAGAACTTCCACCACCATTTGCGCTTTTTCATTGCGTCTTCGACATGATCGGACCACTTGCTGGCGCCGCCCGCCTCCAGGAAGAAAGCTCCAAAGCGCTTGTCCGCCTCGTTGATGTGGCGCGTGAGCCAGACCTTCAGAAAGTGCAGGAGTTCGAAGGTGATCGTGGCCTGCCCGGAATCGAGCTTGTCCTGCAGGGCCTTGACCTGGCCGATCAGGTCTTCGTGGTTCTGCTTGTGCGCGGCGAAATCGGGATAGTTGGACACCCGCATCAGGCTTTCCTCGACGGCAAAATGCGTGCGCGTGTAGTCCGCCAGCTTGTCGAGGATCTCGCGTGAAGTGGCCGTGCCGTGATGCTCCTGAATGGCGACGTGGAGTTGGTTGAGCAGGTCGACGAGTTCCTTGTGCTGCTCATCGATTTCTTGCAGGCCGACACTGAAATCGTCGGACCAGTGAAAGAGGTCGGTGGTCATGCTCGAATCCAAGGCTGAGATGGACAGCCGAAAGGCTAACCCGTTTTGCCCGCACCGAATTGACTCTGATCAAGTTGAGCCGGGTTCTCATCCGTTTGCCATGTGATGACCTGTTGGTCCGACGCGGCGCAGCGAATGCAGGAAGTCGGTTGCCGTCGCCTGTCGTCGTGCGTCGTGCAGGGGAAGGTTGTTATCCTTCGGTATGCGATCCGGTCCCGATAACGCCCCAATTCCACGCGTGCCTCCGTCGTCCTCCTCTCAATCTCCGCGCGCGCCTCGCGGCGCTGCCGCGGCGGGGTGGTTCGACCCGCTCGCGCAGCGCTGGCTGGCCGAACTGGTGCGCCGCCATGAGGAACGCCACGGCGCATTGGACGACGCGCGCATCCATGCCGATGCGCGCGCCGCAGCGTCCGATTTCGAGGGTCGGCTGCTCCATCGGGCTGATGCGCTCGGCGCGCGCGAGGGTTGGCGCGAGGCGATCCTGCGCTGGCAGGCACGGGCGCGTGTGCTGCTGTTTGCCGCCGCGCTGCTGGCGCTGGTGCTCGGTTTCGGCGCCGCGGCCGGCGTGCTGGGCGACGGCACGCGGCCAGTGAATGTGTTGTGGACGCTGGGCGGGCTGCTCGGCGTGCACCTTTTCAGCCTGCTGCTGTGGCTGGTGACGCTGGCGCTACAGGGCGGGGCGCGCGGCGGCTTCCAGCACGGTGGAGTGCTCGGCCGCGCCTGGCTGGCGCTGACCGGCTTCCTCGATCGCAGCAAGGCGGCGGCCGACCTGCCGCTGGCGCTGGGCGGCCTGCTCGGGCGTGGGCGGCTCGCGGCCTGGGGCGTGGGCGCGGCCAACCATGCGCTGTGGTTCGCCGCGCTGCTCGGCGCCACGCTCGGCGTGCTCGCGCTGCTCGCCACCCGGCGCTACGGCTTCGTGTGGGAGACCACCATCCTGCCGGCGGACACCTTCGTCACGCTGAGCGCCGCGCTCGGCGCACTGCCGGGCATGCTCGGCTTTCCGGTGCCGGATGCGGTCACGGTGGCGGCGAGCGGTGACGCGCCGATGCTGGACGAGGCCGGCCGGCGTGCGTGGGCGGGCTGGCTGGTGGGCGCGGTGGTGGTCTACGGCGTGCTGCCGCGGCTCATGCTCGCGCTGTTCTGTGTGCTGATGTGGCGGCGCGGCACGCGAAGGCTGGCGCTCGATCTGTCGCGCCCAGGCTATGCCCGCCTGCGCCCGCTGCTGATGCCCGATAGCGAACGCATCGGCGTGCGCGACCCGGCGCCGGCGGCGATGCCGTGGCCGCGACGGCACGCCGCGCTCGCCAATGGCGACGGCGGCGTGCTCGCGGTGGCGCTCGAACTCGGCGACGATCTGGCGTGGCCGGACGTCCTCGATGCACGATCGGCGCCCGATGACGCGCGGGGGATGACGACCGCGCCGGATTCGGCGCCAGCGCGCCACTGGGACGACGGCGGTCGCCTCGACAGCCGCGAGCAACGCCGCGCCACGCGCGAATTTTTCGCGGCGCATCCGCCCAGGCGCCTGCTGGTGGCGGTCGATGCGCGCCAGACCCCGGACCGCGGCAGCCTCGGCCTGATCGCCGAGCTGGCCGATCATGCGCAGTCGATCCGGGTCTGGCTGGCCGGCGCAGCGGGTGAGCTGGTCGGCCTGGACAGCGACGTGGCGTCGCTCGGGCGGCTGCGCCAGTGGCGCGAAGGCCTGGCCGGCATCGGTCTCGGCGAGGGCGTGGCGCTGCTTGATGCCGCTGCCGCGCGCGCCTGGCTGGAACACGGAGATGCAGCGCGATGAGCGACATCCTGCGCGTGGCCGTGGTCGGCCACACCAACACCGGCAAGACCTCGCTGCTGCGCACGCTGGCGCGCGACGTCGGCTTTGGCGCGGTGTCGGATTCGGCCGGCACCACCCGCCACGTCGAGGGCCTGCGCCTGATGGCCGACGGCGTGCCGGCGGTGGAGCTGTTCGACACCCCGGGCATGGAGGACGCGATCGCGCTGCTCGAGTTCATCGACGGCCTGGTCGCGCATGGCGAGCGCGTCGACGGCCCCGAGCGCGTGGCGCGCTTTCTCGCCCGCGACGAGGCCGCCGGCCGCTTCGAGCAGGAGGCCAAGGTGCTGCGCCAGATGCAGGCGAGCGATGCCGCCCTGTACGTGGTCGATGCGCGTGACCCGGTGCTGCCCAAGCACCGTGACGAGCTCGATCTGCTCGCCGCCTGCGCGCGGCCGCTGCTGCCGGTGCTCAACTTCGTTGCCGCGCCCACGGCCCGGGTGGATGACTGGCGCACCGCGCTGGCCCGCCTCGGCCTGCACGCGGTGGTGAGCTTCGACACCGTGGCGCCGCCGCTCGATGGCGAGCGCGAACTGTTCGAGACGCTGGCCACCCTGATCCACGCCCACCGCGCCCGCCTGCAGGCGCTGATCGACGCCCGCGCGCGCGAGTCCGACGCCCGCCGCGAGGCCGCCCGCCGCCTCGTGGCCGAGCTGCTGGTCGAGCTGGCGGCGGTGCGCGACCGTCTCGACGAAGCCACCGACGCCGACAGCGACGCCGTGTTGCAGGCCACTGTCGCCCGCCTGCGCGAGGATGTGCGCAGGCGTGAGCAGGCCTGCGTCGATGCGTTGCTGCGCCTGTACCGCTTCCGCCCCGACGACGCGCGCATGGACGCGCTGCCGCTCACCGACGGGCGCTGGGACGACGACCTCTTCAACGCCGAGACCCTGCGCCAGATGGGTGTGCGCCTCGGCACCGGCGCCGCTGCGGGCGCGGCGGCCGGGCTCGGCGTTGACCTGATGGTCGGCGGCCTCACGCTGGGCGCGGCGGCTGCGCTCGGCGCCATTGCCGGCGGGCTGTGGCAGACCTTCGGCCACTACGGCGAGCGCATCGCCGCCAAGCTGCGAGGGCATCGCGAGCTCACCGTGGACGACGCCATCCTGCGCATCGTCGCGCTACGCCAGCGCGAACTGCTGGCGGCGCTGGAGGGTCGCGGCCATGCGGCGATGAAGCCGATCGAGGTGGGCGGAGGGGCGGCAAGCGCCGGCGGGAGCCGCCTGCCGGTGGCCGAGGCGACGGATCCGCTGACCCGCCAATGGCGCACCGGCAGCCTGCCCGGTGCACTGAGCCGCGCCCGCGCCCATCCGGAATGGGCGCTGGGCGAAGGCGATGACGACAAGGACGACGCAGTCGCCGAGCTGGCGTTGGAGCTCGGCTGAGCCCCTCCTCAGTAGCGCACCCCCGGCGGCGGCGTGAACGAGTCGATCGCGTTGAGGTAGGCCGCGCGCGCAAACGCGCTCGGGTCGGTGAGCTTGCGCTGGCTCATCGAGCCCTTGAGCTGCTCGACCGACGCGTACTCGCGCTCGCTCATCCAGCGCGTCATGCCTTCGAGCACGGTGGCGATGCTCTGCGGTCCGTTCTGCAGCAGCGCGCTCGCCATGTGCACCACGTCTGCGCCCGCGAGCAGCATCTTCAACGCGTCGTCGGCGCCATGCACGCCGCCGGTTGCGGCCAGGCTCAGGCCGGTGTGGCCGCGCAGCAGGGCGATCCAGCGCATGGTCAGCAGGCCGTCGGCGGGCGTGGACAACTGCACGCGATCGACCACCGACAGGGTCTCGAGGTCGATGTCGGGCTGGAAGAAGCGGTTGAACAGCGACACGCCTGCGCCGCCGGCGGCTTCGATCCGGGCGACGAAATTGGGCAGCGAACTGAAGAAGGGCGACAGCTTCATCGCCACCGGGATACTCACCACCGTCTTCAGTTCGCGCAGCAGCGCGAGGTAGCGTTCTTCGAGCGCCACGGCGCCCAGCGCCGGATCGCTCGCCATGTACCAGGCGTTGAGCTCGAGCGCGTCGGCGCCGGCTGCTTCCATCTCCTTGCCCAACTCGACCCAGCCCGACAGCGAGTTGCCGTTGAGGCTGGCGATGACCGGGATGGCCAGGCGCGCCTTGAGGCGCTCGATCTGTTCCAGGTAGGTGTCGAGCTTGCTCTGGTAGCCGGCGTCGGCGGGCAGGTGGCCGGCCGACTCGCCAAAGGTGTCGGGATGGACCAGGAAGCGGTCCATCATGCGCTCGTCGTTGGCGACGTCTTCCTCGAACAGCGAGTGCATCACGATCGCCGCGGCGCCGGCGTCTTCCATGTGCAGCACCGGGTCGAGCGTGCGGCTGAGCGGCGTGGACGAGGGCACGATCGGGTTCTTCAGCGTCAGGCCGAGATAGGTGGTGCGCAGCTCGGGCGTATTCAGGTCAGCCATTTTGGGTGTCTCCGGTGCGGGCGGCCGCTTGCGGGGCAGCGTCTTCCTTCGCAGCGCCGTCGGGGGGAGCGTCGCCCATCCCGGGCAGCGCAGCCAGTTCGGTGTACTCGTGGTGGCGCTGGCGGGCGTGGCGCTCGGCCTCGTCCAGGAAGCGGGTCGAGGCCTCGGGGTTCTGCCGTTCCAGCACGGTGAAGCGCGCCTCGTTACGGGCAAAGTCTCGGTAGGGCACGCTCGGCGCCGCGCTGTCGACCGACAGCGGGTTGCGGCCCTGCGCGCGCAGGCGCGGGTCGTAGCGCAGCAGCGGCCAGTGGCCGGACTTCACCGCCAGGTCCTGCTGGTGGTGGTTGAAGGACATGTCCACGCCGTGGGCGATGCAGGGGCTGTAGGCGATGATGATCGACACCCCCGGGTAGCTCTCGGCGTCGAGGAAGGTCTTGAGCGTGTGCACGTCCTTGGCGCCGTAGGCCACCTTGGCGACGAAGACGTTGTCGTAGTCCATCGCGATCTTCGCCAGGTCCTTCTTGTGCGAGGGCTTACCGCCGGCGGCGAACTTGGCCACCGCGCCCATCGGCGTGGCCTTGGAATTCTGCCCGCCGGTGTTGGAATACACCTCGGTGTCGAGCACCAGGATGTTCACGTCCTCGCCCGAGGCCATCACGTGGTCCAGCCCGCCAAAGCCGATGTCGTAGGCCCAGCCGTCGCCGCCGATGATCCACACGCTGCGCCGGATCAGGTATTCCGCCAGGGCGGCGAGCTGGCGCGCGGCCGCGGTGTCGATCGCCGCGAGCTTCTGGTTCAGCAACGCCACGCGTTCGCGCTGCTCATGGATGCCGGCCTCGGAGTGCTGGTCGGCGCCGAGCAGGGCAGCGACCAGATCGGCGCCGAGCGCCTCGCCGTGCGTCACCGCCAGCGCCTGCAGCTGGGTGCGCGCGGCGGCGCCGAGCTGGTCGGTGGCCAGGCGCATGCCGAGGCCGAATTCGGCGTTGTCCTCGAACAGCGAGTTGTTCCACGCCGGGCCGCGGCCGTCGGCGTCGGTGGTGTAGGGCGTGGTCGGCAGGTTGCCGCCGTAGATCGACGAGCAGCCGGTGGCGTTGGCCACCATCATGCGGTCGCCGAAGAGCTGGGTGGCCAGGCGGATGTAGGGCGTCTCGCCGCAGCCCACGCAGGCGCCGGAGAACTCGAACAGCGGCTGCAGCAGCATCGAGCCCGGGATCGTCGTGCGCTTGGCGCTGCGGCGATCGAGGTCGGGCAGGCGCAGGAAGTAGTCCCAGTTCTCGGCTTCCTGGGCGCGCAGCGGCGGCTGCGGCGCCATGTTGAGCGCCTTGTGCGAGACGTTGGACTTGTCGCGGATCGGGCACACATCCACGCACAGCGTGCACCCGGTGCAGTCCTCGGGCGCCACCTGGTAGCTCATGTGGGTGCCGGCGGGGTAGTCCTTGCTGCGCGCCGGAACGTGCTTGAACGCGGCCGGCGCGTCGGCCGCGCGATCAGCCGTGAACACCTTGGCGCGGATTGCCGAGTGCGGGCACACGAACACGCACTTGCCGCACTGGGTACACAGCTTCTCGTCCCACACCGGGATCTCGAGCGCGAGGTTGCGCTTTTCATGGCGCGCGGTGCCGCTCGGCCAGGTGCCGTCGACCGGCAGCAGCGACACCGGCAGCGCGTCGCCCTTGCCCTTGATGAGCGGGATGGTGACGCGGCGGGTGAAGGCGTCGAGGCCGTCAGCCACGATGGGCGCTGTCCCGGTGGTGTCGGCGGCGGCCAGCGTTGCCGGCACGTCCACGCGCTGCAGCGCGGCCACGGTGGCGTCGATGGCGCGGTAGTTCTGCTCGGCGATGCGCCGGCCCTTGCGGCCGTAGGTCTTCTCCACCGCATGCTTGATCGCGGCGATCGCCTGGTCCTGCGGCAGGATGCCGGAGATGGCGAAGAAGCAGGTCTGCATCACGGTGTTGATGCGCCGCCCCATGCCGGCCTCGAGCGCGACCTGATAGGCGTCGATGACATAGAAGCTGATCCTCTTGTCGACGATGGTGCGCTGCATGGTCGGCGGCAGCGCGGCCCACACCTTGTCGGCGGGCTCGCTGGCATTGAGCAGGAACACCGCGCCCGGCGCGGCGTGGGCGAGCACGTCGTGCTGCTCGATGAAGAGCGGCTGGTGGCAGGCGACGAACTTCGCGTCGCTTTCGCCGGTGAGGTAGGCGGAGCGGATCGGCTGCGGGCCGAAGCGCAGGTGCGACACCGTCATCGCGCCGGATTTCTTCGAGTCGTAGACGAAATAGCCCTGGGCGAAGAGCGCGGTCTCGTCGCCGATGATCTTGATCGAGTTCTTGTTGGCCGACACCGTGCCGTCCGAGCCCAGGCCGTAGAACACCGCGGCGAAGGCGTCGGCGGCGGCGTCGGTGCGGAAGGCGGGGTCCCAGGGCAGCGACAGGCCGGTGACGTCGTCCTCGATGCCGATCGTGCACCGGCGGCGCGGCTGGGGCTGCTGCAACTCCTTGAGGATCGCGCACACCATGGCCGGATTGAACTCCTTCGAGCCCAGGCCGTAGCGCCCGCCGATGACCTTGGGCATGGCGGCGAAGCGCGGCGTGGCGTCGGCCTGGTCCTCGGCCAGCGCCACCACCACGTCCTTGAACAGCGGCTCGCCGTCGGCGCCCGGTTCCTTGCAGCGGTCGAGCACCGCCAGGCTACGCACGGTTTGCGGCAGCGCGGCCAGCAGGGCCGCAGCGTCGAGCGGACGGAACAGGCGCACCTTGAGCAGGCCGACCTTCTCGCCGCGGGCGGTGAGGTGGGCGACGGTTTCTTCCACCGTGTCCGCGCCCGAACCCATGATCACGATCACGCGCTCGGCATCCGGCGCGCCGACGTAGTCGAACAGGTGGTAATGGCGACCGGTGAGCGCGGCGAATTCGTCCATCGCCTGCTGCACCACGGCAGGGAAGGCGTCGAACCAGGGGTTCTGCGCCTCGCGCGCCTGGAAGAACACGTCCGGGTTCTGCGAGGTGCCGCGGATCACCGGATGCTCGGGCGACAGCGCACGCGCGCGCTGCGCAGTGATGCGCGCGTCCGGCAGCAGCGCGTGCAGGACCTCGTCGGGGATGAAGTCGATCTTGGCGACCTCGTGCGAGGTGCGAAAGCCATCGAAGAAATGCAGCACCGGGATGCGTCCGGCCAGCGTCGCCGCGGTGGCGATGGCGGCGAAGTCGTGCGCCTCCTGCACCGAGTTGGAGGCGAGCAGGGCGAAGCCGGTGGCGCGGGTGGACATCACGTCGGAGTGGTCGCCGAAGATCGACAGCGCATGGGTGGCGAGCGCGCGTGCCGCGACATGGAACACCGTCGGCGTGAGCTCGCCGGCGATCTTGTACATGTTCGGGATCATCAGCAGCAGGCCCTGCGAGGCGGTGAAGGTGGTGGCCAGGGCGCCGGCCTGCAGCGCACCATGAACCGCGCCGGCGGCGCCGCCTTCGGACTGCATCTCCACCACCCGCGGCACGCTGCCCCAGATGTTGGTCTTGCCGTGGGCGGCCCATTCGTCGGCCAGTTCGCCCATGTTGGACGAGGGCGTGATGGGGTAGATCGCGATCACTTCGGATGCGCGGAAGGCAACGGAAGCGGCGGCTTCGTTGCCGTCGATTGTGATCTTTGTAGTCATGGCCTGATCTCTCTGCGGGCTTCGTAGGCACCCACTTTACTGCGGGCGTGTGAATCACCATACGAATATCTTGCGGCGCAGCATTTGACATTTGTCATGGAATCCAGCCATGAAAAAAATCGATGCATGACCGTAACCAGGCGTCTGTGGTCCGCGTCCAGCCTACTGCTGAGTCTGTTGCATCTGGTCGTACTGCGAGGGCGTCATGCCGGCACTGGCGAGGAACTCACGCAAAGCCTTCACCGCCTGCTTGCCGAACTCGTTGCTGTGGTGCGGGTGGTGCAGGTAGAACTCGTGGCGGTTGATGACGATGCGAAAGCGTGCGCCGTGGCCCGATTCGACGACCGCGCCGAGGTGATGGAGCAGTGATTCCACCTCGCGCCATTGCAGGTTGCCGGCCGGGGGGTCGCGGAAGATCGCTTCCAGGGTGTGGCGGTGCTTGTTGCTCATGGTGCGCTCCGGTGGGTGGAGGGGCCTTGTCATCGTAGCCCACACTCAACTTACCCGCGCGGATGCCGTTTACAACGCTGTCGGTGTTTGCTTTAAAGGTCTGTCCATGAAAGTCGCTGCCTTCAGTGTCGAGCTCCAGTCTTCGCACTATCGTGCGCAGTCGCTGGAAGTCAGCGAGCGTCTTGATGTTTGGCGTGATGCATCCAGCGCAGCAGGGTCGCGCGGGGCGACGGAGCACGAAGGGGCGCAGCAGCAGGGGCGCGTGCAGATCTCGCCGGCCGGGCAGATCGCGCTGGCGAGCGAGGCCGCCACGGTGGAAGCAATTGCCGAGGACGAGATCGACAGCGATCCACGTTTGGCCATGCTGGTGCGGATGATCGAGTTCCTCACCGGTGAGCCGGTGCGCCGCTTCAAGCTCAGCGAGCTCGACCCTGCCACTGCGGCGGAGCCGCCCGCAGCGGCGTCGGCAGGCCAGGGCGAGGTGCGCGCCGGCGTGGAGCAGGGCGCTGCACGACGCGTCGGCTTCGGCATGGAGTACGACTTCAGCGCCACCTACACCGAGTCCGAGCAGACCGCGTTCGGCGCGGCGGGCGTGGTGCGCACCGCCGACGGCGCCGAGATCCGCTTCGAGCTCGGCTTCTCGATGGCACGCAGCTACAGCGAGTCGGTGTCGGTCAGCGTGCGCGCGGGCGATCAGCGTCTGAAGGATCCGCTGGTGCTCGATTTCGGCGACCCGGCTGCGGCCCTGTCTGATGTGCGCTTCGACTTCGACCTCGACGGCGACGGCAGCAAGGAGCTATTGCCGTTGATGGGCGGCAGCGGCTTCCTCGCCTTCGACCGCAATGCTAACGGCCGCATCGACGACGGTCGCGAGCTGTTCGGGCCGGCCAGCGGCGACGGCTTCGCCGAGCTCGCCGCGCTCGACAGCGACGGCAACCAGTGGATCGACGAGGCGGACGCCGCGTGGTCGCAGCTGCGGCTGTGGCAACCCGATGCCGACGGCAAGGGCCGGCTGCAGACCCTGAACGAGGCCGGCGTCGGCGCCTTCTACCTTGGCCGGGTCGACACCCCCTTCAGCCTCAAGGACGCCGCCAACGACACCCTGGGCCTGATGCGCGCGAGCGGCATCTACCTGCGCGAGGATGGGGGTGTCGGGACAGTGAGCCAGGTCGACCTTCGAGTCTGAGCGGGCAGTGGCACCCGTCCGCAACACAAGAATCCGGGCGCGCGGCTAGCGGGCATGCCGCCTGCGAGGTGACATGCCCGTCGGGTCTTACAATGCGTCGACCTTGAGCTGCAGGCGCTTGAGCATCGGGCCCACCTGCTGGGGGGCGCCCATCACGCGCGCGAACTCCGCTACGCGCATCGGGCGTTCCGGTGCGATCGAGATCCTCGCACCCTCACCCGTGCCATTCACGAGCCCGACCCAGGCTGCGCAGGCGTCCTTTGGGGCGGGCAGCATGCTTGCAAGCTCCTGCTCGCAGCCGCGCACCTGCTGGGCGACGTCCGCTTCGAGCGCAGCCTTGCGCTGCTTGAGCGGGTCGCCCTTGAGCGGGTCGACCGGGTACTTGTAGCGCTGCTCGATCAGGCCGCGACGGGCGAAGTAGCCCAGGTCGCGCACGGCTGCGGAGGTCTTGCCGATCTCGATCGACTCGAGGGCACCAAGCGCCCCCAGCATGCCGCCCCCAAAGGGGTTGCCCGCCATTGCGGCAGCGTTGGCGAGCTCGGCGGGGTCGGGCAGGTTGCCGAGTTCAAAGCTGGCCTCCGCCGCCAGCAGGTCCGGCAGGGTCGCCCGATACTCCAGCCCCAGGCTTCGTTCGCGTTCCTTGTCCTTGTAGTCGGCCTTCACGTAAAGGTCGAACGGTTGCAACTCGTTGCGGCCGCTTGCGTGGAGCAAGGGCTTGAGCGCGTCGGCCGCGCTCTTCTGGCCGGTCGGCATCTGGATGCCGCTGAGGTCGAGCGTGACCCGCTTTCGCTCCTTGCTGTCCTCGTAGTCCGATATGGCGACGCGATCGATGTCGATGTCGAGCTTGCCGACCAGCGGGTTCTCGCTGCGAATGGCAAGGCCGTCGATGGTGATCGTGCCGCCCAGAGGGGTCGAGCTGACTGCGCGCCAGCTGACCTGGCCGCTCAGCTCGTTGTCGTACACCCAGTCTTCCAACTGCTTTTCCGCCTTGCTGCTGGCGTAGGCGCCGAGGCCGAGATAGCCGCCGATGGCGACGGCGAGGACGGCGGGTGCGATGAACTTGATGTGTTTCTGCATGAGGGTCATTCCTGTGCGCCTGACTGCGTGTAGCGGTCAGGCCATACGGCGCGCACCTGGTCCTTGGCTCGCTCAGGGGTCCATTCCGGCTGCCCGAGGCGATGGCGGGTGAGTTTGAGCGGGTCGCGGAGGTCGGCGCAGCCGTCCTTCTCGCAGTTGACGACGGTCTTGGTGGCGAGTTGGGTGAGCGGCAGCCCTGCCGCGTCGAGCGCCTTGCTGTCCAGGCTTGCATCGGCGGTGACGAAGTACCAGCCCTTGGACAGCTTCTCGGCGTTGCCGGCAAGCAGTTGGGCCTCATAGGGGAAGTCCACGTGACCACCTTCGTCGGTCGTGTCGCTGACGCGGACGATCAGGCTCACCGGCTTGCTGCGACCACCCATCAACTGTGCGAAGTCGTTCGCACCGTCCAGGTCATCGACCAGCTGGGCCATCAGCTGCTGCGGGTCACGCGCGAGCCTGCCAAATCCCTCGTAGACCCGCAGCTCGCTCTCGGCCTGCATCGCGATCTGCTGCAGGCGCTGCCGCTCGGCGCGCTCGCGTTCGGCGGCCTGGCGTTGTGCCAGCTCGGCCAGCTTGCGCTCGTGATTGAACAGGTGGTTGACCGCGTGGTTGGGATCGAAACCGAGCTGTTTGCTGCGCCAGTCGCGCTGCATCACGACCTCGTACAACCAGGCGTCGCGCTGCCCCTGCAGCAGGCCTTGCTGGAGGTTGCGCATGGCGTAGACGCGGACCGAGTTGACGCGCGGGCCTTGCTGTTCCAGCTCGGCGATCGGTTGCATCAAGGTGCTGCGGATGGTGTCGAGGTTGCGGAACAGGTCGACCTTCTCGGTCAGCGCGACGATGAACAGGCTGCCTGCCTGCCAGGTGCCGTTGTGACGGTCCCGCGGCAACTGCGCCAGGTAATGGACGCCATTGTCCGCATCGCTGCCGAGCAGCAGCAGGAGGTTCTGCGCGTCGTCGAAGCCGGCGATCGGCCACGCGGTGTTGCCGTTGACGATGGGCAGGCCGCGGTTGAAGGTGGCCTTGATCTTGCGGAGCAGCACGCCGTCGCTGCGCATGATGTTTAGCTCGCCTTCGCCAGTGGCGAAGCCGTCGCTCCCGCAGGTCGGGCCTTTCGATTCGACGCGCAGGAACTCCTCGGCGACGTCGGGCTTGTAGCCGACGCGATAGCGGCAACCCGCCTGGTCGCGCAGCTCGGTCAGGAAGCTCGCGCCTGCCAGCACCGTGTCCTCCCGTGGCGGGGTCCAACCGGCAACACCGAAATCTGCACGTGCGGGTTGCGCGGCAACTGCGACTGCGGCCGGCGCTGCGGGCTCGCTCGGTGTCGGGGCCGGAGCCTCAACGGGTGCCGCGGCCGGTGCAGGGGCTGGTGCGACAGCGGGGGCTGGTGCGACAGCGGGGGCTGCAGTTGGCGCGGAAGCGGCAACCGGAGCCGGCGCGGGCGCTGTTGCTGGGGGTGTCGCTGAGGCAGGCGCTGGTGCAGCCTCGGCCGCAGCCGGGGCTGGCGCAACTGCCGGTGCTGCGGCAGTTGCGGGCTTATCTGCGGGGGCCGGCTCGGCGGTGGGCGCCGGCGCGCTGGCGAGCGCTGCCTTCGGCTGGGCGGCGAGCGCGAGCCAGCCGCCGGCCTTCTCGCTGAGGCCGTTGCGGGCTTCGCTGCCGCTTGCATCGACGCTCTTCCACTGCGTGGTTGCGGCTTGCGGGCACTCCTTGGCAAGCAGGCCGCCCAGGCGAGGCATCAGGCGCTCGACCGCTTCCAGGCTGGGCTCGCCACCGAAGGCGAAGCGCATCTGCAGGGCGGGGGCGCACCAGGGCTCGCCGGCGCGGTGGTCTACGAATACTTCAACATTTTCTGCTTTCGAGAACGCCAGGCGGTGGCTTGCGTCGCCGGCAAAGGCGGAGAGGCTGAGCGCAA
This sequence comes from Thauera sp., assembly GCF_034003485.1. Lineage (GTDB taxonomy): Bacteria > Pseudomonadota > Gammaproteobacteria > Burkholderiales > Rhodocyclaceae > Thauera. The sequence goes on from NZ_JAVEYL010000004.1 coordinate 36,306, forward strand.
GCAGCCCGAGGACAGGGTATCGCTTCATGTTGGTGCAGCCCTCAGGTCAGTTCCCAGGCGCCGTCAGCGGCCTGGCAGGCCTTGACGTTCTGCTGCTCGCGCTTGCCTTCGGCGTTGACGGTGTATTCCAGGGTGCGGCAGGTCGTGGTCGCGGCGACCTTGTCCTCGACGACCGGCATGCTGTCCAAGTCGAAGCCCTGGCTCTGGGCGCTGGTGACGTCCATGGCGTCGAGGTCGGTTGCGGTGTTGGCCGGCTTCGCGGCCTGGGTCTGCGTGGTTGCGGCCTTGGCGACCTGCTGGCGGGCGGAGACGGGTTCGACCAGCGGCGCGAACACATAGCCCACGGTCACGCCACGGCGGCCCACCGCGAGCCAGTTGTTGTCGGTGCGGCCGATCGCGGTGAAGGTGCTGCCTGCGGCCAGTCCGCCGACTTTCTCGGCGCTGGCGTCGGGGGCGCTGCGCACGTTGGCGCTCTTTATGGCGCGGTAGGGCTTGTTGATGACCTGCAGATTGGAGACGGACTGTACCTTGGCCGTACGCTTGACTGCCATCTCGCGGCTGACCTGCTCGGTCGACACCGGCACGATCGTGGCCGATGCGCCGCTGTGGTCCGATTTCCAGGTCATGGTCTGGCCGTCTCCGGCGCTGTCCAGCACCTGCTGGGTCTGCATGGCCAGGGCCTCGCGGTCGCGCTCGTCGAGGCTCGCGCCGATGGACTTGCCCAGCATGCCGCCGGCAAGGGCGCCGATCACCATGGCTGCGGTGCGACCGCCGCCCTTGCCGATCTGGCTGCCGAGCAGTATGCCGGCTGCTGCGCCAACCACGGTGCCGATGTTCTCCTTGTTGAAGGCGTCGCTCTGCGGCATGTTGGCGCAGCCGGTGGTCATGCCGACGCACGCGGCGACTGCGAGTGCTGTGAGTTTCTTGCGAGTGGTCATGAGCGGATGGATCTCGGATTATTGAGCGGGTAACGAATTGTTACGCGATGATGCCATGGAGGGCATCCTGCTCAAGGTGCGTATATTCCGGATGAGTTGTGAAGTTATTCACGTGTAAGCCGAAATTGATGTCTCGAATCCGCCCGTATCACCTTCCGCTAGTGTCGAGATACCCCGGTGAGTCCGGTCGGGGACCAGCTTCCAGGGCCTGCGCACAACGCTCCGACGCCACCATGATCAGCTTCATCGTCGCCCGAGTTGCGCCGACGAAGAGCTTGCGCATGGTGAGCTCGTCCATGGCCTCGCCCGTGGTCTCGAAGTCGATCTCGGTGAAGATGATGCAGGGCGCCGATTGCCCCTTGAAGCGGTACACCGAGTCGATCAGCAATTCGCCGTGCGAGTGCTCGGGTTCGCCGAGCAGGTCATAGCGGCCGGTGAAGGCGCGCAGGCGGTGGGGGCCGAGCTGATCGAGCGCGGTGAAGCGCGAGTGTTCGCGACCGCGGAAGGTGAGCAGCACGATCATGTCGCGCCGAAAGCCGAGGCCGAGCGCGCGCGTGATCGCGCGCTTGGTGGCCTCGAGCAGGCTGGCCTCGTCGTGCCAGATCAGCACCTCGGGTTCGCTGTCGGTCACCGGGCTGCCGGCGCGGATCGGCGCCGGCAGCGGCAGGCGGGCGTTGAGCAGGGCGAGCACGTCGGCCGGGGTGCGGTAGTTGGTGTCGGCGGTGAGGCCAACCCAGCCCGGCAGTGCCACCGGCGCGCGGTCGTAGAGGTTCTGCAGCGGGTCTTCCAGCCACCACGCGCGCCCGCCCGGCTTGAGCAGCGCGAGCAGGGCGTCGCGCCAGGGCTCCATGAAATCCTGGCCCTCGTCGATGATCAGCTCGTCGAACTGCCAGTCGGCGGTGGTGTGGGTGGCGACCAGCGCGGCGAAGTCGGCCTCCATGCGGCGGAAGGCGCCGGGCGCGCCGAAGGCCGGCTTGCGCCCGGCGTCGCGCAGGCGGCGGTCGCAGAGCTGGTGGAAGGTGGCGACCTCGCCGCCGGCCGGCGCGATGCGCGCGAAGTGGTCGGCGAGCGGGCGGTTGTAACAGACGTACAAGGGGCGCCTGCCGGCGGCGAGCGCGTCGGTGTAGGCGGCGAGCGCGAGCTGGGTCTTGCCGCTGCCGGCGGTGGCGGTCACGCGCAGGCGGTGCGGTGTCATGTCGATGCGACGCGCCCATTCGGTGAGCCCGCCCGACAGCCGGGTGGTGAGGTCGTCGGCCTGGCCGATGTGGGCCTGCACATCGGGCACCAGCTCCAGGATGTCGGCGAAGAAGCGGTGCAGCGCCTGCAGGCGGGCAGGCTCGGCAGGCGGGTCGCCAGCCCGCGGCGCGGTCAGGTCGTGCACGATGGTGGCGAAGGCGTCGCGCCGGCTGGCGTCGACGATGCGCGCCGGATCGAGCCCGGCGCTGCCGGGCTGGCGCACGTGGTAGTCGGGGCAGAACAGAAGGATGTCGAGCACCGGCTCGGCGCCGGCCAGCAGCGGACGCAGGCGGGTGCGCAGCTCGTCGGCGCTGCGGGCGAGTTCATGGCTGATGTGCTGCGCGCGCTTGCGCCCCGGGCGCATCAGGCCGTCGGCGGTCTCGTCGAGGAAGCCCGCATGCTGCTCGATCAGCAGCACCCGTCCGCCCGGGCCGACCACGGCGAAGGCGATCTCGCCGAACACCAGGTGCGCGCCCTCGGCGCGCGTCCAGTGCAGGCCGTGGTAGATCGTCCATGCGCGCGGCAGCGCCGCGGCCAGCAGCGCGAGCGTGGCGCGCTCGCGCCCGCGGGCGCCGGCGGCGGGGAGCTGTTGCCAGCCTTCGGGGTGGGTTCGGGCCATCAGGCGTTCCGTGGGGGATGTGCACACAGGTTGGCACGAGCACGCGTTCGAGGCGCAAGTTTAACAAGCGATCGGCTATGCTCCCGCGCTTGCTCGCGCTGCGTCCCCCGCGCCGCGCCCCCCGGATACGGAAACCATGGAAACACTGAAGGTCTTCATCACCTTGCTGGCGCTGATCAACCCGTTCGGCGCGATCCCGATGTTTCTCAGCCTCACCGCCGGGCAGTCGGCGCGCGAGCGGAAGAGCACGATCAACACCGCAGCGGTCGCCACCGCGATCGTGGTCGGCGCGGCGGCGCTGTTCGGTCAGAGCCTGCTGGGGATCTTCGGCATCTCGATCGCCTCGCTGCAGGTCGGCGGCGGCATCCTGCTGTTCATCCTCGCGCTCAACATGTTCAACGCCGAGCCGGGGCGCATCCGGTCGACGCCGGAAGAGGAGCACGAGGCAACCGAGCGCTCGAACGTCGCCGTCGTGCCGCTGACGATTCCGCTGCTCACCGGGCCGGGCACGGTCAGCACCGTGATCATTCACTCCGAGCAGGTGCAGCACTGGTGGGACATGGTGGCACTGCTGGTGATCGGGGCGGTGATGGGCGGGGTGGTGTGGGTGTGCTTCCGCATGGCGGGACGGATCAGCCGCTATGCCGGCCAGACCGGCCTGAACATCATGACGCGCCTGATGGGCCTGGTGCTCGCGGCGCTTGCGGTCGAATTCGTCGCCCACGGCGTGCGCGCGCTCGCGACCGGAGTTGGCTAGCGAGCGTGCGGATTTTCGCGGTCTGGTCTCCGATTGGCTGGCGCATTCCACAGTTAGGGTGCAAGGTTCGGCGCGAGATCCATTGCCCCACATTCAACCGTGCCACGTCCTCGCCTCCTCAACCCGCTCCTGTCCACGGCGACCGCTGCCGGCCTGATGCTCGGCATCGGCGCAGCCCATGCGACCGACGTCTTCTTCAGCGACATCCCGGTCGTGCTCACGGCGTCGCGCATGGCGCAGTCGCCGCTCGATGCGCCGGTCGCGGTCACCGTGATCGATCGCGAGATGATCGAAGCCTCGGGCTTCACTGAAATCCATGACCTGCTGCGCTTGGTGCCCGGCTTTCTGGTCGCGGACTGGGCCGAGGGTTCGCCGACCGTCGCCAACCATGGCCTGGGCGATGCGTATGAGCGCCGCATCAAGGTCATGATCGATGGCGGCACGGTGAACAGCCCGCTGTGGGGCAACACCAATTGGCAGGATCTGCCTTTGCGCGTCGACGACATCGATCGGATCGAGGTTGTTCGGGGGGCCAACGGCGCGGCCTACGGGGTCGATGCCTTCCAGGGCGTGATCAACATCATCACCCGGTCGCCGTCCACCCAGAGTGGCGCAGGCCTGATCTCGAGAGTCGGCAGGAACGGTTTTTACGATCACGGTTTCCGGGTAAATGGCAAGCTCGATCAGGCGCTCGACTGGCGCCTTTCCGGCTCGCATCGGCGTGCGGTGAACTTCGAGCCTTATCTGGATCAGCAGTCGCCCGATCAGCCCAACTGGAACGACCGGGAGACCGTCACCCGATCGGTCGTCAACCTGTCCGCGACCGCCCAGGTGTCGGCGCACGATGAAATCGGCCTGATGCTTGGCGCCAGTGAAGGCGAGAGCGACCGCGGGATTCCGTTCAGTCTTTCCGATCCGCTGCGTGCCGACGACGCCCGTTCGACCTTCCTCCATCTGGGCTGGCGGCGCAGCTCTGCCGCGGACGCCGAGTTGTCCGTGCACTATTACCACCAGGACGAGCGCATGCGAGGCGCCTGGCTGAACACAGAGAACACCCCTGTGGTGATCGGTCGGGACCGGAACAGTGACGTGCGCCGGGACAATCTGGAACTCCAGTATTCGGCGCGTCTGTCACCGAGCTGGCGCTTCATGCTAGGCGCGGGAGTCCGCCAGGAGTCCGTGCGAGCGCCTTACATGTTCAATACCGGCAGCACGCTGCGGGGAACCAGCAGTCAGCTATTCGGCAGCGTGTTCTGGGCGCCGCTCGAGCGCCTGAAAATCGACCTTGGTGGCGTACTCGAGGATCACAACTACAGCGGTTCGCTGTTTTCGCCGCGGCTGGCGATCAACTACGCGCTGACGCCGGAGTCGGCGGTGCGATTTTCGGCCGGGGTCTCCTATCGTGCGCCGTCATGGGTCGAGTCCCGGTCCGAGGAGGCGATCTACGGCAATGGCGAGCTTCTGCGCGTTTTCAACAAGGCAAGTCCCTCCGTTGATCCAGAGCGTGTGCGCCATTTCGAGCTCGGTTACGTGGCCGCCTTTCGCGAGCTCGGGCTGCGTCTCGATGTGCGCGCTTTTCACAAGAGCTACGAGCGGTACATTGACGATGAGACCTGCCTGAATCCGTGCCCGCCCATCGGGAACATTGGCGCACCTGCGCGGACGAAGACTTTCCTGTTCCAGAACGCGGGGACTTTTCGCATGACCGGGGGCGAGTTCAGCGCCGACTGGCGCAAGCCTGGCTGGGGGCGGGTCGTGCTGTCACAGTCCTTCGCGGACGTCGACGCTGATGACGACATTCTCGATGATGACTTCACTTACAGCGTTCCGACGTCGGTCACCTCGGTGCTGCTGATCAAGGATTTGCCGGGTCGCTGGCGTGCGAGCATGGGGTTCTATCGGCATTCGGTCATGAAGTGGCTGAGCGACGGCGACATCGTTCCCGAGAAGGCTCGCGTCGATCTCAAGCTGGTGCGCGAGTTTGGCCAGCCGGGTTCCGGCAACGAGGTGGCGATCGTGGCGCAGAGCGTGGGTGGGCGATATGTCGATTTCCACGAGGGCCGCTTCCGTCACGAGCCGCAGGTCTTCGGCAGTCTTCGCCTCGCGTGGTGATGCGTTTCGTTCTGCAGCGACGCTCGTACTTGCGCGCCTGCCTGTGCGGGCTCGCGCTGTTGCTGGGCTTCACCACGTCGTCTGTGGCCTTCGCCCTCGACGTGGCGGTGGTGGTTTCACAGCGCGACGGCGTGCACAAGGCCTTCGCCGATGCCTTCATGCGTGCCGCGGCCGGTCTCGGCCACCGCGTGTTCGACATCGGCAGCCCGGCAGAAGGGCTGGATGACGTCGCGCTCGCGCGCGCCGACCTGGTGGTTGCCAGCGGCGAGGCCGCCGCCGAGCTGGCGCTCGCGCGCCACCTACGGCCCACTTTGGTGACGATGATCGCGCGCAGCCGCTTCGAGGTGCTGCGCAGTGCATACCCGCAGGCGGCGCTGTCCGCCTGGTTGCTCGATCAGCCGGTCGAGCGCCAGTTCCGCCTGCTGTGTGCCGTGGTGCCCGAGCGCATGCGGGTGGGCCTGCTGCTCGGCGACAACATCGACGCCGAGGCGGCGCTCCACGCGGCAGCCGCCGACGTAGGGCTCACGCTCGCCACTCGCCAGGTGCGCAGCGAGAAGGAGCTGATCGCCAGTCTCGAGGAGGTGTTGAGTGCGAGCGAGGTGCTGCTGGCGCTGCCCGACCCCATGCTGTCCAGTCCGACTGCGGCGCGCTCGATCCTGCTCACCAGTTACCGCTACCAGAAGCCGATCATCGCCTTCTCGCGCGCCTATGTGACCGCCGGCGCGCTGGCGGCAGTGTTTATCACCCCCGAACAGGTCGCCAGCGATCTCATCGACTGGTTGCGTACCCAGGACTCGACGCGGGTCACGCTGCCCCCACCGCAGGAGCCGGTGTCGTTCGAGATCGCGGTCAATCGTCAGGTGGCGCGTGCGCTCGGCATCAGCGTGGCCGACGACGGGGAATTGCTGCGCCAGACCGCAGGAGGTGGGCAGCCATGAGCACCGATCGCATCTCCCTGCGCGCGCGTCTGCTGCTCACCGTGCTGTTGCCGGTGCTGCTGCTGTCGGCGGCGATGACGGGCCTGTCGCTGTTTCGCGGCGCACGCATGGCGGACCGGGAGATTGCCGAGCGTGGTCTGGCCATCGTCAGTTTCCTTGCGCCCGCCGCCGAATATGGCGTGATCTCGGGTAGCCGCGGCAGTCTCGATGGCTTGATCCAGGCGCTGCAGGCGCAGAACGACGTGGCCGCGGCGGTGCTGTATGACCTCAGCGGTCACGAACTCGCCCGCCTGGGCGCACCTGTCCTTGCCGATGACGGTCGCACCCGGCAGGCCAAGGAGGCGGTCCGACTGGGCCGGCAGGGGCGGCGCGTCGCCTTTGCTGCGCCGGTGATGTCGATGCCTGTGGCGGTCGACGAATTTGCCGGGGGCAGGGCGGCGCTGGCGCCATTTCCGGTGGGCTGGGTGTATGTGGAGATCGACACCCGCGCCTACGATGCGCGCTGGCGCACCACGGTGATGACCACGGTCGGGCTGGCTGTCGGTGCACTGGTGCTCGCGATGCTGCTCGCCATTCGACTCGCCAACGTGGTGGGCGAACCCGTCGCCCGGCTGGTGGAGGCCGTTCGGCGCATGGCGCGCGGCGAGCTCGACGTGCAGGTCAGCGGTCGCGCGGGCAGTGAGGAGCTACAGACGCTGGAGGATGGCTTCAACTCCATGGCGCGTGCGATTGCCAACGCGCACAAGACGCTGCAGGCGCGCATCGAGCAGGCGACCGCGCGGCTCTCTCATCAGGCCCTGCATGACCCGCTCACGTCCTTGCCCAACCGTCGCGCGTTCGAGCAGGCGCTGGAAGAACTGCTCTCGGCCTCGCGCCGGGCCGGCGATCACGGCGCCTTGTGCTTCATGGACCTCGACCACTTCAAGCCGGTCAACGACACCGGTGGACACGCCGCCGGCGACGCCCTGCTGCGCGTGGTTGCGGATCTGATCCGCAGCCACCTGCGCAGTGAAGACACGGTATGCCGGATCGGCGGTGACGAATTCGCGCTGATCCTGCGTGGCTGCACGCCGGCCGACGTCGCCCGCATCGCCAGCGGCCTGTGCGCAGCGGTGCGGGATCTGCGCTTCGAATGGGAAGGCCGCGAGTATCGCATCGGCGCCAGCATCGGCTTCGCGATGATCGACGGCGCGCTCGGCAGCGTGGCCGAACTGGTCCGTGCCGCGGACCATGCCTGCTACATGGTCAAGCGCGAGGGACGGGGGCGCGCCATGGCGTACCGGCCGGAAGATTTCGGCGCGCCGCCGCCGGGCTCCTAGCCCGCCAGCCCGCTCCTGCGCAGGGCTGACCGGTCCGTGGTTCATGCGCCTGGCCTGGCATGGCCGGGCGCGCGAGGTGCGCGTGTCCCGCTCCGTATAATGGCGGCTCGATCACCGCTGCGCGGCCCGCCTGCGCCTGCCATGTTCCATCTCAGCTTCTCCAACCGCTTCGAAATCCTCCTCGACACCTTGCTCGAGCGCCTCGGCGCCGAGCAGCCGGGGCCGTTCGGCCAGCGCCAGGTGGTGGTGCCGAGCAGCGCGCTGCGGCGTGTGGTCGAGCTGGCGGTGGCCGACCGCGAGGGCGTCAGCGCCAACCTGCGCTTCGACTACCTCGCGCAGTGGCTGTGGCAGCAGATCGGGCGCGTGGTGCCAGTGGCGGAACGCTCGCCGTTCTCGCCCACGCTGCTCGCGTGGCGCATCCACGGTCTGCTCGATCGCGCGCATGAACACGGCGCGTGGGTGGCGGCGCATCCGCGCCTGGCGCGCTATCTCGACGGCGCCGATGCGCGCATGCGCTTCGAGCTGGCCGGGCGCATCGCGCGCGTGTTCGATCACTACCTGACCTACCGGCCGCAGTGGCTGGCGGTGTGGGCCCACGGGCGCGGCTCGGCGCTCGGACCCGGGGCGAGCGCGGTCCAGCTCGCCGACGAAGCCTGGCAGGCCGAGCTGTGGCAGCGCATCCGCGACGGCATGGGGCTGCGCCAGGAGCATCCGGCCCAGGCCTTTTTGCGCCGCGTCACTGCGATGTCGGCCGATGAGCTGGCCGCGGTGGGCCTGCCGGCCACGGTGCACGTGTTCGCGCTGCCTGCGCTGCCGCCGCTCTACCTCGACCTGCTGCGCGAGCTGGCGCGGGTGGTGGATGTGCGCCTGTACGTGCTCAACCCCTGCCGCGAGTTCTGGTTCGACATCGTCGATGCGCGCCGCCTGTCCTGGCTGGCGGCGCAGCAGAAGGACATGTTCTTCGACACCGGCAACGGCCTGCTCGCCGCCTGGGGCAAGCAGACGCGCGCCCACATCGGCCTGCTGTTCGAGGGCGAGCACGCGGTCGAGGAAGACGCCGCCTTCGCGCCCCACCCCGGCCGCCACCTGCTGGCGCGGTTGCACAACGCCATCCTCGCCCTGGAGGAACTGCCGCCGGCGGGCGTGCGGCTGGCCGGCAGCGACCGCAGCCTGGAGGTGCACGTCTGCCACTCGCGCACCCGCGAGCTGGAAGTGCTGCACGACCGCCTGCTCGGCCTGTTCAAGATGCATGCCGGCACCGACGCTGCGCTGCGCCCGGCCGACGTCGTGGTGCTGACCCCCGACCTCGAAACCACCGCGCCGCTGATCGAGGCGGTTTTCGGCACCGCCCCGGCGGCGCGCCGCATCCCGTGGCGCATCACCGGCCTCGGCGGCACCCGCGACAACCCGGTGGCGCGCGTGCTCGACCAGGCCCTGCACCTGGCCGCCAGCCGCTTCCCGGCAAGCCGCGTGTTCGACCTGCTGCAGCAGGCGCCGGTGGCGGCGCGCTTCGGGCTCGATGATGCAGCGCTGGAGGCCGTGCACGACTGGCTGCGTTCAGCCGGCGTGTGCTGGGGACTGGATGCGGTGAGCTCCGCTGCCACGGGTCCCGTCGCCGGCACGGCTGCGGCCGACGCCGGGGCACGGACCGAAGCCGGTTCGGCGTCCGCGCACACGCTGGATGAAGGCCTGCACCGGCTGTTCCTCGCCTGGGCGGCCGGCGAGGCCGCCGACCAGGCCAGCTTCGCCGGACGCATCGGCGCCGGCGCTCCTGAGGGCCAGGCCGCATCCGCCCTCGGCAGCCTGTGGCGCTATGCCGACAGCCTGCGCAGCGTGCGCGACCTGTTGCTGCGCGAACACACCGGCGCCGGCTGGCGCAGCGCGCTCAACGAGGTGCTCGATCGCTTGGTCGGCGACCCCGCCGAGCACGCCGATGCGCTGCGCGAGGTGCGTGCCGCGATCGCCGCGCTCGCCGACGATATCGCCGCCGCCGAGCTCGAGGCCGCGGTGCCGCTCGCGGTCGTGCATCCGGCGCTGGCCGCGGTGCTCGACGACCCGGCGCGTGGCGGCGTGCCCGGCGGCACGGTCACCTTCTCCGCCTTGCCCGCGCTGCGCAGCCTGCCCTACCGCGTGGTGTGCGTGATCGGGCTCGACCAGGGCGCCTTCCCCGGCAGCGACGGCCCGGCCGAGTTCGACCTCATGGCCGCCCGCCCGCAGGCCGGCGACCGCCAGCGCCGGCTCGACGACCGCAACCTCTTCCTCGACCTGATCCTGTCCGCGCGCGAGGTGCTGCACCTGTCCTACGTCGGGCGCAGCGTGCGCGACGGCAGTGCGCTGCCACCATCGGTGCTGGTGGACGAGTTGCTCGACACCCTGGCCACCGCCTGCGCCAGCACGGCGGGCGACCCGGCGGCGCTCGCCGAGGTGCGCAGGCGGCTCACCGTGATCCATCCGCTGCAGGCCTTCGCCGCCGACTACTTCATCGCCGGCGCGCGCCGTGATGAGCGGCTGACCAGCTTCAACGAGGACTACGCGCAGGCGCTCGCGAGTCGGCTGGCGGCGTCTGCGGGCGCGGGCGGTGCCGGTGCCGCAGTCGCCAGTGCCGCGGCCCCATCAGTCGCAGCGCAAGCGCAATCGCTCCTGCGCGAGCCCGGCGCCGCCGAGGGGGAAAGCGATGCGGACGATGCGGACGCACGCAGCGGCGCCGATGCCGCCCCTTTCTTCGTCGCGCCGCTGCCGCCGCCCGATGCGGCCTGGCGCGAGGTCGAGCTGCTGCAACTGATCCGCTTCTTCGCCAATCCCTGCCGCTACCTGCTGCGCGAGCGCGTGGGGCTGGACCTGCCTCACTCGGCCGAGGTGCTCGACGACGTCGAGCCGATGCTGCCCGACTGGGCGGGCCAGCGCGCGCTCGCGGCGCGCCTGCTGCCGGTGATGCTGGCCGATGCGATGCCTGCGCCGAAGGGCAGGGCAGGCGAGCTGGATGAGTCGAAGGCCGGTGTGGCCCCCGCCGTCGAGGCGCTTGAGCCGGGCGCTGGTGCGGCTCACGACCGCCTGTGGGCGCTGGCGCGTGCCGGCAACGAATACCCCGCCGGCACCCTCGGCGAGGCCGCGCTCGTGCGCGAGTTCGAAAGCTTGCTGGCTTTCTCCGGTCGCCAGCGCCAGCTCCTGGCTGCGCCGGCGCAGCCGCCGCATCGGGCGCGCTTCGAATGCTGTATCGACGGCGAGGCCTGGTCGCTGACCGCCAGCTTTGCCGACCTGCGCGCCGATGGCCTGCTGCGCGCGCGCTACGACGACACCCGCGCCAGCGACTACCTCGGCGCCTGGCTCGCCCACCTGCTGCTATGCGCAGCGCCCGCACCCGGCGTGCGCGGCGAGACGCGCGGCCTGTCGCGCGACGGCGAATTCCGCTTCGCGGCGCTGGACCCGGCCGTTGCCGGGCAGGTGCTCGAAACCTTGCTTGGGCTCTACCGTCAGGGCCTGTGTGCGCCGCTGCACTTCTTCCCCAAGTCGGCCTGGGCCTATGTAAAAAATTCCGACAGTCCGCGCAAGGCGATGGAAAAGTGGACCGGCGGAATGCGAACGGAATACGGCGAGGGCAATGACCCGGCTTACCGCCTCGCGCTGCGCGGCGTCGCCGAGCCGCTCGATGAGACTTTCTTCACGCTCGCAGAAAAAGTATTCGTGCCCCTTGTGGAGTCGATCCTTGACGAGAGGCTTTCCTGACTGCTAGGCGAATGCGGGCGTCGTCTTCCGGGCAGGATTGGCGCGCGCTTGTCGGCCGTGCTTACACGCCTGCCGTTCGCGGTGGATGGTTTTTTGCAAGCCATTGAAAAATAGAATAAAAATAGTATGGCCCGGCTCTTGCTAAAAGCGTTTCAGCCAATAACAAGACGCTCCTGGAGCCATCATGCAACTCGATTACACTGTATCTGCTGCCCGCCCATTGGCGCTTGCGCTCGCCTTGGGGGCTGGACTGCTGGCCGCGCCGGCCCACGCCCTGGTGCTGAGCACCGCGCCGGTCGCATTCACCGGCTCGGCTTCGGTCACCGATGCCGAGGGCGGTACCGCGACCAACGCCAACGGCGCCTCGCTCGGCAGCGCCAGCGTGCAGCAGTTCGATGCCAGCCTCGGGGTTCTGACCGGGGCCTCCGTCAATGTGCAGTCGACCCGCGACGCCAGCGTGCGCGTGACGTCGACCACAGGCAGTGGTGGGAGCAATGGCCAGGTGAGCTCGAACGGCACGGGTAGCAGCAGCGCCGCAATCTCGGCGCCAGGGCTGGCCTGGACCTTCAGCACGATCACGCTCGACGATGCGTGTGCGGGCAACCGGCGCGCGGCGTGTACCGGCCCGGCGACCTCCTCGAGCGTCACCACAAACTCGGATGGCGGCGTGGCCGAGGCCCAGTTGGATGCCTACGTCGGCGCCGGCAAGGTTGACTTCAGCTTCAGCGCACCGCTGCTGAGCGCGGAGCAGACCTCGAGTGCCTTTGCCGGTACCGAAAGCACCGTGACGACGCTGACCTGGGCGGGCAATCTGGGTATCAGCTATACCTACCTGCTGCATGCGCTGGCTGCGTTCGACAACGGCGAGCAGGCGCTGGAACTCGATTTCGGCACCGTCTTCGTCGGCGACTCCGCCATGCTCGGCTTCGGGCTGGGGAATGCCGCGGGTGAGCGTGTCGGGCTGGACCTCGACGAGGTCAACGGCTCGGGTGACACCGGCAAGCTGAGCACCGACCTCAAGCCCTTCATGGCGCTGCTCGCCGGCCCCCCGGGTCTGAGCTTCAACGCCTGGCTCGACACCAGCGAGGCCGGCGTGTTCTCTGCCACTTACCTGCTCGACCTGTCCGACGCCGACGTCGGTGCATCGTCCTCCCGCTACGGCTACACGATGAGCCTCAAGCTCACCGGCACCGTCCTGGACCGCCCGGCTGTCAGTGCCGTGCCCGAGCCCGGCTCGCTCGCTCTGCTCGGTCTGGGCGTGATCGGCCTGGCCGCGCTGCGCCGCCGCGCCTGATCCGGTTCGCATAGTCCCTGGCCGGGGCCGTCACCCTCGCGGGTTGGCGGCCCCGGTTGTTTGTGGCGGCGGTTTTCCGCGCATCGATGCCGGGCAGTGCGTGGAACCGAGCCTGGAACGGTCTGCGCGCGGGCCATCGGCTAGAATCGTCGCCATGCCGCTGACTCTCGCCGCCCCCGTCCACAGCGAACTGATCATCAAGAAGAGTCGCTTCATCGGCTGCGTTCAGCCGATGGCCGATCGCGCCGCCGCGCAGAAGGTGGTGGCAGCGTTGTGGGCGCAGCATCCCGGCGCGCGCCACGTGTGCTGGGCGCTGCTCGCGGGCGGGCAGTCGGCGGCGGTGGACGACGGCGAGCCGAGCGGCACCGCCGGGCGGCCGATGCTCGAAGTGCTGCGCCACCAGGACCTGGAAGGCGTGCTCGCCACCGTGGTGCGCTACTTCGGCGGCGTGAAGCTTGGGGCTGGCGGGCTGGTGCGCGCCTACACCGACGCGGTGGCGCAGGCCCTGCTGCAGGCGGAGAAGGTGCCGATCGTGCGCCTGGCGACGCTGCGCTGCGCCGTGCCCTATGCGCTCGAAGGCCTGCTGCGGCGCGAACTCGAGGTGGCGGGCGCGAGCCTGCTGACGGTGACTCATGGCGAGGCGGTGGAGCTTTGCTTCAGCCTGCCGGAGGATGCCGCGGCCGCGCTGCAGGCCCGGCTCGCCGAGGCCGGGCAGGGGCGGATTGCCTGGCAGGCGGTGCCGGACGTGGCCGAGTAGCGCTGCACTCCCATCGCCGAAACACCGCGCTCGGGTGGCGCTGCCCGCCCCGCGTTTCCTGTCAGCAGCCGACCGCTGCGAGTGCCTGCAAAGGCCCGACGCGGCGGATGGATTCGATCTGCTCGCGCTGGCGGGTGTACAGCGTGCCGCCGAAGCACACCGCGCTGATCGAGATGCCTTCGAAGCATTCCTGGCTGCGCGGCAGCATCAGCAGCCAGCCGTCGTGGATCAGCAGGTTGCAGGGCGGCAGCAGGCCGTCGGCGCCGGGCTTCAACTGCAGCGTGTCGCAGGCGCGGCGAAAGCCTTCGAGCAGGCTGTCGGCAGCCACGTCGACAGCCACACCCAGGCCGCAGCGCACGCGCACGAAGCAGTGCTGCATCGACAGCGCTGGGTGGCGCGCCACGCCGTGCTCGGGCAGGTCGCCCGGCAGGCCGGGGGCGAACAGGCGCAGGCTGGCGTTGCCCTCGGTGTCGGGCATCCACTGCACGTGCTTGTGGCGCTGGCTGGCACCGGCTGCGGTGCCGCCGTTGTAGAGGCCGATGCCGCCCGCCTCCATCATGATCTCGGCCAGCGCCGCGAAGTCGCTGCGTGCCAGCGGCAGCAACTGTTCCTCGAACGCACGCCGCGCCAGCACCAGGTGGCGCTCGCAGAGCGGGAACTTGTTGAGGATCACGACGTGCGCGGTGCCGATCGGGCCGACGGTGAGTTCGGGATCGGGGTTGAGGAAGGGGTTGAAGTTGGGGTCGCGCGGTCCGCCCGGGATGGCGACCTGGGTGGCGGCCGGGGTGGCGGCCGGGGTGGCCGCCCTCGCCGCGTCCTTCACCGCCAGCGAGGACACCCAGCGCACGATGAAGCGCATGCCGGCGTCTTCCATTTCGGTCTGCTCGGCGGCCACCGGTTGCAGGGCGCCCGAGGCCAGTGCCGCCGCGCTGCGTGCGTCGATCGCTTCCATCCAGGTCTTCGTCATGTCTCCGTCGTCTCCGTTGTGTGCTTTTGCGCAAATGGGAACGGTGGAGTGTAGGCGGAAATGATGGATTTGTAGCCGGGGAGGGGGCGCTTGCGTTCAGCGCGTGGCGACGACCTCGGGCAGGGGGGCGACGGTCCATCCGCGCGCTTCCAGCGCTGCGCGCAGGTGGCGTGCGCTGTCGACTGCGCCGAGGGTGTCGCCGTGCACGCAGATGCTGTCCATCGCCGTGGGCAGCACCTTGCCGCTCTGGCTGACCACGCCGCCGGCGTCGAGCATGCGCAGCACGTGGGTGACGAGCTGGTCGTGGTCGTGGATGACCGCGCCGGGCTGGCCGCGCGGCACCAGGGTGGCGCGGTCGGTGTAGGCGCGGTCGGCGAAGATCTCGCCGGCCACCTTGAGGCCGGCGCGCTCGCCTGCGGAGTGGAGCTCGGACAGCACCGGGGCGAGCAGGATGAGGTTCGGGTCGATGGCCTTGACCGCACACGCCACCGCATCGGCGAGCGCGGCGTCTTCGCAGGCCTGGTTGTTGAGCGCGCCGTGCGGCTTGACGTGGGTGACGCGCGCGCCTTCGGCCGCGGCCATGCCGGCGAGCGCGCCGACCTGGTAGATGACCATGGCTTCGAGCTCGGCCGGCGCCATCTTCATCGGCCGGCGGCCGAAGCCCTGCAGGTCGGGGTAGGCGGGGTGGGCGCCGAGGCTGACCCCGGCGGCGAGCGCGGTGCGAACGGTATGGCGCATCACCACCGGGTCGCCGGCGTGGAAGCCGCAGGCGATGTTGGCCGAGCGCACCACCTGCAGCAGGGCTTCGTCCTCGCCCATGGTCCACGCGCCGAAGGATTCGCCGAGGTCGGCGTTGAGGTTGATGATGTTGGTCATGGAGAGGGCCTCAGGGCGGGATCGTTCTTCAATATAGCGGTCGATATTCGGCGCCGAGCGCATGCACGACGCCGTCGACCAGGTTGCCGGTGTAAAGCGCCACCAGGTCGATGCCGTCGGCCGGCAGCGCGCGGATGGCGGCGATCAGCGCGCAGGTCTCGGCCTCGGCGGCGCGCGCGATCTGCGCGCCCTCGGCGGCGCTCACGGTGGCAAAGCGCAGCGTCTGCCCGGGGCGCAGCGCGGCCAGGCGGCCGAGGTCGGCGGTGATCACGGTGGCGATCTTGGGATAGCCGCCAGCGGTCTGGGCGTCGGCGAGCAGCACGATCGGCTGGCCGGCGCCGGGGACCTGGATCGAGCCGGGCACGGTGGCGTCGGACACGATCTCGGCGGCGGCGGTGTGTTCAAGCCTGGCGCCTTCGAGGCGGATGCCCATGCGGTCGGCCTCAGCGGTGACGCGGTAGTCGCCGCCGACCAGCGCCGCCAGCGCGGCGGCACTGAAGTGGTCGGCCTGCGGGCCGAGGACGAGGCGAATCGGGCGCTCGTCGGCTGTGGGCGGCTGGGTCAGCACGTGGTCGCTGCCCAAGGCGTCGGCTTCGCCCAGCGTCAGACGCGTGCCGGCGGCGAGCGCGCGGCCCTGGCCGTCGGCGCCGCCGAGGCCGGCGCGCACGTAGGTGGAGGCGCTGCCCATCACCGGCGGCACGTCCAGCCCGGCGACCGCGACCATGGCGATACGGCCGTTGCCCATCTTGCGGATGCGCAGCGATTCACCGTCGGCGAGCGTGACCGAGCGCCAGGGCGCGAGCTGGCGGCGGCCGTCCGCGCCGTCGACCTCGATCACCGCGTCGCCGGCCACCGCCACTTTTGCCGCGCCGCCGTGCGCCGTGAGCTGCAGGCCGCCGTCGAAGCATTCGATCACCGGTGCGTCCTCGTCGCGGCCGGCGAGCGCGTTGGCGATGCGCATCAGGCGGCGGTCGAGCACGCCCGCCCACGGCACGCCGATGCGGCGATGGCCGTGGCGGCCCTTATCCTGGATCGAGGCGAAGGCGCCCGGCGAGACGATCTCGAGTTCGGTCTGCGGGCTCATGCTGCGTCCTCCGCGGTGGCGGCGTGGGCCGCGTCGGCGACCAGCCACTGCATCGGGTCGATGTCGCCGCTGCGCAATCCGGCCTCGAGCGCGCGGCATTCGTTCGCGCTCACCGGCGTGAAGCGCACCTTGTCGCCGGCGGCGAGCAGCGAGGGCGAGGCGCGCCGGGCGTCGAACAGCGGCACCGGGCAACGCCCGACCAGGTGCCAGCCGCCGGGGCTCTCCCACGGGTAGATCGCGGTGAGGCCGGTGGCGATCGCCACGCTGCCGGCGGGCACGCGCACGCGCGGCTGGCTGCGCCGCGGCAGGCGCAGGCGTGCGGGCAGGTCGCCCATGAACGGGAAGCCGGGCAGGAAGCCGAGCATGTACACCAGGTATTCGGTGCCGCTGTGCAGCGCGACCACCTCGGCCTCGTCGATGCCGATCGTGCGCGCCACCTCGGCGAGGTCGGGCGCGGCCTCGCCCTCGTAGCACACCGGCAGGCGCCAGTGGCGGCCGTCGACCGGCGTGCCGTGCTCGGCGGCGTCGATCAGCGGCTGCAGCGCCGCGAGCAGGGTGTCGCGGTCGGTGGCGAGCGGGTCGAAGAACACCGTCAGCGAGCGGAAGGTGGGCATGGTCTCGATCACCCCCGCCAGCGCGCCCGCCTGCTGCCGGCGCAGGATGGCGGCATCGAGCGCGTTGACCGCGGCGAGCAGGGCGGGGTCGATGACGCTGCCGAACTCGATGGTGAGTGCGGCGTCGCCGGCGTCGAGGATGCGAACACTCATGGCGGGCCTCCTGTATTCAGAGCGGGGAGGTGGAGGCTGCGCGCGCGGCCTGGTCGTAACGCCCGGAGAGCGTGCGCAGCAGTTGGGCGAGTTCGGCGATGCGGGCGTTCTCGTCGGCGCTGCCGCTGAAGCCGGGCATCAGGCAGGCCTCGCGTACGTCGCGGTACGCCATGCAGATCTCGCGCCCCTGGTCGGTGACGGAATAGAAGGCTTCCTTGCCACGCTTGATGCTCTGCACCAGGCCGAGCCCGACGAGCTTGCGCAGTGAATAGGAGACGACGTGCGTGTCTTCCACATTGAGCACGAAGCCGATGTCGGCGAGGCGTTTTTCGGTGTCGCGGTGGGCGACGTGGTGCAGCACGAGGACGTCGATCGGGGTCATGTCCTTGACGCCGGCGGCGGTCATGCAGCGCATCATCCAGCGTGCGAACGCATGCCACGCGATGATCAGGCCGAACTCGAACTCGGACACCTGGGGCGCCTTCGCCGAGACGAGGTGCTGTGACGAAACGATGGGGGTGCTGTCGCTCATTGAAACCTCCAGTGATGTTTCGAAGACGTATCGCGTAAAAAACATCTACGTTTTGTTGACAAGATAATCAGAAAATCTCTATCGTGCAATAACGGTGACTTATGGATAGCCGGTCGCCGCAACACAAACCGCGTCACGGGGGCCTCTGCCCCTTCACTTCAGGAGCACACGCCATGACCCTTACGCATCCCCTTCTCAAGGTGATCACCGGTTCCCTGGTCGGTTTCGGCATCGCCGCGGCCGCGCATGCCCAGACCACCTGGGACATGCCCACGCCTTACCCGGCCAGCAACTTCCACACCGAGAACATCCAGCAGTTCGCCAACGAGGTCGACGCGGCCACGGGTGGCAAGCTCAAGATCACCGTGCACGCCAATGGCTCGCTGTTCAAGGCCAACGAGATCAAGCGTGCGGTGCAGGCCGGGCAGGCGCAGATCGGCGAGCTGATCATCTCCGGCCTGGCCAACGAGGATGCGCTCTATGCCCTCGACACCGTGCCCTTCCTCGCCACCAGCTACGCCGACTCGAAGAAGCTGTGGCAGGCCTCGCAGCAGGCGGTCGAAGCGCGCCTGGCGAAGAACGGCCTGAAGGTGCTGTACTCGGTGGCGTGGCCGCCGCAGGGGCTGTATTCCAAGACCGAGCTCAACACCATCGGCGACCTCAAGGGCATGAAGATCCGCTCCTACAGCCCGACGGTCGCGCGCATGATCGAGTTGATGGGTGGCCAGCCGGTGACCGTGCAGGCCGCCGATCTCACCCAGGCCCTGTCGACCGGTGTCGTATCCGCCAACCTGACCTCGTCGGCCACCGGCTACGACACCAAGAGCTGGGAACAGCTGAGCTACTACTACGACATCCAGGCCTGGCTGCCGAAGAACATCGTGTTCGTGTCGCAGAAGGCCTTCGATGCACTGGATGAGCAGAGCCGCGACGCGCTGCTCAAGGCCGCCGCGACGGCCCAGGAGCGCGGCTGGAAGGTCTCCGAAGAGAAGACCGCCTGGTACATCGACCAGCTCAAGGCCAACAAGATGACGGTCCAGCCGGCCCCCGCGGCGCTGCAGGCCGAGCTGCTCAAGGTCGGCGAGCGCATGACCGCCGAGTGGGTCGAGAAGGCCGGCCCGGACGGCCGGGCCATCCTCGACGCCTACCGCAAGCTCAAGTAAGTCCTCGCTGTCGTACAGGGCCCGTTCGCGCGGGCCCTGGCCTTTCCGGAGACCGCCATGAGAGCGCTTCTCGATTCCCTGTACCGGCTGTCCGGTGCGCTCGCCGCTGTCGGCATGATCGTCACCCTGGTGATGGTCGCGGCCGGCGTCTTCAGCCGTCCGCTCGGCATCTACCTGCCGGGCACCGACGACTACGCCGGCTACGCGATGGCAGCCTGCGGCTTCCTCGCCCTGGCCTACACCTTCAAGCATGGCGAACACATCCGCGTCAGCCTGGTGATCGAGCGCCTCGGTCCGCGCCTGCGCAGGCTGACGGAGTGGCTCGCACATGGCGCCGGTGTCGTCGTCGCCTCCTTGCTCGCCTGGTATGCCGTTCGCCTGGCGTGGCAGTCGCACGAATTCGACGAGATTTCGCAGGGTGTCGATGCCACGCCGCTGTGGATTCCGCAGATGTCGATGGCCATCGGCGCCGTGATCCTGCTCATCGCTGTCGTCGATGACTTCATTCAGGTCAGCCTGGGGCGCGAGCCGCAGCGGCTCGCCAAGGCGAACGCCGACGAAATGGCGCACATGGAATAGGGGGCATCATGGAACTCACTGCTGCACTCGTTCTTGTCGGTCTGATGGTGGTGCTGTTGGCCAGCGGGCTGTGGATCGGCCTCGCGCTGATGGCCATCGGCATGCTCGGCATGCTCGGCTTCACCGCCCGCGCGCCCGGCGACGGCATGGCCGTGGCGATCTGGAGCCACGGCTCGAGTTGGACCCTGACCGCGCTGCCGCTCTTCCTGTGGATGGGCGAGATCCTGTTCCGCACCAAGCTGTCGCAGGAGATGTTCAAGGGCCTGTCGCCCTGGCTGGAGCGCCTGCCGGGGCGCCTGCTGCACACCAACGTGATCGGGTGCACGCTGTTCGCCGCGGTGTCGGGTTCGTCGGCGGCGACCTGCGCCACCATCGGCAAGATCGCGATGCCCGAGCTCAGCCGTCGCGGCTATCCCGAGTCCATGGTGCTCGGCACGCTGGCCGGCGCCGGCACGCTCGGCCTGCTGATTCCGCCCTCGATCATCATGATCGTGTATGGCGTGGCCGCCGACGTGTCGATCTCCAAGCTCTTCATCGGCGGCGTGCTGCCGGGCATCCTGCTGGCGTCGCTGTTCATGGGCTGGGTGGTGGTGTGGTCGCTGATGAACCCGGAGAAGATCCCGCCCGCCGACCTCAAGACCAGCTTCATGGGCAAGCTGCGCGCGTCGAAGAACCTCATACCCGTAGTGCTGCTGATCGCCGGCGTGCTCGGCTCGATCTACACCGGCATCGCCACCGCCACCGAGGCGGCGGCGATCGGCGTGATCGGCAGCCTGATCATCGCCGCGGCGCAGAAGTCACTGACACGCGCGAGCTTTCTCTCCGGCCTGATGGGCGCGACCCGTCTGTACTGCATGATCGCGCTGATCCTCGCCGGCTCGGCCTTCCTGACCCTGGCCATGGGCTATATCGGCCTGCCCCGTCATCTGGCCGAATGGATCGGTTCGCTCGGCCTCACGCCCGGCATGCTGCTGTTCGCGCTCGGGATCTTCTTCGTGCTGCTCGGCTGCTTCCTCGACGGCATCTCGATCATCGTGCTGACGATGGCGGTGCTGCTGCCGACCATCCAGGCGGCGGGCATCGATCCGCTGTGGTTCGGTGTGTTCGTGATCGTGGTGGTGGAGATGGCACAGATCACCCCGCCGGTGGGCTTCAACCTGTTCGTGCTGCAGGCGCTGTCGGGCAGGCAGATCACCACGATCGCGGTGTATGCGCTGCCTTACTTCCTGCTCATGGTGCTGGCGCTGATCCTGCTCTACACCTTCCCCGGGCTGGTCACGTGGCTGCCGGGGCAGATGATCGGCTGAGGCCGTGCGCCTCGCCGACGATCCAGTCATGCACCGTGGCCACGCGCGGGTCGGCGAGCGCACCAGCGGAATACACCAGGCAGTAGCGTTTTCCGGTGGCCACCGTCTGCGCGAAGGGCGCAACCAGGCGGCCGCTGTCGAGTTCGTCGGTGATCAGCGTGCGGCGCGCGATCGCGACCCCCATGCCGGCGATCGCGCACTGCATGGTGATGTGGTTGCGGTTGAACATGTAGCCGCGCCGCACCTCGACCTGAGGTGCGCCGATCGCGCGCAGGTAGCGCTCCCATTCGGCGTAAGGCGGGCTGCCGCGCCAGGCGGTCATGTCGTGCAGCAGCGGGTAGTGGATGAGCTCGTCAGGCGTCTCCAGCGCCGGGCGGCCGTCGAGCAGGCGCGGCGAGCACACCGGAAAGATCTCCTCCTCCAGCAGCACCGTGCTCTGAAAGCCCGGGTAGGTGCCGTCGTTGAGGTCGATGGCGAGGTCGAACTCGCCGTCGCGCAGCTAGTAGGTGCTGTCCTCTGCCTCGACCTGCAGTTCGATCTGAGGAAAGCGCGCCATCAGCCGCGGCAGCCGCGGCACCAGCCAGGTGGCGAGGAAGGAGGGCAGGGTGCGCACCCGCACCACGCCGCTCAAGGCGCCGCCGCGCAGGCGGCCGATGGCCAGATCGACCGCGGCGTAGGCCGGGTCGACCGCGGCGAGCAGGCGGTTACCGGCGTCGGTGAGTTCGATCCGGCGCGGCAGGCGGCGGAACAGGCGCTGGCCGAGCCAGTCCTCGAGCAGCTTGATCTGCTGGCTCACCGCGCCGGTCGTGATGTGCAGTTCTTCGCCCGCCCGGGTGAACGAAAGGTGGCGCGCAGCGGCGAGGAAGACGCGCAGCCGGGTGTGTACCTGCGAAGGTGCAGAGGGGTTCATGGTTTAGTTTTAATAAACACAAGGTGAAAATCTATCGATTGAGTCGCTTCTGCTGCCAATGGAAAATACCTTGATGCGGCGATAAGTATTTTCGCGATTAGATTGGTTAAAGCAACACCGGATTCCAACAGGAGCGATCCATGTCCATCAGCGTCCTCGATCTGTTCAAGATCGGTATCGGCCCGTCCAGCTCGCACACCGTCGGGCCGATGCGTGCCGCGCACGATTTCGCCACCGCACTGGCGCAGCAGGGCGTGCTCGAGCGCGTGCGCCGCATCGAGGTAAAGCTGTACGGGTCGCTGTCGGCGACGGGCGTCGGCCACAGTACGGACCGTGCCATCATCGCCGGACTGATGGGCGCGCGCCCGGACGCGGTCGATCCCGATTTCGTCGCCGACGCGGTCGACCTGGTCCGCCTCGACGGCGAACTCAAGCTCGCCGGCACGCACACGCTGGTCTTCGACTGGGCGCGCGACATGCGCCTGTTGCCGGTGAGTCTGCCCTACCACCCCAACGCGATGCGCCTGATCGCGCATGGTGACGATGGCGTGGTGTACGAGAACACCTACTATTCGGTCGGAGGCGGTTTCGTGGTGGACGAAGCGCAGGCGCAGTCGGGGACTTCGGCCGAGGCCGAAGTCGCGGTGCCGTATCCCTTCGACACCGGCGCCGAACTGCTCGAACAGTGCCGCCGCCACGGCCTGCGCATCAGCGAGCTGATGCTCGCCAACGAGGGCGCCTGGCGCAGCGAAGCCGACACGCGCGCCGCGCTGCAGCGCATCTGGGGTGTGATGTGCGCCTGCGTCGCGCGCGGCATCACCCAGGAAGGCGTGCTGCCCGGCGGGCTCAACGTGCGCCGCCGCGCTGCCGCGCTGCACCGCAAGCTCAGCGAGCGCGCCGCCGGCCGCAACCTGATCAGCGACACCATGGCCGCGCTCGATTGGGTCAACCTCTACGCGCTCGCCGTCAACGAAGAGAACGCCGGCGGCGGTCGCGTCGTCACCGCGCCCACCAACGGCGCGGCCGGCATCATCCCCGCCGTGCTGCACTACTACATGGACTTCATGCCCGGCAGCAGCGACGCCGACGTCGAGAACTTCCTGCTGGCCGCCGCCGCGGTCGGCGTGCTGTGCAAGAAGAACGCCTCGATCTCCGGCGCCGAGGTCGGCTGCCAGGGCGAGGTCGGCTCGGCATGTGCGATGGCGGCCGCCGGCCTCACCGAAGTGCTCGGCGGTAGCCCAGAGCAGGTCGAGAATGCGGCCGAGATCGGTCTCGAACACAACCTCGGCCTCACGTGTGACCCGGTCGGCGGCCTGGTCCAGGTGCCCTGCATCGAGCGCAACGCGATGGCCTCGGTCAAGGCGATCAACGCCGCCCAGCTCGCCCTGCGTGGCGACGGCGCGCACGCGATCTCGCTCGACCAGGTGATCCGCACCATGCGCGACACCGGCCGCGACATGCTCGACAAGTACAAGGAAACCTCCCGCGGAGGCCTCGCCGTCAGCTTCCCCGAGTGCTGACCGGCTCACCCCTGCCGCATGCGGAACACCATTCCCGCAGCGGCTTTCCGCCCTATCCGGGCGCCCCCGACCATAACGTCATCCACGAGGAGACACCCCGATGACCACCGCCACCCCCACGGTTCTGCAGCGCGTACTGCGCATGAGCCTCATCTCCCAGATCGCCATCGGTCTGGTCCTCGGCATCGCCCTGGCCCTGATCGCGCCGGGCGCCACGAAATCGGTCGCCCTGCTCGGCGACCTCTTCATCGCCGCGCTGAAAGCGGTCGCGCCGATCCTGGTGTTCGTGCTGGTCGCGGCCGCGATCGCCAACCACAAGCACGGTCAGCCGACCCACATCCGTCCGGTGCTGATCCTTTACCTGCTCGGCACCTTCGCCGCCGCGCTGGTCGCGGTGCTCGCCAGCTTCGCCTTTCCCACCACGCTGGTGCTGGACGCGCCCGCCGCCACCGGCAGCCCGCCGGGCGGCATCCTGATCGTGCTCAAGAACCTGCTGCTCAACGTGGTTGCCAACCCGGTCAAGGCGCTGATGGAAGCCAACTTCATCGGCATCCTGGCGTGGGCGATCGGGCTGGGCATCGCGCTGCGCCACGCCGGCGAGGGCACGCGCAAGGTGGTCAATGACCTCGCCGACGCGGTGTCGTCGATCGTGCATGTGGTGATCCGCTTCGCCCCGCTCGGCATCTTCGGCCTGGTCGCGGCCACCATGGGCGAGACCGGTTTCGACGCGCTGCTCGGCTATGGCCGCCTGTTGCTGGTGATCGTCGGCTGCATGCTCTTCGTCGCGCTGGTGATCAACCCGCTGTTCGTGTTCTGGAAGCTGCGCACCAACCCGTATCCGCTGGTGTTCGCCGCCCTGCGCGGCAGCGCGGTCACCGCCTTCTTCACCCGCAGCTCGGCCGCCAACATCCCGATCAACCTCGAGCTGTGCCGGCGCATGGGCCTGCACGAGGACACCTACGCGATCTCGATCCCGCTCGGCGCCACGATCAACATGGCCGGCGCGGCGATCACGATCTCGGTGATGACCCTGGCTGCCGCCCACACCCTGGGCATCCCGGTCGACTTCGCCACGGCACTGCTGCTGTGCATCGTGTCCGGCCTGGCCGCGGCCGGCGTGTCGGGCGTGGCGGGGGGCTCGCTGCTGCTGATCCCGATGGCGACCGCACTTTTCGGCATCGAGACTGATGTGGCGATGCAGGTGGTGGCGATCGGCTTCGTCATCAGCGTGGTGCAGGACTCGGCAGAGACTGCGCTGAACTCCTCGACCGACGTCATCTTCACCGCCGCCGCCAGCGCTGCGGCGACCGGCGAGCCGCTGAACCTGGACCGCGCCTGAGCCCTCATGCAAGCGACTCAACATTTCGCCAGCGACAACTACGCCGGCGTCTGCCCGGAGGCCATGGCAGCCTTCGTGGCGGCGAACGCCGGCCACGCCCCCGCCTACGGCGAGGACGAATGGACGCGCAGGGTCTCCGACCGCCTGCGCGAGATCTTCGAAACCGACTGCGACGTCTACTTCGTCTTCAACGGCACCGCCGCCAACTCGCTCGCGCTCGCCTCGCTGTGCCAGAGCTATCACAGCGTGGTGTGCCACGAGCTCGCCCACGTCCAGACCGACGAGTGCGGCGGGCCGGAGTTCTTCTCCAACGGATCCAAGCTGCTGCCCGCGCACGGCGAACAGGGCAAGCTCACCCCCGCCGCGGTGCTGGAGGTGATCTCGCGCCGCAGCGACATCCACTACCCCAAGCCGCGCGTGGTCACGCTGACCCAGAGCACCGAGGTCGGCACGGTGTACCAGCCGGACGAGGTGGCCGCGATCTCCGCCTGCGCGCGCGAGCACGGCCTGCGCGTGCACATGGACGGCGCGCGCTTTGCCAACGCGGTGGCCTCGCTCGGCGTGGCGCCGGCGGAGATCACCTGGAAGGTGGGCGTGGACGTGCTGTGCTTCGGCGGCACCAAGATGGGCCTGCCGGTGGGCGAGGCGGTGGTGTTCTTCGACCGCAAGCTGTCCGAAGACTTCGCCTACCGCTGCAAGCAGGCCGGGCAACTGGCCTCGAAGATGCGCTTCCTGTCCGCGCCCTGGCTCGGCATCCTGGAAGACGACGTGTGGCTCGAGCACGCCCGCCACGCCAACGCCATGGCCCAGCGCCTGGCGGCCGGGCTGGTGCAGGTGCCGCGCGCGAAGCTGATGTTCCCGGTAGAGGCCAACGGCGTGTTCTGCGAGCTGCCGCTGCCTGTGCTCGACGGCCTGCGTGCGCGCGGCTGGCGCTTCTACACCTTCATCGGCGCCGGTGGCGCGCGCTTCATGTGCGCCTGGGACACGCTGCCCGCGAGCGTCGACGCGCTGCTGGCGGACGTGCGCGCGCTGGCGTCGCGTTAGTGCCCCTGTGGGAGCGGGCTTGTCCGCGAAGGTCGCAGGGTCGAGCGCCACTTTCGCGGGCAAGCCCGCTCCCACAATCGAGCCGACCTGCGCGCCTATAAGGCGTCGATCTGTGCGAGGTAAATCGACGCCTGGGCGCGGGTGGCAGCGCGCTCGGCCGCATCCATCTTCGCCCACGCCTTGTACGGCATCGCCATGCGCGGGTTGCGTGCGAAGCGGGCCTCGTGGCGCAGCAGGAAGTCCCAGTACAGGCTGTTGAACGGGCAGGCGGGCTTGGCGTCGCGCCTGGCAGCGTCGCTGCCGTGGCGGCGCTTGGGGTCGTAGGTGCAGGCCTTGCAGTAATCCGACTGCTTGCCGATATAACTCGCCGCGCCGGCGTAGGGCTTGCTGGCGATCACGCCGCCGTCGGCAAACTGGCTCATGCCGCGGGTGTTGGGCATCTCCACCCACTCGAAGGCGTCGATGTAGATGCCGAGATACCAGGCGTCCACCGCGTCCGGGTCGCAGCCCGCCAGCAGCGCGAAGTTGCCGGTGATCATCAGGCGCTGGATGTGGTGGGCGTAGGCGGTGTCCAGCGACTGCCCGATGGCGTGGCGCAGGCAGGCCATCCTGGTGTGGCCGCTCCAGTACCAGGCCGGCAGCGGGCGC
Organism: Thauera sp.; assembly: GCF_034003485.1. Classification (GTDB taxonomy): domain Bacteria; phylum Pseudomonadota; class Gammaproteobacteria; order Burkholderiales; family Rhodocyclaceae; genus Thauera. The sequence goes on from NZ_JAVEYL010000004.1 coordinate 62,735, forward strand.
TGCGCGTCGAGCGCGTTGGTGTCTGCGTAGCCCGGCATGCGCGCCCAATACACCCCGCGCACGAACTCGCGCCAGCCCAGGATCTGGCGCACGAAGCCCTCGCAGCTCGCCAGTTCGACCTTGCCCGCCTGCCAGGCGGCGACCGCGGCGTCGATGACCTCGCGCGGGTGCAGCAGCTTGACGTTGAGCGCGAACGACAGCCCGGAGTGGAACAGCGTCGTGGAGCGCGTGCTCATCGCGTCCTGGTAGGGGCCGAACCAGGGCAGGGCGTGCTCGATGAAGTGCGCCAGCCCGGCGCGCGCCTCGCGCCGGGTGATCGGCCAGCGCAGCGCATCGGCGTGCGGCGTGCCGATGGTCTGCACGCCGGCGGCGAGGATCTCGTCCCACAGCGCTCGCAGATCGTGCCCACTCCACGGCCACGCCGGCGCCGGCGGGTCGCCCGGCCATTTCTCGCGATTCTGCGCGTCGAAGTTCCACACTCCGCCCACCGGCGCGTCATCGGCGTCGACCAGCACGCGATGGCGGCGGCGCATGTCGCGGTAGAAGAACTCCATGCGCGGCACCTTGGCGGCGAAGCGCTGCGCCAGCTCGGCGCGCTCGGCGAGAAAGTGCTCGCTGCCGACCACCGCATGCGGCAGGGCCAGCGCCCGCGCGGCCTCGTCCAGCACCTGCTCCACCCGCCACTCGTCGGCCTCCATGCGCTCGAAGCGCGTCGCGCCACACTCGGCTGCCACCTGCGCCAGGTTGGCGGCAAAGGCCTGGCGGTTGTCGGCGTCGCCAATCCGCAAGTAGCGCACGCGGTGCCCCGCCGCCTGCAGCGCGTCGGCAAAGGCGCGCATCGCGGCGAAGATCCCCAGCACCTTCTGCGCGTGATGGCGCACGGTGTCGGTCTCGCTGCGCACCTCCATCATCAGGTAGAGCACGTCGGCGCGCGGCGCGCGGAACCAGGAATGGGCGGCGTTGAGCTGGTCGCCGAGGATGAGGCGGAGGGTAGTCATGCTTGCTCGCGTACGGAATGAGGGACTGCGGTCTTGGCCGGTGATGTCGATGAAGCCCGGGAAATAGCCATGGCATGATGTGGCGTCTCCGCTTCCTGCGCATTATCCCCATGAAAACCATCGGCCTCCTTGGCGGCATGAGCTGGGAATCCACCGTGCCGTATTACCGTCAGATCAACGAAGCCGTAAAGGCCCGGCTCGGCGGCCTGCACTCGGGAAAGATCGTGCTCTACAGCGTCGATTTCGCCGAGATCGAGCGCCTGCAGCACAACGGCGACTGGACCGCGGCCGGCGCGCTGCTGGCCGACGCCGCGCGGGCGCTGGAGCGCGCCGGTGCCGACTTCATCGTGCTGTGCACCAACACCATGCACAAGGTGGCGCCGGCCATCGAGGCCGCGGTGAAGATCCCGCTGCTGCACATCGCCGACCCCACCGCAGCCGCAATCCACCACGCCGACCTGCACCGCGTCGGCCTGCTCGGCACGCGCTTCACGATGGAGCAGGACTTCTATCGCGGCCGCCTTGCGGGGCAGCACGGCATCGAGGTGCTGATCCCCGAGGCGGACGATCGCGATCTGGTGCATCGGGTGATCTACGAGGAGCTTTGCCTGGGGCGCATCGAGGAGGCCTCGCGCCAGGCCTATCGCGACGTGATGCGGCGCCTGGTCGAGCGCGGCGTGCAGGGGATCATCCTGGGGTGTACGGAGATCTCGATGCTGGTCGGGGACGAGGACGCGAGCGTGCCCTTATTCGATACCACGGCGATTCACGCGGAGGCGGCGGCAGCGCTGGCGCTTGGGCGAGAGCTGGATTTGCCGAATCCTGGGGCGGGGTCTTGAATGTCTTCTCCCCATCACCACCTTCCTGACCCAGGTGGGCTTTCCCGGCCTGGCCATCTACAGCGCCAGCAAGGCGGCCCTGAAGTCCCTTTCCCAGACCCCGGCGGCAGAACTCGCCCCCAGGGCATCCGGGTCAATTCCATCGCCCCGGACCCGATCGGGACGCCGCTGTGGGGAACGGTCGGCCCGCCGCCTGAAGTTCTGGGCGCGGTTGCGGGAAAGATCAATTCCAGGCTGATGCCCGGCGCATTCGGCGAGCCGCAGGACATCACCGAGCCCTCGGTGTTCATGTGCTCTGCTGAGCCCGCTTGCGAATCTTCACGCCGGTGACCATTGCGGCGACCAGATTGATGCGCTCGACACGGCTCATCACGATTGCCGCCAATGCATGCAGCCCCGCCAACGCAATCAACGTCGATGCGAGCACCTCATGGAGTTCCTGCATCCACTCCACGCCCCAGAACGCGTCCGTGGTTTGAAGAAAGCCAGTCAGGCCCAGGCCCAGCACCAACGTAATCAACGCGAGCATCATCAATGCACCGACCGGATTGTGCCCCGGGTGAAAGTCTGGCTGCCCGGAGGCCACCTGGCGCAGATGACGGAGTAATCGCTGCGGTGTCGGGAAGAAGTCGGCGAAGCGCGCATATCGGGTGCCGATGAAGCCCCACACGATCCGGGCAGCGACGAGCGCTGTGGCGATGTAGCCCAGCCATTGATGAAGTGTTTCGCCGTCTTCGACCACGAAGTAGTTGAGCATCACGCAAGACACCAGACTCCAGTGGAACACGCGTACGAAGGGGTCCCACACGCGAACAGTTTGTGGCGGGTTCATGAACATCCCCGGGTTGATTGAATTCAGTGCCTGACCTGGCGACCGAGCCCCGGTCGCGGGGCCCTGTGCCGATTCTATGGGGGGCGTTGCTCAGCCCTTTCTTTCGAGCTCGGCAGCGGTGATCGGGTCGAAGTAGATCTCGACCTTCTTACCGTCCTTGTCGAAGCCGTAGATCTCGTAGCACTTGCCCTTGCTGACCTTGAAGGTCTTGATCTGGTAACCCTGGGATTCGATCTTGGCCTTGAAGTCGGCCTCTTTCATCCACTGGTCTTGCGGGGCATTGCAGGTCGGGCCGGCGATTGCGCTGGTGGCGGCAAGCGCGAGCAGAAGCGAGGCGAGGAGCTTGTTCATTGTTGTCTTTCCTTCAAAGGGTTTGAATGCTTTTCGGGTCTCGGCTGAGACCGTGGAGACAATTTGAACCGCCCAACATGAAGGCAGGCTGAACGAAACCCAGGAGCTTGCGTTTGGATACAACTTGCACGGCGGCATCTGCGCTTGGGGGCACGAACTGTGATCGCGCACGACGCGGGGCGGGCTCACCTGCCAGGGCACGTGAGGCGCGCGCTGACCATCCGCACGGTTGATGCCGGCTCGTGCTCGGGGTGCGAGCCAGCGGCATTCTCAAAAGGTTCTCATCGGCTATGCTGATTCTACCGACCTACCGAATTTCTCTCCCGAGCCAGATAAATGATCTCCATGCTGGATAAGCTGCAGGCGCGTCACTTCTTCTGGATCTCGACCGCTGCCGCGATTGCGACCATTCTGCTCAAAACGCTTGCGTGGTGGGTCACCGGCTCCGTCGGGCTCCTTTCCGATGCGATGGAATCGTTTGTAAACCTGGCCGGCGCGGTCTTCGCGTTGTGGATGATCACGATCGCCCGTTGCCCGCCGGATGCTGAACACCCCTTGGGTCATGCCAAGGCTGAATACTTCTCGGCCGGCTTCGAAGGCATCCTGATATTTGGCGCTGCTGGCGCAATCATCTGGTCTGCCGTAATGCGCCTGCTCGAGCCGCAGCCGCTCGAGGCGCTGGGATTCGGACTCGCGCTTTCGGTCGGCAGCAGCGTCATCAACCTGCTGGTGGCATTGGCTTTGCGGCGTGCGTCGCGACGCCTGCGCTCGATCGCGCTCGAGGGTAGTTCACGCCATCTGATGACCGATGTCTGGACCTCTGCCGGGGTGCTCGCTGGGCTCGGGCTTGCCAGTCTGAGCGGCTGGCTGTGGATGGATGCACTGGTGGCCATTGCGGTCGGCATCAACATTCTGGTCGAGGGTACGCGGCTGGTGCGCGCATCCGCCCATGGCCTGATGGATGCATCATTGCCGGCGGGAGAAGTGAGCGCAATCGAAACCGTTCTGCAGGGTTTCGCGCTACGCGGCATCGAGCCCGCCAATCTTCGCACCCGCAGTGCCGGTGTAGAGAGTTTCATTTATGTCGACGTTCGGGTACCCCCGGACTGGACCATTCTGCGTATTCACGATCTGCTCCACGAGATCGAGGCCGAAATTCAGGCGATCCATCCGGGGGCCCGCGTATTCACCCACCCGGAACCGCTGTCCGGTGACGCGCAGGGCGCGCCGGCTGCATGAATGGGCGGTGAACGCGGACTTCATGATCGGTTCATGCACCGGGGCGCAAAATGCAGTCATGTTCGGTGGCAAGAACCGCTGCGATGACGGACCGCCGCAGGCTGTGGCGGCGTCCGAATAGCAAGGGAGCCTCCTCAGTGGCCTACCGGATTGGTCGGAAGGTGAGGATCAACCGCCGGTACGATGCTCACGCCGGTCGTCATCGGCAGGCGCGGCATCGTCTGGGCGGGAAAATCGCCGCCGAGACTGGTCAGGAAAGCAACCACATCCTTGAGTTGGGCTGGCTCGATCGTTTTGTTCAACTGCGTCTTCGCCATCACCTGCACGGCCTCTTCCAGTGTCGGCACCTGCCCGTTATGAAAATAGGGCGCCGTCAATGCGACGTTACGCAGGGTCGGAACCCGCCACATGTGCTTGTCTTCTTCCTTCCCGGTTGCGACGTGGCGACCGGTGTCATCGAGGAGGGCGTATCTCTTGTCGTATTCGCTGCCGGCAAAGGTCGGGAACTTCATGAAGAAGCCTACCCCAGTCGGCATTGCGGGTCCGCTGAAATTGGCGCCAGAGTGGCAGGCAGTGCAGCCCAGATCGGCAAAGGTTTGCATGCCGCGTACCTGTTGCTCGGTCAACGCCGTCTTGTCTCCCCTGACATAGCGGTCGAAGGGTGTGTTCGGCGTAACGAGAGTGCGTTCATAGGCTGCAATCGCGTTTGCGACGTTGTCCATTGTGAGCGGATCATTGGCACCAGGAAACGCAGTCTTGAACAGCGGTAGATAGTCAGGGATGCCCTTGAGTCGTTCCATTGCGACAGCGGCATCGCTCATCCCCATCTCGATGGGATTGGTGATCGGTCCTTTGGCCTGCTCTTCGAGGGTGGCCGCACGCCCGTCCCAGAATTGTACCGACTGATAAGCGGCATTCCAGACTGTCGGAGCACTTCGCCCGCCGCGTGCATCATGCATGCCGATCGAGTTGGGGCGGTTGTCATCGCCGCCAGCCATGACGTTATGGCACGAATTGCACGAGAGCGTTCCGTGCTCGGATAGGCGGGGGTCGAAGAACAGTATTTTGCCCAACGCGACCTTCGCGTCGGTTTGCGGATTCTCTGCGGGGATTGGTGGCTTCTCGGGTAGTGCTTCCCATTGTTGTGCCTGGACACTAGCGGCGCTGACACATAAGCCTGTCAGCACGAGCGATCGAAGAGTTCTGCTCATGGTGGTTCCTTCGAGTAGCGGGATTGCGATCAGAGTGAATCGAGTCCGACTAGGGTCAGGCGGTGCCGTCTCGCAAAAATAAGAGGTAACGCGACATGTCGGGCGGATCAACAATTGCATACGTCAGGTTAACGGAAGATGAATAGCGAGATGATTTTTGCATTCCACCGGTTCCATGAACTGGAGACCTCCCGTTCGACGGCACTGAGCTGCCGTGCAGCAGCGGTGGGGACAACAGCGGCCGCTCAATCGGCACGAGCTGATTGGTGGCTGAGGCTGAGAAAGAGTTGGCCAGACTGAAAAACAGACTGGCGGCTTGAAGATCAGAAAGCCGACTTTGACCTTGAAAACATCATCAGGCAGTTCGGGGTCGGTAACGGCCCCCCAAGCTGCGCTACCGCAAGCATTTCATCGCGATAATCCCCTTCAGCCTCCGCAAACCCATCACAATCCAACTCTGCCACCACCCCTCCTATCGCCATGGACGCTCCCGACCTCGCCCAGATTGCCGCCGATGAAATGCGCGCGAACGGCCTCGAGCCGGTGTTCCCGCCCGAAGTGCTGCGCGAGGCGGAGCACCTTGCCCAGGACGGCGCGGAGCGCTCGGGCGACATCCGTGATCTGCGCGGCCGCCAGTGGTTCTCGATCGACAACGACGACACGCTCGACCTCGACCAGTTGTCCTGGGCCGAAGCCCTGCCCGATGGCAGCGTGCGGCTCGCCGTGGCGGTGGCCGATGTCGATGCGCTGGTGCGCCGTGGCGGCAGCGTCGACACGCATGCCGCGGCCAACACCACCTCGGTCTATACGGCAACCGGCGTCTTCCCGATGCTGCCGCCGCTGTTGTCGAACGATCGGACTTCCCTGCACGAAGGCGAGGAGCGGCTTGCCGTGGTCGTGGACATGAACGTCGACCGCGAGGGATCGGTCACCGACGCGCAGTTGTACCGCGCCGCCGTGCGCAACCACGCCAAGCTCGCCTACGACAGCGTGGCGGCATGGCTCGAGATGCAGGCGCCACCGCCGGCCGCCATCGCCGGGAATGCGGCGCTGCAGGCGCAACTGCGCGTGCACGACCAGGTGGCGCGCAGCATGCGCCGCTGGCGCCAGCAGCGTGGGGCGCTGAACGTGATGACGTCGCAGGCGCGGCCGGTGTTCGACAAGGGTGAGTTGGTGGACCTGCGCGCCGACCGGAAGAACCGGGCCAAGGACCTGATCGCCGACATCATGATCGCGACCAACGGCACCACCGCCCGCTTCCTGGCCCAGCATGGTCAGCCCTCCTTGCGTCGGGTGCTGGAGGAACCCAGGCGCTGGGACCGGCTGGTGCAACTGGCCGCGCAGCACGGCGCCATCCTGCCCGTGGCGCCCGACGCGCTGGCGCTCGACCGCTTCCTGACTGCGCGCCGTGCGGCCGAGCCGTCCGGCTTCGAAGATCTGTCGCTCGCCGTGGTGAAGCTGCTGGGGTCGGGCGCCTATGTGGCAGCACCGCCTGACGCACCGCCCGCCGGTCACTTCGGGCTGGCCGTCAACGACTACGCGCACTCCACCGCGCCCAACCGTCGCTTCGTCGACCTCGTCACCCAACGGCTGCTCAAGGCAACGCTGGCGCAACAGGCAATGCCCTATTCCATCGCCGAACTCGACGTCATTGCGCAGCACTGCACCATCCAGGAGGACAAGGCGTCGACGGTCGAGCGCCGCGTGCTCAAGGCCGCCGCCGCTTACCTGCTGCATGACCGGATTGGCGACCGCTTCGACGCCATCGTCACCGGCGCGACACCGAAGGGCACGTTCGTGCGCATCACCGCCCCCATGGTCGAGGGCCGGATGGTGCGCGGGTTCGAAGGGCGGGACGTGGGTGATGCGGTGCGGGTGAAACTGCTCGGTGTCGACATCGAACAGCGCTTCATCGACTTCGGGAGCGTCTAGCCCGGATGCGATCGAGCCGACCCTGGCGTATCCGCCGCGTACGCGCCTGCGCTTAGCGGCCGAAAGCGAGGCCGGTCAGCGACAGCAATTCGGTGGCGGCGAGCGTGCCGCCCCACCACAGCAGGATTACCGAAGCGATCGCGGCCAGCGTCACCAGGTAGCCGCCCAGCAGCATCAGGCCGTCGCGCAGGCGCAGCCCCCAGGCGATCAGGACGATGGCCAGCGCAGGCAGCACGTTGTCAAAGCTGATGATGGGCACCGGCACCATCATCGACAGCCCGGCGGCGCAGAGCATCAACCCGTTCACCATGCGCGCCGGCCTGTCGCTCAAGCGCAGCAGGCGCGGTCGTCCCAGCACGGCGATGACATTGACGACCCGGCTGATCATTCGCGCCAGCAGCGCCCTGGCGCGCCCATTCATCTCGCGTCGGGCAAGCCAGGCGGGCAGGGGCACCGGCTGACCGCTGAACAGCCCGAACGCGACCAGGATGCAAAAGGCGCCCACGATGGAGGCCATCCCCGGCAGCGCCACCGGAAAAAGCAGCGGCATTGCCAGCAGGCTCAGCCACACCATGCGTTGGCGGTTGCTTTGACCCACGGCGTCGGCCATCGTACCGTTCATCGATGCAAGCTGCGCCCCGGCAATCCGTTCCACGCTGGCCCGTCGTTTGTCGCTCATCACCGATAGACTCTGCTTGAAGTGCCTGGCCATTCGGACTCTTGTCGGTCTCGACGGTTCCCCGAGGTTTCGTCGTGTTCGATCGCGGCGGCCTGCACCGGCGCGGGTCTGAAGGCCGCAACAACATGGCGGCGTTGCGGGCTCGTGGGTAACGATGCAATCCGCAGGCTTTCCACCGCCGCATCTTCCGGAGAACACAGCGCATGCCCAACACCCGCAATCCAGACGCCGTTCGGCTGCAGCATGAATGAGAATCTCCAGCCGCAGTCGATAGGGGGCGACCGCGCGCCGCGCGCCGCGACGTCGGCCCCGCACGTCGACCCCGCGGCGGCCCTGCTGTTCGTGATCAACGCCGGTGCGGGCGCCCTCGACCTCGATGCCAAGCGTGCCGTGATCGAGGCGGCCCTCGCCGCGCATGGGCGCAAGGGTGAATTGCTGAGCTGCGAACCTGACGATCTGGCGCGGGTGGCCAGCGCGGCCGCAGCGACGGCGGTGGCGCGCGGGACGGCGGTGGTCGCCGTCGGCGGCGATGGCAGCCTCAGCACGGTGGCGCAAGCTGCGCACGAAGCCGGTTGCCCAATGGGCGTCATCCCCTACGGCACCTTCAATTACTTTGCCCGGACGCACGGCATACCCACCGAGCCGGCCGCTGCGGCGCACTATTTGATGGATGCGCGCCCGACGCCGGTGCAGGTGGGGGCGATCAACGACCGGGTGTTCCTGGTCAACGCCAGCATGGGCGCGTACCCGGAACTGTTGCAGGACCGCGAGGCCTGGAAGGCGCGCTTTGGCCGCAGCCGTTGGGTGGCGTTCGTGGCCGCGTGTGCGACGCTGCTGCGCGCGCAGCGCCGACTGCGGCTGCACGTCGAGACGGCTTCGGCGGTGCGCGACGTGCAGACCCTGACGCTGTTCGTGTGCAACAACTGGCTGCAGTTGCAACAGTTCGGCGCGGAACCGGAAGACACCCTGGCCGGCACGCCCGGCGACGGCAGTCTGGCGGCGCTGATGCTGCGGCCGATCGGCACGTTGTCGATGCTCGGGTTGATGGTGCACGGGGCAATGGGCAGGCTGGGGGAAGCCGCTGGCGTGGACAGCTTCGAGTTCAAGCACATGGTGGTGAGGCCCAGGCTGGCACCCGGCCACAGCGAGGTCACGGTGGCGTTCGACGGCGAGGTCGCACGCATGCGCGCGCCGATCGACATTCGCGTGCTGGACAAGCCCTTGTACGTGCTCCAGGCGCCTGGCGCAGCGGCGACGGCAAGCGCGCCCGAGGCAAAGACATGAGGGCGGTGCCATGAGTGTCGTGCTGCACATCTCCGATACCCATTTCGGCACCGAGCAGCCGCGGGTGGTCGAGGCCCTGGTCGCGCTGGCCGCCCAGCAGCGGCCCGATGTGGTGGTGCTGTCGGGCGACATCACGCAGCGGGCGCGGCCCGCCCAGTTTCGCGCGGCGAAGGCCTTCGTCGACCGGCTGGGGGCGCCGGTCGTGGCCGTGCCGGGCAATCACGACATTGCCTTGTTCGACCTGTGGGCGCGCCTCACCCGCCCGTACGCGCGCTACGCCAGGGCGTTCGGATCCGATCTCGAGCCGGTGCACGCCGCGCCGGATCTGCTCGTCGTCGCCGTCAACACCACGCGCGCATGGCGGCACAAGCACGGGGAGGTGTCGGCGGAGCAGATCGCTCGGGTGGCAAGCCTGCTGACGGCGGCCAGCGCGCAGCAGTTGCGCGTGGTGGTGGTGCACCAGCCCGCGGCCGTCACCAGGGCCGAGGACCACGTCAACCTGTTGCGCGGCCACCATGCCGCCCTGCGGGCGTGGTCGGCCGCCGGCGCGGACCTCGTGCTGGGCGGGCACATTCATCTGCCCTACACGCTGGCGCAGCACGGTCTGGCGCGGCGACTGTGGGTGGTCCAGGCCGGAACCGCGGTGTCGTCGCGCATCCGCCTCGAGGCGCCCAATTCGGTGAATATCCTGCGCTGGGGCGAGGCGTCCGGTGCGCGCGATGACCCGGCGCGAACCGGATCCGAGGCGGGAGGATCCTGCCTCATCGAACAGTGGGACTTTGCACGCCACGAACACGCCTTCGTGCGCACGGCGGTCACCGCCGTCGACCCGGAGCGCGCCTGATCGCGCGACCGTTGCGGCCACCGCCGGCCCTGTACGACATGATGCTGGCTCGCCCGCTCGGCCTGGTGCACGGCAGGCCGGCCTCCGCTACCATCCCTGCCCATGTCCGCCGCCCCCGAACTCGACGTCTTCTCCTGCCCGCTCGACGGTGTCCGCCTGGTCGAGGCCTCGGCCGGCACCGGCAAGACCTGGAACATCTGCGGCCTCTACCTGCGCCTGCTGCTCGAGCGCGCGCTGCCGGTCGAGTCGCTGCTGGTGGTCACCTTCACCAAGGCGGCGACCGCCGAGCTGTCGGGGCGCATCCGCGAGCGCATCGTCGAGACCCTGCAGGTGCTCGATGGCGGCACGCCCGGGCCGGATCCCTTCGTGTCGAACCTGCTCGCGCACCTGGCCGCCGCCGGCCACGCGCGGGAACAGCTCGCCACCCGCCTGCGCCTGGCGCTGCAGACCTTCGACGAGGCGGCGATCTTCACCATCCACGGCTTCTGCCAGCGCGCGCTCGCTGACACCCCGTTTGCCGCCGGCCTGCCCTACGAGCTGGAGCTGGTCGAGGACGACAGCGCGCTGCGCCTGGAGGCGACGCAGGATTTCTGGCGGCGCGAGGTCGCCGGCGGCGGGCTGCCGGCGCTGCTGGCGACGCATCTGCTGCAGTCCGGCGACAGCCCGGAGGGGTGGGCGGAGATCCTGAAGCGCCACATGTCGCGGCCGTGCGCGCGACCGCTGTGGGATGAAGGCACGGCGGCGGAAGGGACGGAGGCAGATGGCGGCGTCGGCGCCGCGCTGGCTGCCGACGAGGCGCGCCTGCAGTCGGCCTACGCCGCCGCGCGTGCCGTAGCCGGAACGCTCGGCGAAGCGATCGCTGCAGTGGAGGCGGCGCTCGGCGGCCTCAACGCCAACAGCTACAAATCCGAGTCGGTGGCGAAGGCGGCGCGGCAGTGGGCCGACTGGCTGGCGGCGGGCGATGCGCTGCATCCGCTGCCGGGCGGCAACGACGGCAAGCTCGCCTTGCTCACCGCCGACACCTTGGCGGCAAAGACCACCGCCGCCGGTCGCAAGAGCGGCATCGCCCCGCCGCGCCACGCCTTCTTCGATCCCGCCGCCGAACTCCTCGCCGCGCGCAGCGCAGTCGACACGCACTGCGCCACCGCCCGCCTGCGCCTGCTGCGCCGCTTCGTCGAGCACACCACCGCCGAGCTGCGCCGGCGCAAGGCCGAACACCGCCAGATCGCCTTCGACGACATCCTGTGGAACGCCCACCGCGCGCTGCATGCGGGCGACCAGCCGTGGCTTGCTGCGGCGCTGCACGCGCGCTACCCGGTGGCGTTGATCGACGAATTCCAGGATACCGACCCGCTGCAGTTCGGCATCTTCGACCGCATCTACCGCGCCGAGGACCGCCACGGCACCCTGTTCCTGGTCGGTGACCCCAAGCAGGCGATCTACAGCTTTCGCAGCGCCGACCTGTTCACCTACCTCGCCGCGCGCGATCGCACCGACACCCGCTACACGCTGCGCCACAACCAGCGCTCGGCGCCGGCGCTGATCGAAGCCTGCAACCGCCTGTTCGGCGCCAACCCGGCGGTGTTCATGATGCCGGGGCTGGAGTATGTGCATGTCGGCGCCGGCAGCCGGCAGCGCACGCCGCTGGTTGATGACACCGCGCCCGGCCCGCTGCCACCGCTGCAGTTGTGGCGCATCCCGCGCGACGAGACGCTCGACGAGGGTGACGGTCGCGCCGGGGCTGCGGCTGGCGAGGGGAACGATGAGGGCGAGGGGGCCGAGGCGGGCGGTGGCACCCGCCTGCCGCGCGCCCAGGTCATGCATCGCGCCGCCCACGCCGCCGCCGCCGAGATTGCGCGCCTGCTCGCTGCTGGTGCCGATGGCCATATCCACATCGGCGACGACGCACTCGCCCCCGCCGACATCGCCGTGCTGGTGCGCAGCCACGGCCAGGGCGCGCGCATGCGCCGCGCGCTGGCGGCCTTCGGCGTCGGCAGCGTCGAGCTGTCGCAGGCCAGCGTGTATCACACCGACGACGCCGAAGAACTCGAGCGCGTGCTGCTGGCGATCGCCGAGCCGCTGCGCGAGCGCCGCGTCAAGGCCGCGCTCGCCACCGCCACCATGGGCCGCGACGCCGCCGCGCTCGCCCGCCTGGCCGCCGACGAGGCCGCGCTGCTCGCCACGCTCGACGCCTTTGCGCGCTGGCGCGAGCTGTGGCTGACGCGCGGCTTCGGCGTCATGCTGCGCCAGTGGATGAGCGACGAGGGCGTCGCCACCCGCCTGCTCGCCCGCGCCGACGGCGAGCGCCGGCTCACCAACCTGATGCATCTGGCCGAACTGCTGCAGCAGGACGCCGGCAGCGCCGCGCCCGAGGTGCTGCTGCGCACGCTGGCCAGCCGCCGCGCCGACGCCCGGGGCGGCGAGGCCACCCAGCTGCGGCTGGAGTCCGACCGCAACCTGGTGCAGATCGTCACCATCCACCGCGCCAAGGGCCTGGAATACGGCGTGGTGTTCTGCCCCTTCCTGTTCGACGGCTATGCGCGCGGCGGCAGCGACGGCCCGATGCGCGCCTGGCACGACGACGACGGCGAACTCGTGCTCGACTACCGCGCCGAAGCCGCCGCCGACAAGGCGGTCAAGGCGCGGATCAAGTACGAGCAGCAGGCCGAGGACTTGCGCCTGATCTACGTCGCCCTGACGCGCGCCGTGCACCGCTGCTACCTGGTGGTGGGCAGCTACGCCAGCACCAGCTTCGGCAAGATCAACCACACCGAGGCCGGCCGCAGCCTGCTCAACTGGATGGTGGCCGGCGCCGGCATGGACGCCGAGGCCTGGGCCGCGCACAAGCCCACGCCCGCCGGCACCGACGCCCACTGGCGCGCGCTGGTGGCGGCGAGCTCGCTCGACGGCCAGCCGGTGATGGCGCTCGCCGATCTGCCCGACGGCCACGGCGCCGCGCTCCCCGCGCCCGACACCGCCAGCCAGCGCCCGCGCGCCCAGCGCCCGCCGCAGGTGCCGCCGGGCTGGCGCATCGGCAGCTTCAGCGCATTGATTTCGGGGGCGGTCCATGAGCGCGCCGCGCAGGACCACGATGCGAGCGCGCTGCCGGCCGGGGAGATCCGGATACTTGCCGAGCCGTCCGAGGCACCTTCGCCGCAGCCGGTACCGGCCGACGACATCCTGCGCTTCCCGCGCGGCCCTTCCGCCGGCGACTGCATGCACGCGATGTTCGAGGCCGCCGACTTCACCGATGCGGCGAGCTGGGACGTCGCGATCGACGGCGCGCTGGCGGCCCATCCGCAACGGCTGGCGGACGAAGGGCGGCGGGTGCGCAGCGCGGCGGCGGGGCGACAGCAGGAGGACGAGCCCGCGCCGGTTCGACTCGCGCGCATGCTGCGCAGTCTGCTGGCCGACGTGCTCGCCACGCCCCTGCTGCCGGCTGGCGCCGCCGGCGCCGGCGCCGCTCCGCTACGCCTGGACAGCGTCCCGCAGGACCGCCGCCTGGTCGAGCTCGGCTTTCACCTGCCCGCACCACGGCTGACGGCGGCGCAGCTCAATGCCTGGCTGGCAGCGCAGGGCTACGGCGTGCCGCGGCTGGCCTTCTCCGACCTCGACGGCTACCTCAAGGGCTTCATCGACCTGGTGTTCGAGCACGACGGCCGCTTCTGGATCCTGGACTGGAAGTCGAACCACCTCGGCGAGCAGCCGGAGGACTACGCCCCCGCGCGCATGGAGGCGGCGATGCAGGCCCACGGCTACCATCTGCAGCACCTGCTCTACACCGTCGCCCTCCACCGTCACCTCGGCCGCAGCCTGGCGGGCTACGACTACGAGACGCACTTCGGTGGCGTGCTCTACCTCTTCGTGCGCGGCGTACGGCCGGGCTGGCAGCTCGACGGCCAGCCCACCGGCGTGTTCCACCACTGCTGTCCCGCCGCCACCCTGAACGCGCTCGACGCCCTGCTTTCCGGCCAGGAAATCGCGATCGCCGAGGAGCTCGCATGAACGACCTCGCCGACGGCTTCGCCCGCCACCTGGTCGACTGGGCCACCACCCTCGGCGCGCCGGCCGACAGCTTTGCGCTGCTCGACACCGTGGCCCGCCGGCTGGCGACTGCGACCAGCGCCGGACACGTCTGCGTGCCGCTCGAGGCGTTCGTGCGGACGCGCGCGGCCCGGGAGGAGGATGCCCCGTCGCTGCGGGACGATGAGGTCTGGCCCGACGCGGCTGGGGCCGCGGCGAGCGCCTGGGTTGGTGACGATCAAGCGCCAGTCGCGTCTTTTGCCGAAGGCGACGCCTGGCAGGAAGAGCTCGACTACGGAGTCATGCCATCCGGTGAGGACGATGCGGACTTGCAAGTTGATGCGTGGCCGGTGGCGAGCGCGCCGGACGCATCGGACATGCAGTCCGGCGTGGCGCGAGTGCGCGAGCTGCTGCTGGCCAGCGGCGTGGTGATCGACGCGGCGCAGGCCGTGGCCGGGCACTCGGCGCATCCGCTGGTGGTGGACGCGGGCGATCGGCTTTACCTGCGCCGCCATTTCGACCAGGAGCGCGCGCTGGCGGCGGCGCTGGTGGCGCGCGCGAGGGGCGCCGACTTCGCAGAAGGTGTGGCGGGGGCCGGGGGCGCTGTCGTCGTCGAGGGACAGACGGGCGCCCGGGGCGCTGGGGTCGAGGACGGGGCGGCACCGCGCCCGGCCTTGCTCGACACCCTGTTCCCCTCGCGCCCCGGCGCGGCACCCGACTGGCAGAAGTGCGCGGTGATGCTCGCGCTGCAGGGCCGGCTCACCGTCATCAGCGGCGGGCCCGGCACCGGCAAGACCACCACCGTCGCCGCGTTGCTGGCCTGCCTGGTCGAGGCGCAGCCAGACCTGCGCATCGCGCTCGCCGCGCCCACCGGCAAGGCCGCCGCGCGCATGCTCGAGGCCCTGCGCCAGCGTGCGCAGACGCTGCCGGCGGAGCTCGCCGCCCGCCTGCCCGCCGCGGCGTTCACCGTGCATCGCCTGCTCGGCGTCACCCCCGAGCCCGGTCGCTTCCGCCATCACGCCGCCAATCCGTTGGCGGTGGATGTGCTGGTGGTGGACGAGGCGTCGATGCTCGACCTCGCGCTCGCCACCCGCCTCATCGACGCGCTGCCGCCCACCGCGCGCCTGGTGCTGCTCGGCGACAAGGACCAGCTCGCCGCGGTCGAGGCCGGCGCGGTGTTCGCCGAGCTGTCGGCGGAGTGCGTGTTCAGCGCCCCGATGCGTGCGCGGCTGGGGTTGGGCGGCGCCGCTGCGGGCGCCGCGGATGCGGGCGCGGGCCTTGCAGGAGCGGGGCTTGTGGGAGCGGGCTTGCCCGCGAATGAGGCCTCGACCACACCATTCGCGGGCAAGCCCGCTCCCACGGAGGCGGCCCTAGCCCGTGCCCCAGCCACCGGCAAGCTGGCCCTCAGCGTGTTGTGGTTGTCCGAGATCCAACGCTTCCCCGCCGACTCCGGAAAAGGCCGGTTGGCGACCGACATCCGCGCGGGGCACGGCTTGGCCGCGCTGGCCTGGCTGGCAGCGGGGGAGGATGCGTCGGCGCGCTGGATCGAGGACAGTGACGCCCGTCCGTCGCTGGCGACGCTCGCCTGCATCGAGAGCGGCTACGCAGCCTATTTCGAACTGCTGCGCACCGGACTCGGTGGCGTGGCCGGTGCGCCAGCGGCGCCGGCCAATGCGCTGCGGCTCGATGCCGCGCAGGGCGGCGAACAGGGCAACGCAAAGGGCGGCGCCCCCGGTGTCGATGCCGCCGCCGCCATGCGCGCCTTCGAGCGCTTCCGCGTGCTGGTCGCGGTGCGCGAAGGCGGGCGCGGGCTGGGGGCGCTCAATGCCTGGGTGGAAGCGCGTCTGCGCGCAAGCCTGGGCCTGGCGCCCGATCGCAGCGCCGGCGGGCGCTGGTATCCCGGGCGGCCGGTGATCGTGCTCGCCAACGACTATCTGCTTGGTCTGTTCAACGGCGACATCGGCCTGTGCCTGCCCGACGAAACGGGGGCGTTGCGGGTGTTCTTCCCGGCGGCCGATGGCGGTTTTCGGGCGATCGCGCCGCTGCGCCTGCCGGCGCACGACACGGCGTTCGCGCTGACGGTGCACAAAAGCCAGGGTTCGGAATTCGAGGAAGTGCTGCTGGTGCTGCCGGCGCGGCCGCTGCGGGTGCTGACGCGCGAGCTGCTCTACACCGGCGTCACCCGGGCGGCGCAGAAGGTCACCGTGGCGGGGGCGGCCGAGGTGTTCGTCGCCGGCTGCGCGGCGCGCACCCAGCGCGCCTCCGGCTTGCGTGAGCGCATGCGCGAGGCGACCGCGCACGCCTGAGCCGGTTTTGTCAGACTCCTGGGCGGACCCATGCGAGTCGGCCGGGTGCGCAGCGCTATCGACTGCGCAGCACGTCCACATCGGCGCGATTGCGCTCGTCGGTGTAGGGCTCGGCGGGCAGGGTTGCGGCGGCCGCCGAGCACGTCACCAGCACATTGCCCAGCGACCGGTCGCGAAACAGCACCTCGACCGCGCACGTGCCGTATTCGGCCTCGATGGTCGCCAGCAGGTTGCGCGCGTAGGGCGTGGCCAGTTGCGGGTCGAGCAGCAGGTTGGCCACCATCACGCCGTCGGCGGCGAGCGCGCGCCGCGTCGTGCGCCAGAACTCGCGGGTGACGAGGTGGGCGGGGATGCTGGTGAGCGCGCTATACACATCGACCACGACGACGTCGTAGCGCAGCGCGGTGTCGCGCACGTAGGCGCGCGCGTCGGCGACCACGAACTCGCCGCGAATCGGTTCGCGCAGGAAGTCGCGCTCGGCGATGTCCTTCACCGCCGGGTCGATGTCCACATAGGTGTAGTCGTTCAGCGGCTCGCGGTGCGACAGTGTGAAGCCGCCGGCGCCCAGCACCAGCACGCGGCGCTCGCGCAAGGCGAGTTCGTCGAGCAACAGCGTGCGCAGGCGCTCGATGTAGCGCGCATAGCGCGGCGGTTCGCTGGCGTCGATGATCGAGGCCACCGAGTTGTTGATCCAGAACACGCGCGGTGCCTCGAAGCCGGCGAGCGTGACCGGGTCGATGCGGTAGGTGGCGTAGGCGGTCTCGAGCTGCTGGGGCAGGATCAGGTTGAAGCCAATGGCGGCGGCGCCGAGCAAGGCTGCTGCGGTGTTCGCGCGCCGACGGAGTCCACCGGAGGTGCCGAGCGCGGGCACCAGCGCCAGCAGCAGCCCGGCGCAGATCAGCACCGCGGCGCCCACGCCCAGCCACTGCATCACCAGCATCGACAGCGACACCGCGCCCAGGAAGGAACCGAGCGTCGACCAGTACAGGGCCGCGCCGCTGCGCGCGCCGGCGCGCTCGTGGCGCAGCAGGTTGGTGAGGATCGGCACCGTCTGCCCGAGCAGCCAGGCCACCGGGCACAGCACGCCGCCGACCAGCACGAACCACGCCATCGGCGCCGGCTGCAGGTGGGCGAAGAGCTGGTCCACCACCGGACCGGCGAGGCCGACCGCGATCAGCGCGGCGGCGATCAGGAAGTTGCGCCGCACGCGGGCCAGGTAGTTGGATGCCACCTGCCCGCCGGCCTGGTAGCCGAGCGCGAGCGCGAGCAGGAAGAAGCCGATGGTGGGGGCGGTGACGGTGATCGCGCTGCCGACGTGCGGCACCAGCCGGCGCAGGGCGACGATCTCGGCGCCGAGCGACACGAAGCCCTCGACGAAGACGAGCGCGAACAGCAGCGCGACCGGGAGCGCCGGGGCGGGGTCGGGGCGAAGTCCGGGTGTGGCGTCCGGGGTCAGGCCGGCGCTGGGGCCTGCGGTGGCGGCGGCGTTGGAGTCGGGGCCGGGGCGGGGGCTTGAGCCTGGGAGGGCCGGGTCTTGCATCGCAGCGTTCCTGCCCATGTCGTGAATCGTGGATTATCCGGGCACGCCGCGGCCGATGCCAGCGACGCGCGAATCCGTTACCCTGCGCCCTGTTCCCATTACCCGCGCCCCCCGGCGCCTGCGCCCATGGCCCTGCCCACCCTCAAGCAACGCAAGACCTTCGCCCTCATCCGCATCTTCGGTGGTATGGTCGCCGCCCTGTACCTGAGTTTCGTCGTTGTCAGCAACATGCTGGCCGGCGTGCCCTTCGAGGGCAGCCTGGTATTCACCGCGCTGATCGCCGCCGTCGGCTACGGCTATGCGGCCTGGTATCTGCGCGAGCTCTCGGCCGTGGCACGCGAGGAGCGTGGGGGTCGATGACGCGATGCGCAGCGGCGTACAGCTATTGATACCGTCGCGCGCACTGCCCGTGCGTAATCCCTCGCGGACATTGCGTTCGCCTGCGCGCTCCACCCATCCTGATGTCCCCCTAGAGAGCGCTCCCTCATGAGTACACGTGTCCGCAAGTCTTCGTTTGCCCGAGCGATGCAGCGCGCAGCGACGTCGATGACCCGCAGCGCCTTCAAGGCTGGCGCCAAGGCGGCGGGCAAGGCGGTGACGCGCACCGTCGACGCGATGGCGGCGCAGTACCGGCCGCCGCCGGGTAGCGGCGACTGGATCGCCGGCCAGGCCATGGGCCCTGGGGGGCTGCGCCGCTATTTCCTGTTCCGCCCGGTGGGCGTGCGCAACGACGAGCGCCTGCCGCTGGTGGTGATGCTGCACGGCTGTGGCCAGACCGCGGCGGTGTTCGCGCGCAGCACACGCATGAACCGGCTCGCCACGCGCGAGCGCTTCATGGTGCTCTATCCCGAGCAGGACGTGACCCACAACCCGCAGGGGTGCTGGAACTGGTACGACACCCGCAACTACCACGCCGACGCCGAGGCCGCCACGCTGATGGCGGCCATCGACCAGGCCTGCCTGCTGTATCCGGTCGACCGCGACGCGGTGGCGGTGGCCGGGCTGTCAGCCGGGGCGAGCATGGCGGCCTTGCTGGCGGTGAGTTATCCGCAACGCTTTTGTGCGGTGGCGATGCATTCCGGGGTGCCGCCCGGCAGTGCGCGTTCGGCGGCGGGTGCGCTGGCCGCGATGCATGGCCGCCGTCTGCCGGCAGAGGTGGCTCAGGACGGTAAGCGCCCACCGCTGCTGGTGATCCACGGTCGTGACGACGCCGTCGTGTCGGCGCGCAACGGGCAGGCCGCGGCGGCGCAGTGGGCGACGGCGCTCGGCGCCGCGCAGGGTGAATCGCGCATCGTGCAGCGCGGCACCCGCAAGGCGATGACCGTCACCGATTTTCGCCGCAGCCGGCGCGTGTGCGTGCGCCTGTGCGAGGTGGACCGGCTGAGCCATGCCTGGAGCGGCGGCGCGGCCGGGCAGATGTTCAGCGACGAGAAGGGGCCGGACGCGTCGAGCCTGATCTGGCGCTTCGTCGCGGCGCAGTTGCCCAAGGTGGCCGCGGCGGCGCCGGCCACCCTGGTGAGGACCCTGCGGCGATGAGCGCCATGCTGCGCATGATTGGCCTGTCCGTGCTGCTGGCGGCGTCGGCCCTGCTGCCGGCGGCGCAGGCGGGCGAGCGCATCACGGTAGCGGCGGCGGCCGACCTCAAGTTCGCGCTGGACGAGATCGTGGCCGACTTCCGCAGCACGCGCCCGGACGATGCGGTCGAGGTGGTCTATGGCTCCTCGGGCAAGTTCGCCACCCAGATCCGCCAGGGCGCGCCCTTCGATCTCTACTTCTCCGCCGACATCGCCTACCCGCGCGCGCTCGAGGCCGAAGGCCTGGCGCTCGGCCCCACCCGCCCCTATGCGGTGGGGCGCATCGTGCTGTGGAGCCGCACGCGCGACGCCGGTGCGCTGCGCCTGCAGGACCTCGCCGACCCGGCGCTCGGGCGCATCGCCATCGCCAATCCGCGCCACGCACCCTATGGCAAGCGCGCCGAAGAGGCCTTGCGCGCCGCCGGGGTGTGGCAGGCGGTGCAGCCGCGCCTGGTGCAGGGCGAGAACATCGCCCAGACCGCGCAGTTCGTGCAGACCGGCAACGCGACGGTGGGCATCATCGCGCTGTCGCTGGCGCTCAACCCGGCGCTGGCCGGGCAGGGCGGCTACCACCTGATCGACGCCGCCCTGCATGAGCCGCTGGAGCAGGGCTTCATCCTCACCCGCAAGGCCCAAGGCAAGGCGCTCGCCACCGCCTTCGCCGACTACATCGGCACCGAGGCGGCGCGTGCGGTGCTGGCGCGCTACGGCTTCGAGCTGCCGATCAATCCGCCTGACCATGCCCTCCCTGACTAGCGCCGACTGGTCCGCGGTCTGGCTCACCTTCCAGCTCGCCACCGTCAGCACCGTGATCCTGCTGCTGGTGGGTACGCCAATCGCGTGGTGGCTGGCGCGCACGCGCTCGAAGTGGAAGGGCGTGGTCGGCGCGGTGGTGGCGCTGCCGCTGGTGCTGCCGCCGACGGTGATCGGCTTCTACCTGCTGGTGGCGATGGGGCCGGCGGGGCCGGTCGGCCGGCTCACCGAAGCGCTCGGCCTCGGCCTGCTGCCGTTCTCCTTCGCCGGCCTGGTAGTGGGCTCGGTGATCTACTCGCTGCCCTTCGTCGTCCAGCCGGTGCACAACGCCTTCGAGGCCATCGGCCGCCGCCCGCTCGAGGTCGCCGCCACGCTGCGCGCCGGGCCGTGGGACAGCTTCTTCAACGTCGCGCTGCCGCTGGCGCGGCCGGGCTTCATCACCGCGACCATCCTCGGCTTTGCGCACACGGTGGGCGAGTTCGGCGTGGTGCTGATGATCGGCGGCAACATCCCGGACAAGACGCGCGTGGTGTCGGTAGCCATTTACGATCACGTCGAGGCGCTGGAGTACGCCCAGGCGCACTGGCTGGCCGGCGGCATGCTGGCGTTCAGCTTCGTGGTGCTGCTGGTGCTTTACGGCCGGCGGCGCACGCACGGCGGGGGCTTCAACTGATGGCCGGCATCGAGGCGCGCCTTGCGGTCGATTACGCCGACTTCCATCTCGACGTCGACCTGAACCTGCCCGGCCGCGGCGTCACCGCGCTGTTCGGCCATTCCGGTTCGGGCAAGACCACGCTGCTGCGCTGTGTCGCCGGGCTGGAGCCGGCGGCGCGCGGGCGCCTGGTGGTCAATGGCGAGTGCTGGCAGGACGATGCGCGCGGCGTATGCGTGCCCACCCATCGCCGCCAGATCGGCTACGTCTTCCAGGAGGCGAGCCTGTTCCCCCACCTGTCGGTGCGGCGCAACCTGGAGTTCGGCCTGCGTCGCATCGCGGCCGCTGCGCGCCGGGTGCAGCTCGAGCATGCGGTGGCGCTGCTCGGCATCGAGGCCCTGCTCGAACGCATGCCCGATCGCCTCTCCGGTGGCGAGCGCCAGCGTGTCGGCATGGCGCGCGCGCTGCTCACCAGCCCGCGCATCCTGCTCATGGACGAGCCGCTCGCCGCGCTCGACCACAGGCGCAAGCAGGAGATCCTGCCCTACCTCGAGCGCCTGCACGACGAGCTCGACATCCCGGTGCTCTACGTCAGCCACTCGCCCGACGAGGTGGTGCGCCTGGCCGATCACGTGGTCATGCTCGGCGAAGGCCGGGTGATGGCCGCCGGCGAGCTGCACGCGACGATGGCGCGTCTCGACCTGCCCACCGCCTTCACCGAGGACGCCGGTGTGGTCATCGACGGCACCGTGGCCACGCACGACGACCACGACCACCTCACCCTGCTCGACTTTGCCGGCGGCGCGGTGTGGGTGCAGCGCCAGCCGGTGGAGCTCGGCCGCCGCCTGCGCTTTCGCATCCACGCCCGCGACGTCAGCCTCGCCGACCACCGCGTGGAGGGCACCAGCATCGTCAACCTGATCGAGGTCACGGTGAAGGAGGTGGTCGGCGCCGATTCCCCCGCCCACGTCCTGGTCGGCCTCGACGCCGGCGGTACCGCACTCATCGCCCGCATCACCCGGCGCTCGAGCGCGCAGCTCGCGCTGCGCCCGGGGCGCAGGATGTGGGCGCAGATCAAGTCGGTGGCGCTGCTCGGTTGAGATCCCGCCAGCGTTCAGCCACCTGGCGCAGGCGCCGAGGACTGCGCTTGTGTGGGAGCGGGCTTGCCCGCGAATGGGACTGTGTCGGCGCTCATGCGCGGGCAAGCCCGCTCCAACGGGACAGGTGATGGGCGCACGTAGCGCCTTCGCGCATTGGCATGGTGACCCATGCCCGGGGCTCGCCTCATGTCACGCGCGGATGCGATGATGCGGCTCACTGAACCGCATGGACTCCCCGATGAGCAAGAACGCCCCTCTCCGCGCCCGCAACTTCCCCTCCGCCGAGGACGAGGCCAAGGCCGCCCAGCCCCATGGCCGCTACGACGGTCCCGGCAGCTCCTTCCGCATGGCCTTCACCGACACCGACTTCCTGCTGCGCGAGGAACTGCGCCCGGTGCGGCTGCAGCTCGAGCTGCTCAAGGCCGAGCTGGTGCAGCAGGAGCAGGGGGTGGAATCCACCGTGGTGGTCTTCGGCAGCGCGCGCTTCAAGGCGCCGGACGTGGCCGAGGCCATGCTGCGCGACGCGGTGGCGAGCGGTGACGAGGCCGCGATCCGGCGCGCGCAGCAGATGGTGAAGAACGCGCGCTGGTACATCGAGGCGCGCCGCCTGGGCGAGCTGGTGACGCGCGAGGCCGATGTGCTCGGCGAGCCGGTGATCGTCGCCACCGGCGGCGGGCCGGGGATCATGGAGGCGGGCAACCGCGGCGCCTTCGACGCCGGCGGGCGCAGCATGGGGATGAGCATCTTCCTGCCCTTCGAGGAGGCGCCCAACCCCTACATCACGCCCGAGCTGTGCTTCCAGTTCCACTACTTCGCGATCCGCAAGATGCACTTCCTGATGCGTGCGGTGGCGCTGGTGAGCTTCCCGGGCGGGCTGGGCACGCTCGACGAGCTGTTCGAGGTGCTCACGCTGACCCAGACGCGCAAGATCCGCCGCCGTCCGATCGTGCTGGTCGGGCGCGACTTCTGGGAGCGCCTGATCAACTTCGACGTGCTGGTCGAGCACGGCGTGATCAGCCCGGAGGACAAGAACCTGTTCCACTACGCCGAGACCGCCGAGGAGGCCTGGGACGCGATCAAGGCCGCCTACAGCGGCGACAATCCCGCGCTGACGGCGCGGCAGTTCAAAGGCAGCTGAGGGGCAGCTGAGGGGCAACTGAGGGGCAACTGAGCGGGCAACTGAGCGGGCAACCGCCCCGTATTGCGCCGCCCCCGCGGTGCGCGCGCCGCGGGGCGAATCACGCAGCCGTTTCAAAGCATCTTCCCCGGATTCAGGATGTTCTTCGGATCCAGGGTCTGCTTCAGCGCCCGCATCAGCGCCAGTTCGGCCTCGCTGCGCGAGTAGTGCAGCCAGTCGCGCTTGAGCGTGCCGATGCCGTGTTCGGCCGAGATCGAGCCGCCATGGGTGCGCACCACCGAATACACCGCGTCCTCGATACGCATCAGGCTGTCGTGGTCGCTCGGCACCTTGCACACCACCACATGCAGGTTGCCGTCGCCGACGTGGCCGAAGAACAGGGCCTTGAGCGCCGGCCAGTCGCGATCGAGGTTCTCGCGGATGCGCGCGGCACAGTCGCCGATCTGCGCAATCGGCACCGAGACGTCGAAGTTGAGCGTCGGCGCGTAGTCGCGCAGCACCTCGGCCACGCCGTCGCGGATGGCCCAGAAGGCTTCGGCCTCGGCCACCGACTGCGCCACCGCGCCGTCGAGGATCCAGCCCGCTTCGATCGCCTGCTCGAGCATGGCCTCGAAGCGCCCGGCGTCGGTCTCGGGCTGGCCGCAGTGCATGTCGAGCAGCACATACACCGGATAACCCGTGTCGAGCGGCGCGCGCAGTTTGCCCGCTTCCACCGCGGTGACCAGGTAGTTGTTCCACATGATCTCGAATGCGCTGACCTGGCCCGACAGGCTCTGCTGCGCATGGCGCAGGAAGCGCAGCGCCGCCGGGTAGTCCTGCAGCGCGACGACCGCGGTGCTGACGCCCTTGGGCAGCGGCTGCAGCTTGAACACCACCTTGGTGACGACGCCGAGCACGCCCTCGCTGCCGATGAAGAGGTGCTTCAAGTCCATGCCGGCGTTGTTCTTGACCATCTGGTTGAGCATGCTCAGCACGGTGCCGTCGGCCAGTACCACCTCCAGTCCGAGCACCAGATCGCGCGTGTTGCCGTAGCGGATCACCCGATTGCCGCCGGCGTTGGTCGCAACGTTGCCGCCGACCTGGCAGGAACCGCGCGCGCCCAGGTCGACCGCGAGCAGCGCGCCGGCGTCGCGGCAGGCTTCCTGTACTGTCTGCAGGATCGCCCCGGCCTCGACGATGACCGTGCCCGAATCGACGTCGATGCGCTCGATGCGGTTCATGCGCTCGATCGAGACGACCACCTCGCCGCCGGCCGGCACCGCACCGCCGACCAGACCGGTCAGGCCGCCCTGCGGCACCACCGCCTGGTCGTGGGCGTGGCAGATCGCCAGCATGCGCGAGAGCTCGTCGGTCGTGCGCGGACGCAGGATCGCCAGCGGTTGGCCGCCGGCGCAGCCGCTCCAGTCCTGCAGGTATTTCGGGCTGGCGTCGCCGGGCAAAACCTCGACGCCGAAAGCGGCGGTCAGCGCTGCCAGCACGGCAGCAGAGGGGGCGTTGTGGACGGTCATCGGCTTGACTCTCTTGTGTGCGTTTCGATTCGTACAGGGCTTCGGATGACTGCGCCCCTGCAGGCGCGCGATGGTGGAAGTCGGCCAGTTCAGTGTCAATATTGATTTATCGATCCCAAGAGGCGGGATCAGACGCATGTCCTTTACGGAGCACCGATGAGCGAACCGCGCCCGGAGATCGTCCTCGTCCATGGCCTGTGGATGCATGGCTGCGTGTTCGCGCTGCACCGTCGCCGGCTGCATGAGCTGGGCTGGCGCAGTCATGCGTATTCGTATCGGTCGCTGTGCGGCGAGCTCACGGGGGTGGCGGACGGGCTGGCGGCCTTCATTGCAGGCCTGGGTGCGCGCCCGCTGAACGTGATCGCTCACAGCCTGGGCGGTTGTGTGGCGCTGGACATGCTGGCCCGTCATCGTCCGCCCGGGCTCGGGCGCATCGTGCTGCTCGGTTCGCCCGTCCTGGGCTCCGGCTCCGCGCAGCAGATCCTGCGCGTACCGGTGCTGCGCCATGGGCTCGGGCGCGTGCTGCCGCAATGGCTGGCGCGCGCGATGCCCGACGTGGATCCCGCGCTCGACATCGGCGTGATCGCCGGCAACCGGCCGATCGGGCTTGGGCGCATCGTGCCCGGCATGGAAAAGCCCAACGACGGCATGGTGGCGGTGCGCGAGACGCGCTGGCCCGGCGCACGCGACCACATCGTGCTGCCGGTGACGCACATGCAGATGCTGTGGTCGCGGGCCTGCCTGGCGCAGGCGCTGCGCTTTCTCGACGCCGGGGCCTTCGACCACGGCTCGGGCACGGCCTGAGCGGGTGTGCCCGAGCAGACTCAGGTGGCGTCCCGAATATCCCCCAGTGCCTTGCGCAGCGCCGGCAGGTCGGGCCCGAGCAGGATGATCAGGCAGTCCAGGTTCTCGATCACCGACGCGCGCTCGCGCGGGCTGGCGCCGCGGGTGATGACGCGGCGATAGCCGTCGCGGATGCGTTCGGCGATCTCGGCGCAGGGGCGCGGCAGGTTGGCAGTGCGCCGCGCGCGTGCGCCGGATGCGGGCGCATTGATGCAGCGCTCGAGCAGGCGCACCAGCTCGAGGTCGGCGAGCGCGACGCCATCCCAGAAGTCGGGCTCGCTGTCATAGCGCGTCTGCAAGGCGGCTTGCAGACGCGCGATGTCGCTCTCCAGGCCTTGCCGCCAGGTGTCCGCACGCGTGGTGTCCAGGCGCCAGGCGAGCAGCGCGGCGCTCGCCCAGTTGGTGAAGGGGTAGGCTTCCTGCCTGCCGCCTTTCTCGAACGACGCCAGATAAGCGTCGGCGCAGGCAGCGAGCGCGGCGAGGCGCGCATCGGGGTCGGATTCCGCGGTCAGCGCACGCCGCTTGTGGGCGCTGCCGAGCAGGTCGAGGCGCTCGGTGGTGGGGGCGCGCTCGCACAGTTGGGTGAGGTCGGCGATGGCGCGCGCCATGAGCTCGTTGCGCGCCCGGGCTTCGTCGGCGGTCTCGACCACGCCGCGCGCGCGGCGCGACTGCCAGAGTTCGGCGGCATGACGGGCGCGGAAGTTGGCGAGTTGCTCGAGGGCGCGCAGCGGGCAGTTGCCCTTGGCGGCGCTGACCGCGGTGCTCAGGCAGTCGATCGCGGCCTCCCAGAAGCGCGCCTCGCCCCAGGCGAAGCCGAGTGCCGCGGAGATGTCGGCGCGCGCCAGCCAGCGCGTGCGCTCGGTCTCGGGGATGCGCGCCAGCAGGCCGTTGATGCGGGCCGCGGTGGCGTCGTCGCGGCCTTCGCTGCCGGCGCCGACGCGCAGCCATTCGGTGAGGTTGTCGAGCTCGACCACCAACTCGTCCGGCGCGTGGAAGGACAGGCGCTCGCGCTGGCGCTGAGGGCCGTTGCGCTGCAGGCTGTAGGCCGGATCGCCGTAGCACTGGTAGGCGCCCCAGGTGTTGACGCCGGGGAAGCGCATCCACACCTCTTCGCGCGCCGCGCGTACCGCCTCGCCGAAGGCCTCGCCGTCGAGCATGCGGCGGTAGAAGGCATCGGCAAAGGCGAGCGCGGCCGCGTCATCCACCGCCCAGCCGGCGGCGACCACCGCACGCACGCCCATGCGGATGAACTGCATGCCGAGGTTGGCGGCGAGTGCGCCGCGGTCGGTGCCGGGGCCGGGCTTGCCGAGGTGGCAGCAGTTGATGAAGACAAGTTCCGGCACCCAGCGCATCTGCTCGATGTCGCCCGGGGTGAGGAAGATGTCGCGGCCGATGACCATGCCCGAGATCTTGGGCGGCTTGCGCTCGGGGTCGGCGCACGGGCGGTCGGTGCGCGGCGGCAGCGCGTACTCGTGCTCGCCGTGGCCAGCCAGGTGCAGGATGCGCCAGGCGTCGCCGTGCAGGCGCTCGATGATCTTGTCGGCGCGGCGGTCGATGCAGTCCTCCACCTGCCAGCCGCGCTCGCGCAGCAGGCCGGCGACCTTGAAGGCCTCGTGCTGGGCGCCGGGCAGCGGCGGGAAGACTTCCCAGCCTTCCAGGTCGGGGTTGCCGACCACCAGCGCGCGGGCCTCGAAGGCGTGCGCCGGGCGCGGGCGGAAGTCCGTGGTGCGCAACTGGCGCACCAGTCCGGCATTGACCGCCGGCGGGCGGCCGTTGTCGCTCCAGCGGTTCTCGAGCAGCTCCCACGGGTAGCGCGCGGAGCATTCGTCCACCAGCAGCACCAGGTCGCCCTGGCGCGGCGCGGCCTCCTTGAGGGGCAGCGGCAGCAGCATCTCGTACAAGGTGTGCGCGGCCTCGGCGTTGGCGCTGGACGAGTTAGAGGCCGCGCGGATGAAGGCGTCGGCGAGCGCGAGCTGGCCGGTGGCCAGCGTCTCCTCGGCGCGCGCGCGGTCGGTGGTGAAGATGAAGCGCAGCGCGTTGCGCTGACCGTCCTCGTCGACGATCTCCAGGCGGTGCCACCACTCCGGGGCCTCGTCGAATCGCACCCGGCGGCGGCCGGCGCGGCCGGCTTCCACCACCCGTGCCGACCAGCGCACCGCGTTGGCGATCTGCCCGTTGGCGAGGATCGCGCGCAGGCTTTCGGCCGCCGCGATGGCGACGTCGGCGAAGAGCTCGATGAATTCCAGGCGGTCGATGGTGACCGGGTTGTCGAACCGGGTGTCCTGCAACTGGGTGTTGGCGGAGATCGCCGCGCGCAGGATGGCTTCGAGCGAATCGCGCGTGGTGAGCGCGCCGGCGCCGGTGCCCACCAGCAGGCACGACACCCTGGCGTTGCGTGTGCCGCCCGCCGCGCCAAAGCGCGAATTGGGCCACTGCGACACCTGCAGTGCGTAGTCGAGCAGCGCCGCGCGCACGCCGGCTTCGAGCAGGCCGGGGGTGAGTTCGCCGACCTGGCCGAGGCCGACCACGATCGCGCCTTCGGGTTTGGCGTGCCGCCGCACATTGAAGAACAGCGCGTTGGTGTCGAGCCGCCCCGGATACAGGCCGAGCTCGAGCCGGCGCGATAGGGCGCCGCCGAGCTGGCGGTCGAGCGTGGCCTCGGCGCTGACGATGGTGTCGCCCAGATAGTGGCCGACCAGCACCGGGTGGCGCGCGTAGGACAGGTCGCCGTGGCGGATGCTGAGCTCGATCGTCGGTGCCAGCGGGCGGGTGTCGATCGGCGCCTGGCGCAGGCCGCCACCAAAACCGATGCTGCGCAGCTCGTCTTCGGCGGGCAGGCCGTCGGCCGGCGGCGTGGCGGGGAGTTCGAAGTGCGCTGCTGCCTCGCCGCCCGCGCGTGCGCGCAGCGGTGGCGTCGTGGGCAGGCGGGTGGTGGTGCCGGTCTGCAGCAGGTCGAGGTAGGCGGGGAAGGCGTGCTGCTGCACGCACAGCGCGTCGTGCGCGGTGTTTTCCAGGAACCACATCGGCACGCCGTCGAGCCGGCCCGAGGCCCAGCTCACCGTGCCGTCACCCTCGCGGCTGGCGATGAAGGCCAGGCGCTTGCGGCCGGCGAGCCAGGCGAGCTCGTCGGCGGGGTTGGCGAAGTCGTAGTCGGCGAACTGGTAATCCACGATCGTGGCCGGCTGGCTGCCGGCGACGTAGCACATGTGCTCGGCGTCCGCGCGCGCGTTACGCAGCAGCGTCCAGGTCTCGCGCGCGGCGCGCAGCACCGGCGCCGGCACCGCCTTCCAGCGCGGCTGCAGGGTGTCGTGCAGCGTGCGCCAGCGTGTGGGGGCGGCGAAGTCGGGGTCGGACTCGGCAAAGGGCAGCAGCTCGACCAGGCCGGGGAAGTCGCGCACCAGCTCGACGATGTCATCCACGCCACGGGTGAAGTCGAGCAGCGAAAGGCGCGCCTGCGTCGGGTTGGTGCCGGTGAGCCAGCGCAGGGTCTCGTACGAGCCGAAGTTGGGCGTGCCCAGCATCAGCAGCCGGCTGCCGGGCAGGCGGGTGATGCGTTGCCATAGGGCGGCGCCGCGGCTGCCGTCGGCGATCATCGCCCGCACCACCAGGCCGCCCATCGAGTGCGCGACCAGGTGCACCGGCTGGTTGGCCTGCTCGGCCTGCGGCAGCCACTGCTCGAGCGCGTTCGCCAGCCGCGCCGCGGCCGTGCGTACCGACTGCCGCCAGTCGTAGGGAAAGACCTCGACGCGATGGGTGGCGGCGAGGAACTCGATGAGCGGGCCGTAGAAGTCGTCGATCACGTGGTCGGCGCTGATCTCGGGGCGATCGATCGCGAGCTCGCCCAGACCGCCACGCAGCAGGGCGCGGTAGTCGAGCCACACCGGCCGCCCGCCGGCAGACAGGCCGCTGCCCATGGTGCCGGGGAGCACGATCGCGAGCGGGCGCGGCCCGGCCTGGTGCTGGCTGCGCGCCACCGCCTCGCGCCAGCGCGGCGGCGTGTGCGGGGCCGCGGCGATTGGCAGGAAGCCGCCGGCGTCGTCGTCGCGGCGGGTGAGTCCGGCGACCAGCCAGCCGATGCTGTCCGGGTTGTGGAAGTAGCTGAAGTGATTGACCTGCGCGCCGCGGTCGAGGCGGAAGCGGGCCCCGCCCTCAGTGCGGCGCAGGCCGCCCGACATGGCGCCGGTATTGACCACCAGGTCGTGGTCGGCGCCGTAGAACCAGTCGGTGACCAGCAGCTTGATCTTCTGCCACGGCGAGGCGCCCTCGATGTCGCCGGCGATGACGCTGAGGTCGGCGCGGGAGACGAGTTCGGGATGGTGCAGCAGCCGGGTCAGTGCCGAGCCCGGCATCATCGCTTCCAGGCCGGGCAGGGTGCGCGGGTCGGTGCGTTCCTTGACCACCGCGAGCAGGAATTCGAGGCCGTCGGCGAAGGGGCTCTCGCCCAAGGCCTTGCCGGCGAGGAAGTTGAGCATCGACAGCCAGCGGTCGAGCCGGCCGGAGGCGAGCGTGGTGCCGCGCGCCGGGCAGGCCACGCGCACGAAGCGGGTGACGCGGATCTCGCGGGTGGCGAGTTCGCCGAGGAGTTCGGCGAATGCGGCGCGGTCGGCGTCGTAGGCGGCGTCGCGTTCCTTCAGTTCGTCCGGGGACAGCGGCAGCAGGCCGAGCTGGTCGGCGATCGTGCGGTCGGCGGCGAACAGTTGCGCGAGGCGGGGCTTTTCGAGCTGCGCCGCCACGCCCTCGCACTGGCCGAGGCAGAGCAGTTCGCCGACCAGCCCGCCGCGCGAATGGCTGACCAGGTGCAGTTGCGCGCCCTTGGGCAGGCGGCGCACCAGCGCGAGCGCGTTGGTGATCGGGCTCTCGGTGAGGCTGCGGTGCTCGAAGGCGAAGGCGCGCCCGGCGTAGACGGTGGCCAGGCGGGTGCGCGCGTCGCGGCCGGCGGCGTTGTCGGCCGCCCACAGCTTGCCGAAGCTGCCCTGCGTGCTGGAGGCGGTGCCGTGCAGGAATATCAGCAGCGGTTCTGCGGTGGCCGGCAGCAGCGCCTTATCGGCGAGTGTGGCGAGCGGGGCGAGGGCGAAGGCGCCGTCCAGGCTCAGGGCGTGCAGGCCGGGTTTGCCGCCTTCGAGCTTGCGGTCCTCGAACCAGCGTCCGAGCTTGGTGGCGGCCTTCTCCTCGACGCGGATGCCGAAGAACTCGAGCACGCGGATGCCCAGCCCGAGCGCGCCGCGCTCGCCGCGGCTGGCGTCGCCGGGGGCGGTCGCGAGGGTGTCGCCGAGCGTATCGAACTCCCAGGCGTCGCCGCCGTCGCGCGCGAGGCTGCGCCGGCCATGCTCGCGCACCAGCGCGTCGGCGTGGGTCCACAGCTCGAAGCCGTTATCCAGCTCGACGCGCACGACCTCGTCGGCGGCGACCTCGAGCTCGCCGGTGACGCCATCGCGCGCGCGCCCGGGGGTGAGCAGGCGATGGCTGAGCACCGTGGCCGGCGCGCCGGTGCCGGCCGTGCGGCGGGCGGTGTGTTCCGGGGCGGAGAAGTTGCCGCGGATGCGGAAGCTGCGTGTGGGCATGGCGAGGCTCCGGAAGCGTGTCGGGTCGCTGCTGCGCGACCGCTGCAAGGGAATGGGAAAGCGGAAGGGATGCGCGCTGGCTGGACGCAGGCCGGTGATGTGTCGGCTCGCGCCACGGTATTGATCCAGCCTAGATCAGGGGCCTGCGCCCTGCCACAGCCGCCGGCAGTCGATGTGGATGACGTGGCCGCGGTGGCGCCGCACTTCGCCCACCATGTGCGCGGTGCCGCCCGCACCGTCGCCGCCCTGGCCGTCCCACAGGCACAGCAGCCACACCTGCTCGCCGCCGCGGGCAAGCGCGGTGTCGAGCAGCCAGCGGTTGCAGCGCTCGAAGGGGTTGTCCTCGGGCGGGAGTTTCGCAGCGTCCGGGCCGCTGCCGGTCCGTGCGCCGGGTGCGGACGTCGGCATGACCTGCGGCGGGCGGGCGAGGCGGGCGGCGACCGCACGATAGCGTGCCACCCAATCCTCGCCGTCGCACACCGGCCGCACCGAGCGCTCGATGAACTCGGCCTCGTCGAATGGCTGCAGGAACTGCAGCGCCATGCCGCGTTCCTGCGCCGCCTCGGCAAACAGCAGGTCGCCACCGGCGGCGCCCTGGGTCAGGCCGAGGTCGTCCGGCCCGGCCTGCAGTTGGTCGAGCGCGGCAGCGATATGCGCTGCCGCCGCGGGCACGCACGCGGGGGGAAAGCGCGGCGCCGCGCGGTCGGGCGCATCGACCATGTGGCCACTGAAGAGGATGACCCGGCGCGGGTGCGGCGGGGGTGTCGGGGGTGTCGGGGGTGTCGGGGCGGAGGATTCGGGCACGGCGTTCGGTCCTTGCGACGGCGACGATTTCTGCGGCGGGTCGGTGCGCCATCATAGGAGAGGGCGCCGAGGCTGGCGAGGCGGCACTGGACACATCGGCGCGTGTACCGGGGGCATGGCTCAGCGCCCGGCCTGGCGCCGCCAAGCCGCCGGGGTGGTGCCGAAGGCGCGCTTGAAGGCGCGGCAGAACGCGGCCTCCGACTCGTAGCCGACATCGAAGGCGATCTGCGCGGTGGCGGCGGGGCTTTCGCGCAGGCGCAGGGCGGCGAGCTGCAGCCGCCAGTTCGCCAGGTAGTGCATCGGCGGCGTGCCGAGCAGCGTGGTGAAGCGCTCGGCGAAGGCAGAGCGCGACAGCCCGACCTCGCGCGCCAGCTCCTCGGTCGTCCACGGATGGGCGACGCGGCTGTGCAGGAGGGCCAGCGCGCGCCCGACCGCGCGGTCCTGCAGGCCGGCGAGCCAGCCGGTGTGGCCGGCGGGCAGGCTCGCCAGATAACGCCGCACCGCCTCCACGAACAGGAGTTCGGCGAGCTTGCCGAGCACGGCCGCCGAGCCGACGCCGCCTTCGGCGAATTCCGCGGCGGCGTGGCGGAAGGAGCTCTCGATCCAGGCCCCGCCGGTGCCGTCGCGCACCTCCAGCTTCAGCACCGGCGGCAGGGTGGCGACGAGCGGGTTGTGCGGCGCCTCGCAGCCGAGAAAGCCGCACACGATGCGGGTGTGCTCGCCACCACCGCCGAGGCGCAACGACGCCGGCGCGGCGGCGGCCGGGGCCTGCAGGTGGTCGTCGATCGGCGTCGGCCGCAGGCCCGGCGCGCTCGCCAGCAGGTGGCCGTCGTTGCGCGGCAGCATCACGATCTCGCCCGCCGCCACTTCGACCGCCTCGCCGCCCACCTGCACGAACATGCGCCCCGCCACCACATAGTGGTAGGCGATCAGATGGGCCGGCATCTCGCCCTGCGGAAACTCCTCCGGCCCAACCTGCGACTCGACGCACCACGGCGCGCTGAACTCCGCGTCGAGGAACACGCCACCCGACAGGCGCACCGCGGCGAAGACATCGGACAGTGCATCCACCCTGCTGACCTCCTGCTGCGATCCGCGGCGCCGCGGTCAAGATTTCCGGCGTCGCGGACATATCGGCCATGCGGCCATGCACTTAACTTAGCACTGCGCGCACGCCCCGGCCGATCTTCGCTGGCCGGGGGCAGAAGGCGCGTCACCCCCACCCCAGCAAGGAGAACGAAGATGAGCTTTCACGACGACCACGGCCTCGCCTGCACCGGCGCCGACGCCGACAGCGCCGCCCACTACCGGCGTGCCCTGCACCAGTTCCGCTGCTACATCGAGGACCCGGTAGCGAGCGTCGATGCCGCCCTCGCGCTGCGCCCCGACTTCGTCATGGCCCACGCGCTGAAGGCCTGGCTGCACCTGCTCGGTACCGAGCCGGGGGCGATCGCGGTGGCGCGCGACTGCCTCGCCGCCGCGTCCCGTCTGCCGGCGAACGCGCGCGAGCGTGGCCACCTGCAGGCGATCGGCGCGCTGGTGGATGGCCGCTTCCGCCAGGCCGGGCGCGTGCTGGAGGAGGTCGCCATCGACCATCCGACGGATGCGCTCGCGCTGCAGGCGGGGCACCTGCTCGACTTCTACGTCGGCAACGCACGCATGCTGCGCGACCGCATCGCCCGCGCGCTGCCGGCGTGGTCGAGCGCCATGCCGGGCTACCACGCCGTGCTCGGCATGTACGCCTTCGGCCTCGAGGAGTGCGGCGAGTATGTCAGCGCCGAGGCGCAGGGGCGCGCGGCGGTCGAGATCGAGGTGCGCGACGGCTGGGCCCAGCACGCGGTGGCGCACGTGATGGAGATGCAGGGCCGCGAGCGCGACGGCATCGCCTGGATGCGCGCCGACCCCGCGGCGTGGTCCACCGACAGCTTCTTCCGCGTGCACAACTGGTGGCATCTCGCGCTCTACCACCTCGAGCTGGGCGAGATCGACGAGGTGCTGGCGCTGTACGACGGGCCGATCCGCGGCGAGCGCTCGACCGTGATCCTCGACATGATCGACGCCTCGGCCATGCTGTGGCGCCTGCATCTGCGCGGCATCGATGTCGGCACGCGCTGGCAGCAGCTCGCCGAGGACTGGGCGCCGTTCGCTGCCGCCGGCAACTACGCCTTCAACGACGTGCACGCGACCATGGCCTTCGTTGGCGCGGAGCGTCTCGACCTGGTCGACACGGTGCTGGAGACTCAGCACGCGGCGATACAGGGCGAGGGCGACAACGCCGCTTTCACGCGCGAGGTGGGCCAGCCGCTGACGCGGGCGATCCGCGCCTTCGGGCAGCGGCGCTATGCGGAAACCGTGCGCCTGATCCGCGACGTGCGCGAGATCGCCCACCGCTTCGGCGGCAGCCATGCGCAGCGCAGCGTGCTCGACCTGACACTGATCGAGGCCGCGCTGCGCGATGGCCAGCAGGCGCTCGCCGTTGCGCTGTGCAACGAGCGCGTCGGAGCCCGGCCGCACAGTCCGCTGACCCGGCTGCTGCGGCAGCGCGCGGCACCGCTGCGGGTGGCGGCATGAGGTGGATGGCGGCATGAGGCACGGGCAGCAGGTCGGTCTTCTGCGCCGACCTGCGAGCTCGGGCTGAACGCCTGCAGTCCTGCCCTATCGTCGGCGGCATTGGCTGAATATAATTACAGCCATGCCGCCTTCGTCTTCTCCTGCTGCCGCAGCCCCTGCGGCAGTGCCTGACCTGCTCGCTTCCGACCCGCTCGCCCGCCTCAACCCGGCGCAGCGCGCGGCGGTCGAGCACGGCATCACGGATGCGGCGACTCGCGAAGGCCATGTCCCGACCCCGGCGGCGCCGCTGCTGGTCATCGCCGGCGCCGGTTCGGGCAAGACCAACACCCTGGCGCATCGCGTGGCGCATCTCATCGCCCACGGCGCCGACCCCGGGCGCATCCTGCTGCTCACCTTCTCGCGGCGCGCGGCCGACGAGATGGGTCGGCGGGTGCGGCGCATCCTCGCGCAGGCGGCCGCCGGCCGGCCCGGGCTGGCGCAGGCCGAACTGCGCTGGTCGGGCACCTTCCACGCCATCGGCGCGCGCTTGCTGCGCGACTACGCCGGGCGCATCGGGCTCGATGCCGGCTTCACCATCCACGACCGCGAGGATTCCGGCGACCTGATGAACCTGGTGCGCCACGAGGCGGGGCTGTCGGCCACCAGGCAGCGCTTTCCGCAGAAGGGCACCTGCCTGGCGATCTACTCGGCGGCGGTCAACACGCGCGCGCCGCTCGCCGAGGTGCTGCAGGCGAGCTATCCGTGGTGCGCGCAGTGGGAGGACGACCTGAAGCGCCTGTTCCGCGCCTATGTGGAAGCCAAGCAGGCGCAGCAGGTGCTGGATTACGACGACCTGCTGCTGTACTGGGCGCAGATGGTGGCCGAGCCCGAACTCGGCGCCGAGATCGGCGGCCTGTTCGACCACGTGCTGGTCGACGAATACCAGGACACCAACCACCTGCAGGCCGCGATCCTGCTGGCGATGAAGCCGGACGGTCGCGGCCTCACCGTGGTCGGCGACGACGCGCAGTCGATCTACGCCTTTCGCGGCGCCACCGTGCGCAACATCCTCGACTTTCCCGCCGCATTCGATCCGCCGGCGCAGGTCGTGACGCTGGAGCAGAACTACCGTTCCACCAAGCCGATCCTGGAAGCCGCCAACGCGGTGATCGCGCTCGCCGCCGAGCGCTTCACCAAGAACCTGTGGTCCGAGCGCGAATCGGCCCAGCGTCCGCGCCTCGTGGCGGTCAAGGACGACGCCGATCAGGCCGCCTTCGTTGTCGACACCGTGCTGGCGCGGCGCGAGGAAGGGCTCAAGTTGAAGCAGCAGGCGGTGCTGTTCCGCGCCTCGGCGCACAGCGCGCGCCTGGAGCTGGAGCTCACCCGGCGCAACATCCCGTTCGTGAAGTTCGGCGGCCTCAAGTTTCTGGAAGCCGCCCACGTCAAGGACGTGCTCGCCGTGCTGCGCTGGGCCGAGAACCCGCGCGACCGCATCTCGGGCTTCCGCGCCATCCAGCTGCTCGCCGGCATCGGGCCCAAGACCGCCGGCCGCGTGCTCGACAACGTGTGCACTGCGCCCGAGGGCTGCGCGCTGCTCGCCGAGCAGCCGGTGCCCGAGGCCGCGCGCGCCGGCTGGCAGGAATTCGCTGCGCTGATCGATCGCCTGGCCGGGCGCCCGCAATGGCCGGTCGATTTCGAGCTCGCCTGCCGCTGGTACGAGGCGCAGATGCCGCGCCTGTACGACGACTTCGCGCTGCGCGTGCTCGACATCCAGCAGCTCTCCCGCATCGCCGCCACCAGCCCGAGCCGCGAGCGCTTCCTCACCGAACTGACGCTGGACCCGCCCAGCGCCACCAGCGGCGAGGCGGGCATGCCGCTGCTCGACGAGGACTACCTGATCCTGTCCACGATGCACTCGGCCAAGGGCCAGGAATGGAACGCGGTGAGCGTGCTCAACGTGGTCGACGGCTGCATCCCGTCCGACGTCGCCACCCGCAACAGCGCCGAGATCGAGGAAGAGCGCCGCCTGCTCTACGTGGGGATGACGCGCGCCAAGGACAGCCTCGACCTCATCGTGCCGCAGCGCTTCTACGTCACCCAGCAGATGGGCATGGGCGACCGCCATGTGTACGCCGGGCGCACGCGCTTCATCCCCAACCGCCTGCTCGGGCACTTCGAGCAGATGAGCTGGCCACCGCCACCGCCCGAACAGCAGGGCTCGCCGGCCTCGCGCCAGGCGGCGATCGATCTGGCGGCGAAGATGCGCGACATGTGGCGCTGAGCTTGCGCGGTCTGCGTTGATCCAGGTCGGAGGAGGAAGGGCTCATCCTTTGCCCGGGCCGGCTTC
This sequence comes from Thauera sp., assembly GCF_034003485.1. Taxonomy (GTDB): domain Bacteria; phylum Pseudomonadota; class Gammaproteobacteria; order Burkholderiales; family Rhodocyclaceae; genus Thauera. The sequence goes on from NZ_JAVEYL010000004.1 coordinate 99,643, forward strand.
CAGCCAGAGACGCAGCGCCTCGGCATTGTTGCAGGTGGTGTCGCGTGCGGCGTAGAGCAGGGTGACGACCGGGTGTACGGCGATCAGGCTGCGTAGCTCGGCGAGCGCCGCGGTGGCGGCGGGGGCCTGCAGCTCCTCGGCGTAGCGCTGGCGGAACTCATCCCAGCGTGCGGGATCGTGGGCGAACCACGTGCGCAGTTCGTTCGACGGCGCGAGCTCGCGCAGCCAGCGGTCAACGCCCGCCGTCTCGCGCTTGAGACCGCGTGGCCACAGACGGTCGACCAGCACGCGGCAGCCGTCGTCGGGTGCAGGTGGGTCGTAGGCGCGGCGGATGCGCAGGGGCATGGTCGAGTGGCGTGCAGGGCGCACTTGAGCAACTACCGCGATTACGGATCAGTGTGCAGGCGCGAAGCGCCGGATGCGTGCGATCGCATCGGCGGCGCTGCTGCGCGCTACCGCCATGTCGTAATCCGCCTGCAATCCCATCCAGAACTCTGCGCTGTTCCCGAAGAAGGCCGCCAGGCGCAGGGCCGTGTCGGCGGTGACGGCACGTCGCTCGCGAACGATGTCGTTGATCCGCGGCGCCGAAACCTGTAGCTCGAGCGCCAGTGCGTGCGCGGTGATGCCGAGCGGAATCAGGAACTCCTCGCGGAGTATTTCGCCCGGATGAATTGGCCGCATGCCATTGGTGATGGGGTCCATGTATCTGCCTCTCAGTGGTAATCGACGATCTCGACGTCGAATGCATCGCTGCCGTCGAAGCGGAAGCACAGCCGCCATTGCCCGTTGATGCGGATGCTGTGCTGGCCGCGGCGGTCGCCCTTCAAGGCCTCGAGACGGTTGTTGGGCGGTATGCGCAAGTCGTCCAGCCGGATTGCACGATGAAGCATCGCCAGCTTGCGCTCGGCCACGGCCCTGAAGTTGGCGAAGCGCGGGCTGGCTTCTCCAGCGAAAAGCGCCTGTGTGTCCCGGCATTTGAAGGAGCGGATCATGACGAGAAGCGTATAACGCATCGCGTTAAGTTTCAACTCCGGATCTGAGCGGGGCTCCAAAGCCTTCTCGTCCGGACGAGGCCCATGCGCGGCAGATGATGCGCATGGGCCTCATGGCAACTCAAACCGCCAGCCCCTTCTCGTCGAACATGCCCTCGAACAGGATCGAGCTCAGATAGCGCTCGCCCGAATCCGGCAGGATCACCACGATGGTCTTGCCGGCGTTCTCCGGCCGCTGCGCCAGGCGCACCGCGACCGCCGTCGCCGCGCCGCAGGAGATGCCGGCGAGGATGCCTTCCTCGCGCGCCAGGCGGCGGGCGTAGAGCACCGCGTCCTCGTTCGTCACCTGCTCGACGCTGTCGATCAGCGACAAATCAAGCACCTTGGGCACGAAGCCGGCGCCGATGCCCTGGATCTTGTGCGGCGCGGGGGCGAGCGGCTGGCCGGCGAGGTGCTGGGTGAGCACCGGGCTGGCGCTGGGCTCGACCGCCACCGACTGGATCTCCTTGCCGCGCACGCGCTTGATGTAGCGCGAGATGCCGGTGATGGTGCCGCCGGTGCCCACGCCCGACACCAGGATGTCGATGCCGCCGTCGGTGTCGTTCCAGATCTCGGGGCCGGTGGTGGTCTCGTGGATCGCCGGGTTGGCCGGGTTCTCGAACTGCTGCAGCAGCACGTAGCGGTCGGGGTCGGAGGCGACGATCTCCTGCGCCTTTGCGATCGCGCCGTTCATGCCCTTGGGGCCTTCGGTCAGCACCAGCTTGGCGCCATAGGCCACCAGCAGCTTGCGGCGCTCGATGCTCATGGTCTCGGGCATGGTCAGCGTCAGCGGGATGCCGCGCGCCGCGCACACGAAGGCGAGCGCGATGCCGGTGTTGCCGCTGGTCGGCTCGACGATCTCCTTGCCCAGGCCGAGGCGGCCGTGGGCTTCGGCGTCCTTAACCATCGAGGTGCCGATGCGGCACTTGACCGAGAAGGCCGGATTGCGGCCCTCGATCTTGGCGAGCACGGTGGCCTGGGCGCCGTCGGTCACGCGGTTGAGGCGGACGAGCGGGGTGTGGCCGATGGAGTCGGCGTTGTCGGAATACCAGTGGGACATGCGCGTTTCCTTATAGGAAGGGCTGAGGGAGGGGCGTCGCCCGTGGGTGCAGTATAGGCAAGGGGGGCGGCCCGCCGCCATGTTGCGCGGCTGTGTCGGTGCAGTGACGAAGGCCGCGAGGCGAGCGCCGCCGGCGATTCAGGTTTGCGTCGCGTCGTCCTCGCCGCAGTGCGCGAGGATGTCGGCGCGCACCGCGTCGCGCAGGGCGAGAAGGTCGTGCCAGTCCTCGCCCGCGGGCTGGTGCGGCGCGCAGATCGTGACCGCGAGCGGGCCGGGGCGTGGCCGCCAGCTTCCGTCGGGCAGCACCGCGCGGGTGCCGGCGAGCGCGACCGGCACCACCGGCAGACCCTGGCGCGCGGCGGCCTGGAAGGCGCCGAGGCGGAAGGCCTGCAGGCCGGGACGGGCGTTGAAGGTGCCCTCGGCGAAGAACAGCAGCGGTGCGCCCGCCCCTGCCCCGGCGGCGAGCGTGTCGGCATCCTCGACCCCGTGGCCGGCGTCGAAGCGGCGCACGAAATGCGTGCCCATGCGCTCGAAGAGTGGGCGCAGCAGCCGACTGTCGCGCAGCTCGGCCTTGGCCACGAAGCGCAGCGGATGCGGCAGCGCGGCGGCGAGCACGAGGCCGTCGATGTAGCTGGCGTGGTTGGCGACCACTACGCAGCCGCTGGCTGGCAGGCAGTCGGCGCCCTCGACCCGCAGGGGGCACCCGCACAGTCGGGCATGCAGGCGCGCGAGGTGGTGGCAGACGGTCCAGCGCTGCTCGAGCCGCGGCAGGGTGAGGATGCCCAGTGCGGCCAGCGGGGCGAGCAGCATGAAGGTAGCCCACGCCCACGCGGCCTGGAGCTGGCGCGGCACCGCCCCCGCGGCGCGGCGCGCACGGCCGGCGAGGCTTGCCAGTTGCAGGCGCAGCACCTGCACCCAGGCGGCGCGGCTGGGCGCGCCGAGGGTGCCGGCGAGGTAGGCGTCGCGGATGGCGGCGCGGCGGATCTTGCCGCTGGAGGTCTTGAGCACCGCGTGCGGCGGGGCGAGCACGACCACGTCGGGGGCGAGGCCGAGCTGGTCCATCGCGGCGGCGCTGATGCGCGCCTCGAGCGCGGCGCGCGCCGCCGTGTCGTGCTCGCGCGTCTCTGCCACCACGATCAGGCGTTCCTCCGTCTGCCCCGGCGCGCGGGTGCCGAACACCGCCACGCAGCCCTTGCGCACGCCGGGCAGCTCGCCCACCGCCTGCTCGAGATCGTAGGGGTAGAGGTTGCGGCCGGCGCGGATGATCATCTCCTTCGCGCGCCCGGTCAGGTAGAGCTCGCCGTCTGCCAGGTAGCCGTGGTCGCCGGTGGCGAGCCAGCCGTTGCGGATCAGCGCCGCGGTGGCCGCCGGGTTGCGGTAGTAGCCGGCGGTGGCCGACGGGCCGCGGAACTCGACCTCGCCCACGCAGCGCTCGGGCAGGGGATGGCCGTCGGTGTCCACGACGCGCAGCGCGTGGCCGGGCAGCGTCGGGCCGCAGGACACCAGGCGCAGCGTGTCGCCGTCGTCCGCGGTGTTTGCGGCGTTCACTGCGTCCGTGGTGTCCGCCGCATCCGACGCGGGTTCGATCTGTTCGCCCAGGCGCACGCTGGCTCGCTGCACGCGGTCGACCACCACGCCACGGCCGGGCGGGGGCACGCACAGCCCTACCGCACATTCGGCCAGGCCATAGACGGGCATCAGGTTGTGCCCATCCAGCCCATAGCGGGCGAAGGCGGCGGCGAAGCGCGCCAGGGTGTCGGGGCTGACCGGTTCGGCGCCGTTGGCAGCCAGGCGCCAGGAGGACAGGTCGAGGCCGTCGAGCTCGGCGTCGGCCAGGCGTTTTACGCACAGCTCGAAGGCGAAGTTGGGCGCCGCCGTGACCGTGCCGCGGTAGCGGTGGATCGCCCACAGCCAGCGCTCGGGGCGGGCGAGGAAGTCGAGCGGCGACATCAGCACCAGGGTGCAGCCGTGGTACAGGCTGCCGAGCCAGGTGCCGATCAGGCCCATGTCGTGGTAAAGCGGCAGCCAGCTCACGCACACGTCCTGCGGCCCGAGCGCGGCGGCGCGCCCCCAGGCGCGGATGTTGGCGAGCAGGTTGGCGTGGCTCAGCGCCACGCCCTTGGGGTCGCCGGTGGAGCCGGAGGTGTACTGGATCAGGCCGAGCGCCGCGCTGCGCAGCGGCTGCGGCGGCAGCGCGGCGATTCCGGCTGCAGCCAGCGTATCCGGGGTGCTGACATGGGCGAGCGTCGGCACCAGCCCGGCGAGCATGCGCGCGAGCGGGCGCACGCGGTCGAAAGTGATCAGCACCCGTGCCTCGCAGTTGCGCAGGATGCCGGCCTGGCGGCGCAGGTGCTCCTCGATCTGGTTGGGGCGCGCCGGTGGATACATCGGCACCGGCACCGCGCCGGCGAACAGGATGCCGAAGAAGCAGCGGAAGAAGTCCAGCCCCGAGGGCAGCATCAGCGCCACGCAGTCGCCCGGGCGCACGCCGAGCGCGACGAGCGCGCCGGCGAAGTGCGTGGCCGCTTCGTGCAGTTGTCCGCAACTGAGCGTCTGCACGTTGTCGTCGTCCACCAGGAAGCGGACGTGGGTGCGCTCGGGATGGCGGGCGACATGCCATTCGAGGACCTCGACCAGGGTTGCGGCGGACTCCGGGAGCTGGGGCGTGGCGTCGGCCGTCGTCGGCTCGGGCAGTGAGGGCGGTGGCGGCGCGCCGCCCACGGTGCGGGATGGTGGCGCAGGGGTGCGGGCGGCCTGCGTCATCGCGCGCAGCAGGTCGCGTGGCGTGTCGGCGCCGGTGAGGACCTCGGTCGGCAGGCGCAGCGCGAAGCGGCGTTCGATGCGGGCGAGCAGTTCGACGCGGCTCAGGCTGTCGAGGCCGAGCTCGCGGTCCAGCGTGCTGTCGAGGCTGGCGCGCCGCGCCGTACCCGGTTGCAGCTCGTGGACGACCTCGTCGATCAGGCGTAACAGCGCGTCGGCGTCGGGTGGGGAGGTTTGGGCGGGAGGTGCAGGCATCGCGGCGAAGTCCGGGTGCGCGCCGCTGGGCGGCTCTGGGCCATGGGGGCGGGGCGGGCAGTGTCGCATACGGGGCCGCCCCAACGGGCGGTGGCCTTGGTAACATCGCCGCCCATGTCTGCCTGCCTTGATTCCCGCGCCCCCCGGGTGGTTCCCCATCGCGGAACGCCCCATGTCTGAGCAACTCGCCCTTGGCCTGCGCGACGTCGCCGCGCTCGGGCAGATCTTCACCCCCGAAGCGGTCGTGCGCGCGATGCTGGCCCTGCGCCGCAACCATGGGCGCGTGCTCGAGCCATCTTGTGGCGATGGCGCCTTCCTGCGCCACCTGCCGGGCGCGGTGGGGCTGGAGCTCGACCCCGACCACTGCCCGCCCGGCGCAAAGGCGATCGACTTCTTCGCCTACCCCGAGCGCGAGCAGTTCGACACCATCATCGGCAATCCGCCCTATGTGCGCTTCCAGGACATCCCGGTCTCGACCCAGGCCCTGATCGCGCGCGGCCAGTACGGTGCCTGCCTGGACAAGCGCGCCAATCTCTACCTGTTCTTCATCGACAAGTGCCTGCGCCATCTCGAGCCGGGCGGCGAGCTGATCTTCATCACGCCGCGCGACTTCCTCAAGGCGACCTCGGCGGTCAAGCTCAACCGCCTGCTGTTCGAGGCGGGCAGCATCACCGATGCGATCGAACTCGGCGACGCACGCGTGTTCCCCGATGCGGTGCCGAACTGCCTGATCTGGCGCTTCGAGAAGGGCTGTGCCGCACGTGACATGCGTTACTGCGAGATCGGCGTCGGCGACGACCTCGGCGCTGCGCTCGCCGCGCCGCGCTGGGAGGCGCGCCACTTCATCGAATGCGCCGGCCACCTCATGTTCGCGCGCGGCGACTACCCCCTGCGGCTCTCGGACGTGGCCTTCGTCAAGGTGGGCGCGGTGTCGGGCGCAGACGAGCTGTACGCCGACCTGCTCCAGGGCAACCGCGAGTTCGTGTGCTCATCCACGGTCAGCACCGGCCAGACCCGGCGCATGATCTTCACCGAACCCGGCGAGCGTCCGCCTCACGCCCTGCTGGCGCACAAGGCGCGCCTGCTGCAGCGCAAGGTGACCAGGTTCGACGAGTCGAACTGGTGGATGTGGGGCCGGCTGCACTACCGCAGCACCCAGCCGCGGGTGTATGTGAATGGCAAGACGCGGGTGGCGAAGCCCTTCTTCGTGCATCCCTGCAACGATTACGACGGCGCGGTGATGGCGGTGTTTCCCCGCCGGGCGGATGTGGATGCCGAGGCCTTCCGCGATGCGCTCAACGCGGTCGACTGGGCCGACCTCGGCTTCGTGTGCGACGGGCGCTTCCTGTTCACCCAGCGCAGCCTGGAGAACGCGCCGCTGCCGGCGGGTTTCGAGCGCTTCCTGCCTTGAACTTCACGCAGGCTCAGTCGTCCCGCGGCTCGACCGGCCGCTTGTGGGCAACGCCCTTGTGGCACTCGATGCACGGTGCGTTGTCGAGCATCGCCTGCTCCATCTTCTCGCCGCCGCGCTGCGTCTGCTGGTGGAAAGCCATCGCCTCGTAGCCGTGACAGTTGCGGCATTCGCGCGAGTTGTTTGCGGTCATCTCCGCCCACACGCGCTGTGCCATCACCAGCCGCTGCGCCTCGAATTTCTCCGGCGTGTCGATCGTTCCCCGCAGCGCATGCCACACCTCGGCAGAGGCCTTGATCTTGCGAATCAGCTTCGGGCCCATTTCGCTGGGCACGTGGCAATCCGCGCACTCGGCGCGAACCCCCGACGGGTTCTTGTAATGTGCGCTCTGCTTGTACTCCTGATGCACGAGCTGATCCATCTCGTGGCAGGACACGCAGAACGCCGTGGTGTTGGTGTATTCCAGCGCTGCATTGAACCCGCCCCAGAGGGTCAGCCCACCGACCGCGCCCAGTACGAGCAATACGCCGGCCGATCGCTTCGCATTCGGGCGGCGTAGCCAGCCCCAGATTCGCCTGAACATGTTCCCTTGCCTTTGTTGTCGGGCCTGTACGCGACTGGCCCCAAAAACGGGCGGGCACCCGAGGTGCCCGCCGCATCACGCTGCCGTGGTGCCCGCTTATTCCTTCGGGAGGCTCGGCAGGTAGCTGACGATGTCGGCCGAAATCTGGTGATCGAGCGCGCGCAGCGCAGGCATGCCTTCGCCTGGCTGGCCGTTGAGCACCTTGTGCAGCATCTCGTAGTGGTTGTCGGCCACCGAACCCAATGCCGGCGCGTCCTTGACCTTCTTGCCGTCGGTGCCGTGGCAACCGGCGCACAAGGTGTTGAAATAGGCCTCGCCCTTGGCCGGGTCGCCCTTGGCTTTCTTGGTCTGCGCGTCGATCAGGCGGCTCATGTCGGGTTGCCCCTGGCTGATGAAAAGCGCGAGGTCGTTCACGTCGCGATCGGACAGGTGCTTGTCGGTGTAGGCGTGGGTGGCGTTGCGGATGATCGCCGCGATGTCGGCCGGCGCCTTGCCGGCGTAGGCCGCAACGCCCTTGATGCCGCTGAAGTGGCTGCCGCTCGCATAGGCGCCGTCCTTGCCGAGGTAGTCCCAGCCGTGGCACTCCTTGCAGCGCCAGGAGTTCTCCTTGTCGTACTTGCCCGCCTTGTTGGCGTAGGCGGGATGGTTGTCGGTGGGCTTGCTCGCCTTGTTTTCGGCGTAGAACTTGTCGTAGAGCCGGCCGCCGCGCGCGGTCGCGGATTCGGTCTCCGCGGCCAGCGCGGGCGTGGCGGCGCCAAGCGCAAGCAGCCCTGCTGTGAGCGTGATCTTGAGCGTGCTTGCGAACGTGGTCGCGATAGCGCGCCGAGGCTGGAATGCGAACAGGCTGGCCATGATGTTCTCCCCCCTTTTTAGTTGTCGTACCGACACGATCATTTGGCCACGAAAGGCCTTATTGCAGCAGGGGCATCGGTCGCGTCACGATTGGGGCCAAGGATGCAATGCCGTTCAGACCTTGGTCTGACTTGGCGCCGGACGGGCGGTGCTACCATCCCGACATGGATTCGGGTACCGAGGCAAGATGACCAGCGAAGCGATCGCACATGCCATGAATCCGACGGTTCGCCGGCCCTTCGAGCCGCTGAGCTTTTCCCGGCAATTCCTGCTGATCAGTGCGGCCCTGTTGACCGTGGCGATGCTGGTCTTCGGCGCCTGGCTCGGGCGACAGATCGAGCTCAATGCGGTGAATCGAACCGCGGCGATGGCTGCCGTGTATACCGAAAGCATCCTCGCGACCCAGCTCGGCCCGGCCCTGCAGGCCGGTGCGCTGGCCGACCCGAGCGCGGAAATTCACACTCGCCTGGATCGTCTGTTCGTCGACAGCCCCCTGCAGCGCAAGGTCGTGCGCTTCAAGCTGTGGGATCGCAACGGCGCGATCCTGTACAGCAGCGATCATGCGCAACGGGGTCGACGCTTTCCCGTCGAAGGCGCACGCGCGGCCGCCCTGGCGGGCGAGTTGCAGGCCCGGCTGAGCCGGCTCGAGCAGCCCGACAACCTCACCGAGCGCGCACGCTGGCCGCAACTGCTCGAGGTGTATGTGCCGCTGAAGCTGGACGGCAGTGCCGAGGTCGAACTGGTGGCGGAGTTCTACCATGCGACCGACAATCTGCTGCGCGACATCGAGCAGGCTCGCGAGCGCAGCTGGGCGCTGCTGGCCTGTGCCACGCTGGCAATCTATCTGCTGCTGCGCGGCCTGGTCCGGCGGGCCAACGACACCATCGTCGCGCAGCGTCGCGACCTGCAGCAGCAGCTCGAACAGTTGCGCACTGCGCTGCAGGAGAACGAGCACATCCGCGCGCAACTGCGCCGGGCGGGCGCGCGCACGACGGCGCTCAACGAGGCCTTCCTGCATCGGATCGCGGCCGACCTGCATGACGGGCCCGCTCAGCAGATCGCCTTTGCGCTGATGCGTTTCGACGAGGCCGCGACCCGTGAGCGCGACGCGCTGCAGCTGCACTCCGATGGCTTTGTCGATCCGGACCGCTGCAGGCTGCGCTCGGCCCTGCACGATGCGCTGGGCGAGTTGCGCGCCATTGCCGCCGGTCTCGGTCTGCCCGGGATGGATGCCCTGTCCCTGACGGACGCGATCCGGCGCGCGGTGCGTGATGTCGAGCGCCAGTCGGGGACGACGATCGGCGCCATCGTTGTCGATATCGCCGCCGATCTCGCCGATCTGGATACCGGGCGCGACCCGGCAGGCCTTGCGCTCAAGATCACCGCCTACCGCTTCATTCAGGAATCGCTGAACAACAGCCTGCGCCATGCGCCGGACGGAGCATGCAGGCTCACGGTGCGTCGTCACGGTGACGAGCTCGAGATCGTGGTCGCCGATGCCGGCCCCGGCTTCGATCCCAGCCGCATCGCCGAGGGCGGCCGTCTTGGCCTGGCGCTGCTGCGCGAGCGGGTACGCCTGCTCGGCGGCGTCTTTGAGCTCGACAGCGCCCCCGAGCACGGGACGAGCGTCAGGGCGCGCCTGCCCATCACCCACGGGAGTTCGATTCATGCACCGACCGATCCACATCCTGCTCGTCGATGACCATCGGCTGTTTCGCGAAGGGGTCGCGCATTCGCTGGCTGCAACGGACGATTTCGTCGTGGTCGGCGAGGCGGGCAGCGGCGAGGAGGCCTTGAGCCTGGCGGCGGCGCTGCAGCCCGACATGGTGTTGCTGGATGTCAGCATGCCGGGGATGGGTGGCATCGCGGCAGCCGAGAAGCTCTCGGTCAGTCTTCCCGGGGTGCGCATCATGATGCTGACGGTGGCGGAGGACCCGGAGTGCCTGCTCGCCGCACTCAAGAACGGCGCCCACGGCTACGTGCTGAAGGGCGTGTCGGCCGCGGAGCTGCGCCGGATTGCCGCCAGCGTGGCCGACGGCGAGGCCTACGTGACGCCCGCGCTGGCTGCGGAACTGCTGGTCGAGTTCTCGCGGGCACGGCCACAGGACGCCTTGTCGAGTCTGACCCCGCGCGAGTCGGGCGTGCTCGAGCTCCTCAGTCGCGGACTCACCAACCGCGAGATCGGCGAGCACCTTCACCTTGCCGAGAAGACGGTCAAGCACCACATGACCAGCATCCTGCAGAAGTTGCATGTGCGCTCGCGCACCGAGGCGGTCGCGCTCGCGCTGCGCAACAAGGCTTTTGGCTGAGGCTGCAGGAACGCCTTAAGGTAGCGTTAAGATTTGATTAAGTATCTGTAATGAAAGAAAAATTTTATGCATGCGTAAGCAGAATGTAAGTCTCTCCTCCTAAGGTGCGTGCAACCGGACAGGCGTCCGGTCCTTTCACCGCAGAAGGAGGGAGATATGGAAAACGATATGGCGGCCAAAATCGCCGCTAACCCCAAGTACCAGAAACTGGTACGCACGCGCTCCAGCTTCGGCTGGATCCTCACCGCGGTCATGATGGTCGTGTACTACGGCTACATCGCGCTCATCGCATTCAACAAGGAAGTCCTCTCCGCCCGCCTGGGCGAGGGCGTGATGACGGTCGGCATCCCGGTCGGTTTCGGTGTCATCGTGTTCACCATCCTGATCACCGGCTTCTACGTGCGCCGCGCGAACTCCGAATTTGACCAGCTCACCCGTGAAATCGTCGAGGAGGCGGGCAAATGATCGGTATCAACGCGAAACTCGCGGGCGGCCTCGTGCTCGCCCTGCTGTCCTCGGTGGCGCTGGCCGCGGGCGGCGACCTCGGCCAGGCCGAGAAGCAGGCCACCAACTGGACGGCCATCATGATGTTCGGTGTGTTCGTCCTCGGCACGCTCTACATCACCAAGTGGGCTGCGGCCAAGACCAAGTCGGCGTCCGACTTCTACACCGGCGGCGGCGGCATCACCGGCTTCCAGAACGGCCTGGCAATCGCTGGCGACTACATGTCTGCGGCGTCCTTCCTCGGTATTTCCGCGGCGGTGATGGCGAGCGGCTATGACGGCCTGATCTACTCGATCGGCTTCCTGGTCGGCTGGCCGGTGATCACCTTCCTGATGGCGGAGCGCCTGCGCAACCTCGGCAAGTTCACCTTCGCCGACGTGGCGGCCTACCGCTTCCAGCAGACCCCGATCCGCGCCTTCGCGGCCTCGGGCACGCTGGTCGTGGTCGCCTTCTACCTGATCGCGCAGATGGTCGGCGCCGGCCAGCTCATCAAGCTGCTGTTCGGCCTAGAGTACTGGATGGCGGTGGTGATCGTCGGCGCGCTGATGATGATCTACGTGCTGTTCGGCGGCATGACCGCGACCACCTGGGTGCAGATCATCAAGGCCTGCCTGCTGCTCGCGGGTGCGTCGTTCATGGCCTTCATGGTGCTGCTGAACTACGGCTTCTCGCCCGAGGCGCTGTTCGCCGATGCGGTCCGCGTCAAGACCGAAGTGTCTGCTGCCACTGGCAAGACCGCTCTGGAAGCCTCTGCCGTTGGCCAGGCGATCATGGGGCCGGGCTCCTTCATCAAGGATCCGATCTCGGCGATCTCGTTCGGCATGGCGCTGATGTTCGGTACTGCCGGCCTGCCGCACATCCTGATGCGTTTCTTCACCGTTCCCGATGCCAAGCAAGCCCGCAAGTCGGTGTTCTGGGCGACGACCTGGATCGGTTACTTCTACGTCCTCACCTTCATCATCGGCTTCGGCGCGATCGTGCTGGTGTCCACCGACTCGAGCTTCCTCGACGCCAACGGCGGCCTGATCGGCGGCAGCAACATGGCGGCGATCCACCTCGCCAACGCGGTCGGCGGCAACGTGTTCCTCGGCTTCATCTCTGCGGTTGCGTTCGCCACGATTCTGGCGGTGGTGGCCGGCCTGACCCTGTCGGGGGCCTCGGCGGTGTCGCACGACCTGTACGCCACGGTGTTCAAGAAGGGCAATGCCGATTCGGCTTCCGAACTGCGTGTCTCGCGCATCACCACCCTGGTGCTCGGTTTCATCGCGGTCATCCTGGGCATCGCGTTCGAGAAGCAGAACATCGCCTTCATGGTGTCGCTGGCCTTCGCAATCGCAGCCTCGGCAAACTTCCCGGTGCTGTTCATGTCGGTGCTGTGGAAGGACTGCACGACCCGCGGCGCGACGATCGGCGGCTTCCTCGGCCTGATCACCGCGGTGGCGCTGACCATCGTGTCGCCGTCGGTGTGGGAAGTCACGCTCGGCAACCCGAAGGGTTCGGCGCTGTTCCCGTACGCTTCGCCGGCCCTGTTCTCGATGGCGGCGGGCTTCATCGGCATCTGGCTGTTCTCGATCCTCGACAACAGCGCGCGTGCCAAGCTCGACCGTGCCGGTTACATGGCGCAGAAGGTGCGTTCGGAAACCGGTATCGGCGCCTCGTCTGCTTCGTCGCACTAAGCAGCATGGCCGCCGGTGGCATCCACAAGGGTGCCGCCGGCCGGTGTGAAACACCGCGGGGCGGTGGGCGCAGGCTCACCGCCCCGCGGTTTTATCTTGTGTTCGTGTTTGCGGGCAGGCGGACGCGCACGCAGGTGCCGCGGCCGCCCTCGCCGTCGTCGATGGCGATGCGCCCGCCATGGCTGCGCACGATCTCGCGCGCGATCGACAGCCCGAGTCCACTGCCGTTCGCCTGGCTGCCGGCGTGGCGGTAGAAGCGCTCGAAAACCTGTTCGCGCACGGCGGCCGGAATCCCGGGGCCGTCGTCGCAGACCTCGATCAGCACGTGCTCATCCTGCATGACGCAACGAAGCCCGACCATGCCGCCGGCGCGTCCGTACTTGAGCGCGTTGTCCATCAGGTTGGCGATCAGTTCCTGCAGCAGCGTGGGGTCGCCATGCAGGCGGACCGGCCCGCGCTCGATGCCGAGGTCGATGTTGCGTTCGTCGGCGCGGTCGACCCAGTCCTCGACCATGGCATCGATCAGCGCGGCGAGGTCGACTTCGGTGGCGTCGGTGATCAGTCGTTCACCGGCTTCGGCGCGGGCGAGCGCGAGCAACTGATTGGCCAGGCGCGTGACGCGCGCGACCGACCCGCGCAGGCGGGCACGCGCTGCGTGGTCCGCGGGCCTCGCCTCGAGCAGTTCGAGCTGCATCTGCAGACCGGCGAGCGGCGTGCGCAACTGGTGGGCGGCGTCCTGCAGGAAGGCGCGCTGCTGCGCGTTGGCGGTGCGCAGGCGCTCGAGCAGGCCGTTGAGTGCGCCGATGACTTCGCGCACCTCGCGCGGGACCCCGGCCGGATCGATTGGTGAAAGATCGGTGCCGGAGCGCGCGCGCAGCGAGTTCTCGAGGCGCTCCAGCGGCGCCAGTCCGCTCGGGATGCTGAAGCGCGCGATGACGCCGGCGGCAATCAGCAGCAGGACGCCGGCCCAGGTAAAACCGATCACCAGCCGGTCCATCGCTTCGTTGCGCTTGCCCAGGGTCTCCGCGACCATGATGTGGAAGCCGCCCGCGCCACTCTCGCGGTAAAGCTTGAGGGCGCGGATCGGTTGGCCGGCGTAGGCGAGATCACGGAACAGCGGACGGGACGACGGCGTGCGGACCGGCGGGGCCTCCTTGCCCACCGGTGTGTAGGGCACGGGCAGGCTGGACAGGGCGTCGCTGTCGTCCAGTTGCGGCAGCTCCGCATCGCCACCCAGCAGGCGGCCCTGTGGGTCGCGCACGCGGAAGTAGATGCGGTCGAACGTGTCGGTGCGCAGTACGGCCTCGACCTCGGGCGAGAGCGTGAGGGTGAGGCCGTCCGGGGCCGCGTGTACATGGGTAGCGATGGCCTGCGCGAGGTTGAGCAGGTTGCCGTCGTAGGCGTTGCCCACCACCCACTTCGCGCTGCTGTAGGCGACCGCGCCTGCGGTGACCAGCAGCACCACGGTGGGCGCCGCCAGCGCGCTGAGCAGGTTGCGGCGAAGACTAGTCTGCACCGTCGCGACGCTCCTTCACGCGCTCGAGGCGATAGCCGAAGCCGCGCACCGTGCGGATCAGCACGCCGGCCGCCTCCAGGCGCGGACGCAGGCGCGAGATATAGACCTCGAGCGCGTTGCTGCTGCCTTCGCCTTGCAGACGCTCGCGGGCGACGGTGCGCCCGTCCGCGCGCACCAGGGCTTCGAGCACCTCCCACTCGCGCCCGCTGAGGGCGAGCGGCTCGCCGGCCAGTTCGGCAAGCCGGCCGTCGATATCGAGCACCAGCGGACCGAAGCCGAGCGCGGGCTCCGCGCTCGTGCCACCGCGGCGCAGCACCGCACGCATGCGCGCGCTCAGCTCGGCGAGCTCGAAGGGCTTGACCAGGTAGTCGTCGGCGCCGAGGTCCAGGCCGTAGATGCGGTCGTCCAGTGCGTCGCGCGCGGTGATCAGGATCACCGGCATGCGCTGGCCGCGTTTGCGGATGCGGCGCACCACCTCGTAGCCACCGAGCCCGGGCAGGCCGAGGTCGAGCAGCACGAAGTCGAAGCCGTTTTCCTGCAGCAGGCGGTCGGCCCGCATGCCGTCGTCCTCGACGGTCACCTCGTCACCCTGGCCGCGCAGGAACTCGGCGATGCCCTCGGCCAGCGTCGGGTCGTCTTCAACCAGCAGAAGCTTCATGTCGTCCTCTCGATCTCCGGCTGCCAGGGGGCGGCCGAGGTGCCTCGTCGCGTGCAGCCCGCTACGTCCTGGGGCGCAATGCTATCGCGAGCCGCGCGTGTCCGGCGGCCTGGCGTCGAGTAGTGCGATCACCATGCGCTCGTGCGCCGTCAGGCGCGCGCGCCCATGACGGCGATGGCGCGGGCGAGGCGCCGGCCTGCGATGCTGGCTGAGTGGCTGTGGTGCCGGTCAGCGCCCCGAGCAGTGCCCGCCCGAGGCCGCCTGGCCGCTGCCGAGCGCGATCGGCGGCGGCTCGACGCGCACGCTGCCGCTGCTGGCGGTGTCGAGGGCGAGCAGGGCCAGCGCTGCCAGCCAGAACAGCGCAAAGCCGACGCGGAAGACTTTCTTGTTGTCCATGTCGTCCTCCTTATGCGTCGACACGGCGACGGATGCGCACGCCGACGATCGAGCCGGCAAACGCGAGCGCGAACCACACCCAGCCGTGCACGCTGGCCGAGGCGATGCCGCCCAGATAGGCGCCGACGTTGCAGCCGAAGGCCATGCGCGCGCTGTAACCCATCACCAGGCCGGCGATCGCGGCGGCGAACAGGCGCTTGCCCGAGGGCAGGCTGAAATCGGCCGGTCCGTTCCAGCGCGAGGCGGCGATGGCACCGTAGATGAGGCCGATATTGGTCACCGAGGTGACGTCGGCGAGGATCGGGTCGACCAGGCGCTGCGCATGCGGCGCCACGCCCCAGAAGGCATCGCCCGACAGGTCCCAGCCGAGCGCGGCGACCGCCTTCGCACCCCACACGCCCATGCCGTAGACGATGCCCCAGGGCTGGCCGGCGACGACCAGGTGGAACAGGTAGAGCACCGCCAGCAGCAGGGCACCGAGCCACCAGCGCCGGGCAAAGCGCGTGCCTTTGACCGGTGCTGCAGTGGCGACGAAGCTCGCAGTGCCGGCGCGCACGAGCTGTTGCGCCAACGCCTGGGGCGAAGCCGGCGCGGCCGCGTCGATCGTGCCGCGCCCTGTCTTGCGCGCAGCGCGCCCGGCCAGCCAGGCGACCAGGCCGCAAGCGGCCACCGTGATGGCGAGCGCGGTCGGCCAGCCAAAGGCGAGCAGATCGACCGCCGGCAGGCCGCCGACCTCGATCCATGCCGGCTGGTGCGAGGCGCCGAGGAAGCTGCCGAAGGCGAAGGTTGGCAGCACCACGAAGGACAAGGGCGAGCCGGCGCCAGCCTTGTACAGTGTGCCCGAGCCGCAACCGTCGGCGAGCTGCATGGCGGCGCCGAACAGGAAGGCGCCGAGCACCAGGCTGATCGTCAGCGGCGCCACCGCGCCCACCAGTTCGCCACCACTACCGGCGATCAGCGGCAGCGTGAGCGCGGCCGCGAGCACCATCAGCAGCATCTGGGCCCACAGGCCCTGCGGGTCACGGCGCTCGATGAAGTCGCGCCAGCCGGTGGTGAAGCCGAAGCGCGCACCCTGCAGCACCGCGCCGAAGGCGATGCCCAGCAGCGCCAGCAGCCCCTGGCGCAGGCCGGCGGCGAGCGTGACCGCGAGCACGCCGGCGAGGCCGCCGGTGATGAGGAAGGTTCGGTTGAGCCAGCGCATCGTCCTGTTCCCGCCTTACTTGTCGAACGCGCGCTTGACGTCCTGCACCAGCGCGGTGACGCGCGAGGGCTGGTTCTGCATCGGGCGCTCGGCCTGGCTCCACTCCACCACCGACGCCGGGTAGAGCTTGACCGCCTTGTTGCCGGCGATCTCGGACATCACGAACCAGTTGGTCGCCGCCCAGTGGCCGGTGTTGCAGAACGACACCGCCGGCGCAGCGTCGGCGCCGGACAGCGCCACCAGCGCCTTGAGCTCGCTCGCGGGCTTGAGCGTGGTGCCATCCTTGGGGAAGAACTGTGCGTTGTCGAAGGACTTGGCCCCCGGCAGCGTGCCGTAGCGCGCGGCAGCGTCGGTGCGCGCCTCGCCGGAGAAGAACTTCGGCGGGCGGGCATCGACCAGCAGCGGCGTGCTGCTCGACTGCAGGGCGGCGGCGAGTTCCTCGCTGGTCACGATCTGCTCCTGGTCGTAGCGGTAGGCGAACTGGCTGGGCGCCACCTGCGGCACGGTGGTTTCGAGCGCGCCGCCGGCGCCCTTCCACGTCTTGGTGCCACCGTCGAGGATCGACAGGCGGGTGAGGCCGCCGACCTTCAGCGTCCAGTACACGCGCGCCGCAGCGCCGAAATCGGTGTGGTCGGTGCCGGCATGCACCACGATCACGTGGGTGTCGCGATCGATACCGGCCGCCTGCAGCACCTGGGTCAGCGCGGCCTCTGCAGGCAACTGGCCGGGGTTCTCCTTCGGGCCGCGGTACTTGCCGTAGGGCGTGCTCACCGCGCCGGGGATGTGGCCGGCGGCGTAGTCCTTGTCGGCGCGGATGTCGAGCACGCGTACGCCGGGCTGGCCGAGCACGGCCTTGAGTTCGGCGGCGTTCAACAGCGGCGCGGGTGCGGCAAGCGGCGCGGGCGCGGAGACGGCTTGTGCCGCCTGTGCGGCCTGATTGGCGATCGCGGGCGCGGACAGCGCCACCCCGCCGGTGGCGAGGGCAAGGGCGAGGGACAGCGGGGCGAGGGCGCGCAGGGTGGTTTGCTTCAGCATGGCGTATTCCTCCACAGGAATTTTCGGTTCGGGGGCGGTGAGCACGCACGCGCCTGAGGGGCACGGGTACCGCAATGGATGCGAAGGATACGAGAGGGACGTTATTCTCCGAAGGGCTTTCGGAGAAATTGCATAGAACAAGGAGTTATTAAGTGAATCCCCGAGCGCATCGCATTTCAGCCGCCGGCTGAACTTGCGCGCCCGGGCGGGCTCTGATTTCCATCGACAATTCTGCGGCGCACCAGCGCCCCGTGCCTGTGAAACCCGCTTCCCTTGCCGCCCTCGGCGTGAGTGCCGTGCTGCTGCTGTCCGTCGGCCTGAGCCTCGCCAACAACCCGCGACCGGTCGAGGCTGCGGGTGCGAGTGAAGTACGCACCTGGCGAACGGCTGCGCGCCATTCGGCGGGGCTCGCCCCCGATCCTGCGCGCCTGGCCGACACCGCGATCGTGCAGGTCTATGCCGCCGCCACCTTCGGCTGGCGCGGCTATTTCGCCGTGCATCCGTGGATCATCTTCAAGCGTGCCGGCGAGACGGCCTACACCCGCTACGACGTGATCGGCTGGGGGCGCGGCACGGTGGTGCGGCGCAACTACGCGCTGCCCGACGGGCTGTGGTTCGGCGCCACGCCGAGCGTACTTGTTGACCATCGCGGCGAGGGCGTCGAGGCCATGATCGACGACATCGAAGCCGCGATCGATCGCTACCCGCACGCCGAGGAATACCGCAGCTATCCCGGCCCCAACAGCAACACCTTCCTCGCTCACATCGGGCGCGAGGTGCCTGCGCTGCGCCTGGACCTGCCGGCGAACGCAATCGGCAAGGACTACCGCCCGGTCACGCGTCCGCTCGGCGTGTCGTCGTCGGGTTCGGGGCTGCAGTTCTCGTTGCTTGGCCTGCTGGGGCTGAGTGTGGGTGTGCAGGAGGGCATCGAGCTGAACCTGCTCGGACTCAACTTCGGCGTGGACTTCAACCGTCCGGCCCTGCGCCTGCCTGCGATCGGCCGCCTGGGGGCGAGCGACGCCGTCAACGCTGGCGAGCGGGCCGACGACGTGCATTGAGCGCCGGGCGGCGGGTGCTGTCGCGGTGAGGCGCGCCGCCTGCGATCAGCTCGCGTCGACGGAATGGCGCGCCCAGAAAGTGGGTTCGGGGATCTCGCCGGTGCCGGCGAGTGCGTTGTCGGCCATGTGCTCGGGGCGGCTGGTGCCGGGGATGGCGCAGGTGACCGCCGGGTGCGAGAGCACGAACTTCAGCAGCACCTGTGCCCAGCTCGTGGCGCCGATCTCGGCGGCCCACGGCGGGAGCGGGCGCGCGCGCAGGCGGCGCAGCAGGCCGCCGCCGCCGAAGGGGCGGTTGATGATCACCGCCATGCCGCGCTCGGCCGCCAGCGGCAGGATGCGGCGCTCGGCCTCGCGCTCGTCCGCCGAGTAGTTGATCTGCACGAAGTCCAGCGCCTCGGCGCGCATGACGGCCTCGAGCGCGTCGTAGGCGCCGGCGGTGTAGTGGGTCACGCCGAGGTAGCGCACCCGCCCGGCGGCCTTCCAGTCGCGCAGGGTGGCGAGGTGGGTCTGCCAGTCGACCAGGTTGTGGATCTGCATCAGATCGAGGCGCTCGACCTGCAGGCGGCGCAGGGATTCCTCCATCTGGCGAATACCTTCGGCACGCCCGCGCGTCCACACCTTGGTGGCGAGGAAGGCCTTGCCGTGGCTGCCGGCGGCGGCGAGCAGTTCGCCGGTCACCGCCTCGGCGCGGCCGTACATCGGCGAGCTGTCGATCACCGAGCCACCGGCGTCGAACAAGGCCTGCAGCACGCCGGGCAGGCGCTGGTGCTCGGCGCTGTCGCGGGCGACGTCGAAGCCGATGTAGGTGCCGCAGCCGATCACCGGCAGGGGTTCGCCGGTGGCGGGGATGGGCCGGGTGAGCAAAGCTGCGGACGGCGCCGATCCGACGCGCGCGGCAGCAGTCGGCGTGCCGAGGGCGAATCCTGCCATCGTGGCAGCCGTTAGGCGCAGGAAGCGGGCGCGGCTCATGGGCGGATTGCAGGGCAGGGGGAAGGGCGCAGGGTGCTTGGGGTCGGGACGCATGGGAACCTCCTGACCACTCCGACGTGAAATGCGCGGCCAACGTTCCCCAGGCGGGTCGCCGAGGGGGCGCTCAGGCCGGGGTCAGGAGGTGATCCGAATAGGTGCGGGCGATCGCCTGGAACTGGTCGGCGAGCTCGGCGAAGGCGTCGACGATGACGGGGTCGAAGTGCGCGCCACGTTCCGCGATGATGAGGCTGGCGGCCTCGGCGTGGGTCAGGGCGTCCTTGTACACCCGCATGCAGATGAGTGCGTCGTACACATCGGCCAGCGCCATCAGCCTGCCGGCGAGCGGAATGTCCTCGCCCGCGAGTCCACCCGGATAGCCGCGGCCATCCCAGCGTTCGTGGTGGCCGAGGATCAGCTCGCGCGCCAGGCGCAGGAAGTGGCTGCTGCCGAGAGGGCCCTTGGCGACGTCGAGGGCGTTGGCGCCGTACTCGACGTGGCGCTTCATGTGCTCGAACTCTTCCGCGGTGAGCTTGCCGGGTTTGAGCAGGATGCGGTCCGGGATCGCGACCTTGCCGATGTCGTGCAGGGGGGCGCAGCGGAACAGCAGCTCGACGGTCCGGGGGTCGAGCTGGGCGCGGTAGGGGCCGTGCTCGCCGAGGTGGGTGGCGAGCGCCAGCATGTAGTGCTGGGTGCGCTTGATGTGGCCGCCGGTCTCGCTGTCGCGGTACTCGGCGAGCGAGGCTAGGGCCTCGATGGTGACCTGCTGGGTCAGGGCGAGCTCGGCGGTGCG
The DNA here is from genome assembly GCF_034003485.1 of Thauera sp. Classification (GTDB taxonomy): domain Bacteria; phylum Pseudomonadota; class Gammaproteobacteria; order Burkholderiales; family Rhodocyclaceae; genus Thauera. The sequence goes on from NZ_JAVEYL010000004.1 coordinate 119,707, forward strand.
TTCCTGCACCAGGTCCTCGAGCCCCTGTTCGTAGCGCTTTAGCCGCAGGTGGTTGTTTACCCGCGCCCTCACCACCAGCGGCTCGAAGGGCTTGCGGATGTAGTCGACCGCGCCGAGCTCGAGGCCGGTGGTCTCATGGCCGGTCTGGTCGAGCGCGGTGATGAACACCACCGGGATGTGCTCGGTTGCGGGTTCGCTCTTGAGCCGGCGGCAAACCTCGTAGCCATCCATGCCCGGCATCATGATGTCGAGCAGGATGATGTCGGGCTGCGGCAGGTTGCGCGCGATCTCGAGGCCCTTTGCGCCGTTGATCGCGGCCTGCACGGCATAGTCCGCGCGCAGCAGCTGGCGCAGGATCTCGATGTTCTCGGGGGTGTCGTCGATGATGAGGACGCGCTGTCGGGTGTCTGGCGTGGCCATGTGTCCGTGAACCGGAAGGGGGTTGATCAGGCGGGCCCGCCCGCGTCGATCCGGAGTGTCTCGGCGAGGTCCTGCAGGTCGCCGAGCGCCTGGCCGAAGTCGTAGCCGTTGATCGCTTGCTCCAGTCGTGCGATTTTGTCCGCAGGGAGCGCGCCGTGCAATGACTCCCGCACGCTGGCGAACAGTTCGATGGCCTCGGTGTCGCTGTCCTGGAGGAGGGTGCGCAGGCTGGCGAGCGCCTCGGCCAGCGCGCCGGCATCGATCGGGGAAGTGGGGTGCGGGCTCGCCGGCGCGGGTGCGGGCCCCTCTGCGAGTCCATCCGCGAGCCCGTCGAGGACCGGCGCCAGGGCCGTGGTCACGGCACCGAGCGCGACCTCGAGCTCGGCATCCGGGGCGGACGCGCGGCAGGCTGCCTCGAGCTGCCCCGCCGCCTCGGACAGGAGCAGGGCGCCGATGCTCGCGGCCACGCTCTTGAGGGTGTGGGCGAGGCGGGTCGCGGTGTCGTGCTCGCCCGCCTGGCGGGCGCGGGTGAAGCGCTCGGCGAAGCCGGTCTGGCCATGCGCGAACAGGCGCAGCAGCTTGAGGTAGGTGTGTGGCTTGCCGTCGCAGCCGTGCAGGCCACGCTGCAGGTCGATGCCGGGCAGGCTGGCGGGCAGGGCCGCCGCTGCCGGCGCGGGCAGCGCGGTTTCCGCGTCCGGGGGGGCGGCCGGTGCAGCGCTGGGCTGCGCGCCCACGCGCGGCTTGATCCAGTGCGCCAGGGTCTGGAACATGCGGGCGACGTCGAGCGGCTTGCCGATCTGGTCGTCGAGCCCGGCGGCGAGGGCCTTCTCGCGATCGCCGGCCATCACGTTCGCCGTCATCGCGATCACCGGCAGTGCGTGCCAGCGCGGGTCGAGGCGGATCGCACGGGTGGCGGCGTAGCCGTCCATGACCGGCATCTGCAGGTCCATCAGCACGCCGTCGAAGCGCTCGCGCTCGAGCCAGTCCAGGGCCTCGCGGCCGTTGCCGGCCACCCGCAGGCTGATGCCCGCGTTGTGGAGGAGGTCGCGGGCGAGCTCCTGGTTGAGCTCGTTGTCCTCGACCAGCAGCAGGTGGGCGCCGCGCAGCTGGTCGCTGACCGTGCGGCTTTCCTCGGCACGCAACGCGCGCCGGCTGCGCGCCGGGCGGTCGTGGCCGAGGGCGCGCAGGATCGCGTCGAGCAGCGAGGACGGCGTCACCGGCTTGGCGATGGCGGCGAACACGGCCGCATCGGGCGGCAGCTCGCCGGGATCGCGCGCGGTCACCACGATGACCCTGGGCCGGCGCGCTGCCGGCAGGCGGCGGGCGAGCTCACGTGCGCAGCTCAGGCCGTCCATGTCGGGCATCATCCAGTCCATCAGCACGAGATCGTAGGCCTCGCCGGCGCGCTCGGCACGCTCGAGCTCGGCCAGCGCCTCCGCGCCGCTGGCCACGCAGCGGCAGGCAAGCTGAAGGGCATCGAGCATGCACTCGAAGACCTTGCGCGCGCTCTCGTTGTCGTCGACCACCAGGATGCGCAGTGCGGTCAGCGCCGGCTCCGCCAACGCGGTCAGGCCGCGGGCGCCGGGCTGGTCGCAGCAGCGCGCGGGCAGGGTGAAGTGGAAGGCGCTGCCCACGCCCGGCGTGCTCTCGGCCCAGATCTTGCCGCCCATCATCTCGACCAGGTGGCGCGAGATCGCCAGGCCGAGCCCGGTGCCGCCGTAGCGCCGGGTGGTCGAGCTGTCGGCCTGGCTGAACTGCTGGAACAGGCGTGCCATCTGCTCGGCGGAGATGCCGATGCCGGTGTCGCGCACGGTGAATTGCAGGGTGACGCGGTCGGCCTCGCGGTCGATCTCGCGCACCGCGACCACGACCTCGCCGCGCGCGGTGAACTTCACCGCGTTGTAGCCCAGGTTGGTCAGCACCTGCCCGACGCGCAGCGGGTCGCCGATGAGGTGGCGCGGCAGCGCGGGCGGCAGGTCGAAGAGCAGCTCGAGCCGCTTCTCCTCTGCCTTGAGCCCGACCACGTTGCTGAAGTCGTCGAGGACGTCGTGGAGGTCGAACTCGACCGCGTCGAGCGCCAGCTTGCGCGCCTCGATCTTCGAGAAGTCGAGGATGTCGTTGATGAGCGCGAGCAGGGCCTCGGCGGAGCGGTGCACCTTCACCAGGTAGTTGCGCTGGCGCTCGCCGAGCTCGGTGCCCAGGGTCAGGTGCACCATGCCGATGATGACGTTGAGCGGGGTGCGGATCTCATGGCTCATGTTGGCGAGGAAGTCGGACTTCGCCCGGTTCGCCTCCTCCGCCTCATGGCGCGCGGCCGACAGCTCGGCGGTGCGCTGCGCCACGCGCTGCTCGAGCTCGCCCTGCATCTGGCGCAGCTCGGTGGTGCGGCGGGCGAAGGCGGCGGCGAGGTCCTCGAGCTCGTCGCCGGTGCCCAGCGGGCGTGCGAGGGCGGCGTCGTCCTCGTCGATGACGCGGCGGTACAGGGTCAGCAAGGGCGTGGCGATGGTGTTGCCGATCCAGGCGCTGAGGAAGACCGCCACCACGGTCAGCGCCAGGCCGACGAGCAGGAAGCTGAACAAGGCCTCCCACACCGGGTCACGATAGACGGTCTCGGGCAGGCCGATCTCGAGCTGCAGACCGAGGGCGGCGAGCAGCGGCTCGGAGGCACCCGGGGCGAGGCGCTGGGTGATGTAGGCCTCGCCGGCCTTGAAGTTGTGGGCGAAAAGGGGCTCGCCGTCCTTGAAGAAGCGCAGGTAGGCCTGGGGGTGGTGCAGCGGGTTGCGCGCGGTGATGGCGTCGAGGTCGAAGGCGACGACGACCGCGCCCTGGGTGGTGTTGTAGAAGCTGATCGGCGCCCCGACCACCAGATGCCGTTCGGGCTGGCGGATGAAGAGGGTGCGCTGGCCCATCGCCAGCGCGCCGCGCAGTGCCTGCGAGGCGTTGTAGTCGATGCTGCCAGCCTCGGTGTGGAACACCGGCCGGCCATCGAAGTCGACCAGGGCGAAGCGCACCACGTCGCGTTCGGCGGCGAAGTTCTCGGCGAGCTTGGGGAGGTAGGACTGCCGCCCCTGCTCGTCGACCAGGCCGTTGATCACCAGCTCGTTTACCGCCAGGCGCTCGGTGTTCTCCACCAGGGCGGTGATGCGCTGCTCGAGCAGGGCCTGGTTGGCGCGGCCGACCTCGAGCAGCGAGGCCTGCATCAACCGGCTCAGGTAGTTGTCCATCTGCACCGCCACCAGCACGGTGATCAGCACCATCACCGCGGCAACGAAGGCCGAGACCTGCAGGGTGAGCCTGCGCTTCAGGCTGCGGCGGCGGATGGGCGGCGGGGTGCGGGTCGCGGGCATGGGAGCGTCAGCGCGGCTGCAGGATCAGGGCGCCGTGCTCATCGAAGCGTGCGATGCGGTAGTCGCTCGCGTCGAGGGCGTCATGGCGTTCGGCGGTGAAGGCCGGCGCGTAGCGCCTGACCGCGCCCTCGACCGGCGGCAGCGCCTGCAGGGCGGCACGCACAGCCTGACGCTCGCTCGTGCCCGCCTGGCGCAAGGCGGTAGCGAGCAGGTGCACGAGGTCGTAGGCCTGGGCCACGCCCTGCGGGGCGATGATTTGACCCAGCTCGCCGAAGTCGTAGCGCTGCACGTAGCGCTGGGCCAGCGCCCTGGCCTGCGGGCGCGGGTTGTCGATCAGGCTCACGGTCTGGAACACGTCGAGCTCGAGCTTGCCGAGCACGTCGCGGTTGGCGGCCCACAGGTCGCTGCCGGTGATCCCCCAGTGCGCCACGATCGGCAGTGGCTGCTGCTGCGTCGCCATCTCGCGCACGATTTGCTGGCCCTCGAGGGGGCTGGCGACCATCACCAGCACGTCGGCGCCCTTGGCCCTGATGCGCGCCAGCTCGCTGCGGAAATCGCTCGCGCCGCGATTCAACACGGCCTCGTCCGCCACCTGCAGCCCGGCCAGCGCGAAGTGCCGGCCGAGCTCGCGCTGCATGCCCCGTCCCCACTCCGAGTTCTCGACCAGCAGGGCGGGCTGGCCGAAGCGCTTGCCCACGTGCTCGACGAGGAAGGGGGCGACCAGGGCGTCGTTGGCGGAGGCACGGAAGATGTGATTGGGTCGGAAGCCATGCTCCACCACCGCGGCCGAGGCGCTCCACGGCGCGAGCAGCGGCAGGCCGAGGCGATGCAGGCTTTCCTGTTCGGCGATGATCACATGCGAGTGCATGCCGCCGAGCACCGCGACCACGTCGGAATTGGCGGCGAAGGTCTCGATGTTGGCGATGCCCAGGCTGGCCTGGCCCTTGTGGTCGCGGGCGATGAGCTTGAGGGGCTTGCCGAGGACGCCGCCGCCGGCGTTGATTTCCTCGATCGCGAGCTGGGCGCCGCGCTTGATGGCGAGGGCGGCGAGGCGTCCGTCGTTGGAGAGGTCGGCGTCCACGCCGATCAGGAGCTGGCTGCCGGGTGCGCCGTACTTGCGCTCGAGCAGTTCGTCGGAGCGCGATAGCAGGTCGGGGCCGATCACGGCCTCGAAGTGCCCCGGGATGTGGGCGGTCGCGGCGGCGAAGCGGCGGCGCTCGTCCTCGCTCAGGACGTGCACCTTGACGCCGGCGGCACGGATGGTCGCGAGCAGCTCCGTCTCGCGGCGCAGGGTTTCCGCGCGCTCCCAAGGGGTGAGGGCGCGCGCGGTGTCGATCAGCAGGCTGCGCTGCTCCGCGCTCAAGGTCTCGAAGACGCGGCTGCTGATCACGAACACGTAGCCGAGATAGCCGTGGTTGCTCAGCGTCAGGTGCGGCTGTACCTCGTGGATGCCCATGCTGACGATGGCGATCAGCGGGTTCTCCTGCGTATCGACCACACCGTCGGCGAGCGCCTGCCGGGTGGCGTGGAAGTCGATCGGGATGGAGTGGGCGCCGAAGGCGCGGAACTGCTCCATCAACATCCGGCTCTTCATGATGCGCGCCCGGGTGCCGGCGAAGTCCTCCGGGGTGCGCAGCGGCCGATCGCCGGTGAACTGCTTGAAGCCGTTCTCCCAGAAGGTGACGCCGATGAGGTCGATGCTGCGCAGCTTGTCGAGCAGCATCTGCCCCGGCTCGCCGTCGAGCATCTCGTAGAGGTCCTCGCGCGTCGGGAAGTAGAACGGCAGGTCGGCGTACTGCATGGCGGGGACCGACACGCTGAGCTTGGCGGTGGGGATCAGCAGCAGGTCGAGGCTGCCCTGGCGCGTCATCTCCAGCATCTGGTCGTCGTTGCCCAGCGCCTGGCCGGGATGGACCTCGATCCGGAGCGCGCCACCGCTCCGGCTGCCGACCTCGGCGGCGAAGCGCGCGGCGGCCTCGAACAGGGCACCATCGGGGATGTTGTGGCCGAAGCGCAGGGTGCGCACCGTCTGCTGCGCAGGCTCGAGGGCAGGCGCCGGTGCGGAGGGGGCGTTATCCAGCAGCGAGACCAACAGGCCCAGTGCGATCAGCAGGAGGGCACCGATCACGATGAAGACGGGGTTCCTGCACATGGCGCGGTTCCGGAAGCGATGAAAGGCACCGTGCGATCGCCGCGATCGCCTCAGCGCGTAAGGGCATTTAGCATCGGCCCCGCCTCGCCGGCAATGACATAGCGCACACAAAGGCGATTTTGTGCGGCATGGCGCGCCGGCCCGGCATCGGGCGCCCGGGCATGGACGACGTTTCCGTCCCGGGCCATCGGGGTTTCCCGCCGGCATCAGCGAACAAGCGAAATCAGGAACGAAACATGAAACGAAGGGTTTTTCTCGGCGGCGTGCTGGCGGCGGCGCTGTTTGCCGCCTGTGGCCGTGATCTGCCGCGCCTGCCTGCGCTGGCGCCCGAGGCGGTCGTGCTCGCCTTCGGCGACAGCGTGACCTACGGCACCGGCGCCGCAGAGGGCGAGGACTGGCCGACGCAGCTCGCAGCGCTGACGGGGTGGGTCATCGTCAATGCCGGCATCCCGGGCGACACGGCCCAGGCGGGACCGGCCAGGTTGCCGGCCCTGCTCGAGGAGTACAGCCCCGACCTGGTGGTGGTCGAGATCGGCGGCAACGACTTCCTGCGCCGTCGCGCGCGGGCCGAGGTCAAGGAAGACCTGCGCAGGATCGTGCGCATGGTCCGCGACAGTGGGGCGCAGGTGGTGCTGGTGGGCGTGCCCGAGCTGTCGCTGTTGAGCGTCGTGGCGGGCAGGCCCTCCGATGCGCCGATCTATGCCGAACTCGCCGAGGAGGAGGGCGTGCCGCTGGTGCCGGACGTGTTCTCCGACATCCTCGGCCGGCCGGAGTTGTGCGCCGACCGGATCCATCCGAACGCGGCGGGGTACGAGCGCATGGCGGCCGGCATCCATGCGCGCCTGCGCGAGCTGGGCCTGGCACGCTGAGCGCGTGCAGTCTGCATCGGCCAGGGTGGGGACGCTGGGGCAGCCCAGCTGTCAGCTTCTCTCGCCCTTCGCCGCCAGGTAGATCCCCACCAGCAGCAGGCTGAAGCCCACGAACTGCAGCGGCGCGAAGCCCTCGCCGAAGATGATGAAGGCCATCAGCGCGCTGCCCACCGGCTCGCCGAGCGTGACCACCGCGACGAAGGTGGCCGACACGTAGCGCAGCGACCAGTTGTAGGCGGTGTGGCCGAGCAGTTGCGGGCCGAGCGCCATGGCGAGCAGTACCAGCCAGGCGGTGTTCGACAGGGTGAAGAGTTCGACCCCACCTGCGCCGCTGGCCGCGAACAGGAACAGCGCCGCGGCGCCGTAGGCGAGCCAGATGTAGGCCGGCAGCCCCAGCCCGGCGCGCAGCCGGCGGCCGATGAGCAGGTAGGCCGAGAAGCACCAGCTTCCAATCAGGGCCAGCAGGTTGCCCAGCATCGGGTTGCTGCCGGCGCTGGCGGTCTGGCTGTCGCTCCAGAAGATGAACAGGCTGCCGGCGAAGGACAGCGCGATGCCGCCGATCATCATGCGTGTCGGCGTCTCGCGGAAGATGAGGAAGGAGGCGAGCCCGATCCACAGCGGGTTGGTGGTGACGAGCGCGGTGCTGGAGGCGACCGAGGTGTATTCGAGCGAGCTGATCCAGGTCGCGAAGTGCAGCGCAAGGAAGAAGCCCGCCGCCAGCGTCATCCCGATCTGCTGGCGGGTGAGGCGGGCGAGTTCGTGGCGCGATTGCAGGATGGCGATCGGGGTGATGATGAGTGCAGCGAAGCCGAGCCGCCAGGTGGCGACGGCGAGCGAGCTGACGCCTTCGGCCTGGGCGAAGCGGGCAAAGATGGCGCCGAAGGAGATCGCGGTGAGGCCGATGCCGAGGACGACGAAGGGGAGCCAACGGGCGGGTTGAGGGGTGTGGGGCATCGAGTGGGGGGCGTTGCTGGAGTTGTTTCAAGTGCGGAATCGGGGGGTGCGGCTTCGATCGGGCGTGGGGCGGGGCGGGTGGCGCCGCCTGCATTCGCGACCTGCGGCTGCCCTCGGCGAAAGGCCTTGGGCAGGGGGTGTTTTGATGGCTGTGTCTTGTTGGTGCTCAGGCGTGGCCGCCCTCCAGATACGCCGCCCGCACCTCCGGGCTCGCCAGCAACTCCGCGCCCGTCCCGGCGAGCGTGATCTCGCCGTGCTGCAGCACGTAGCCGCGGTCGGCGACGCGCAGGGCCTGGTTGGCGTTCTGCTCCACCAGCAGGATCGTCATGCCGTGGTCGCGGTTGAGCTCCTTGACGATCTGGAAGATCTTGCGGATGTAGATCGGCGCCAGGCCGAGCGAAGGCTCGTCGAGCAGCAGCAGCTTGGGGCGGCTCATCAGCGCGCGGCCGATCGCCAGCATCTGCTGTTCGCCGCCCGAGAGGGTGCCGGCGCGCTGCGACTGGCGCTCCTCGAGGATCGGGAACATCGCGAACACGCGCGCGATGTCGGCGGCGTAGTTGGCCGGGTCGGCGTGGGCGGTGCCCATCTGCAGGTTCTCGATCACCGTCATGCGCGGGAAGATGCGCCGGCCTTCGGGCACCAGGGCGATGCCGCGGCGGGCGATCTCGTGCGTGTGCACGCGGGTGATGTCCTCGCCGTCGAAGACGATGCGCCCGGCGCTGGCCTTGGGACTGCCGAACAGGCTCATCATCAGCGTCGATTTGCCGGCGCCGTTGGCGCCGATCAGGGTGACGATCTCGCCGACCTGGACCTCGACGTCGATGCCGCGCAGCGCATGGATGTGGCCGTAATGGGCGTGCACGCCCTCCATTGTGAGCATCATGCCGGCTGACTCCCCGTGCTTGCCTCAACCATGCCTTCTTCCGCCAGTTTGGCGGCGATGGCCGCCTCGGCTTCTTCCTCGTCCTCGCCCAGGTAGGCCTTGATCACCTGCGGGTCGTGCTTGACCTGGTCCGGCGTGCCTTCGGCGATCTTGCGCCCGTAGCTGATCACGCCGATATGGTCGGATACGTTCATCACCACGCTCATGTCGTGCTCGATGAGCAGGATCGCGATCCCCATCTCGCCGCACAGGTAGAGCAGCAACTCGTTGAGCTCGGCCGATTCGCGCGGGTTGAGGCCGGCGGCGGGCTCGTCCAGGCACAGCAGCACCGGGTCGACGCACAGCGCGCGTGCGATCTCGATGCGGCGCTGGATGCCGTAGGGCAGGTCGCCTGCTGCGTGGTCGGCGAGGTGGGTGAGCTTGAGGCGCTCGAGCCACATCGCCGCGCGCTCGACGGCCTCGCGTTCGGCCTGGCGGTAGCCGGGCAGCTTGAAGAGGCCTGCGATCGAGAACTTCGAGGCGCGCTGCAGCACGTTGTGCTGGGCGACGATGAGGTTCTCCAGCACCGTCATCTTGGGAAACAGGCGGATGTTCTGGAAGGTGCGCACGACCTGGGCGTCGCGCGCGACGCGGTGGCTGGGCAGGGCCTCCAGGCGCATCTCCCCGCGCGTGGGGTGGGCCAGGCGCAGGGTGCCGGTGGTCGGCTTGTAGAAGCCGGTGAGGCAGTTGAACAGCGTGGTCTTGCCGGCGCCGTTGGGTCCGATGATGCCGGTGATCCTGCCGGCCGGCACTTCCAGCGACAGGTCGTCGATCGCGGTGAGACCGCCGAAGCGCATGGTCAGGTTGCGCACCGAAAGCAGGGTGGCGGGCATGTTCATCGCGCGGCCTCCTGCGTGGCGGTGGCCTTGCCGAGCGCGTTCAGGCGGACCGTCGGTTCGCGATGCGAGAGCAGGCCGCCCGGGCGCCATACCATGATCAGCACCATCGCCAGGCCGAACAGCAGCATGCGGTACTCGGCGAAGTTGCGCCCGAACTCGGGGATCAGCACCAGCAAGGTGGCCGCCAGTACCACGCCCATCTGCGAGCCCATGCCGCCGAGCACGACGATGGCGAGGATGATCGCCGACTCGGTGAAGGTGAAGCTCTCGGGCGAGATGAAGCCCTGGCGCGCGGCGAAGAACACCCCGGCGAAGCCGCCCAGCATGGCGCCGATGGCGAAGGCCGAGAGCTTGATGTTGGTGGTGTTCATGCCCATCGCCTTGCACGCGATCTCGTCTTCGCGCAGCGCCTCCCAGGCGCGGCCCACCGGCAGCTTGCGCAGGCGCGACACGAAGGCGTGGGTGAGCAACGCCAGCACCAGGATCAGGTAGTAGAGGAAGATCAGCCGGTGCATCGGCGAGAACTCCAGCCCGAAGAAGCCGGAGAAGGTCTGGCTGCCTTCCGGTGCGCTGCGGGTGAATTCCAGGCCGAAGAAGCTCGGGCGCGGGATCGAGCTGATGCCGTTGGGGCCGTTGGAAAATTCCGTCCAGTTCACCAGGACGATGCGGATGATCTCGCCGAAGCCGAGCGTGACGATGGCGAGGTAGTCGCCGCGCAGGCGCAGGATCGGGTAGCCGAGCAGGATGCCGAAGGTGGCGGCCATCGCGCCCGAGACCGGCAGCGCCTCCCAGAAGCTCCAGCCGAACTGGGTCGACAGCAGGGCGTAGGAATAGGCGCCGACTGCGTAGAAGGCGACGTAGCCGAGGTCGAGCAGGCCGGCCAGTCCCACGACCACGTTCAGGCCCCAGCCCAGCATCACGTAGATCAGCACCGTGGTGGCGGTGTCGACCACGTAGCGGTTGTCGGAGAACACGATCGGCAGCGCGATCGAGGCGCCGAGCGCGACCCAGCCGAGCACGTTCACCACGCGCTGCGCGCCGTGGGCGCGGTCGGCGGCGGTGGCGGTGCTGGCGCGGTCGCGGTCCTGCTTGCGCTGGCGTGCCTGGTCGATCGCCCAGCGCAGCAGCAGGCGCCCGGCGAACACCGCGGCCACCGCCGCGGCGAGCAGGCCGAAGCGGGTTTCAACGCCCAGCCGCCCGCCCACGTCCACCGTGGTCAGGCCGACCAGCGGAATGCCCAGGATGAGGCCGACGAAGGCCACCCAGCCGGCGTCGCGCAGGCGTTCAGAAGGCGTCATCGCGTGACGCGCAAAGACGACGGCGCTCATCAGACCTTCTCCACTTCAGGCCGGCCCAGGAGGCCCGAGGGGCGCAGCATCAGCACCAGGCACAGGATGCCGAAGGTGGCGACGTCCTTGTATTCCGCCCACAGGTAGGCGGCCCAGAAGGATTCGATGAGGCCGATCAGCAGGCCGCCCAGCATCGCCCCCGGCAGCGAGCCGATGCCGCCCAGCACCGCGGCGGTGAAGGCCTTGATGCCGGCGAGAAAGCCGATGAAGAAGTCGACCACGCCGTAATACACCGTGACCATCACCCCGGCCACCGCGGCGAGCGCCGCGCCGAGCATGAAGGTGAAGGAGATCGTGCGGTCCACATTGACGCCGAGCAGCGAGGCCATGGTGCGGTCCTGCTCGCAGGCGCGCTGCTGGCGACCGAAGGGGGTCTGCGTGATCATCCAGGTGAAGGCGCTCATCAGGATCACCGTGGTGACGATGATCAGCATCTGGCTCCAGCCGATCTGCACGGTGAAGCCCGGCGCGTCCCACAGCACGATGCCGCCCTCGAGCACGGGCGGGATGGGCTTGACGCGCGCGCCCTGGGTGAGCTGCACGCTGTTCTGCAGGAAGATCGACATGCCGATCGCGGAAATGAGCGGCGCCAGCCGGGTCGAGCCGCGCAGCGGGCGGTAGGCGGTGCGCTCGACCGCCCAGCCGTAGGCCGAGGTGAAGAAGATCGACACGATCAGCACGAAGGTCAGCGCGAGCGGGATCGAGGTCACGTCGGCGGCGGCGAGGATCGTGAACGCGGTGACCGCGATGAACGCGCTCACCATGAAAATGTCGCCGTGGGCGAAGTTGATCATGCCGATGATGCCGTACACCATCGTGTAGCCGATGGCGATGAGGCCGTACATGGCGCCGAGCGTGAGCCCGTTGATCAGTTGTTGAAGGGCGTAGGCCACGATGTCTCCTGCGGTGGCGTCGCTGGGCGACTGGCAGTGTTGTTTTGGGCGGGAGCGAAAACGAGCGAATGAGGAAGCGGGTGAGAGCAGCCACCGTGGGAGCGGGCTTGCCCGCGAAAGCGGAGCTTGAAGGCCGGATTCGCGGGCAAGCCCGCTCCCACGGTGCGGCGCCCCAGCCTTTCAGGGCTGCTTTGGGCGGCGCGGGGGCGGAGGCTTATTGCGCGTAGTCGTACTGCCCGCCCTGCCAGCGATAGACCACGAAGCCCGGCGCCTTCTGGTCGCCCTTGGCATTGAACGACAGCTCGCCGATCACGGTCTTGAAGGTGCCCGCGCGCATCGCCTTCTCGAGGTCGGCGTACTTGGTGCTCTTGGCCGTGGTGGCGGCCTGCTCGAACAGCTGCATGGCGGCGTAGGCGTACAGCACGTAGCCTTCCGGTTCGACCTTGGCGGCGCGGAACTTCTCGACCACCGGCGCGGCGTCCGGGTTCTTGCGCGGGTCGGGCGAGAACGTGAACATCACGTTGTCGGCGGCGGGGCCGGCGGCGGTGACGAGCTCGGAGTTGGTCATCGTGTCGCCGCCCATCACCGTGAGCTGCAGGCCGGCGGCCTGGGCCTGGCGCAGGATGAGCGCGACTTCGGTGTGGTAGCCGCCGTAGGCCATGACCTCGACGCCAGCCTGCTTGAGCTTGGTGACGATGCCCGAGTAGTCCTTCTCGCCAGCGGTGATCGACTCGCGCAGTGCGGGCTTGGCGCCCCTGGCGTCCATCGCCTTTGCGATCTCGTCGGCCAGGCCCTTGCCGTAAGCGCTCTTGTCGTCGACCACGGCGACCTTCTTGCCCGCGAACTTCTCGGCGATGTAGTTGCCCGCCACCAGGCCCTGCTGGTCGTCACGGCCCATGATGCGGAAGACGTTGTTGAGACCGCGCTCGGTGACCTGCGGGTTGGTCGACACGGTGGCCATCAGGATGTCGGATTCGACGTAGACGTCGGAAGCCGGGATCGTCGAGCTCGAGCACCAGTGGCCGTGCATGAACACGATGCCCTTGTTGACCATGGTGTTGGCGACTGAAACAGCCTGCTTCGGGTCGCAGGCGTCGTCGCCCACTTCGAGCTTGAGCTTCTCGCCGAGCACCCCGCCACGCGCGTTGATGTCGGCGATGGCCATCTCGGCGCCCTTGCGGATCTGGTCCCCGGCCGATGCGTACTGGCCGGTCATCGGGCCGGCGATGGCGACGGAAAGGTCGGCCAGGGCGGCGTTGGAGAAACCACCGAGTGCGAGGACGGCGGTGGCGAGCAGGGTTTTTTTCATGAAACGTCTCCTTCGTGGCTGTGGTCTTGTGCCTTGTGCAGGGCAAAAGGGGCAAGCGGCGCCATACGGGGCCGTTTGCGCCCGGCTAAGGTAAGCGAATTTTTCCGTCTTGCCATCCGTGATGCCCCTAGCTGCCGGGACATCGGTTGCGCCTTTTCAGTGGTGGCGCGGTTCATTCGAGCTGCGATGCGGTGGTCGAGGGGTTTTTGTGGGAGGGGCCTGCCCGCGAATGTGGCCAGTCAGGCGCCCATCGCCATCAGGCTGGCGTTGCCACCCGCTGCCGCGGTGTTGATCGACAGGGTGCGCTCATGCACGAGGCGGCTGAGGTCGTAGTCGGGGCAGGGTTGCAGCAACTGCAGGACCGGGCCGCTGCGTGCGGCGACGCGTACGCGCAGCGCGTCGGCCTCGGCGTCGCTGCCGTCGAAGAGCACCGCACCGAGCGCCTTGTCGAGCCAGGCTGAATCCACCGCGACGCGGGCACGCAGCGCTTCGGGGAGCGCGGCCTGGACCTTGATGGCGGCCGGGCTGTCGGCGAGCACCAGGCGGTTGCCGCTGGCGAGCGCGGCCATCACCTGATGCAGCACGCCGGCGGCGCTGTCCGCGACGCCAGCGATGGTGCCGCGCGCGGTGAAGCGCAGGCTGTCGTCCTCGCCGGTGGGGCCGGGCAGGGCCAGGCGCAGGCCGCCGAGGCGGCGCGCGCGGCAGGCGTCGGCGCGGTCGCGCAGCACGGCGATCTCGTCGCCTTCGACCAGGCTGCGCCCGGCGCCGTCGAGCCATGCCAGAAAGGCGTCGAGCGCGGCGTCGGCGGCGCGCGTCTCGTCGCTCTCGGCCACCGCCACCGCGCCGTCCGCCAGCATCGGCCCGGGCGTGCGCGCCAGCAGGCGGTGCAGGTAGAGCGGCCCGCCCGCCTTGGGGCCGGTGCCGGACAGGCCCTCGCCACCGAAGGGCTGCACGCCCACCGCCGCCCCGATGATGTTGCGGTTCACATACAGGTTGCCGACGTGGGCGCGCGCGGCGACGCGCTCGACGGTCTCGTCGATGCGGGTGTGCACGCCCATGGTGAGGCCGTAGCCGCTGGCGTTGATGGCGTTGATCAGGCCGTCCAATTCGGATGCGCGGTAGCGCAGCACGTGCAGGATGGGGCCGAACTGTTCGCGACCGAGCGCCGACAAGGCGCCGATCTCGATGATCGTCGGCGCGACGAAGGTGCCATGGACGCACTCGGCGGGCAGCGCCAGGCGGGTGACGCGCGCGCCCTTCGCCTGCATCGCGGCGACATGGGCCTCGAGGCCGTCGCGGGCATCAGAATCGATCACCGGGCCAATGTCGACCCGCACGTCCGCCGGGTTGCCCAGGCGCAGTTCGGTGAGCGCGCCCTGCAGCATGTGCAGCACGCCATCGGCGATGTCCTCTTGCAGGCACAGCACGCGCAGCGCCGAGCAGCGCTGGCCGGCGGAGTCGAAGGCGGAGGCGAGCACGTCGGTGACCACCTGCTCGGGCAGCGCGGTGGAGTCCACGATCATCGCGTTCTGGCCGCCGGTCTCGGCGATCAGCGGCACGTTGCCGCCGCGCGCGGCGAGCGTGCGGTTGATCAGCGCGGCGACCTCGGTCGAGCCGGTGAACATCACCCCGCGCACGCGTGCATCCGCCACCAGGGTGGCGCCGACGGTTTCGCCGCGGCCGGGCAACAGTTGCAGCGCCGCGGGCGGGATGCCGGCCGCGTGCAGCAGGCGCACCGCGAATGCGGCGATCAGCGGGGTCTGCTCGGCGGGCTTGGCGAGCACCGGGTTGCCGGCGGCGAGCGCGGCGGCGACCTGGCCGGTGAAGATCGCGAGCGGGAAGTTCCACGGGCTGATGCACAGCACCGGGCCGAGCGCCACATGGCTGGCGGGATCGAACCCGCGCGCCTGCTGGGCGTAGTAGCGCAGGAAGTCGACCGCCTCGCGCAGCTCGGCGACCGCGTTCGCCCACGACTTGCCGGCCTCGCGCACGGCGAGCGCGAGCAGGGTGTCGGCTTCGCGCTCGAACAGCGCGGCGGCGTGGATGAGCACGTCGCTGCGCGTGCCGGCCGGGGTCGCGGCCCAGTCGGGTGCGGCGGCGCTGGCGGCGGCAAGGGCGCGCTCGATGTCGGCGGTGCTGGCGTCGGCGACGCCGCCGACGATCTCGCTGCGGTTGGCGGGGTTGCTGACCGGAATCACGACGGCGGGGACGCTGGTGCTGCCGGCCACGATCGGCCCGGCGGCGAAAGGGGTCACGGCCGAAGCGACGAGGGCGGCGGCGATGCGAGCGCGCACCGCCTCGCTCGCGAGGTCATGGCCTGACGAATTGGTGCGCAGCCCGCCGAACAGCTCAGCAGGCAGCGCGATCTTCGGATGCGGCGCGCCGGCGAGCGGGGCGGCCTGCTCGACCGGGTCGGCGATCAGCTCCTCGACCGGCACGCGCTCGTCGACGATGCGGTTCACGAAGCTGGTGTTGGCGCCGTTTTCCAGCAGGCGGCGCACCAGGTAGGCGAGCAGGGTCTCGTGGCTGCCCACCGGGGCGTAGATGCGCACCATGCGGTGGCGGCCGGGCTTACCGACGATCTGGTCGTAGAGCGGCTCGCCCATGCCGTGCAGGCACTGGAACTCGTAGTCGCCCGGTTGCCAGGCGCGGCCGTCGGCGGCGGCGAGGTGGAAGATCGCCGCCAGCGAATGCGCGTTGTGGGTGGCGAACTGCGGGTAGATGAGGTCGCGCGCGGCGAGCAGCTTTCTGGCGCAGGCGAGGTAGGCCACATCCGTGTACACCTTGCGCGTATACACCGGATAACCGGCGAGGCCGTCGATCTGCGCGCGCTTGATCTCGGCGTCCCAGTAGGCGCCCTTGACCAGGCGCACCATCATGCGCTGGCCGCTGCGCCGCGCGAGGTCGATGACGAAATCGAGCACGCAGGGCGCGCGCTTCTGGTAGGCCTGCACGACGAAGCCCAGCCCGCTCCAGCCGGCGAGCGCGTCGTCGGTGGCGAGCGCCTCGAGCAGGTCGAGCGAGATGTCGAGGCGGTCGGCCTCCTCGGCGTCGATGTTGAGGCCGATGTCGTGGCGCCTTGCCTGCAGGCACAGGGTCCTCAGTTTCGGCAGCAGCTCGGCCAGCACGCGTTCGCGCTGCGACCAGGTGTAGCGCGGGTGCAATGCGGAGAGCTTCACCGAGATGCCGTTGCCGTCGACCACGCCGCGGCTCTTCGCGGCCACGCCGATGGCCTCGATCGCGCCCTCGTAGTCGCCGAAGTAGCGCTCGGCGTCGGCTGCGGTCATCGCCGCCTCGCCGAGCATGTCGAAGGAGTAGCGGTAGCCCTTCTTCTCGTGTTCGCGACCGCGCTCGAGCGCCTCGTCGATGTCGCGGCCGGTGACGAACTGCTCGCCCAGCATGCGCATCGCCAGATCCATGCCCTTGCGGATCAGCGGCTCGCCGCCGCGCGCCACCAGGCGGGTGAGCGCCGAGGACAGACCTTCGGCGCTGCTGGTCGACACCAGCCGGCCGGTGATCAAGAGGCCCCAGGTGGCGGCGTTGACGAACAAGGATGGGCTGTGGCCGATGTGCGCGCGCCAGTCGCCGTCGGCGAGCTTGTCGCGGATCAGGCGGTCGGCGGTGGCCGTGTCGGGCACGCGCAGCAAGGCTTCGGCCAGGCACATCAGCGCCACGCCTTCCTGGCTGGAGAGCGAGAACTCCTTCATCAGTGCATCCACGCCCGAGGAGCGCGCGCGCGTGGCGCGCAGGCCGCTGACGAGGTCGTGGGCGAGGGTGCGCACGGGTTCGCGCAGGGCGTCGGGCAGGCGAGCAGCGTCGATGAGGGCGGGCACGCAGATGGGCTCGGGTGTGCGCCAGACGGCGTCGATCGCGTGGCGCAGGTCGCTGCGCGGTGCCGGGGGCAGGGCTGCGGTAGCCGGCGTGCCAGTCGAGCGGGCGCTGGAGGGGATGTTCGGGGTCACGGCCGGGCACTCCTGGGCTGGCGGTGCACGCCTGTCGGGCGGGCGGTCTGGAGCGGTTACGGGGGCGGAGGGCGGTCCGCCGCAATGGCCGAATTCTTTGCTAAAAACCGTAGTTAATGGCTCCAAAGTTTTAGTTTATATAGCCATAATTCCTGTATTTCAGCCATCCGGCAGCCCAAACGACTGCTGCACTGCAATGGATCGCATCGATCAGAAGATTCTCCAGGCCCTCCAGGCCGACGCCCGTCTGTCCATCGTCGAGCTCTCGCGCCGCGTCGGCCTCACCAAGACGCCCTGCGCCGAACGTGTGCGCCGGCTGGAAAAGACCGGCGTGATCCGCGGCTACCATGCCGCGCTCGACCCCGATGCGGTTGGCGCCGGCCACATCGTCGTCGTGCAGGTGCTGCTCACCAGCACCACCGAGCAGGATCTGCGCCGCTTCAACGATGCGGTGCGACGCATTCCCGAGATCGAGTCCTGCCACATGATCGCGGGCGATTTCGACTACCTGCTCAAGGTGCGCACGCGCGACATCAACGAATACCGCCGCGTGATGGGCGAGGCGATCTCCGGTCTGCCGTGCGTGAAGCAGACCCACACCTACGTGGTGATGGAAGTGGTCAAGGACGAGCGCAGCCTGCCGGTGCGTCCGCCCGCCTGAGGCATTGGCGCGCAGGCGGTGCGCAGCCCCCTTGGTGTAACATTCCGGCCAAAGCTTTCGCCCCTGCCAGTCCGGCAGCGGGCCCTCCCGAGAGACACCATGGTCCCGCACCTCACTACTGCACTCACCGGCCCCCTGCTCGAACTCGAGCGCCAGTTCCTGGACAATTCCTGCGACATCGAAAAGTGGTTCCGCACCCAGTGGCAGGACCACATGCCGCCCTTTTACGGCTCGACCGACCTGCGCAATTCGGGCTTCAAGCTCGCGCCGGTCGACCTGAACCTGTTCCCCGGCGGCTTCAACAACCTCAACGACGCCTTCATGCCGCTGTGCGTGCAGGCGGCGCAAGCGGCGATCGAGCGCATCTGCCCGGACGCCAGCAAGCTCTTGCTGATCCCCGAGAACCACACCCGCAACCAGTTCTACCTGCAGAACGTCGCCAAGCTGGTGTCGATCCTGCGCCTGACCGGCCTGGACGTGCGCATCGGCAGCCTGTTGCCCGACATCGTCGAGCCGACCGTGCTGGAGCTGGCCAACGGCGCCACGCTGACGCTAGAGCCCTTGCGCCGCAGCGGCAGCCGCGTCGGCCTGGACAGCTTCGACCCGTGCGCGGTGCTGCTCAACAACGACCTGTCCGCGGGCATCCCGCCGGTGCTCAAGGGCCTGGACGAGCAGTGGCTGATTCCGCCGCTGCACGCCGGCTGGCATTCGCGCCGCAAGTCCAAGCACGCCGAGTGCTACGACCGTGTCGCGAAGGCCTTCGCCGAGGAGATCGGCATCGACCCCTGGCGCATCAACCCCGAGTTCGGCGTGTGCGGCCAGATCAACTTCCAGGAACGCACCGGCGAGGAATGCCTGGCCGGCCAGGTCGATTCGCTGCTCACCCGCATCCGCGCGAAGTACAAGGAATATGGCGTCACCGACCAGCCTTTCGTGGTGGTCAAGGCCGACGCCGGCACCTACGGCATGGGCGTGATGACGGTGAAGGACGCCTCCGAGGTCGTCGGGCTCAATCGCCGCCAGCGCAACAAGATGGCGGTGGTCAAGGAAGGCCTGCAGGTGCAGGAAGTGATCATCCAGGAAGGCGTGCACACCTTCGAGACGGTGGAGGACGGTGTCGCCGAGCCGGTGGTCTACATGATGGACCACTATGTGGTGGGCGGTTTCTACCGCGTGCACACCGAGCGCGGCCGCGACGAGAACCTCAACGCGCCCGGCATGCACTTCAAGCCGCTCGCCTTCGACACCAGCGGCACCATGCCCGACGCCGCCCAGGGGCCGGACGCGCCGCCGAATCGCTTCTATGCGTATGGCGTGGTGGCGCGGCTCGCGCTGCTGGCGGCCTCGGTCGAGATCGAGGAGACCGAGCCCGTCGAAGCCGTCGGAGAGGCGGCGTGAGTCGCCGGCTGCGTCTAGCCTTCATCCTCGATCCGCTCGACGACCTGAAGGCGTACAAGGATTCCAGCATCGCGATGATGCGTTCCGCCGCGGCGCGCGGCCACGAGGTGTGGGCCGTGCAGCGCAGCGCGTTGACCTGGCGCGACGGCGCCGTCGCCGCCCGCGCCTTGCCGATCCACCTGCTGGCCGGCGACGCACCGTGGTACGCCGCGGCCGGGCCCGCGCAGTCGCAGTCCCTGGCCGACTTCGACGCCGTGCTGATGCGCCAGGACCCGCCCTTCGACTTCGAATACGTCACCGCCACCTGGCTGCTCGAAGACGCCGCGCAGGCCGGCGCGCGGGTGTTCAACAATCCGCGCGCGATCCGCGACCATTCCGAGAAGCTCGCGATCACCGAATTCCCGCAGTTCATGGCGACCTCGCTGGTGGCGCGCGATGCGGTGGACCTCAACGCCTTCATCGACGAGCTCGGCGACGTCATCCTCAAGCCCCTCGACGGCATGGGCGGAAGCCAGATCTTCCGGGTGCGCAAGGACGACCCCAACCGCAACGTCATCATCGAGACGCTGACGCACGAGGGGCAGCGCACGATCATGGCGCAGCGCTACCTGGCGCAGATCGCCGAGGGCGACAAGCGCGTGCTGATCATCGGTGGCGAGGTCGTGCCCTTCGCGCTCGCGCGCATCCCGCAGGCCGGCGAGACGCGCGGCAACCTCGCCGCCGGCGGGCGTGGCGTGGCGATGGCGTTGACCGAACGCGAACGCGAAATCGCCGAGTATCTGGCGCCCATCCTGTGGGAACGCGGGCTGCTGATCGTGGGGCTGGATGTCATCGGCGGCCATCTCACCGAGATCAACGTGACCAGCCCCACCTGCATGGTCGAGATCGCCGCGCAACAAGGGTTCGATGTGGCCGGGCTGGTCATCGACAAGCTGGAGCAGGTGTGCGGCTAGCCCTGCTGTTGTTGGCGCTGGTGCTGCTGGCCGGCTGTTCGCGCGCGGAGGTTTTCCACCACGAGGCCTATGTCTTCGGCACCCGGGTCGACGTGGCCGTATATGGCGACAGCCAGGCCGAGGCCGATGTGGCCGCTGGCGCGGTGCTGCGCGAGTTCGACCGCCTGCATCGCGCCTATCACGCCTGGGAGCCGTCCGAGCTCACCGCGCTCAACGCGGCCATCGCGCGGGGCGAGGCCGCCACCGTGTCGGACGAACTGGCGGCGATGCTGAAGGACGCCCAGTACATCGCCGCCACCGGCGACCAGCTCTTCAACCCCGCGCTCGGCGCGCTGATCGCGCTCTGGGGCTTTCATACCGACAACTTCGTGCCGCAGCGCCCCGACCCGGCAAAGCTGCAGGCCCTGCTCGACGCTGCGCCGTCGATGGCCGACCTCGTCATCGACGGCAACACGGTCAGCAGCCGCAACCCGGCGGTGCAGCTCGACCTCGGCGGCTACGCCAAGGGCTATGCGCTCGACCGCGCCGCGACCATCCTGCGCGAGAACGGCGTGGCCAACGCGCTGATCAACATCGGCGGCAACGTCATGGCGCTCGGGAAGAAGGGCGACCAGCCGTGGCGGATCGGCATCCAGCACCCGCGCACACCGGCGCCACTGGCCACCCTGCCGCTCTACGACGGTGAGGCTGTGGGCACCTCGGGCGACTACCAGCGCTATTTCGAACTGGAGGGGGAGCGCTACGCGCACCTGCTCGATCCGCGCACCGGCCAGCCGGCGCGTGGCACGCAGTCGCTGACCATCCTGATCACGCCGCGCGCCGGCGTTGGCGCGGGCGCCGGCACGCTGTCCGATGCGCCGAGCAAGCCGGCGTATCTCGCGGGAGAGCAATGGCGCGAACATACTCGCCGTTTCGGCATCGAACATGTGTTGCGCGTCGCGGCCGACGGTCGCGTCGAGGTCACCCGTGCGCTGCGCGCGCGGCTGCAGTTCCCGGCACCGCTCGAGGTGACGGTCGTCGATTGAATAAAAAGGGAGGGGAATCATGGACATGACACCGCAAACCGCCTGGCTGATCGCCATTTCCGCCGTCGTGATCGTGGGCGTGGTGGCGTTCTTCATCGGGCGCAGCAGCGCCGGCACCAAGGACCGCATCAACGAGCTCGAGGCCGAGCTGAGCAGCAAGAAAGCCGAGGTCGAGGGGTATCGCAAGGAAGTCGAGCAGCACTTCGACAAGACGGCGACGCTGTTCGTGTCGATGGCGGGCTCGTACAAGGAGATGTTCGAGCACCTGTCCTCGGGCTACGAAAAGCTGTCCACCGGCTCGGCGCGCGAACTGTTCCAGCAGCGTGTGGATGCGCTCTTGCTCGGTGCTGCGCGCAGTGCGGGCAGTGCGGACCAAACGGGCACGCTGCTGGGCGGCGCGGCAGCCGCAGGCGTGGCGAGCGCTGCAGCTGCCGTGCCTGCAGTTGCCGGGGCGGCGACCGAGCCTGGCGCCGACGCAGCAGGGACTGAATCGGCCGAGCTGGCTCAGACGAGCGCGCAGGCGACCGAGGAGCGTGCGGAACCTGAATCGAGGCCCGAGCCCAACCTCGAGGCCGGACCACAGGGGGCTGCACCTGCAGTCCAGGCTGACGCCGAGATGGGCGTCGCCGCCGGGACGCGCGAACTCGACCCGTCGGCCACGGACGAGTCCGACGAGCGTGCGCGCAAGGCAGAAGGCATCGCCTTCGACCCGATCGTCGACGAGGCGCCGGCGCGTAGCGAAGCGCCCCGTAGCGAACTGCGCTGAATCCGCTGGCGGGCGGGGCCGCACCGTTTCGCATGACGCGAGGCGGCGGCCCCGTCGTCGCGAACTTCCCGCTGGCTGTCGCATCCTAACGGGCATGCGCCTGCCGCTTCTCTCCTTCCTTGGTTTCTCGCCCCGGGTGGCGCTCGTGTTGCTATGCGCCGCTCTCGCGGCGGGTGGCTGCAGCCTGCGTCTCGCCTATTCCCAGCTCGACTGGCTCGTGCCCTGGTATCTGCGTGACTACGTGACCCTGGACGCCGGGCAGCGCAGCGCGCTGGATGCCCGTCTCGCCGTCCGGCTCGACTGGCATTGCCGCGCCCACGTTCCCGAATATGCCGTCAGCTTGCGTGAGGCCCAGGCCCTGCTGCGGCGCGACACGGTCGATGCTGCTGAGCTTGCGCCTTTCCTTGCGCGCGGCGAGGCCTGGTGGGCCGAGGTGCTGGCCGCGCTCGAGCCCGATGCGCGGGTAATGTTGGCCGGCCTGGCGAACGAACAGATCGACGAGTTGCGCCAAGCCTTCGCACGCGGTGCGCAGGAGGCGCGCGCGGAGTTTCTTGGCGGCAACGATGCCGCGCAGGAAGCGGCCCGCATCAAGCGCATGGAAAAGCGCCTGCAGCGCTGGTTCGGCCGCATGACGCCGGCTCAGCGCGAGCGCATCGCCGCGTGGAGCGCCGAACTCAGCCCGACGACCGCAGCCTGGCTCGAGCAGCGCATGCGCTGGCAGGGGGCGCTGCTCGATGCGCTGCAGGTGCGCACCGACGATGCCGCCTTTGCAGCGCGCATCGCCCCCCTGTTTGCCCCGCAGCAGGCACGCTGGCCAGCGGCTTACCGTGAAGGCGTTGCCCGTAACCGGGCGCTGACGCTGGCTTTGCTGGCCGATGTATTCAACATGGCGCCCGAGCACCAGCGCCAGCGCCTCAATCGCGAGCTCGATGGGCTGGCCGCGCAGTTCGAGTCGCTGGCCTGTGCCGCGCCGGCTCGCGTTTCCGCGGCGCTCGGCCGATAATCCGCGCCATCCTCCGATCATTCACCGCCGATCGCATCTTCATTTTCGGCCGTGAGCCGCCGCGCGACATTCCATGCACAAGACCGAGCTCGACCGCCTCGCCATCGGCCTGATGGTGTTGTTCTGCACCATCTGGGGCCTGCAACAGGTGGCCATCAAGCTTGCCAGCGCCGGGATCTCGCCGGTCTGGCAGGCGGGGCTGCGCTCGATCGGGGCCACGGTGATCGTCTTCCTTTGGGCCTGGCTGCGCGGTGTCCGCCTGTGGGCGCGTGACGGTACGCTGTGGCCGGGCCTGCTGGCCGGCTTGCTGTTCGCCGCCGAATTCGCGCTGATCTTCCTCGGGCTGGAATACACCACGGCCTCGCGGGGGGTGATCTTTCTCTACACCGCGCCCTTCTTCGTCGCCCTAGGCGCGCGCTGGCTGCTGCCCCTGGAGCAGATACGCCGGGCACAGTGGGCAGGCATGGCGCTGGCCTTTGCCGGCATCCTGGTGCTGTTCGGTGAGCATCTGTTCTCGTCGGCCGACAGGGCATGGATCGGCGACCTGATGATCGTGTTCGCGGCGATGTTCTGGGCCGCGACCACGCTGACCGTCAAGGCAAGTGCGCTGGCGCGGGTGTCGGCGGAGAAGACGCTGCTCTATCAGCTCGCGGTGTCTGCCCTGGCCTTGCCGCTGTTGTCGATCGTGCTCGGCGAGCCCGGCGTGTTCGCGCCGACCGCGGCGGTGTGGGCGAGCCTGTTCTTCCAGATCTTCATCGTCGCCGGGGCGTCCTACCTGGGCTGGTTCTGGCTGATTCGGCAGTATCCCGCGACACGGCTGTCGTCCTTCTCCTTCCTCACCCCGGTGATGGGCGTACTCGCGGGCGGCGTGCTGCTCGGCGAGCCGCTGACGCCCGCCGTGTTCGCCGCGCTGGCTCTGGTCGGGGCCGGCATCTGGGTGGCGAACCGGCCGTCCTGAGTTCGCTCGCCGGCGGGGCGCGCGTTGGGTGCATGCGGCGCGGGAGCCGTCGGCTTCGCCTATAGTGACAAGGCCCATCCCTGCCGAGGAACGTCCCCCATGTCCCGTCCCGTCGTCGAGTTCTGGTTCGAGTTCGCCAGCACCTATTCCTATCTGTCGGTGATGCGCATCGAGCGCGCGGCCGAAGCGGCCGGCGTGGATGTCGCGTGGAAGCCCTTCCTGCTCGGTCCGGTGTTCCTGGCGCTGGGCTGGAACGACTCGCCGTTCAACATCTACCCGCCCAAGGGGCGCTACATGTGGCGCGACCTCGAGCGCCTGGCCGCGAAGGAGGGGCTGCCCTTCCGGCGGCCGAGCCGTTTCCCGCGCAACGGCCTGCTCGCCGCGCGGGTGGCGCTGATCGGCGTGGAGGATGGCTGGGTGGCGCCGTTCGCGCGCGCGGTGATGACGGCCAACTTCGCCGAGGACCGTGAGATCGCCGAGCCGGCGGTGATCGAGGACATTCTTTCTGCGCTCGGCTTGCCGGTTGCCGAAGTCATGGCGCGCGCGCAGTCCGATGCCAACAAGCTCGCGCTGCGCTGCCAGACCGAACACGCGGCCGAACTCGGCCTGTTCGGCGCGCCGAGCTTCCGGGTGGGCGAGGAGCTGTTCTGGGGCAACGACCGCCTGACCGATGCGCTCGACTGGGCCACGCAGCCCGCCGGCAGCGCCTGAGGCAGCGCACAGCCGCGGCGCAGTGGCTGGGGCGGATGCCCCGGTTGCGCCCTGCGTGCGTCGCGATATGTCCTACTGCTTTTTCTTCGCCTGCTCTTCTTCGTATTTGCGGATGCGCTCGTCGTAGCGTGCGCGATCTTCCGCGGCTTGTTGCGCGCGGTTTGCGGCGTCCTCTTCGGCCCGGCGGCGGTCGGCGGCGCGCTGCGCATCGTTGGCGGCGCGACTGCGTGCAGCCTCCGCCTCGGCGGCGCGGGTGTCGGCCTCGCGCTGGGCGCGGATGCGCTCGGCCTCGTGCGAGGGCGCGATACGGGCGTCGGGGGGCGGGGCGGATACGGCGGCTGCGGGCGTGGCCGGGAGCGCGGTGGGCGTGGCCGGCGTCAGCGGGCGCTCGGCCTTGGCGCCGGCTTCGGCTGCCACGCGCTGGCGCTCGGCGAGGGTGAGGCGGCGAGATTCGGCTTCCAGCTCGCGGGCGCGCTTGACCGTCTCCAGGCGCTTTTTCTTGGCCTGGTCGATGCAGCGGTTGACGAAGAATTTGTCGTAGCAGCCGGGTACGGTGGCCTCGTAGGTGGCCTCGGCTTCGGCGCGCAGGGCCTTGCCGTCGGCTTCGAGCGCCTCGGCGCGCTCGCGCTCTGCCGCGCGGGCGGCTTCGTCCTCGGCCTGCGCATGGGCCGGCAGTGCGACGCATGCGAGCACGGCAGCGAACAGGCCGGACACGAGGGAGCGGCGGGCGAGGGCAGAAAACAGGGGGCGGATACGGATCATGCGTGGCGGTTTCCGGGGGGCGGGTTCGGAGTTCGTTTCGGCTGGCGCGTAGAATAGCGCCTTTAATTCAAACCGCGGCCGTCCGGCCGTGTATCCGTTCGTGATCAGTCTTCGCAATTTGCGCCTCGCGCGCGGCGCCAAGGTCCTCATCGAGGCCGCCACGCTGCAGATCCACCCCGGCTGGAAAGTCGGCCTCACCGGTGCCAACGGCAGCGGCAAGTCCAGCCTGTTCGCCATGCTGCGCGACCAGCTCCATCCCGACCAGGGCGACCTCGCCATGCCGCCGGGCTGGGTGATCGCCCACGTCGCCCAGGAGACCCCCGGCTTGTCACAGCCGGCGATCGACTACGTGCTCGACGGCGACGCCGAGCTGCGCCGCATCGAGGCCGAGCTGGCGGCGGCCGATGCGGCGCACGACGAGCACATCGGCGCGCATATCGGTGAGCTCCACGCCCGCCTGCACGAGATCGGTGGCTACGCAGCGCGGGCCCGTGCGGCAGCGCTGCTCGACGGCCTGGGTTTCCTGCAGGCGGACGTCGAGCGCCCGGTGTCGGACTTCTCCGGCGGCTGGCGCATGCGCCTGAACCTGGCGCAGGCGCTGATGTGCAGATCGGACCTGCTGCTGCTCGACGAGCCCACCAACCACCTCGACCTCGACGCGGTGATCTGGCTCGAGGCCTGGCTGCGCGACTACCGCGGCACGCTGCTGCTGATCTCGCACGACCGCGAGTTCCTCGACGCCTGCGTCACCCACATCGCCCACATCGAGCAGCAGAAGCTCAACCTCTACACCGGCGGCTATTCCGACTTCGAGCGCCAGCGCGGCGAGCGTCTGATCCAGCAGCAATCGATGTTCGAGAGGCAGCAGCGCGACATCGCGCACATGGAAGACTACATCCGCCGCTTTCGCGCCAAGGCTACCAAGGCGCGCCAGGCGCAAAGCCGGATCAAGGCGCTCGAGCGCATGGAGCGCATCGCCGCGGCCCACGTCGACACGCCCTTCAGTTTTGCCTTCCGCGACGCGCCGCCGGCGCCCGATCCGCTGCTGCAGATCGAGGACGGCGCGGTGGGCTATGGCGACAAGACCGTGCTGGAACGGATCACGCTGACCCTGCGCCCGGGCGAGCGTGTCGGCCTGCTCGGGCGCAACGGTGCAGGCAAATCGACGCTGATCAAGCTGCTCGCGCATGAACTCAAGCTCGCCGGCGGCCGCCGCCTGGAAGGCAAGGGCCTGGCCACCGGCTACTTCGCCCAGCATCAGCTCGAGACCCTGCGCCCGGACGAGTCCGCGCTGCAGCACATGGTGCGGCTGGACCCGCAGACCCGCGAGCAGGAGCTGCGCGACTACCTCGGCGGCTTCGACTTCCGCGGCGACGGCGTGGGCGGCAGCTCGACCCCGGCGACCACCCCGTGCGGGCCGTTCTCGGGTGGAGAGAAGTCGCGCCTGGCGCTGGCCTTGTTGATCTGGCAACGGCCCAACCTGCTGCTGCTCGACGAGCCCACCAACCACCTCGACCTCGAGATGCGCCACGCGCTCACCATGGCGCTGCAGGACTACGAGGGCGCGATGGTGCTGGTGTCGCACGACCGCGCGCTGCTGCGCGCCACCTGCGACCGCTTCGTGCTGGTCGACAACGGCCGCATCCAGCCCTTCGGCGGTGACCTCGACGACTACCGCGACTGGCTCGCCACGCGTCGCGCCGAAGTCGCCGCCGCCGCAGCCTGCCCCGACCAGGCCGCCGACAAGGCCACGCGCAAGGCCGACCGCGCCCAGGCCGCCGCCGACCGCCAGGCGCGCCTGGTCGCGCGCCGGCCGCTGGTGAAGGAGCTCGAGCAGATCGACAAGCGCCTGGCGACGTGGAACAAGGAGAAGGCCGAGCTCGTTGAGAAGCTCGCCGATCCGGCGCTGTACTCCGGCCCCCAGGCGGGCGAGGTGCCGGCGCTCAACAAGCGCCAGGCCGAGCTGGCCGAGCGCATCGAGGAGGCCGAGCTGCGCTGGCTCGAACTGCACGAGGCGCTGGAGGCGATTCCGGCGGAGTGAGGCGTGAGGCCGGCAAAGTGAGGCCGACGCCCGGCAAGCGGGCGTGTGTTCGCGTGGGGGTCGAACCCTGCACCCTGGCCGCACACTGCTAGAATCGCGGTTTTCCCGAATCTGCCCGCAGGAGGGTGTGGTGCGTATCGTCTGTCTCGACCTCGAAGGTGTGCTGGTCCCCGAAATCTGGATCGAATTCGCCGAACGTACCGGCATCCCCGAGCTGCGCCGCACCACCCGCGACGAGCCCAACTACGACACCCTGATGAAGTACCGCCTGGACATCCTGGCGCAGAAGAAGCTCGGCCTGCCCGACATCCAGGACGTGATCGCCAGCATGGGCCCGATGGAAGGCGCGCGCGCCTTTCTCGACGCGCTGCGCGACACCTACCAGGTGGTGATCCTGTCCGACACCTTCTACGAGTTCGCCAAGCCGCTGATGAAGCAGCTCGGCCTGCCCACGCTGTTCTGCCACAGCCTCGAGGCCAACGCCGAAGGCATCCTGGTGAACTACCACCTGCGCATGCCCGACCAGAAGCGCGAGGCGGTCAGGCGCTTCAAGGAGCTCAACTTCAAGGTCGTGGCCGCGGGCGATTCCTACAACGACACCGCGATGCTCGGCGAAGCCCACGGCGGCATCCTGTTCCATCCGCCCGAGAACGTGGTGCGCGAGTTCCCGCAGTACCCGGTGGTGCGCGACTACGCCAACCTGCGCGCCGAGATCGACAAGGCGTTCGCCAAGGTCGCCTGACCCAGGCGAGCGCCGCGCGGCGAGGGTACGCCCGGGCTTGCCATACTCGCCGCCCCCCGAGGGGGCTCAGCCTCTCCAACTTACCTCGGCAATTAACCGTCCATGCATCGCGAACGCTTCTTCACGCTCTCCGCCTCCTGCCCCGACCGCGTCGGCATCGTCGCCAAGGTGTCGGGCTTCATCGCCGAGCACAAGGGCTGGATCCTCGAGACCTCGCTGCACGCCGAGCCGCCGCTCGAGGCGGGCGAGGTCGGCCGCTACTTCATGCGCATCGAGATCCGCGCGGACTCGCTGCCCTTCCACCTCGCCGAGTTTCGTGAAAAATTCCGCCCGCTCGCCGAAGAGCTGGAAATGGACTGGAAGATCAGCGACTCCGCGGTCAAGAAGCGCGTGGTGGTGCTGGTGAGCAAGCAGGAGCACTGCCTCTACGACCTGCTCGCGCGCTGGCAGTCGAAGGAGCTCGACATCGAGATCGCGTGCGTGGTGTCCAACCACGACACCTTCCGCGGCTTCGTCGAGTGGCACGGCATCCCCTTCCACCACGTGCCGGTGACCGCCGACAACAAGGCCAGCGCCTACGCCGAAGTGCGGCGCATCTTCGAGGAGGTGCGTGGCGACACGATGGTGCTCGCGCGCTACATGCAGATCCTGTCGCCCGAGCTGTGCGCCGCCTACCCGGGTCGCATCATCAACATCCACCACAGCTTCCTGCCCAGCTTCGTCGGCGCCAAGCCCTATCACCAGGCCTACGCCAAGGGCGTCAAGCTGATCGGCGCCACCTGCCATTTCGTGACCGCCGACCTCGACCAGGGGCCGATCATCGAGCAGGACGTGATCCGCATCGATCACTCCGACGCGGTCGAGGACATGGTCCGCTACGGCAAGGACATCGAGAAGACCGTGCTCGCCCGCGGCCTGCGCTACCACCTGGAAGATCGGGTGCTGGTGCATGGGAACAAGACGGTGGTGTTTCGCTGAGCAGGCAGTGCAGGTGCCGGTTCGATGACCAAGCCTTCAGTGCGGCCCGCGCGAGGCAATCTCTTCACGGAGCTCCCTGCTGCCGCGGACGGGGAGGTTTTCGAAACCCTGTTCGCCAACCCTACCTGCCGCGTCGAGCGCATCGTCTCCTTCGGCCACGTCAGTCCGCCGGGCTTCTGGTACGAACAGGAAGAGGACGAATGGGTGGTGCTGCTGGTCGGTTCCGCCGTGCTCGCCTTCGCCGACGGGTGCGTGCTGGATCTTCGCGCCGGCGGCTGGGTGAGCCTGCCGGCGCGCTGCCGGCATCGTGTCGAATCCGTGTCTCAGGATGCGGTGTGGCTGGCGGTGCATTGCCGCGCTGACAAGGCGTGAGCGCCCGAGACACCCGGGCGCAGCATTCATCAATGCTTGCGGTGACGACCGCGTCGGTTCGAGGCGCGTCTTCCGCTTTGAAGCCAAGGAACGAGCATGCCCTCAAATTCCCGTCCGCCGGCGACGCCGGTGCAGTTCGAGCCTGAATTCGTCGCCGGCGTGCGCGAGCTCTTCGAGCACAGGATTCCCTTCAACGCATTGCTCGGCCTGAAGGTCGAGGACATCGGCGGTGAGCGCGTGCACGGGCGCATCGACATGCGCCCGGAGCTCGTCGGCCATTTCGTGCATAGCCGCATCCACGGCGGCGTCATTTCGGCCTGCCTGGATGCCATGGGAGGCCTGGCGGTGATGGCCGCGATCGGGGCCCGCCACCTCGACGAGCCGCCGTTCCAGCGTCTGCACCGCTTTTCGCGGCTCGGCACCATCGACCTGCGCATCGACTACCTGCGTCCTGGCATCGGCGAGCGCTTCCTGATGGAGGCGGAAGTGCTGCGTCTGGGCTCGCGGGTAGCGTCGACGCGGATGAGTTTTCTCGACGCCGAGGGCAAGCTGCTTGCCACCGGGGCAGCGGCCTACATCGTTTCCTGAGCCGCCGCGGCAGTTCACGAAAAACGGCGCCCCGAAGGGCGCCGTGCAAGGTCGGGGTCCGAGGAGGGGGACCCCGGCGAGGGACGATCAGAAGCGGTAGGCGGTTTCGCCGTGTGCCGTGGTATCGAGGCCTTCGCGTTCCTCTTCTTCCGGCACGCGCAGTCCGACGAGCAGGTCCGCAACCTTGAACGCGATGAAGGCGACCACACCCGACCACACCACGGTCACGATCACGCTCCAGGTCTGGATCCACACCTGCGAGGCGATCGAGAAGTCCTCGGCACCGGTGCCGCCCAGGCCAGGGGCCGCGAACACGCCGGTCAGGATGGCGCCGACGATGCCGCCCACGCCATGCACGCCGAACACATCGAGCGCGTCGTCCGCGCCGAGCATGTGCTTGAGGCCATTCACGCCCCACAGGCAGATGAAGCCCGACAGC
Source organism: Thauera sp. (assembly GCF_034003485.1). Classification (GTDB taxonomy): domain Bacteria; phylum Pseudomonadota; class Gammaproteobacteria; order Burkholderiales; family Rhodocyclaceae; genus Thauera. The sequence goes on from NZ_JAVEYL010000004.1 coordinate 150,120, forward strand.
GTACCGATCACGATCGCGCCCATCGGTCCCACCGAGCCGCAGGCCGGGGTGATCGCCACCAGGCCGGCGACCGCACCTGAAGCCGCGCCCAGCATCGAGGGCTTGCCCTTGATCAGCGCCTCACCCAGCGACCAGGCCAGCACGGCTGCAGCGGTGGCGAGCAGGGTGTTGATGAAGGCGAGTGCAGCACCGGAGGTGGCTTCGAGGTTGGAACCGGCGTTGAAGCCGAACCAGCCCACCCACAGCAGCGAGGCACCGACCATGGTCAGGGTCAGGTTGTGCGGCGCCAGCGATTCACGGCCGTAACCGATGCGCTTGCCCACCATGTACGCACCCACCAGGCCGGCAACGCCCGCGTTGATGTGCACCACCGTGCCGCCGGCAAAGTCGAGTGCGCCGTCTTCGAGCAGGTAGCCGCCCGGGCCCCACACCATGTGGCAGATCGGCAGGTAGCACAGGGTGAACCAGATCACCGAGAAGATCAGCACCGCGGAGAACTTCATGCGCTCGGCGAAGGCGCCGACGATGAGCGCCCCGGTGATGCCGGCGAAGGTGGCCTGGAAGGCGATGAAGGCGAACTCGGGCAGTTTCGCGGTCTCGGTGAAGGTGTCGGCGAGCGAGTCGATCGTCACCCCGGACAGGAAGACCTTGTCGAGCGAGCCGATGAAGGGGCTGGCCTCGGTGAAGGTCAGGCTGTAGCCGTAGATTGCGAACAGCAGCGCGTTGAGCGAGAACACGGTCATGACCTGCATCAGCACCGACAGCATGTTCTTGGCGCGCACCATGCCGCCGTAGAACAGAGCCAGGCCGGGCAGGGCCATCATCAGCACGAGCAGGGTTGCGGTCATGATCCAGGCCACGTCGCCCTTGTTGACCTCGACCGCCACGGCGGCTGCTTCCTGGGCGAAGGCGCCGCCCGATGCGCCGGCGAGCAGGGCTGCGGCCGGCAGGAGTGCAAAGCGGTTTTTCATTTTTCTGTTCTCCCTTACAGCGCGTCCGTGCCGGTCTCGCCGGTGCGGATGCGGATGGCCTGTTCCAGATCGAAGACGAAGATCTTGCCGTCGCCGATCTTTCCGGTTGCTGCGGCTTTCTCGATGGCCTCGATCGCCTGGTCGAGGATGTCGTCGGACACGGCGGCCTCGACCTTCACCTTGGGCAGGAAGTCGACGACGTACTCGGCGCCGCGGTAAAGCTCGGTGTGGCCCTTCTGGCGGCCGAAACCCTTGACCTCGGTGACGGTGATGCCCTGCACGCCGATGGCCGAGAGCGCCTCACGCACTTCGTCGAGCTTGAAGGGCTTGATGATGGCTGCGATGAATTTCATGGTTTTCTCCGGTTCCGTGAGAGGCGTGGGTCAGAAGCTCTTGCTGACCGACAGGATCACGCGCTCGTCGGCGAGGTCGCTGTTGTTCACGTCGGTGTCGACGTAATGCAGGCCGAAGTTGAAGCCGCCGTATTCCTTGGAGAAGCCGAGCTTCCAGTCGGTGTAATCGTCCTGGCCCTTGATGTCGTTGTATCCGACGTGGGCGGCCAGGGTGACGCCGTAGCCGATGTCCACAGCGGCGCCGAGGTCGTAGTACTGGCTGCCGTCCGACTTGTCGTAGCCGAAGAGGTCGGTGAAGGCGTACGAGTACTTGAAGGACAGGAATTCCCACGACAGCCCCAGGTAGCCTTCGAGCGTGTTCGGGCTGTTGTAGGGCTTCGGGTAGCTGCCCGGGTAGTAGTACTGGAGCAGGCCGACGTCGTAACCGATGGCGCCGACGCTGCCCTTGTAGCCGCCGTAGATGTCGAGCTCGAGGCTGTTGCTGACGTCCGAATTGCCGTCGGACAGCCAGGACACGTTCGAGCCCCACACACCGGCGTAGAGGCCGCTTTCGTGGGCGTAGTCGAAACCGCCCTGCAGCGCCGGGCGCTCGTCGGTCTGGCTGAAGCCGCGGTAGGCGTAGTCGGAGACGAGGCCGATGTTGGCGGTGAAGGGGCTGTCCTCGGCATGGACGCTGCCGGCGAAGGGCAGGGTGGCGAGAAGCGCAGCAAGCGTGGCGGTGATCGAGGTCTTGTTCATGATCTGCTCCTTGGAAAGGGTGTCGGAATGCCTGACGAGCATCCCTAAGCAGATCGTGTGCCAGCTTTTCAAAAGCCTTGTACAGAAAGGCTTGCGACCGCTTTGAAAGGCCTGTTTGCTGCGCCGCGCAATCAGATCGTGCACGAAATTGGGGTTCTGCGCACCGTTGTGGTGCATTGCCTGCCCCGTGGGCGGGCGATTCTGGTGCGTCCGCCTGCGCATGCTAGACTTTGCGCCGTTTTCACCCCTATCTGCAGGCAATCATGAGCACTCCCCGCTTCCTCGACGAAATCGGCGCCAAGCTTTCGGAACTCGCGGCCAACAGCCCGGTACGTGACTTTGAAAAGAACGCCAAGGCCATGCTCGGCGGCGCCTTCAGCAAGCTCGATCTGGTCACGCGCGACGAGTTCGAGGTCCAGCGCGAGGTGCTCGCCCACGCCCGCCAGAAGCTCGTCGAGCTCGAGGCGCGGGTCGCCGAACTCGAAGCCCGCCTCGCGCCGGGCGACAAGGCCTGAGTTTCTCGCACGCATCGCTGCCGCCGGTGGTGATGCGAGCAGAATATTTGCCTTTGTCATGAGCGGCGTCTCCGCTAGACTGGCGCCCCGTCCGGTCTGGAGATACCCATGTCGATCGCGCTCGTGCGCGCCCGTGCGCTCGAAGGGCTGGCTGCGCCCGAGGTCACGGTCGAAGTCCATCTGGCCAACGGGCTGCCGGCCTTCAGCCTGGTCGGCCTGCCCGACACCGAGGTGCGCGAGGCGCGCGATCGGGTGCGGGCGGCGATCCAGTCGTCCCAGTTCGAATTTCCCCAGCGCCGCATCACCGTCAACCTCGCCCCGGCGGACCTGCCCAAGGAGGGCGGACGCTTCGATCTCGCGATCGCGGTCGGCATCCTGGCGGCGTCCGATCAGGTGGCGATGGAGCGCATCGATGCGCTCGAGTTCTGCGGCGAGCTGTCGCTCACCGGCGATCTGCGCTCGGTGCGCGGCGTGCTGGCCGCTGCCCTGGCAGCCGGGCGGGGCGGGCGCGGCCTGGTGTTGCCCGCAGGCAATGCCGCCGAGGCTGCGCTCGCCCGACGCGCAAACGTGCTGCCCGCCGCCAGCCTGCTCGCGGTGTGCGCGCACCTCAACGGCCACACCGCGCTCGAGCCGGTGGCCGACGCCGTCCCGTTGCCGCTTGCGGGCGCGAGTGTTCCCGACCTCGCCGATGTGCGCGGCCAGTTGCAGGCGCGCCGGGCGCTGGAGGTGGCGGCAGGCGGAGCACATTCACTGCTGCTGTTCGGCCCGCCCGGCACCGGCAAGTCGATGCTGGCGCAGCGCCTGCCCGGCGTGCTGCCGCCGATGAGTGAGGAGGAGGCGATCGAGGCTGCGGCGGTGGCGTCGATCGAGGGCGAGTTCGATGTGCGTACCTGGGGACGGCGGCCGTTTCGCTCGCCGCACCATTCGGCCTCGGCGGCCGCGCTGGTCGGCGGCGGTGCGGTGCCGCGCCCGGGCGAGATCTCGCTGGCGCATCGCGGCGTGCTGTTCCTCGACGAGCTGCCCGAGTTCGATCGCCGCGTGCTCGAGTCGCTGCGCGAGCCGCTCGAGACCGGCACCATCACGGTGTCGCGTGCGCGCCGGCGGGCGGAGTTTCCGGCCCGTTTCCAGCTCTTGTCGGTAAAGTACAAAAAAGCTTGCCCAAAGAAACTTGGCTGTTACCGTGAATTTATGTGTAGAGAAATCTATGTATGCCTACTTACGGCTACTGAAGCGCCTCGGGTTTCCTAGACGGTCCCGTTCTTCAAGAAAGACCGCCGCTCGAACTCTACCGGCGAGAGCTGGTTGGTGAAACCGTGGCGTCGTCGTGGGTTGTAGAAGAGCTCGATGTAATCGAACACATCCGAGCGAGCCTGCGCGCGATCCGTGTAAATCGTTCGCTTTATCCGCTCGCGCTTGAGCAGTTGAAAGAAGCTTTCCGCGACCGCGTTGTCGTAGCAATTGCCGCGCCGGCTCATGCTCGGCACCAGCCGGTGCGCCTTCAGGAAGTCTTGCCAGTCGTGGCTGCTGAACTGGCTACCCTGATCCGAATACACCAACACCTCCTCGGTCGGTTTGCGCCGCCACACCGCCATCAGCAAAGCGTTCAACGTCAATTCCTTGGTCATTCGCTCGCCCATCGACCAACCGACGACCTGGCGGGAGAACAGATCGAGCACCGCGCACAGGTGCAGCCACCCCTCGTGGGTGTCAAGCGACACGAAGATTTGATGCGCCCCCTGACGACATCTGGAATTGACCCCTGGGTTAATCAATTCTCCGACGTGATCGGGGTGGGGGCAGCGGCCTTCTGCAGAAGGCCGCTGCGGCGCTTGTCGCGTAGCCGGTAACTGTCGCCCCTGATCGTGATGACCTGGCTGTGATGCAGCAGCCGATCGAGGATGGCGGTGGCGGCGACGGCGTCGCCGAACACCTGCCCCCACTCGCCAACCGGCCGGTTGCTGGTGATCAGCATGCTGGCCCGCTCGTAGCGCCGCGATACCAGTTGGAAGAACAGGTGTGCGGCGGCCGGCTCGAGCGGCAGGTACCCGAGCTCATCGATGATCAGCAGCTTGGGCTTCGAGAGCTGCACCAGCTTCTCCTCGAGCCGCCCGTCGGCGTGCGCCTTCGTGAGCCCGGCCATCAGCGCCGCCGCCGAGGTGAAGAGCACCGTATAGCCGCGATCCACCGCCTCGCGCCCGAGTGCGACCGCCAGGTGGTCTTGCCCACGCCGGGCGGACCGAGCAGCAGCAGGGCCTGGCCATGGCCGATCCAGCGGCCGGTGGACAGATCCCGGATCTGCCCCGGATCGATCGAGGGCTGGGCGTCGAAGTCGAAGCCTTCCAGCGTGCGCACGCACGGGAAGCGGGCGAGCTTCATCCCCATCTGGATGCGCCGACTGTCACGCCGGGCGACCTCGCGTTCGGCCAGGAACAGCAGCGCTTCGCGCAGCGTCATCTGCGCCCGGCTGGCTTCGTCGAGCAGGCTGTCGAGCTGGTCGCGGATCGCAGTGAGCCGCAGCCGGGTGAGCAGGTCGTCGAGTCGGTCGGTATCGATCATCACCAGCCTCCGCCGACGAGTGCGTCGTACTCGGCCAGCGGGCGCAGCAACGCATCGGTGGGCGGCGGCGCCTCGATCTCGGCCGGCGGCGGCGATCCACCCAGCAGATGGCTGCGCTCGATGCTGCGCTCCCGACTGCCGGAGAGTTCCGCATGGCGGGCCACCTCCTCGCCGGCGTACTCGACCACCACCGTGTCGGCGCTGACGACGACCGTCACCGTCTCGCCGATCAGCCGCCATGGCACGCTGTAGGCGTTGGTGTCGAGCTCGATGCAGCCCTCGGCATTGACCCGGCGCACGAGCTCGCGCACCTGCAGGAAGGGGGCGATCCCGGCAACCGGACGCAGGTGTTCACGCTCCAGGTCGAAGCGCTCAGCGGGCGTGACACCCGTCGTGCCGTGGATGCGCACGTCGGCGACCTCGCGCTGCCAGCGCGCCAGATGCGCCTCCATCGCGGCCCAGCTGTCGAAGGCATGGCCAGCGATGGCGTTCTTCTTGACGTAACCCACGCCATTCTCGGTCTTGCCCTTGGTGCGGGCGCGAAACGGCGCGCATGCCTGGGCAGCGATGTCCCAGTGCCGGCAGAACGCCTCGAAGCGGCTGTTGAGCCGAACCTGGCGCGTCTGTGTGTCGTGCTTGTCGACCAGTGCCTTGGCGTTGTCGATGAGCAGCGTCTGCGGTCGTCCGCCGAAATGGACAAACGCTGCCTCGATGCCGGCGAACCACGCGCTCTGGCGCTCGTGCCGGAACGCGCACGCGAACCCCCGGCGCGAATAGCCCAGCGTCGCCACGAACAGGAACACCCGCACCGAGTCGCCGCCGATCAGCACGCGCGTCTGGCCGAAGTCGATCTGCATCTGCTCGCCCGGCGCGGTCTCGAAGCGGATCGTCGCACGGCGGCTCGCTTCAAGCTCCTGACGGAACCCTCGGTACGCGCGCTCGACCGTGCGCAGGCTCGTGTCGATTCCGAGTTCCTTGCTCAACTGCTGGCGCACTACATCGCAGTTGCCCCGGTGCTGCAGGAAACGCTCCCGCAGCCATCCTTCATGACCGCCCAGCACGCTGTCGCGCTGCGGCTGCCGGTACGGCACCGGCCCGCCCGCGCTCAGATACCGCCGCACCGTGTTGCGCGCGATGCCCAACGTCCTGGCAATCCGCTTCGCGCCCCACCCTGACTGCCCCAACCTAACGATCGTCGTGACCGCCTCCGGCTCCAACATCTCCCGCACTCCGCAAACCAGACGGCGTACAGGATTCACCTCGATGTGTTTCGTTTCCAACGATGGCCTCCTTGCGAACGAGGGGGTCAGTTCCTCGTGTCGCTAGGGGGCAATTTACGGTGTCGCCTGACACCATTTCCGAATCGAAGAAAGGAGGCATCCCATTTAGAGATGTCCGCCAAAGCGTAAAACCCATAGTGGCGCGAAGTTGCTCTTGAAATTATTTATACCTTTCCGTGGCGAATGAAAACTTTTCAAGAGTATGAATTTAAGTCTTTGAAAACAATAAAGAACTTGACCTGATGAGGGTGGTTGTATAGGGTGGAAGAGGAGGGTTTAAAGTAAGCGCTCCACGAACCCCATCCTTACGTAGCCCTGGGTGAGCCCGCATGCTTCGGCTTCCGTTTTCCGGGGAGCACGAGCATGTCGGAGCGCAGCACGTTTTGGTTGTCGCACCTGTCGGCGAT
>NZ_JAVEYL010000056.1:0-10307 GCF_034003485.1 Thauera sp.
GTGATGCTCGTCGGCGAACAGGTCGGTCTTGATGGCGGTGCGTTTCTTCATGGCTGGCGGCAGAGAACGAAATCAGGACAATCCAATTTTACCAATCACAGAGGGGCCGAGGTTTTTCGAGGCGCCCATATAACATTCTCATAGATGTCACCCGTGTAGAGCGTCGCGGTGCAGCTTCGCGTGTAGGTGATAGCAATCCCGTTACGCCCCCATGCATCTCGCCCTGCGATGGTTGCGCCCAATCCGCCAGTGAGCTTGGACAGCGCACCTTCACCGTTCTCCCAGAGCAAACAATACTCTCGACCACCATACGGCACTTGAGAGTCAACGGTGCCCTGTTGCCGTGCCCAGGACTCGTCACTCGCATCAACCTCCCAAAAAGTGCGACGGAACCGAGGTGAATCACCTGTTGTAGTCCCGCCTCGGACATAGCAAATCTCCCCGAGGCGCTTGACACCCTGTTGGTCATCAAGGCTAACGGTGGCATCCGGATTATCTAACTGGGCCCGCTGCCCCACCGACACCACCTCCCCCTCCCGCAGCAGCGCTGCTTTCTCCGCTGCCCCCTTGGGGCCGCTGGCATCCACGCCGCGCAAGGCAAACGCCTCGTCCGCCGGCGCATGGGTCTGGGTGAGCAGGACGGCCTGTACGACCTCGCCGCGGATGGTCTCGAAGGCGCCCGGCCCCAGCCGCGCCAGCAGATTCCACTGCACCCGCTTCAGCAGGCTTTCACGCTGCTTCTTGTAGCTGGTGAGGAAGAGCCAGTTCTGCGGCATCACAATCTGCACCACGCCGGCCGCGCCGCGCTGCGACAGCTCGAGGCAGCGCTCCAGAAACACGTTGGCAAGGTCGTTCTTGGCGTCCGGGTAATGCGTTTCGCAGAAGGCCTTCAGCGCGTCGGACTGCTTGCCGCGCGCCAGATAGGGCACATTGGTCACCACCATGTGATAGCGCGCATCCAGCAGTCGCGCCGCATCGAGCAGGCCGCGGGCGGTCAGGGCGTGGTCCCAAGCCTCGTCCTGCACCTCGTTGCCCTCGCCCCACAGCGTGGCCGGACGCTCGGTGGACAGCGCCTGCTCCAGCAGTGCGCGCAAGGTGTCGAAGCTGGGGGTGGCGAGGTCGTTCTTCAGGCTGCGCGCCGGGTCGAGCAGGCTGCCCAGCAGCGGCGCCTGCGAAAAGCTGTCGTGCAGCAGGCGCAGCTCCTGGCGCAGGTAGGCGGCGTTGGGCACTTCGTCGGGGACCAACGCCATCCAGTCCGCCGCCCGCGCAGCCACCTTCAGCCCGCAGCAGGCGATGTTGGGCGCGGGCATGTCCGCGCGCACGCCCAGCGGCTGGCCAGCCTCGTCCGGGAAGCGCCAGGCGGCGAGCGCCAGCGCGAACACGGCGATTTCCACGCAACGCGGGTCCAGTTCCAGGCCGTGCAGGTTGTCGCGCAGCACCGCATCCACCGCCTCGCGGGCGGCGAGGTGTTCCGCCGTCATGCGCATCGGCACCAGCATCAGGAAGGCCGCCACCAGAAAATGCCCCGACCCGCAGCAGGGGTCGAGCAGCTTGAAGTCAGCCAGCGTGTCAGGCCAACCGTCGAACTTGCCGGCTGCGGGCACTTCGCCACCCTCACCCCAACCCTCTCCCGCCCCGGCGGGAGAGGGAGCAGGAACGGTGCGCAAATAGGTGAGCTGCACCGGGCAGGGCGCTTCCGGATGGCGGGTGAGCCACCAGGCGCCGAGCGAGTTGTGCAGCAGGAAGTCCACCATGTAAGGCTCGGTGAACAGCTGGGTGACGGCGGGCAGCTCGTCCGCGCCAATCTTCACCTCCGAGGCGTTGACCTCGTCCTTGCGCCGCGCCTGCCAGAATTGATATACCCAGCCCAGGCTGTCGCTGGCCTGAAAGACCTCGGCCGGTAGCGCGGCGAGCAGGCGCTCCAGCTCGCGCTGATGCTCGGGCGCGAACACCAGCTCGAACACCGGATGCTGCGGCTTGAACACCTGCGGCAGCATGCGGGCCGCGAGCTTGCCGGCCAGTTCCCACTCGCTGCGCGCGCCCATCGCCATCTCGGGGTGGTGGTCGACCATCTCGCGGCAGTCCTGCAGCGACACCGCCGCACCCGGCTCCCACAACAGCAGGCCGTTTTCGGCGAGGAAGCGGGCAAACAGCATGCGGTGCCAATGCTCGTAAGCCACTTCCCACACCAGCCGGCGCAGTTCCTGGGTGTCGTCGCCGTGCTTGGCATCGCCCAAGCTGCGGCCGTGGGCGCGCAGGCGGCGGCGCAGGGCGCGCTGGGCGTCGTTCAGGTAGTCCGGCACCCTGCCCTCGCCCACCGCGAGCTGCTGCAAGGCGGCACGGGCGGCCGTCTCAGCGATGTCGCGGGCGGACTTGACGGTGTTTTCGAGTTGGGTGCGCAGCGGCTTGGCGAGGCTGGCTTGGGTCATGCAGAACCTTGATGTCGTATGCGATTGGAGCAGTCAGGCCGCGACCCAGTTTTCCAGCTGCAGACCGGGGTAGTCGCGGAAGTCGTCTTCGTTGTTGGTGACCAGCACTGTGCCGGCGGCGATGGCGTGGGCGGCGATCAGGCGGTCGAGGGCGTCGCGGCGGCGGTCGCGGATGGCTGCGCGCAAGATGCCGAACTGCTCGGCGGCTGCTTCGGTGAAGGGCAGCACCGGGATGCGTTGCACCAGCAGCGCAAGCACCTTTTCGTCGTGGTCGCGGTTACGCTGCTGTATCTCAAGGCCGGCCCGCAGCTCGGCGTAGGTGACGACCGACATCAGCGCTTCGCCCTGCTTCAAGGCAGCCAGGCGCTGCAACACCTGCGGCGGATGACGCTGAATGAGGTGGATGCAGATGTTGGTGTCGAGCATGTAGGGCATCGTGCTCAGGCTCCGTCGGTCGATTTTGGCGGTTCATCCGCATCCGCAGGGTCGCTGCCGAACACGCCGCCCCAGTCGCGCTCTTTCTGTTCGTGAAACTCGCGCTCGCCCGCCATGAAATCGGGGCTGAAGGAGGCAAAAATTGCGGGCACGTCCGCCAGGGTTTCACGCTCCACCGGGCGCAACACCAGGGTGTTGCCAACGCGCTCGATTTCGACCTCATCAGCAGGCCCCAGAAAGGCGAGCTCTTTGGGGATGCGCACCGCGAGCGAATTGCCGCTCTTGAACATACGCGTCAGCATGACGACCTCTCTGTAATGTATATACGGGATATACAAGTTTAGAAGGTCAGTGGGCCTTTGGCTACCTGGGCCAGCAAGAGCTGCTCCACTTCAGCCAGCCAGGCCCTGACCTCATCGACATCGTTGAGGGTGCGCTGCGGCAGCTTGACCTGGACCACGTTGGGCTTGAGGAGCTTGGCAGCGTCCATGCGCACGGCAGCGAAGCGGGTCGTGAGCGCCTGGGTGCGCTCGATCCAGCGCTGCAGGTCGCAGTCGTCCAGCGCATCGGCGAGCTTCTCGGCGGTGGAGAGGTCGAGCGTGACGGGCGGGTCGATGTGGTGCGCGCGAATCAGCTCGGCGTGTTTTTCGCCGTCGAGCTTTTGCCAGTTGCTGTCGGCCTCGAGCTGCGCCATCTGGGCCTCATGCTCGGCGCGGTAGGCGTCGAGCTTGGCAGTCAGGGCCTTGCGCAAGGTGTCGGTGGCGCGCTCCAGCACTGGGCGGACCGGGTCCGGCTCGGCCAGCAAGCTGCGCTGCGCGGAGATGGCTGCGACCTCGGCCTTCAGCTCTGCATAAGGACCGAGTGACGTGGCATAGTCCAGCAGTACGTCTAGCTGATTCCAGAGTGGCAGACGCCTTTGAATGAGCTGCGCGGTCTGCTCCCACTGCTTGGCCAGCACGGTGAGTTCGTCGGCCTTTGAAACAAGCTCCAGCAACAGACCATTGCCGCTCGCCTGCTCCAGGGCGGTGATAGCTTTGGCGCTGGGCGGTTCGGGCTGGGGCGCGGGGCCGCCGGCTGTCGCGGCCAGGGATTTGACCTTGTCAATGAAGGCAGGCGCCTTGGCTAGCTCCTCACCCGGTTGGCAGCCGATGCCCAGATTCTGGAACAGGGTGCGAATCTTGATTTTCTGGATGGGGGTGATGTTGACCGATTCCGGCTCGAAGAAGGCCTGGGTGAGCTTGCTGCGCTCCAGCGATTTGGCGTCGACCGCTTTGTGCACGGTGTCGCGCGCCTTGAGCTCACCGGTGGCGAGCAGGATGTAGAGCGCGCCGTCGATGGTGTCGCGCGGCCAGCCGTAGGGGGGCGACTCGAAGTTGTCGCGGATGTCAGCGCCCTTCTTGCCCGCACCCAGGAAGCCCAGAATCTTCTGGCACACCGGGTGGGACTTGGGTTCCTGCAGGTGGCCGACGGCGCGCATGGCCTCGGCATTGCCCTTGCGTGCTTCGTCCAGCACCTTGTCCCAGCCCTTCTGGTCGGCGACGTCGAACTCGCGATAGAGCCGGATGACCGAGGACTTCACCGCCGCATTGAGGCGCTCGGCCAGGTCGTTGCCCTGGGTGACCTCCTGACCGCCGGCCTGGAACACACGAACGCCCGCAAACAAGGTGTTGAGCAGGGTCTCGATTTCTTTCTCGGCGTTGCGCTGGCGGCTCTCCATCGAGCGCTGCGCGTTGCGCCCTTCCTCGGTGTTGGGCGTGCCCTTGCGGCTGAGCGTGGCCTTGGCGGCCTCCAGGGTCACGATGGCGTTGGCGAGGTCCGTCTTGCTCTGCGCCGGCATGTATGCGAAGAGCGTCGGGTTTTCGGCACTTTTCGCGCGCGCTTCGGCGACGACCGATTTCTCGTCGGTCTGCCAGCCATCCTGAATCCAGAGGTAAAGCGCCTTGTCGTTGTCTTTCGGCAGCGCCTCGTCGAAGCAGGCCGAGAGCGTACGCACCTCGGGCGCCGAGCCCTGGACCGCGCGCACCTTGCTCATCACTGCACGAAAGCGCGCCTTGAAGAAGTCCGCGCGCTTGACCTCGACGTTCTGTGGCGAAGCCTTGAGCTGAGATTCCTGGGAACGGAACTCGTCGTACCACGCGCTCGATTCGCGGGTCTGCAGGTGGTACTCGGCGCCATTGGGGCCATCGAGCGCCATCACCAGGTGGTCTTTCTCCTGAAGCTCATCGAGCAGGGCAGGAATGGTTCGGCGCAGCTCGGTCGAGCCTCCCTTCAGGTCGGTGACGAGCAAGTCGGCCAGCACGTCCTCAGTCGGCTTCAGGCCGATGGCGAGCGCTTTCTCTGCGGGGAGCTTGTTGATGAGATAGATGAGCTTGAGCAGTCTCGCCTTGAGCTGGGACGACGCGTCGCCGGCGGCGAACTTCTGCACCGCCTCGAAGATTTCCCGCGACAACTGGGCGGTGGACACCAGGTTGGCGGCAATCTGGTCGTAGAGGAAGTCACCCGAGACCACATGACCCAGCGGCTGCTCGGCGGTTTCCAGTGCGGCTTCGTGCACAACACGCAGCTGGCTGCGAAGCTGCGCGACGGTACCGGTAGCGTCGATGGTGCGCAGGATGTTTTCCCAGAAGCGGCGACGCACCGGCAAGATGGGGTAATCGGCCGTGATGACCGCTTCGTCGTCGGTGACGTGTTCGAGCTTGGTGCCGCGCAGGTGGCGAGAGATTTCGCCCAGGTTATCGCGCCATACGCGGTCGATATCCGGCAGGGCGGTCGACTTCTTGGCGAGAATGATTTTGCGGGTGACGTTTTCGACGTCCCAGTCGCCTAGCGTGACCTGCACCGGGAAGCGACCCATCAGGCGCTGGAGGTTGGGCATACCAGACAGCGCAGACTGGCCAGTACCGACGAACAACAGCAGACCGTTGAAGTGCTTGGAGAGCGTCTCGGTCACCTCCTGCACCATGTAAGCTTTCTCGGCATCCGAGCCGATGTATTGCTGGACTTCGTCAAGCACTACGAGAGTTAGCGGGAACCTACCATCAGGCGCCAACGCTTCTTGAATCGCGGTGGTCATCTGTTGGTTTGTCACATCTCGTGCTTCAGGGAACTGTGCCTTGAGGAACTGCCGCGTCGCCTGCTCGCTATCTGCGAAACCGGGTATGGCGTGAAGAATCGCTTCTGCCAGATGCTTGGAGACGTACGGCCGGATTAGCTCAGCCTCTAGCTTTCTTCCTGCGCTCGCCAAGTGCTCGCAAACCGCGTCGTAGATACCTTCACGCTTCATCCACACCACTATCTGGGCTTGAGCATAAAGCTCTGGTAGGCCAGCAGAGCGGAATACAATCCCTAGAAGAGCCAGCCTCACGTTGGAGACGCCTCCGCCCAGCTTGCCCGCCGCCGCATGCAGGCCACCATTGCGCTTACCTTGGGTGCTGAGTTCTTTGAGCTGGTCGGATACGCCGGCAGGCAGGTCCGCCAATCCCCGTGCGGAGGCGCCACCTGGTAGCGGCAGGTCTGTCCACAGTGCGCGGAGCATCTTTGCTAGATGGGACTTACCCGAGCCGTAGAAACCGGAAATCCATACCCCAGGTTGTTCTGATTTGGTACCGAGGTTGCGCAGGAAGGTCGACAGAATGGTTTCGATGCCCTTCTCGTACTGACCATCGCAAACGAAGGTTTCAAGCTCGTAGCGCAGCACCGCGAGAGCGGCGGCGGAGTGGTCTTCGGAGACTTCGGCCACACCATTGTTGGCCAGCCGGTTTTGCTCGGGGGATTTGACGTAGATGTCTCGGTTCAGCACAGCGTGTTCCCTTGTTCTTGTTGTGACTACAGCTTCGTGTTGCTCAAGCTTCCTTGGCCAGCAGCGGCACGGCGAGGTAGTTCCAGCCGTCGCGCGCGTCGAGCAGCCGGTAGGCGTGGTTCTCCGGGTGGTATTCACCGGGAAAGAAGACCACCAAGCGACCGCCCACCGCGTCCTTGATACCTTCCACAACCGATGAGACACGCGCCAGTCCGAAGAGGCTGCCCACGCCCATCAGGGCCACCACCGTGTTCGGCGTCGCCTCGGCGGCAATGGTCGTCTTGATGCGGTCGACCAGGTCGTGGACGAACTCGACGACTTCTCCGGCCTGATAACCGGTGAGGTCCTCGGGGCACTCGAAGTAGGCGTCGCGGTACTCCTGGGCCGCCATCCATTCGGGGAAGGCGTTGGTGACATCCAGAAGCAACCATTCGTGACCGGCCTCGAGCGTGGCCAGACGGAACTCATCGATGTGCGCGCGCAGCCGCAGTTCATCGGTCTTGTCATACACGGCAAAGATGACGCGCTGAATCGCCGCCAGGCCTCCTGCCCACGGCACCGAGATGTGCTCCCGGTAGGCACCGACCAGCTTCGCGACTTTGCTACTCATGCAACCATTGCTCCTCATCCGGAGTTAGAAAGCCCGGGAAACGGACTTCTTTGACGCCGCCGGCATTCAGAAAAACGATTTGGCCCCGATGCGAGGCAGAGTTTGCCAAGGCTTCCAGCTCGTCAGGCGAGCTACATAACAGCGTCATCCAGTGGGATGAGAACAGCCGTTGCCCTGAGAGCCCCTCAAGATGCCCCAAGAATAATGCATAGGTGATGTTGCTCGGCGTGACTTTTGGCGCGGCGCGAACCTTTCGCCTACGCCCCACCATGAAGCCCGCCTGGGTCCAGCTTCCGTTGATGTTTTGGGCGATGGATTTGAGCGACGCCGGACTGAAGCGGTCCGGTTCGTTTGCGGCAATGAGTTCCTCGACCTCTTCGCGCTGCACGGCGTCGCCTTCGCCCTTGGCGAGCACAAAGGCCTCCGAGAGCCGAAGAACCGGGTCGCGCACCATTTCAAGCGTCAGGGCGAGCAACGGCCTGGCAGCCTCATCAAGCGCCCAGAGCTTGCGAAAGATGCGGAAAACCGGAATGGCAGGGTCCAAGCCGTAGAGTTCGACGAGGTGGCCGAACGTGAGCAGACGCGATTTCTGTGTCGGCTTGCCTAGAACGTTGAGACCCACCACCTCGTCACGGTAGCCGTCTCGCGTCGTTTCCGACGTAGTGTGTTCAAAAAGGAGCATCAGCTCGTCGAACATCATGGTGCGGGCGGCATGCGTGCCGCTGCGACCAAGTCGGTAGCCCAGCTTGATGAGGGATTCGTTTGAAGTCACGGGGTCTTGACGGGCTTGCGACGGCTGGAGGCCGGCTTCTCTTCGGTTTGAGCGGGGGGCGAGATGGCATGACGCTCGCAGTAGTCGATGAGCAGATACTCAATCATGTTGCTGAGCGTGCGATGCTCGCGGTCTGCAGCGAGGCGTAGCAACTCTTTAATCTCGGCAGACATCCTGAGATTGATTGCCTCGGTCTTGCGTCGAGCCATCGGTTTGCGCCCCACACGCCTTGTCTTTACATTGTGTAGACTTTATAGGCCTTGCTCTTGGATGTAAAACTAACAAGCCAACCGGATCAGCCAGTGAGCTGAACGCCACGCAATCCAGTCGAGTTCTCCAGGAAAATCGTTCTTGGAGGGCTTGCGTCTGAGCAAACGGCTCGCGCATCCTCGGACGAAGAATGGCTACGATCGTGTCGTGCGCCGAGGCGAGCGACAAGACTCAGAGCGGCTGGATCAGGTTCGCCCCCTCGTTGCGAACGTTGCCGACCGCTTTCCCCACGGGATGCACCGCGAGCGCCGCTTCGGGACACGGCCTCACCAGCGCCTGCACCTGTTCGGCCGCAGTCGCCCCGTTCAGCCACGCCCAGTAATCCCCAGGCGCCAGGATCACCGGCATGCGGTCGTGCAGCGGTCGCATCGCCGCGTTGGCCTCGGTGGTGACGATCGTGAACGTGTCGAGCTCCTCGCCGTCGGCCGGCCTCGTCCAGCGTTCCCACAGCCCCGCCAGCGCGAAGAACTCGCCCCCGACCGGGTGGATGTAGAACGGCTGCTTGCCACCGCCCTGCTGGTCACTGAGTTGCTGCCATTCGTAGAACCCGTTGGCCGGCACGATGCAGCGGCGGCGGCGGAACGCCGCCCGGAACGAGGGCTTCTCGGCGACCGACTCACCGCGCGCGTTGATCAGCTTCGTGGCGATCGTCTCGTCCTTCGCCCACGACGGCACGAGGCCCCAGCGCAGGCGGTGAATCACCCGCTCGCCGTTCGACCGCTGCCGCACCACGGGCAGCCACTGCATCGGCGCCGCGTTCCAGCGCGGCTCGAAGTCGAACCCTTCGGGTGTCGCGTCGAAGGTCTCGCGCAGGCGCGAGACCGGACCGTAGAGGGCGTAACGACCGCACATGCGCGCGCCCTCCCCGGCTGCCTCAGTGCAGCGTACCGGAAGGCCCGCCCTCGCCTTCCTTCACCGGCAGCAGCTCCGTGAACCGCCCCTGCACCTCGGTGTAATGCCGGAACTCGGGCGCCCCGATCGTGCGCTTCTTCTTGCTGATGCCCTTCGGCCTGACCGGCACCTGGGCGACCCACACGCCGTGGCGGGTCTCGAGCGACAGGCTCACCACGTCGATCCGCCAGCTCGCCGGGCAGTCGGCCAGCGAGCCGTACTCGTCGAGGATCTCCTCATAGCGGGCGACCTTATCGGCGCGCAGGCTGTAGGCCTCCATCAGCACGAAGACGAAGTCGGCGTCGAGCTGCTCGGCGAGCATTTTCACCGTGCGCGCCGCTGCGTCCTTGTCGGCCGGCGAGCGCATGACGAGCGCCGTGGGGATCGTGGCGCCGGTGGTGAAGTTGCCGACGAAGGCCATCGGCGCGAGCTCCTCGCCCTGCTCGAGGAGCTCGCGCGCCTTGTCGATCACCGGCGCGATCGCCGCCCGGTAGCGTTCGGGGAGCTGGCTCATGTCGGGGTCCTCGCCGGGTTCAGCGCTCGCGGCGCATCTTCACCGCCGCCTCGTACTCGCGATCGAGCCCGGTCCCGGCGTCGCCCTTGGCGTCGAACATCCGGAAACCCACGTGCATATACGCCAGGAGCGCCAGGCCGGAGAACTCGCCCTCGAGGTTCTGCAGCGTGTAGCGCATCGCCGGCTTGTTGATCTCGAGCCCGTTGCGGCCGAGCAGCGCGATCTCCATCACGATCTGCCCGACCTTCGCCTGGTCGAGCTTGGCGAAGCGATCGAACGCCGCCTGCATGTACATCACCGCATCCATGCGCAGGCCGCCGTCGACCGCCGCGCGCATCTCCTCGTGACCGATGCGCGTGAGCGCCTCCTCAGCCATCTCGCCGACCTGGTGATCTGGGAAACGCTTCACCACTGTCTTGTACTGCTCGGCCGCCTCCTTCACGTACGACGGCCCGAGCGTCGCGTAGTCGAGCGCGTAGCGCCCGATCACCGTCTGCTCGAACTCGGGCGTGCCGCGCGGCGGCAGGCCCGCCGGATCGAGGTCGTCGAGCGGGATCTGGAAGATTTCGGGGGCTTGGGCAGGGCAG
>NZ_JAVEYL010000005.1:0-156750 GCF_034003485.1 Thauera sp.
CGATGAGAAGCGGTTCTGGAGGGCTCCCAGTTCAGCACGACTTGTATTGATCGTTTTCAGAGCCGCGTCGATTGTCTTTATCGCCTCGTTGGCCCCGTCGAAGTCAGAAATATCGATATTAGAAACCGATACTCCCGTGAGCGCTGCTGCTTGTGTCTGATCGTTTGAGAACCCAGCGTAAGCTTCGTTGTTGCCACTTAGTTTGATGCCTTCGGATGAGTCGGTTGTTAGTTTGATCGTCCCTTGTGTTTTAGGTGCGGCAGTGATTCCAAGCACACCCGCGGCTAGCGTGCCAGCGCCAGCGCCATCGGCAACAGTAATCTCGATATTGCGTCCGTCTGCAGCTTCTAAACGAATACCGGTAGAGTCTTGGATTGCCGTCACGCCCGACGACGCCGAGATAGCGTTGATCGCGTCAGCAACGTTCGCCTTGTTCGATGCAATGGAACCCGTGCCAGTGATTGTTGCGGTCGTGACACCGTTGATAGTAATCGTACCGTCGAACGTATCGTCAAAAGCTGTAGTAGTCCCTTGAGCAGCCACTGTTTTTTGTGCTTCGGCTGTCACCGTGCTTTGAGAACCGTTAATTGCCGCGGCGATCGCATAGGCGGAGTCGTCCGTACGTCCGTTGGATGCGGTGTAGCCGGTGGAGGCATTGATTGATGTGCCATTAACCGTTAGGTCCCCCGAGCCCAGCGCCGTTAGAGCTCCGCTGCCCGTGATCGTTGCCTCAAGGCGCGCCCCTAGGTCAGTTGTCCGCGAGCTTGCGATTTTGCTAATTTCAATCGTTTGGCCAGAGTTAGCGCCGATTTGAAATTTTTGACTCTTGAAGTTCCCGTCTAGAAGACGAGTTCCATTAAATTCGGTTTGGGTCGCTACGCGATCCATCTCAGCAACGAGTTGGTCAACCTCCAACTGCAGAGCCGCCCGGTCAGACGCGCTATTTGTTGCGTTTGCGGACTGGACTGCAAGCTCGCGGATGCGCTGCAGATTGTTCCCAACTTCTGCAAGGGCACCTTCGGCGGTTTGTGCTAGCGAGATACCGTCGTTTGCATTTCGAGTTGCCTGGTTAATGCCGCGAATTTGGGAGCTGAATCGTTCTGAAATCGCAAGTCCTGCAGCGTCATCTTTTGCACTGTTGATTCGAAGACCGGAAGATAGGCGTTGCAGCGAGGTAGCAAGCGATCCTTGGGAAGCGTTGAGGTTCCGCTGCGCATTCAGCGAGGCAACGTTGGTGTTGATCGTCTGGGCCATGATGTTTCTCCTGGTAGGTCAGGTTGGTCATACACCCGTATCTGCATCGCTTGCCTTGGCGGGTGCGGAGCGTTTGTTTGTGCTCTTGGTTGCTTTTACGACCCCGGGGTAAAACTCTTTAGGAATTTCTTTCGGTGCCGCGCGCGTTTCCTGCGCTTGGGGGCTTTTACGGCGCGAGGTGGGGGAACTTGAGGGGAGGGGTGGCGGCGGGTGCCGGGGCGCTGTCGGGGTGGGCTCGAGGGCGGATGGGGTGTTGGGCGCCGTTGCGTTCTTCAGAAGCGCAGCGTTCGCGGGCGAGCCCGCTCCCACGGGTGAAGCGCGCGAGCGCTGAAACGACACGACCGCCGGCGGTGTCGCGCGGCGGTCGTGGTGGGGTGATGCCTGGCAGGTGTCAGTGATCGGCCGGCGGTGGGCCGAGGACGTCGTTGAGGCTGGCGGCGTCGAGGACGGCGTCGGTCCATTCTGCGAGCGCTTGCTCGGTGGCGGCGTGGAGGCGGGTCTCGGCCCAGGGGGGGAGGGGGCCGAAGCGGCGGGTGAGCAGGCGTGCGAGGACTGCAATCTCGCCTTCGAGACGGCCTTCGTTGCGGCCTTCTAGGAGGCCTTCCGTGCGGCCTTCCACGCGACCAGCGGCGAGGTAGCCTTCGGCCCATTGTTCAATGCGTTGCGACAACATGATGCGCAGCTCCTGCAAGTCATCCAGTTCGGGGAGGAGGATGGGGTATTTGCGGTTTCGGATCAAGGCGGCGCGGATCCAGATGGCGACGATGCGGCGCACGGTGGCGTATTCGTCGGAGCGGGTGGCGGCCTCGAGTTCGGTGACTAGCGCTTGGACTGCCTCGGGGGTCTGGGGTTGCTCGAGCTTGAAGATGGCGGCGACGAGGTTCTGCGGTAGCCGGGCCAGCGTCTCGGCGGGGATGGCGCCTTCGTCGATGAGCAGGTAGCGCATCTGCGCTTGCAATCGGGCGAGAAAGGCGGGCGGCTTGGGTAGTAGTTCTGCGAGCGAAACGGGGGCGCGCCAGCGGGGCTCACCGTTGTAGAGAACGATGGGCAGCACGGGCGGGAGCAGGCCGTGCGGACCGAGCTGCTTGTTGCGGATGAGGTCCTGATAGAGCAGGCCGACATAGACCATCATGCGCAGCGCCATGAAGCGGTCGTTGCGGCTCTGGAATTCGATCAGCAGGTAGAGGTAGAGCCAGTCCTCGCCGGATTTGACGCGCCAGACGACGTCATCGGCGCGGTCGCGCAGGTCTTCGCTGACGTAGTGTCCCTTGACGGGCTCGAGGGTGGAGAAGTCGAGTTTCTGCAGCCAGGGGTCGTCGATGAAACCCTGGATGAGGTCGCGGACGATGAGCGGGTTGGAGAAGAGGAGCTTGTAGCCGGTGTCGTGGGATGTGGGCAAGAGGGCAGATGCTGATTATGCGAATGGCGTTATCTGTCTGCATCATCATCTGCTTGGCATTTTCTGGCAAGGCTCGCGGGTAGGGACCGACCTTGTTTACTTGGGGGTGAAACGCCACGACCGCCGGCGGTGTTGCGCGGCGGTCGTATCGGGTGCGGCTCGGCGGCTCATCGGCCATCGCTATCCCGAGCAGGGCACCCCGGCCTCGAAATAGATGTCGGCGATCGGCATCTGCAGCTCCACGCTGGCGAATTCGACCGCGTCACCGGGCTCGAAGGTGATGATGTCCCAGCCGATGTCGCCGCGGCGGCGGTAGAGCTCGACCTTGCATTCGTCCTGGCTGACCAGGGCGTACTCCTTGAGACTGGGGAGCGTGCGGTAGGCGCGAAGCTTTTCGCGGCGGTCGATGCCCTCGGTGGAGGGCGAGAGCACTTCGATGATGAGCACCGGGCTGTCGACCAGTTGTGTCTCGGCGTCGAGCTCGAGCAGGCGGGACTCGCAGGTGACCATCACGTCGGGGTAGAAGTAGCTGCGTTCCTTCTTCAGGTACAGCTTCACGCCTTCCATGAGGGCGCGGCAGGGCGTGCCGCGCAGGTGGGTGCGAAGGGCCGTGTATAGGTTGCCTGCGATGATGTTGTGGCGAACACTCGCCCCGGTCATGGAGAAGATTTCGCCGGCGACGTATTCGTGGCGAACGGGGGAGCGGGCCTCCAGGGTGAGGTACTCGGATTCGTCCAGCATTCGGTAGGGTCGGGATTGCATCGTGCCGTCCTCGTCTCGTGCGCCGTGTGCCATGTGCCGACGATTATAGATCCGGCCTTCGCGGTGGCAACGGCGCAGTCGATGTCACAGCCGCACGCGCAGGCGACTCAGCGTCAATGCCGATCGGTTGGCAGGGGGGTGGCATCGGCCTCGGTCGCGCTCGCTTTCCTGGATTCGCAGGGGGAAGGCGGTCTTGGATATCGTGTTCTCCTAGTGCGTGAGGGACTGCATCAGCGGTCCGGGTGTGCAGGTGGCAAGCTGTGGAAACCGGAGTTCGGTGCGGGCGAAGTCAGAGATGTTGTGGGTAACGATGGTGCACGGCCATGCGGCGACCGCAATTTCGAGCACGAAGTTGTCGCCTTCGTCGCGGAGGTTCGGTCTCCACAAGTAGCGCACATCGATCTCGGTTGCGACGGCGACAAGGTGCGCTGTGGCGGAGAGCTTGAATGCGAGGTGGGCAGCAGTTTGCTGACTGCGTAGCCGCCTTGCGGTTGTCGTTAATATTGAGTAGTTTGAATACATCTTCGATTGATTGTGGAGCTGCGCATGTCCAGAGGAATGACGATGACCGTTCGCCTGAACGAGACGCTCAGCGAGTTCGTGGCAGCGAAGGTGGGCGAGCAGGGGGATTACGAGAACATCAGCGAGTACGTCCGCGACCTGATCCGCCGCGACAAGACGCGCCTTGAGCGGGCGATGGAAGAGCGGCTCAGGATCGAACTTGCCCATGCCTTCGCGGCGCCGGAGTCGGCCTATACGCGCCTGACTGCGGGCGACGTGATCGCGCGTAACAAGGCTTGATGGCGATGGCGCAAGTCCGCGTCCAGGAGGCTGCGTCCTATCGACTTGACGAAATCTATCGCTATACGCGGGACCGCTGGGGGGTTGAGCAGGCGGACCGCTACATCAAGGGCCTGTTCGACGCCTTCGAGGGCATCGACACTCACCGGGTCGCGTCGCGCCCCATCCCGGCCGACTTCGGCGTCGAGGGGTTCTACTTCCGCTACGAGCGCCATTTCGTCTACTGGCGACGTCTGTCGAACGGCGACATCGGCATCGTGACGATAGTGCATGAACGGATGCATCAGACCGCGCGTTTTCGCGACGACCTTGGCGGGCTGTGAGCCGCGCGGGGAATACGAGATAGATCACGTTTCCGCAGGGTGGGGTCTGACCCACTCGCGCATTGCTGTATTTACCAGCGTCTGCCAGCCCGGTCCGGTCGCCTTCAGCGCGGCCAGCACGTCGGTGTCAAACCGGATCGTGGTCGGCACTTTTAGCGGTGCCCGCCCAGGCCAGGGCCGCCTCAGCGCTTCAAGTCGCGGTAAAAGTTCTCGTGGGGGCCAACAGCCTCCAGATAGACCAGTCGCACGCCGTCATCGCGGGTGTAGCCCAGCAGGTACAACTGGCCGAGGCAGCAGAACGTGTAGACCCACAATTCCGCGAGGTCGCCTTTCTTCTTTTCGCCGCTGTCAGGGTTCTGGGCCACCGTTTCGACGGCCGCATCGACCTCGGTCAACATGTTGTCGTGCAGCTTCTTGTAGACGCGAGCAAAGCGTCGGGTCTGCCGAACGTCCCAGCTCATGCCTTGGCTGTCGAGCGCGGTACGAAGACGGTGCTGTCCTCACGCGGCTCGGCCATGCTCATGAGGCTCTCGGCAATGAACGAGGCCGGCAGGTCCGGGTTGTCGAGCGCGGCCCGACCCACTTTGGCCCAGAACTCCAGCTGGCCTTGCACGGTACGGAACTCGGCTTTGGCCGCAGCGCGTGCGGCACTGACCAGGCTCTCATCGATACGCACGGACACGGTGCTCATCGCCATCTCCACTGAAATCTATTTACCACAATTGTAGGCGCGCCCTGCGTTGTGGTCAAAGGACCCGATGACGTTGGTCACTTTAATGCGCTGGCGGGGTGAGGCTCGGTTGGGTCTATCGATCGACGGGTGGTTTCACCGATGATCGCGCGATTTCGTGCAGCAGTTCGTAGGCACGTGAGCGCACCCTTCGTTCCTCGCTCAATCGACGTTGCGGAACACCTTCTGCCATGCAATCTCCACCTCCAGGCACTGCAACTGCAGCGGCTGCTCGGGTTCGATTTCCTGCAGTTCCCAGCGATTGCCTTGCGTGCGCCGGTAGTGCTCGATGCGTCGCGTGTCGGGGTCGATGAGGACGAATTCCTGCAGTGAGTCGATGCGGCGGTAGGCGGCGAATTTTTCGCCACGGTCGTAGGCGGCGGTTGCCGGGGAGAGCACCTCGACGATGAGCTTGGGCGCGCGCATGAACTGGTCGGCGCGGTGGTCGGCGGGGTCGCAGGTGACCAGGACGTCGGGGTAGAAGTAGGCCTCGTCCTGCGCGGCCTGCACCTTCATGTCGGCCATGTAGGCGCGGCAGGGGGTGCCGTCGAGGGCGTCGTCGAGGGCGTTGAAGACGTTGCCGGAGATCGTCACGTGCCGCCGGCTGGCGCCGCCCATCGCGAAGGTCTCACCGCGCACGTATTCATGCTTCTCGGGCTGCTCGGCTTCCCAGCGCAGGTAGTCGTTGGCAGTGAAGGGGGGTACGGGCTGGGGCAGGGCCATGATGGGTTCCATCGGGCGAAGACGTGATGGACGGATTATAGTCCGCCACATGAACGCCAAACCCCGCCACGTCGAGCGCGCCCTGCACGAGCGGGTCGAGATCGTACCTTACGATCCCGCCTGGCCAGCGCGTTTCGAGGAAGAGGCGGCGCGGCTGCAGGCGCAGTTGCCGGAGGAGCTGATCGGGCGGATCGAGCATTTCGGCAGTACCGCCGTGCCGGGGCTGGCGGCGAAGCCGATCGTGGACATGCTGGTCGAGGTGCGATCGATGGAGGCCGTGGTGCAGCACATCGCACCGATCCTGAAGCGCGAGGGCTACGAGTTCTTCTGGCGCGACCGCGAGCGCGGGCTGCCGGGTATCGCCTATGCGTGGTTCATCAAGCGCGACGCGGCGGGCCGGCGCACGCATCACATTCATTGTCTGGAGCCGGGGTCGTCGGAGTGGGAGCGGCTGCTGTTCCGCGACTATCTGCGCGCGCACCCGGAAGCGGCACGTGCCTATGGGGCGCTGAAGCAGCGCATTGCTGCAGAGCATCCGGACGATCGCGTGGCGTATGCAAAGGCGAAGACGGATTTCGTGTGCGAGGCGATGCGCACGGCGCGCAAGGAAAAGGGCGCCTGAATTTCCCCAGGCGCCCTTCGAGGCAGGTCGTGTGATACGACGGCGGGCGCGGAACTTGCCACCCACCGTTGCCGAATCTGCGCGTGACTTACATCCCCTGGTAGATCGGCCCTTCGCCCCCCTGCGGCACCACCCAGTTGATGTTCTGCGTCGGGTCCTTGATATCGCAGGTCTTGCAGTGGATGCAGTTCTGCGCGTTGATCTGCAGGCGCGGGTTGGCACCGCCGTCGTCGCGAACGATCTCGTACACCCCTGCCGGGCAATAGCGCTGCTCGGGGGCGTCGTACTTCGCCAGATTGACCGAGATCGCCACCGACGGGTCCTTGAGCTGCAGGTGGCAGGGCTGCTCTTCTTCGTGGTTGGTGTTCGACAGGAAGACTGACGACAGGCGATCGAAGGTGAGCACGCCGTCGGGCTTGGGGTAGTCGATCTTCGGGCAGTCGGCGGCCGGCTTGAGCTTGTCGTGGTCGGCGCTGTTGTGCAGCGTCCAGGGGGCCTTGCCGCGGAACAGCATCTGGTCCATGCCAAACAGTAGCGAGCCCATGATCAGGCCCTTCTTCATCAGCGGCTTGAAGTTGCGGTACTTGTGCAGTTCGGCGTACAGCCACGAGTCGCGGAAGGCGGCGGGGTAGGCGGTGAGCGCGTCGCGCTGGCGCTCGTGGACGAGGGCGTCGAAAGCGGCTTCGGCGGCGAGCATGCCCGACTTGATCGCGGTGTGCACACCCTTGATGCGCGCGGCGTTGAGGAAGCCGGCGTCGTCGCCGATCAGGCCGCCGCCGGGGAAGATCAGCCGCGGCAGACTCTGGATGTTGCCGGTGGCAATGGCACGGGCGCCGTAGGCCAGGCGCTTGCCGCCCTCGATGTGCTTGCGCACCGCGGTATGGGTCTTCCAGCGCTGCATCTCGTCGAACGGCGACAGGTGCGGGTTCTCGTAGTTCAGACCGACCACGAAGCCGAGCGCAACCAGGTTGTCCTCGAGGTGGTAGATGAAGCCGCCGCCGTAAGTGGCGTTGTTCATCGGCCAACCGGCCGTATGCACGACCAGGCCGGGGCGATGCATCTCGGGCTTGACCTCCCACAGCTCCTTGATGCCGATGCCGTAGGTCTGGGGGTCGACGCCGTCGCGCAGGTTGAATCTGGCCTCGAGCTGCTTGCCGAGATGGCCGCGACAGCCTTCGGCGAACAGGGTGTATTTGGCGTGCAGCTCCATGCCCGGCTGGTGGTGCGGACCGGGGGTGCCGTCACGGGCGAGGCCCATGTCGCCGGTGGCGATGCCCTTCACCGCGCCGTTCTCGTCATAGAGAATCTCGGCTGCAGCGAAGCCAGGATAGACTTCAACGCCGGCGGCTTCGGCCTGTTCGCCCAGCCACTTGACCACATTGCCCAGGCGGACGATGTAGTTGCCATGGTTGTCGAAGCAATCGGGCGTGAGCGCGGGCGGATTGCGGAACGAGCCCTTCTCGGTGAGGAAGACGACCTGGTCTTCGGTGACCGAGGTGGTCAGCGGAGCGCCTTTCTCCTTCCAGTCGGGGATCAGCTCGGAGAGTGAGCGCGGGTCGATGACCGCACCAGACAGGATGTGCGCGCCGATCTCGGCGGCCTTCTCGATCAGGCACACCGAGATCTCCTGACCCTTGGCTTCGGCCAGTTGCTTCAAGCGGATCGCGGCGCCCAGCCCGGCCGGGCCTCCGCCGACGATCAGCACATCGAATTCCATCGATTCGCGTTCCATCCTGTTCTCCTGTTCCCTTCTCGGGGCACGTCGGTGCCGTCAGTTTAAACCCTCGCGCGGGCCCGGGACGCTCACGCCAGAGATGAATCCCGGGTGCTGCACAACATACGGGTGCGTATGTTACATTAGCTTGCTGACCAAATACAAAGAGGAGATCGCACGATGAACGAACAGGCGAAGCTGATCTATACCACTCGCATGGCCGTGCGCTGGGGCGACATGGACGCCTACAGCCATGTGAACAACACGGTGTACTTCCGCTACTTCGAGCAGACGCGGGTGGAATGGCTCGAGCAGATGGGCTGCCGGGTCAGTCCCGAAGAGCCGATCGGTCCTGTCATCATCAACGCCGCGTGCACCTTCTTTGCGCCGGTGAATTATCCTGCGACGGTCGTCATCAAGATGTACGCCGGCGAGCCAGGACGCTCGAGTGTGATGACCTGGTACGAGCTCTTCGTCGAAGGCGAGGATCGCGTCTATTGCGAAGGCTCGGCGAAGACGGTGTGGATGGACACCCGCACCGGAAGATCGGCGCCGATTCCCGATGTGGTGCGCGCGCTGTTCGACTGAGTCGCCAGCGCAGTGCCGACGCCGCGAGGACGGCGTCACCGGGTATCGCGCCACGACGAGTGCGGCCCGAGAGACAACCCGAAGTTTCGATTGATGGTGAGGAGACATCATGAATCTGCATGAAGACAAGCCCTTGTGGGTGCCCTCTGCCGAGCGTATCGCCGGCGCCAACGTGACCGCCTTCCGGCTCGCTGCCGCGCAGCGCTGGGGCGTCGACTTGCCCGACTACGACGCGCTGTACGACTGGTCGGTGGCGCAGCCGGAGCAGTTCTGGGTGAGCGTGTGGGAGGGCGATGGCATCGGTAGCGGCGTCATCGGCCACCGCGGCGAGCGCGTGCTGGTCGATGGCGACAAGATGCCCGGCGCGCAGTGGTTCCCCGACGCAAAGCTCAACTTCGCGCGCAACCTGCTGCGCTCGCGCGATGCCCACGACGCGATCGTGTTCTGGGGCGAAGACCATGTGATGAACCGCATGAGCCACGGCGAGCTGTATCGCGCGGTGGCGCACTTCGTCGCCGCGCTGCGCGAGATGGGCGTGGGCGAGGGCGACCGCGTCGCCGCCTACATGCCCAACATGCCCGAGACGGTGATCGCCATGCTGGCGGCGGCGAGCATCGGCGCCATCTTCACCTCGGCCTCGCCGGACTTCGGCGTGCAGGGCGTGCTCGACCGCTTCGGCCAGACCGAGCCCAAGGTGCTGATCGCCTGCGATGGCTATTACTACGGTGGCAAGACGGTCGACGTGCTGGGCAAGCTCGGCGAGATCGTCGGTCAGTTGCCCTCGGTCAAGCGCGTCGTGGTGGTGCCCTACGTGCATGCCGAGCATGACCTGTCTCACGTGCCGCACGCGCGCATGTACGCGGAGTTCATCGCGCCCTTCCACTTCGTCGACGACATCGAGTTCGCCGAGCTGCCCTTCGATCATCCGCTGTACATCATGTACTCATCGGGCACCACCGGCGTGCCCAAGTGCATCGTGCATTGCGCCGGCGGCGCGCTGCTGCAGCACCTGAAGGAACACAAGCTGCACGGCGACGTGAAGCCCGCTGACCGCGTGTTCTACTTCACCACCTGCGGCTGGATGATGTGGAACTGGCTGGTGTCCGCGCTCGCCGCCGAGGCCACGCTGCTGCTCTACGACGGCTCGCCCTTTGCCGGCGACAACCAGATCCTGTTCGACTACGCCGACGCCGAGCACATGACCCACTTCGGCACCTCGGCCAAGTTCCTCGACGCCGCGGCGAAGTTCGGGTTGAAACCCCGGGAAACCCACAAGCTACACAGCGTGCGCGCCATGATGAGCACCGGCAGCCCGCTGGTGGCCGAAGGCTTCGACTACGTGTATCGCGACATCAAGGCCGACCTGCAGCTCTCGTCCATCTCCGGCGGCACCGACATCATCTCCTGCTTCGTGCTCGGCAGCCCGGTGCTGCCGGTGTGGCGCGGCGAGATCCAGTGCCGTGGCCTGGGGATGGCGGTGGACGTGTGGGACGACGACGGCAAGCCGGTGCGCGGCGAGAAGGGCGAGCTGGTGTGCTCCAGGCCCTTCCCGGTGATGCCGATCGGCTTCTGGGGTGATGCCGACGGCAGCAAGTACCGTGCAGCTTATTTCGAGCGCTTCGACAACGTGTGGTGCCACGGCGACTTCTGCGAGATCACCGCCCACGGCGGGCTGGTCATCTACGGAAGGTCGGACGCCACGTTGAACCCGGGCGGGGTGCGCATCGGCACCGCAGAGATCTACCGCCAGGTCGAGAAGCTCCACGAGGTCGTCGAGTCGCTGGTGATCGGCCAGGACTGGCCGCCGCAGAACCCCAACGACGTGCGCGTGGTGCTGTTCGTGAAGCTGCGCGAGGGGCTGGCGCTGGACGACGACCTGGTGCGCCGCATCCGCCAGACCATCCGCGACAACACCACGCCGCGCCACGTGCCGGCCAAGGTGCTGGAGGTGGCCGACATCCCGCGCACCAAGAGCGGCAAGATCGTCGAGTTGGCGGTGCGGAACGTGGTGCATGGTCGTCCGGTCAAGAACCAGGAAGCGCTCGCCAATCCGGAGGCGCTGGCGCACTTCCGCGACCGCGCCGAACTCGAGGGCTAAGGAGGAATGACGATGCTGATGAATCGCGACAAATCGGTGCTGCTGATCGTGGACGTGCAGGCGCGGCTCGCGCCCTACATTCACAAGGGCCAGCAGGTGGCGGAGCATTGCGCCTGGCTGGCGCAGGTGGCCGAGCGGGTGGGCGTGCCGGTGGTGGTGACCGAGCACTTCCCGGAGAAGATCGGCGGCACGCTCGATCTGGTGCGCGAGGTGACCACCAACGCGCAGTACGTGGGCAAGCAGTGCTTTTCTGCGCAGGCCGATGGCTGCCTCGCGGGGACGGCGGTGGATCAGCGCCGCCAGGTGATCGTGTGTGGCACCGAGGCGCACGTGTGCGTGCAGCAGACCGCGCTCGACCTGCGCTGGGCGGGCAAGGAGGTCTTCATCGTCGCCGAGGCCTCGGGTTCGCGCGAGCCGGCCAACCGCGACCTGGCGTTTGCACGCATGCGCAGCCACGGCATCGAGATCGTGTCACGCGAGATGGTGGCCTTCGAGTGGCTGCAGCGCGGCGGCACCGAGCTGTTCCGTGAGGTCAACCGCGACTTCATCCGTTAGCGCCTGACCCGTGGGAGCAAATGTCTGTGGGAGCGGGCTTGCCGCGTCAGGGTTCGATCGCGATCCCGAGCAGCGGCTCGCCGTTGCCGATGGGGCCGATCGCGCTCGCCTGGCCGCTCGCGAGGTCGATGCGGTAGAGCGTAGGCGTGGGCGCGGCGCGTGTCGTCAGCGCGGCGAGCGCGGTGTTGGTGACGTCCGAGATGTCGAAGTGGGCGTCGGTGATCGCAGTCACGCCAAGCGCGCCGACCGTTGTCAGGTGCCCGGTGTTGGGCGACACCACCGGCTCGACGCCTTCCACTGACCCTTGGCGCACGAGCGCGCCGAGCTCGCCGTCGATGGCGAAGTTGGTCGTGAGCTTTTCGTCGTCGTTGTTGTAGGTGTAGGCCGCGGCGATCACGCGCGGCGTGCGTCCGGCGTTGGCATCGTCGCTGCCGAAGGCGAGCGCTCCATCGGGCTGCAGGCCTTCGGCATCGGGTTTGAAATCCACCAGCGCGCCGGTCTCGGGATGCGCGCGCAGGTTCTGGCCGCGATCGGAGACGATGCGGATGCGGTCTGCCGCCGGGTTGAAGTCGAAGCCGAAGCGCGTGCCCTCGAGCGCGAGCGCGAACGGCGCCGCGCCCACCGGCTTCAGCGCGCCGCTGTCCACGTCGACGGTGAACACGCGCCCGCTGCTGCCGAGCGCGAACATCACCCCGTAAGCCACCCGGTAGTCGATGCCGAGGATGCGCTCATTGGGCGGGAGTCCGTAAAGCGTCACGCTGCGGGTGATTTTCTGCGGGTCGGCCGCGGAAACGGCGATAAGCTGATGCGACTCGCTTACGGCGTACAGCCTGATCTTCTCGAGTGTCGTCTGCGCGCTGGCCGGTGTTGCGAATGCGGCGGCGCACAGGCCGAGCATCGGGAGCGCCAGGCGGGCGATGGAGTGCGGCATCGGGTGTCCTTGACAGGTTTGTGAACGATCGCCGCCGAAGATAAACCGGTCCTGCACTATCGGAGCGTGATCAAGTTGGCATTGGCGTCGGGTCGTCTGCGGCATCTCCTGGCCGTGGTGGTGGGGGCGTTCGCATGCCCGTTGGCGATGGCTGCGAGCCTTGTGCTGCAGGTCGTCGACGAGCAGGGCGCGGCGCTCGAGCACGCGGCGGTGGCGCTCAAGCCGGTCGGCGCCACGCCGGCGCTCAAGTCCGGCACTGCCGAGATCGTCCAGCAGGGCAAGCGCTTCATCCCGCTGATGACGGCGGTGCCGACCGGTACGGCGATCAGCTTTCCCAACCTCGACACCGTGCGCCACCACGTCTATTCCTTCTCGCCCGCCAAGTCCTTCGAGCTCAAGCTGTACATCGGTACGCCGGCCGCGCCGGTAGTGTTCGACAAGCCCGGGGTGGTGGTGATGGGCTGCAACATCCATGACCCGATGGTGGCCTATGTCGTGGTGTCCGATACGCCCTGGGTGGGCGTCAGCGATGCCACGGGCCAGGTGCGCATCGACGGGGCTCCGGCGGGCGAGTACGAGCTCGAATACTGGCATCCGCGCTGGGCAGGAAGCACGAACGAACTCGAGCGCCAGCCGCTACGCCTGAGCGGCGAGGACCGTCACACCCTGGTGATCGGAGCACAGCCCTGATGAGCGTTGGTTTCTGGAAGGGGTTCAGGAAGCTGCAGTGGCGGATCGCCGCGTGGACCGCGCTCATCCTGCTGTCGGTGCAGATCGGCGGCCTGTTCCTGTTCGAGCACATCGGGCGCAGCAGCGCGCTCGGCGAGGTGAGGGCACAGCTCGAGACCGGTGATCGCGTGTTCGCCCGCCTGCTCGAGCAGCGCGCCGACCAGCTTGCGCAGGCGGCGCGGGTGCTGGCGGCCGACTACGGATTTCGAGCCGCGCTGTTGTCGGCCGATCGCGGCACGGTGGTGTCGGCGCTGGAGAACCATGGCACGCGCATCGGGGCCAGCCAGATGCTGCTGATCGGGCTCGACGGTCAGCTGGTCGCGGCCCATCCGCCGGGCGCGGGTGTGCAGCCGGCGGGCTTGACGGATCTCATCGCCGTCGCCCGCGAGCGTGGCAGTGCCACCGGCTTCCAGTCGGTGGCGCAGACGCTCTACCAGCTCGTCGTCGTGCCGGTGATGGCGCCGGTGCCCGTGGCCTGGGTGGTGGTGGGCTTTGCGGTCGACGAGGCCTTCGCGCTCGACCTCAAGCGCCTGACCGGCCTCGACGTCAGCCTGCTGCGCCAGCCTGCGGGCGGCGTGGCGCAGCTCGTCGTCAGCACGCTGCCGCAAGCGCCGCAGGCCGCGCTGCTGGCGCGCGAGGACGTGGGCTCGATGCAGATCCACGGCATCGAGCATGTGGGGCTGCGCCACGTGGTGGACGCGCAGGCCGACGAGCAGGTCTCGGCCGTGCTGCAGCTCTCGCTCGAGCGCGCGCTCGAGCCGTGGGAACGCCTGTATCGGGAGTGGGCCGGGCTGTCGGTGGCCGCCACCCTGGTGATGCTGTTCGCCAGCGTGTGGATGGGGCGCACCATTGCGGCGCCGGTGACGCGACTCGCGGAGTTTGCCCATCGGGTCGAGGAGGGCGACTACGCGGCGCCCCTGCCGGCGCAGCGCGACGACGAGATCGGCCGCCTGGCCGACGCCTTCGGGCTGATGACCGAAGCCATCGCCAGCCGCGAGGCGCGCATCACCGAACTCGCCTATCGCGACGCGCTCACCGGCCTGCCCAACCGTGTGCATTTCATCGCCGGGCTCGAGCGCTGCCTGCAGGCTGCCGGCGCTGCCCAGCACACGCTGGCGGTGCTCACCCTCGACCTCGACCGTTTCAAGCTCATCAACGACACCCTCGGCCATGCATTTGGCGACCTCGTGCTGGAGGAAGTGGGCCATCGCCTGCTGCGCGCCGGCGTTCGCCAGCGCGACGTGGGCGAGCACCTGCGGATGGCCGACAATGGCGTGGCGCGTCTGGGCGGTGACGAATTCGCGGTGCTGGTGCCCGACGCCGACGCGTGGGCGGCGCGGGTGGTGGCCGACCGCATCGCCACGGCGCTCGAGCAGCCGATGAGCCTTCAGGGCCAACTGGTCGACGTGCGCGCCAGCATCGGCATCGCGCTCTTTCCGGACCACGGCAGCGCGGCCGGCGACCTGATGCGCTGCGCCGACGTCGCCATGTACAAGGCCAAGCACAGCCACACCGGCATCAGCCTCTACGACCCGGCGCACCACAGCCGCAATGCCGCGCGCCTGTCGCTGCTCACCGAGCTGCGCCAGGCCGTCGAGCGCGACGAGCTGGTGCTGTTCTACCAGCCCAAGTACGCCTTCGGCCCGGGTGATGCGCTGAGCGTCGAGGCGCTGGTGCGGTGGGTGCATCCGCGGCGCGGCTTCGTGCCGCCGATGGAGTTCATTCCCTTCGCCGAGCAGACCGGCTACATCAAGACCATCACCCTGTGGGTGCTGGAGCGCGCGGTGCGCCAATGCGCGCAATGGCGGCACGCCGGGCGCCAGGTGAGCGTGAGCGTGAACCTGTCGGCGCGCGACCTGCTGCAGGCCGATCTGCCGGAGCGCTTTCTCGCCATGCTCGAGCGCCACGGCTGCGCGGCGGACTGGATCACGCTCGAGATTACCGAAAGCGCGGTGCTCGACGACCCGGGCAAGGCGCTGGCCAACCTCGAGCGCCTGCGCGCCACCGGTTGCCAGCTCTCGATCGACGACTACGGCACCGGCTATTCGTCGCTGTCCTATGTGCGCCAGATGCCAGTGCAGGAAATGAAGATCGACCGCAGCTTCGTGATGAACCTGCTCACCCAGCCCGATGATGAAATCATCGTCCGGTCGACGATCGAGCTGGCGCACAACATGGGCCTGGTGGTAACGGCCGAGGGTGTCGAGACCGAGGCTGTGCTCGAGCGCCTGGGGACGCTAGGCTGTGATCTCGCGCAGGGCTATTTCATCGGCAAGCCGATGGCGGCGGTGGACCTGGTCGCCTGGATTGACACCTCCCCGTGGGCGCATGGCGGGCACCACCGCGGTCTCGCCGCGGAGGCCGACGCCGCGGCACCTGGCGTCTGACCTAGGGAAAACTCGGGTAGCCCCTTCAATGCGCATCGCCTAACCTGTCTGCTTCTTGATCGGCGACGCAACAAGCAACTCCACAGGCACTTCAACAAGCAACGCCGTTACATCGACTGCCGGAGCATTGCCGTGCGCCTCGCCGTGACCTGAACAACAACAGGGGGCGAGAGATGGAAAATCGGGAAAAGAGCCGGCTGGCCGCAAACGTGGATGCAGTGGTGGAACAGATCGCGGCACGTTTGCCGGCAGAGCAGGCGCACGCGATCAGCGCCTTCGCAACGCGATTCTTTGCCCAGGTGGACCCGGAGGATCTCGAGTCGTTGTCGGTGTCGGACCTGTACGGCGCCGTGCTCAGCCAGTGGCATTTCATCGCGCGTCGTACTGCCGGCAGCGTCGTCCGCGTGTTCAACCCGCGGCTCGACGAACACGGCTGGGAATCGGCGCACACCGTGATCGAGATCGTCGGTGACGACATGCCCTTCCTGGTCGACTCGGTGACCATGGAGATCAACCGCCAGGGGCTCACCCTTCACCTCATCATTCACCCGGTCCTGCGCGTGGTGCGCGACGAAAGCGGGCAGTTGCAGCGGTTGGCCGAACGCGGTGAGGACGACGCGCGTCGTGAATCGGTGATGCACCTCGAGGTCGATCGGCGCTCCGATCCGGCCGACATCAAGGCCTTGCGCGAGGGCCTGGAGCACGTGCTTGCCGACGTGCGCGCCGCGGTCACCGACTGGCCGCGCATGCGCGAACGGCTGCACGAAGTGATCGCCGACATCGACGCCATCCCGGCGACGGTCGACGCCGAGGAGCGGGCCGAAGCGCGCGCCTTCCTCGAATGGCTGGCGGCGGACAACTTCGTGCTGCTCGGCTGCCGTGATTACGAGCTCATCAGCAGCGACGAGGGCAACGAGTTGCGCATCGTGTCCGGCTCAGGGCTGGGGCTGTTGCGCGGGGAAGGCGAGGACGGGCAGTCGCGCTCTTTTGCCGCGCTGCCGCCGCAGCTCAAGGCTCAGGCCCACGTGCCGGGCGTGCTGACCATCACCAAGTCCAACACGCGCTCCACCGTGCACCGCCCGGGTTACCTCGATTTCCTCGGCGTCAAGATCTACGACGCGGACGGTCGCGTGCGCGGCGAGCGGCGGGTGATCGGCCTGCTCGCCTCGACCGCTTACGGCACCACGCCGGCGCAAGTTCCCTTGTTGCGGCGCAAGGTGGCGGCGGTCATCGAGCGTGCCGGACTGCCGCCCGGCGGCCATGCGGCCAAGACACTGCAGACCATCATCGAGCGCTATCCGCGCGACGAGCTGTTCCAGATCGGCACTGACGAGCTGTACACCCACGTGATGGGCATCCTGCGCCTGGGCGAGCGCCTGCGCACGCGGCTTTTCGTGCGCTGCGACCCCTTTGCACGCTTCGTGTCCTGCCTCATCTACGTGCCGCGCGAGCACTACAACACCGACCAGCGCAAGCGCATGCAGGCCGTGCTGATGGAGGCCTTCAACGGCGCCTCGTCCGAGTTCGACGTGCAGTTCTCCGACTCGGCGCTCGCCCGCATCCTGATCACGGTGCGCACGCAGGATTCGATCATCCCGCCCTTCGATACGCGCGAACTCGAGCAGCGCCTGATCCGTGCCTCGCGGCGCTGGGAAGACGAGCTGCAGCAGGCGCTGGTGGAACAGTTCGGCGAAGAGCGCGGGCTGGCCCTGTTGCGGCGCTACGGCAGCGGCTTTCCGGCGGGCTACCGCGAGGACTATTCGCCGCGCATGGCCGTGTTCGACATCGAACAGATGGAGGCGCTGGCCGACACCGAGGCGCTCGGGCTCAACCTCTATGTGCCGCTCGAGGCCCCTGCCGGGCGCCTGAATCTGCGCCTGTACCGCCTGGATGCGCCGGTGCCCCTGTCGCAGAGCCTGCCCATGCTCGAGAAGATGGGCGTGAAGGCGATGGACGAGCGCCCCTCGGAAATCCAGCGCCAGGACGGGCGTACGCTGTGGATGCATGATTTCGGCCTGCACTACGCAGGGGCGGAGAACCTGAACATCCACGATGTGCGGCCGCTGTTCCAGGATGCATTCCTGCGCGCCTGGCGCGGTGAGGTCGAGAACGACGACTTCAACCGCCTGGTGCTGCTCGCCGGGTTGTCGTGGCGCGAGGTGAGCGTGCTGCGCGCCTACGCCAAATACATGCGCCAGGCGGCTTTCACCTTCAGCCTGGCCTACATGGAGCAGACTCTCGCTGCCTATCCGAAGCTGGCGCGCGCGCTGTTCGAACTCTTCCGTACCCGCTTCGATCCCGCGCTGGCGGGTGAGCGCGAGGCGCAGTGCGCCGCCCTGATGGCGGGCATCGAAGCCGAACTCAACGGCGTCGCCAACCTCGATGAGGACCGCATCCTGCGTCAGTTCCTGGCCATGATCCAGGCCACGCTGCGCACCAACTGGTTCCAGCGCGGCAAGGACGGCGCACCGAAAGCCTATACCTCGTTCAAGCTTTTGCCGGCGAAGATCCCCAACCTGCCGCAGCCTTTGCCGATGTTCGAGATCTTCGTGTATTCGCCGCGCCTCGAGGGTGTGCACCTGCGCGGTGGCAAGGTGGCGCGCGGTGGTCTGCGCTGGTCCGACCGCATGGAGGACTTCCGCACCGAGATCCTCGGCCTGGTGAAGGCGCAGATCGTCAAGAACGCGGTGATTGTGCCGGTGGGCTCGAAGGGCGGCTTCGTGGTCAAGTGCCCGCCTGCGGAAGGCGGGCGCGAGGCCTTGCTCGCCGAAGGCATCGCCTGCTATCGCAACTTCCTGCGTGGCCTGCTCGACCTCACCGACAACCTGGTGCAGGGCGCCGTGGTGCCGCCGGCCGACGTGGTGCGCCACGACGAGGACGATCCGTATCTGGTGGTGGCGGCCGACAAGGGCACAGCGAGCTTCTCCGACTACGCCAACGAGGTTTCCGCTGAGTACGGCTTCTGGCTCGGCGACGCCTTCGCCTCCGGTGGCTCCGTGGGCTACGACCACAAGAAGATGGCGATCACCGCGCGTGGCGCCTGGGAGGCGGTCAAGCGCCATTTCCGCGAGATGGGCAAGAACATCCAGGAAGAGCCCTTCACCGCCGCCGGCGTTGGCGACATGTCGGGCGACGTGTTCGGCAACGGCATGCTGCTGTCGAAGCAGACGCGGCTGATCGCGGCCTTCGACCACCGTCACATCTTCATCGACCCCGATCCCGATCCCGCGCGCTCGTGGGAAGAGCGCGCGCGGCTCTTCGCGTTGCCGCGTTCGAGCTGGGACGACTACGACAAGGCGCTGATCTCGAAGGGCGGCGGCGTGTGGCCACGCAGCGCCAAGTCGATCAGCCTGTCGCCCGAGCTGCGTGCTGCGCTCGACATCCAGGTCGAGCGCCTGGCCCCGACCGAGCTGATCCGCGCCATCCTCACCGCGCCGGTCGAGCTGCTCTACAACGGCGGCATCGGCACCTACATCAAGGCCGCATCCGAGACCGACGCGGCGGTGGGCGACCGCGCCAATGACCCGGTGCGGGTCAATGGCGGCGAGCTGCGCTGCAAGGTGCTGGGCGAGGGCGGCAACCTGGGGGCCACCCAGCTCGGGCGCATCGAATTCGCGCTCAAGGGCGGGCGGGTCAACACCGACGCCATCGACAACTCGGGTGGGGTGGATTGCTCGGACCACGAGGTCAACATCAAGATCCTGCTCGGCGGCGTGGTGGCCGAGGGCGAGCTGACCATGAAGCAGCGCAACCAGCTGCTCGCCGATATGACCGACGAGGTTGCCGCGCTCGTGCTGCGCGACAACTACGCGCAGACGCAGATCCTGTCGGTGACCCGTGGGCGCGGCGTGGCGCTGCTCGACGAGCAGGCGGATTTCATGCGCCGCCTGGCCCACGCCGGGCGCCTGAACCGCAAGCTCGAGTTCCTGCCCATGGACGAGGAGGTCGCCGAGCGCAAGGCCGCGCGCATCGGGCTCACCAACCCGGAACTCGCGGTGCTGCTGGCCTACAGCAAGATCGAGCTCTATGACGAGGTGCTGGCCTCCGACGTGCCGGAGGACCCCTACATCCGCACCGCGCTCGAGCGCTACTTCCCGGTGCCGCTGCGCGAGCGGTTCTCGGCGCAGATCCAGGCTCACCCACTGCGCCGCGAGATCATCTCGACGCATGTCATCAACAGCATGATCAACCGCGTCGGACCGACCTTCGTGCATCGGCTCAAGGGCGAACTCGGCGCCGCTGCGGCGGACATCGTGCGCGCCTACATGGCGACGCGCGAGATCTTCGGGCTGGTCGGGCTCTGGCGGGATATCGAGGCGCTCGACAACCGCATCGACGACGCGGTGCAGGCCGAGCTGATCATGGAGTCCGGCCGGCTGGTGCAGCGTGGCACGCTGTGGTTCCTGCGTCATCGGCGCTGGCTGGCCGACCTGCAGGCGACGCTGGCGCACTTCTCGCCGGGTGTGACGGCGCTGGCCGCGCGCCTGGCCGAGTACGTGGCGCCGGCCTACCGCGCCGAACTCGACGAGTCGATCGCGCGTCGGGTGGAGCGGGGGGTGCCCGAGGCGCTGGCGCAGCGGGTGGCGGCGCTCGATGAGCTGTATTCCGCGCTCGACCTGGTCGAGATTGCTTCCGAGAGCGGGCGGGACGAGGCGATGGTGGCGCAGGTGTACTTCGCCCTCGGCGGCGAGCTCGATCTGCACTGGCTGGGTCGCCAGATCTCCGCGCTGTCGGCCGAAACGCGCTGGCAGAACCTCGCCCGCGGCGCGCTGCGCAGCGACCTGTCGGCGTTGGCGAGAACGCTCGCTGGCGAGGCGATCCGGCTGGCGCCGGCGGGGAGCGAGCTTGATGCCGTGCTCGAGGACTGGCGCAGGCGTGCTGCCGTCGCCCTCGAGCGCTACCAGCACCTGCTTGGCGAGATCCGCGGCGCGCAAAGCATCGACCTGGCGATGGTGTCCGTGCTGCTGAGGGAGCTGCGAGGCATGGCCTGAGCGGGCTGCACGCGGGGTCTTCGGTGGGAGCGGGCTGGTCCGCGAATGTTTCCGTGGGAGCTTGCCCGCGAATGGACGCCGGTGCCGGCCCCGTTCGCGGGCAAGCCCGCTCCTACTGTGTTCCAGCGCCGGCGATGCGGCTGCGGCCGTGATGTGTTGATGGGGGCGGGCGGTCGTGGCATGTACCCGCGATGCTGACTTGGCGCCGTCGCTTCGGTTATCATCGCGCTTTCCCGCAGCACATCTCCCATGACCAAATACGTCTTCGTAACCGGCGGTGTCGTGTCCTCCCTGGGCAAAGGCATCGCCGCCGCCTCTTTGGGGGCAATCCTCGAGTCCCGTGGCATCAAGGTCACGCACCTCAAGCTGGACCCTTACATCAACGTCGATCCGGGCACCATGAGCCCGTTCCAGCACGGTGAGGTCTTCGTCACCGAAGACGGTGCGGAAACCGACCTCGACCTCGGCCATTACGAGCGCTTCACCAGCGCCAAGATGAGTAGACGCAACAACTTCACCACCGGCCAGATCTACGAGTCGGTGCTGAAGAAGGAGCGCCGCGGCGAGTACCTGGGCAAGACCGTGCAGGTCATCCCGCACATCACCGACGAGATCAAGACCTACGTCCGTCGTGGCGCGGAAGGCGCCGACGTGGCGATCGTCGAGGTCGGCGGCACCGTGGGCGACATCGAATCGCTGCCTTTCCTGGAGGCGATCCGCCAGATGGGCTTCGAGGAAGGTCGCCACGGCACCTGCTTCATCCACCTCACGCTGCTGCCCTACATCCCGACCGCCGGCGAGCTCAAGACCAAGCCGACCCAGCACTCGGTCAAGGAGTTGCGCGAGATCGGCATCCAGCCCGACATCCTGCTCTGCCGCGCCGATCGCTCGGTGCCGGAAGACGAGCGGCGCAAGATCGCGCTGTTCTGCAACGTGATGCCCGAGGCGGTCATCGAGTGCCTGGACGCCGACTCGATCTACAAGATCCCGGGCCAGCTGCACGACCAGATGCTCGACCAGATCGTCTGCCACAAGCTCGACATCCTCGCCCGCGCGGCTGATCTGTCGGTGTGGGAGAAACTGATCCACGCGCTCGAGAATCCGAAGCAGTCGGTCGACATCGGCTTCGTCGGCAAGTACGTCGATCTCACCGAGTCGTACAAGTCGCTGATCGAGTCGCTCAATCACGCTGGCATGCACACCGAGTCGAAGGTCAAGATCCACTACATCGACTCCGAGGACATCGAGCGCGACGGCTGTGACGTGCTCAAGGCCATGGATGCCATCCTGGTGCCGGGCGGCTTCGGCAAGCGCGGTACCGAAGGCAAGATCGCCGCCATCCGCTATGCGCGCGAGAACAAGGTGCCCTACCTGGGCATCTGTCTCGGCATGCAGCTCGCCGTCGTCGAGTTCGCCCGCGACGTCGCCGGGATGGACGGCGCGCACTCGACCGAGTTCGAGCGCGACACCCCGTACCCGGTCATCGGCCTGATCACCGAGTGGAAGGACCGTAGCGGCAAGATCGAGAAGCGCTCCGAGGAGTCCGATCTCGGCGGCACGATGCGCCTGGGCGGCCAGGTCTGCCAGTTGAAGGAAGGCACGCTGGCGCGCGCGATCTATGGCGCCCCCGAGGTCATGGAGCGTCACCGCCACCGCTACGAGGTCAACAACACCTTGCTCGCCAAGCTCGAAGGCAAGGGCCTGGTCGTGTCGGGGCGCGCGCCGGTCACTGACCTGTGCGAGATGATCGAGCTGCCTTCCGATGTCCATCCGTGGTTTGTCGGCTGCCAGTTCCATCCGGAATTCACCTCCAACCCGCGCAAGGGCCATCCGCTGTTCACCGCCTACGTGAAGGCGGCGATCGCGCACAAGCAGGCTGCGGCCTCAAGGAGCGAAGCATGAACCTCTGCGGTTTCGACGTCGGTCTCGACAAGCCCGTCTTCCTGATCTCTGGCCCCTGCGTGGCCGAGTCCGAACAGATGTGCCTGGACATCGCGGGCCAGATGAAGGAAATCTGCGCCGAGCTGGGCATCCCTTACATCTTCAAGGCCTCCTACGACAAGGCCAACCGCAGCTCGGGCAAGAGCTTCCGCGGCCACGGCATGGACGCTGGCCTCAAGATGCTCGAAGCAGTCAAGAAGCAGCTCGGCCTGCCGGTGCTGACCGACGTGCACTCGATCGAGGAAATCCCGCTCGTGGCCTCGGTGGTTGACGTGCTGCAGACGCCCGCCTTCCTGTGCCGCCAGACCGACTTCATCCACGCCGTGGCCGCCAGCGGCAAGCCGGTGAACATCAAGAAGGGCCAGTTCCTCGCCCCCGGCGACATGAAGAACGTCGCCGACAAGGCGAAGGAAGCCAACGGCGGCGCCGAC
Organism: Thauera sp.; assembly: GCF_034003485.1. GTDB lineage: Bacteria > Pseudomonadota > Gammaproteobacteria > Burkholderiales > Rhodocyclaceae > Thauera. The sequence continues at coordinate 22,980 of NZ_JAVEYL010000005.1, forward strand.
ACCATCATGGTGTGCGAGCGCGGGGCGTCCTTCGGCTACAACAACCTCGTCTCCGACATGCGCTCGTTGGCGATCATGCGCGACACCGGCTGCCCGGTGGTGTTCGATGCCACCCACTCGGTGCAGTTGCCCGGCGGGCAGGGCACGGCCTCGGGCGGCCAGCGCGAGTTCGTGCCGGTGCTGGCGCGCGCCGCGGTGGCAGTCGGCGTGGCCGGTCTGTTCATGGAAACCCACCCCGATCCCGCCAAGGCGCTGTCCGATGGTCCCAATGCGTGGCCGCTGTCGAAGATGAAGGCGCTGCTGACCACGCTCAAGGACATCGACGCCCTGGTCAAGCGCCAGGGTTTCCTCGAAACGACGCTCTGATAACCGTTTGTGGGCGCGCTAAAACAATGTGCGGAGCAGTCTCGCTGTGGGAGCGGGCTTGCCCGCGAACATCGCGACCTCGGACGCCGCTTTCGCCGGCAAGCCCGCTCCCACGGCACGAACCCAGCTTCCGGACGCTCCATTTGAATCCTCCCCTACTGCTACAGGACAAGACATGAGTGCAATCGTTGATGTGATCGCCCGCGAGATTCTCGATTCCCGCGGTAACCCCACCGTCGAAGCCGACGTGCTGCTGGAATCCGGGGTGATGGGCCGCGCGGCCGTGCCTTCGGGCGCGTCGACCGGTTCGCGCGAGGCGATCGAATTGCGTGACGGTGACAAGTCGCGCTTCCTCGGCAAGGGCGTGCTGCGTGCGGTCGAGAACGTGAACACCGAGATCGCCGAAGCGATCATCGGCCTCGATGCCGAGGAGCAGGCCTTCATCGACCGCACCCTGATCGAGCTCGACGGCACCGATAACAAGTCGCGCCTGGGCGCCAACGCCATGCTGGCGGTGTCGATGGCCGTGGCCAAGGCCGCTGCCGAAGAGGCTGGCCTGCCGCTGTACCGCTATTTCGGCGGTTCCAGCCCGATGGTGATGCCGGTGCCGATGATGAACGTCATCAACGGCGGCGAGCACGCCAACAACAGCCTCGACATCCAGGAATGCATGATCATGCCGGTGAGCATGGGCAGCTTCCGCGAGGCCCTGCGCTGCGGCGCCGAGATCTTCCAGCACCTGAAGAAGATCGTCGACGCCAAGGGCTACCCCACCACCGTCGGCGACGAAGGCGGCTTCGCTCCCAACGTCTCGGGCACCGAAGAAGCGCTCAATCTGATCCAGGAGGCCATCGTCGCCGCTGGCTACGTGCCGGGCGAGGACGTGCTGTTTGCGCTCGACTGCGCCGCCAGCGAGTTCTACAAGGACGGCAAGTACGAACTCAAGGGCGAAGGCCTGTCGCTGAGTGCCGAGGGCTTCACCGACTACCTCGAGACCCTGTGCGACAAGTTCCCGATCGTGTCGATCGAGGACGCCATGGCCGAGGGCGACTGGGACGGCTGGAAGATCCTGACCGATCGCCTGGGCAAGCGCGTGCAGCTGGTGGGCGACGACCTCTTCGTCACCAACACGAAGATCCTCGCGCAGGGCATCGAGCAGGGTGTGGCAAACTCGATTCTGATCAAGATCAACCAGATCGGCACGCTGACCGAGACCTTCGCCGCGGTCGAGATGGCCAAGCTCGCCGGCTATACAGCAGTGATCTCGCACCGATCGGGCGAGACCGACGACTCGACCATTGCCGACATCGCCGTGGGCCTGCGCGCGATGCAGATCAAGACCGGCTCGCTGAGCCGTTCTGACCGCATCTCGAAGTACAACCAGTTGCTGCGCATCGAGGAAGACCTGGGCGATACGGCCTTCTATCCGGGCAAGCGCGCGTTCTATAACCTGCGCTGAAGCAAGGGCTGATCAGGAAGGCCGGCGGCCACCCCCGCCGGCCTTTTTGTGGTCCATGTCCCTTGTGACCCCAGCCCGTTGTGACCCCAGCCACTGTGACCTCAGTAGCTGTGACCCTCGGCCCTGTGGGAGCGGGCTTGCCCGCGAAAGTCGCTTGGCGACCGTCGAAAAATCACGGCCAGATTCACTGCCACCAACAATTGAGTCCCTGTCCTTCTGATGCGCTGGCCGATTCTGATCCTGATCGCACTGGTCACCGTGCTGCAGTACCCGCTCTGGCTCGGCAAGGGGGGGTGGCTGCGCGTGTGGGAAGTCGATCGCCAGTTGCAGGCCCAGCGCGAGCAGAATCTTCGCCTGGAGCAGCGCAACGCAAGCCTCGAGGCCGAGGTCAACGACCTGAAGTCCGGCAATGAGGCGATCGAGGAGCGTGCGCGCTTCGAACTCGGCCTCACCAAACCCGGCGAGATCTACGTCCAGATTCCGAGCCGTTGATTCACCGGCCGTCGGTCTCGCCGATCAGTCAAGCCGATCGCCTGCGCTCGTCCGTTCCAGGTGTCGTCAATTGCGGGCAAGCAGCGTGCGCGCACCGTCGATGCGCTGAGCGAAATAACGGTTGTCGAGGCGCTCCACGCGCACCCTGCCGCGGCTGTTCGGTGCGTGCACGAAGCGGCCATCGCCGATGTAGATGCCCATATGCGAATGGCGACGCTTCATCGTGTTGAAGAACACGAGGTCACCCGGACGTAGTTCGCTGACGTCGATCGGACGGGTGCGGTCGGCAATCTGCGCGGCGTTGTGCGGTAGCCGGCTGCTGCTGATGTTCTCGACGATATAGGCCACCATGCCGCTGCAGTCGAGGCCCGCGTCCGGGTTGCGGCCGCCGAACCGATAACCGGTGTCGAGCAGGCCGAGCGCGAACAGCACCATCTCCTGTGTCTGCGACTCGTGATCGAGCGCGATGTACGGTCCTGAGACCGGGCTCGACGGTGCGGCAGGGCGCACCGACGGCTGCGGGGCGACTGGCGTCGAACTGCAGCCGGCGAGCAGCGCCAGCACAAGCGCGCCACCGACGAGCATCACCCGCCCAGGTTTCCCGGCTGCTGCTCGGTGTGCGGCGCCGGCTTCGCCACGATGGGTACCCTGCTTCGATCGGAGCGTCATCTTCATGGCTGCAAAGATAAGCCCGCGACGGCCTCCCGGTCTACCCCGGGCGGCAGGAACAAGCGTGAATTGCGCGCAGCGGACGCGGCGTGCTGTACGCGTGCGCGGCGCCGGGTGTTCAGTCGAGCAGCTCGATGCGTCCGCTCACATGCACCGAGACCTCGCTCTCGCCGCCTTCGAGCGGCGCCGAGGCGACTTCCGCGCTCATTGCGGCGGCGCGCATGCGTGGCATCGGTGGCTGGAACCCACTGTCGCCGACCGCCAGGTGGGCGATGCGATGCTTCTTGCCGAGGGCGCCGGCGATCAGCGCCGCGCGCTGCTCGAAGGCGCGCAGGGCATCGACCGTCGCCTCGTCGACGGCCTTGCGCCGCGTTTCCGGGGCCGGCTGCATCGAGATCTGGGCGAGGGCAAGGCTGGACTGGAGTTCGCCGACCAGTTCGGACATGGCCGCCAGGTTCCTGCTTTCGAGCTGGATCTCGGAGCGCATGCGCCACGCCGTGATGCGGCCCTTGCCGTCCTGCGCGTAAACCGGCCAGGTCGCCGTGTTGCCTGATTGCACCTTCACGTCCGTACGTGTGCGGGCGGTCTCGAGCGCGGCGGCGATGTCGCGATTGACCTCGCGTGCCACCGCAGCCGGGTTGGGGCCGTTACGCTCGACATAGAGCACGGCGGTGGCGAGATCATTCGGGGCTGACTGGCTCGCCGCAGCCGACAGTTCGACCGTGGTCGCCTGCGCGGGCGCAATCGGTTCGGCGGCGTGCAGCGGTGTCGCAGCAAGCACCGCCGCGGCCGACAGAAGGGCAAGGGCGCGGCGCATCAGGCTTCCTTCGTCCCGATGACGCTCGACGGCTCGAGCGCACACAGGTCGCGCTCGTAGAGACGGGCGTTGTCGACGTAGTGCTGTGCATTCCACTTCAGGTGCTCGATCTCGTTGTCGGTCAGCGTGCGGATCACGCGCCCGGGCGAGCCGACGACCAGCGAGCGTTCCGGAATCACCTTGCCTTCCGGAATCAGCGCATTGGCGCCGATGATGCATTCCTTGCCGATCACGGCCTTGTTCAGGATGACCGCATTGATGCCGATCAGGCTGCCATCGCCGATGGTGCAGCCGTGCAGCATCGCCATGTGGCCGATGGTGACGCCCTTGCCGATGACGAGCGGCACGCCGTCGTCGTTGTGCAGCACCGAGCCGTCCTGGATGTTGGTGTCGTCACCGATGGTGATCGGGTCGTTGTCGCCGCGCATCACCACGTTGTACCAGACGCTGACGTTGCGCCCGGCCCGCACCGATCCGACGATCGTGGCGTTGTGGGCGATCCAGCTGCCTTCGCCGAAACTCGGCCGACGGTCGCCAAGGGCATAGATGCTCATGCTTGTTCTCGCTGTTGTATGTCTCTCGCCGGAAGCCCGCGGCAGTCGGGGCGCGCATCATAACAACTGCAGTGCAGCATGAAAACTCTCGTGCGGTGTGCAATGTAGCTGATCCGGCAAGGGTTTTGTGCTGCGGCAGGGGGTGCTAGGATGCCGGCCGCTACCGGAAAACCTACATGCTCAGCTACCGCCACGCCTTCCATGCCGGCAATCACGCCGACGTCCTCAAGCACCTCGTGGTGCTCGAGCTGCTCGACTACTTCAATCGCAAGGATAAGCCCTGGTACTACGTCGACACGCATGCGGGCGGCGGCTGCTATGCGCTCGACAGCGAGCAGGCCGACAAGACGGCCGAGTCGGTCGATGGCATCGGGCGGCTGTGGGCGCGCGATGACCTGCCGCCCGCGGTGGCGAGCTACCTCGACGCCGTCGGCCAGTTCAACCCGCATGGCCGCCTGCTGTTCTATCCCGGCTCGCCGGCACTGGCGATGACGCGCGCGCGACCGCAGGACCGTTTGCGCCTGTTCGAGCTGCATCCTGCCGATTTCGATTCCCTGCAGCGCACGTTCGAGAGCGAGCAGGAGCGCGTGCAGGTGCGCCGCGGTGACGGCTTTGCGGCGCTCAAGGGGCTGCTGCCGCCACCTTCGCGCCGCGCCGTGGTCCTCATCGATCCGCCCTACGAGGTCAAGGAAGACTACCGCCGCGTCGTCGATACGGTGCGCGACGCCATGCGCCGCTTCCCCACCGGCACCTTTGCCGTGTGGTACCCGATGCTGTCACGTCCCGAGGCGCGTGCGCTGCCCGAGCGCCTCGCGCAGCTCGGGGCCGAGAGCTGGCTCGATGTGCGGCTGGCGGTGCGCAAGCCGCCGCGCGACGGCTTCGGGATGTTCGGCAGCGGCCTGTACGTGATCAATCCGCCTTGGGTGCTCCCGCAGCGGCTCGAGCCGGCGCTGCCCTGGCTGGCCGAACGTCTTGCGCTGGACGAGGGCGCGGGCTTCGACCTGGAGCATCACATCGAATGAGCGCCGCGCCGATGCCACCCGATGCGCTGACCGAGTTGCGTGACGCCATGCGCCACTTTGCCGCAGAGCGCGAGTGGGAGCGCTTTCACACGCCCAAGAACCTCGCGATGGCCCTGTCCGGCGAAGCCGGCGAGCTGATCGAGCACTTCCAGTGGCTGACGGCCGAGGAGTCCGCTGCGCTCTCGCCGCCGGTGCGCGAAGAGGTCGCACTGGAGATGGCCGACGTGCTGCTCTACCTCGTGCGCCTTGGCGACGTGCTCGAGATCGACCTGGCCGAGGCTGCGCGGCGCAAGATGGGGATCAACGCGCAGCGCTATCCGATCGAGCAGGCCCGCGGGCGAGCGGTCAAGCACGACCGGTTGTGATGCCGAAGCAGGTTTTTTTCGCTACGGCGCGCGTCCAGTTTGGGCGAGTGCAATTTTTCTGAAACAATATCGTCTTTCGTATCCATCGGATCCCCATCGTGGACCTGCAGCACATCAGCGATATCGAGCGCGCGGCGCATAGCGGCCGAGGTGAAGTCTTCCGCCTCGGCGTGGGCGTGATCTTCATCGTCGGCGTCATGTTCTATGCGGCGCTCAACGGCACTGGCGAAGGCAGCCTGACGCTGGTGATGGCAGCCATGATCGGCGGCTACATGGCGATGAACATCGGTGCCAACGACGTCGCCAACAACGTCGGTCCGGCGGTCGGCTCCAAGGCTCTGACGCTTGCCGGTGCGCTCGTGATCGCGGCGGTTTTCGAAGCCGCAGGCGCGCTGATCGCCGGCGGTGAAGTGGTGGGCACCATCCGTAGCGGCATCATCAATCCCGACCTCATCGGTGATTCGGACACCTTCGTGTGGATCATGCTGGCGGCGTTGCTCGCGGGCGCCATGTGGTTGAACCTGGCCACCGCGGTGGGCGCGCCGGTGTCGACGACGCACTCCATCGTCGGCGCGGTGCTCGGGGCCGGCATGGCCGCTGCAGGGCCGTCGATCGTAGACTGGGCCACGATGGGCGGCATCGCTGCGAGCTGGGTGATCTCGCCAGTGCTTGGCGGCCTGATCGCCGCAGCTTTTCTTTACCTGGTCAAGCGCAGCATCACCTACCAGGTGGATATGGCCGAGGCCGCGCGGCGCATGGTGCCCTTGCTGGTGGGCCTGATGGCGTGGACGTTCGCGACCTATCTGTTGGTCAAGGGTCTGAGCAAGGTCTGGAAGGTGGGCTTCGGGGCTGCGGTGCTGTACGGGATGATCATCGGCGTGCTGGTGTTCGTGATGGTGCGCAGGATGCTTTCGAGTCGTGAAGGGATCGTCGCCAACACCAAGCAAAGTGTGAACAAGCTGTTTACCGTGCCGCTGATCTTCGCTGCAGCGCTGCTCAGTTTCGCGCACGGTTCGAACGACGTGGCCAACGCGGTGGGACCCTTGGCCGCCATCGTCGATGTGGTGACGTCGGGCGGCGTGGTGCATAAGGCCGCGACCATCCCGACCTGGGTGATGATGGTGGGCGCGATCGGCATCGCGCTGGGGCTGGCGCTGTTCGGCCCCAAGGTCATCCGCACGGTCGGCTCCGAGATCACCGAACTCGACCAGATGCGTGCCTACTGCATCGCGATGGCTGCGACATTCACCGTGATCGTCGCCAGCCAGTTCGGCCTGCCGGTGAGCTCCACCCACATCGCGGTGGGCGGCGTTTTCGGTGTGGGTTTCCTGCGTGAATATCTCAAGAGCAACTACGACCGCATGGTGGCCGAAATCAAGGCCCACCACCCCGAGGGCGACCTGGCAGCGATCGAGGCCTTCATCCAGCGCTTCGATAAGGCTTCGGTCGAGGAAAAGGGGCGCATGCTGCAGGATCTCAAGGAGCGCTCGAAAAAGTCGGAGGACCCGGCGAACTTCTCCAAGGGCGAGCGCAAGGATCTGAAGAAGGTCTATCGGCGTGAGCTGGTCAAGCGTTCCCAGTTGATGCGCATCGCGGCCGCCTGGGTCATTACCGTGCCGGCGTCGGCGCTGATGGCGGCGATTCTCTTCTACACCATTCGCGGCATGATGCTGCCCTGACCCCCGCGTGCTGACGGTTGCGTGCTCCTTCCTGCCGGTACAGCGGTCATGATGCTGGCCGAGCTGCTGGTCGTCCTGCTGCTGGGTGCGCTGGTGTGGTTCTGGTTCGACAGCCTCAAGGCGCGGGAGGCCGGGGTGGAGGCTGCGCGTCGTGCCTGCCTGCGCGAGGCGGTGCAGTTTCTCGATGAGACCGTGGTCGGCCACGGCGTGCGACTGGCGCGCGACGAACGCGGGCACGTGGTACTGCGGCGCGCGTTCGAGTTCGAATACTCGGTGAGTGGCGACGACCGTTATGCCGGCTCGGTGGTGCTGGAGGGGCGCGAGGTGGTGTTGGTGGACGTGAGTGCACACCGACTGGCGCATCGCGCCGTGGTGGTGAACCTGCACTGAGGCGCGTTATGGGTGGAGCGGCACGAAGCCTGGGCGCTGTTCAGTCGCGCCGGCCTTCGATGGCACGCAGGAACTCGTTGCGGGCTTGTGCTGAATGTTCGAACGCGCCCGCGAAGGCTTGCGTCACCACCCGCTCGTCACCCCGCCGGTCCTCACCCAGCAGCAGGCAGAGCTGCTCGGCCTCGATGACGCAGGCCGCGCCGGCGGCCTTGCCATGCACCATCAGCGCATCGGCGATGTCGCGGGTCATCCATTCCTGATACGTGAAGCGATGGCCGATCACGTCGACCAGGCGGGCAATGCGGCCGAAGCCGTGAAGTCTTCCGCCGGGCAGGTAGGCGACATGCGCGACGCCGCGAAAGGGCACGAGGTGATGCGGGCACACACCGTGCACGGCGATGCCGCGCACAACGACCATGTCACGGCGCGCATCCTCGAATCCCTCGCCAAGCACGTCGGCGGGATCGCGCTCGTAGCCGCCCAGTAATCGGTGCTGCCAAAGCTCGCGCACGCGCTGCGCGGTGCGACCGGTGTGCGCGTTGTCCGGCGCGATGCCGCAGGCGCGCAGCAAGTCGCTGACGGCGCGTTCGAAGGCCTCGGCGTCGAAATCGCCAATGCGTGGAATGCCCACCGATGCCGGCCGCGGCGAGGGGTGATGTTCGTGGTCTGGATGCGCGTCGTGGGGTGTGTTCATGCCTGCAGCCTCTGCGATGACGTTCCCGATGATACGCGCACCCGCTTCAGGCGATGAACACGGGGTCGGAAAACACCAGGGTGCCGTCCTTGCGCATCATCAGGTTGTTGGCGTTGAGGATGTCCGGCAGGACCTGGTAGTCCTCGACGAAATCGGACAACGCCTTGAGGGCCTGCTGCAGACTCTGGTTGATCGCGAGCGGGTTGACGGTCATGTGGTACAGCGCGATCCGGCCCATGTCGGCGCCAAGGCGACTCCACTGCTGACACGCCGACCAGTAGAACTCGATCAGGCGCTTGGCGAGTTCCGCAGCCGCTGAGTCGTCGTCCAGCGGATAGAGTCGCTCCATCTCGATCAGGTGGAGCGGGTAACCCGACGCTGCGCGCCCGATGATGCCGTGATCGGCATGGATGATCGGGAAGTGCACGCCGCGCGGGCGGTCTTCGGCGGTGTAGAGGAAGTAGTCGGCGGGCGAGCTGACGATCTTGTAGACCCGCTCGCCATCGCCCTTGTCGATCACGACGGAGTATTCGCCACGTCCGATCTCGGGTTTGCCATCCAGCAGCGGATGGGATGGTACCGGATCCGGCAGCAGGATCGCCTGCCGCCCAATTGCCTCACGTGCCATCGCCAGGTCGAACATGACGCCTCCGCCGTTTACGCCATGATGTTATAACCGGCGTCGACGAAATGCACCCCGCCCGTGATCAGGCGCCCCGCATCCGACACCAGGAAGGCGGTCAGCGCACCGATATCCTCCGGGGTGACCAGCGCGTGCATCGGCGAACGCTCGACCGCGGCGGCCATCAGGCCGTCAAAGCCGGCAATGCCAGAGGCGGCGCGGGTCATCAGCGGGCCGGGGGAGACCGCGTTGACGCGAATGCCCTTCTCGCCGAGCTCTGCCGCCAGGTAGCGGGTGGCGGCCTCGAGCGCAGCCTTGCACAGGCCCATCACGCCGTAGTGGGGGATGACTTTTTCAGAGCCAAGGTAGGTCATGGTGATCAGCGAACCACCGCCGGCCTTCACGAGCAGGGGCTCGGCCTTCTTCGCCAGACGCACGAAGGAGTGCGTGGACACGTCCATCGCCAGCGCGAAGCCATCGGCCGAGGTGTCGACGACGCGGCCGTGCAGGTCGTCGCGCTTGGCGAAGGCCATGCTGTGGATGGCGAAGTCCAGTTTGCCGTGGCGGGACTCGATTTCGGCAAACGCGGCGTCCATGGTCTCGGGTTGGGTGACGTCGAGCAGGAAGACGTCCTTGACGCCGAGGCGCTGGATGATCGGCTCGATGAAGGCGCGGGTCTTCTCGTTCTGGTAGGTGATGATGATCTTGGCGCCGGCCTGGGCGCAGGCTTCGGCGACGCCAGTGGAGATGGACTTTTCGTTCGCGATGCCGGTGATCAGACCGACCTTGCCTTCGAGGCTGATGATGGGGCTCATGCTGGGTTCCTTTTGGGATCGAGTGTTTGTTGCTGCATGGCAACAGATTGGTATTGGACGCTGGCCGGATGACACGAATTGGGTCGGTCGTGAAATCCGGTACGCGTCAGAACACTTCGGTTTCGAGTATATTGCGCATTGCAGCATTTTTGGAAACCGCTCCGGAACTTTGTCCGGGGCCGAGTGGAATATGACACGCACCGCATACATCTTCATGGACTTCGACGGCGTCACCCATCCCTGGGGTGAGGTCGAGGACTTCCGCTGCCTGCCGAACATCGAAGCGGTGGTGCGGGAGTTTCCCGAAGCGCGGATCGTCATCGCTTCGGACTGGCGCATGCTTTTTTCGATGCAGAAACTCGTGGCCCGGTTCTCCGAGGATGTCCGCCCGCAGATCGCCGGTGCCACGCCGCACATGCTGCCCAAAACCGGTGCCGAGCTGCATGGTTTGCGCGAACGCGAGGCGATGCTGTGGCTCGCGCAGCACGAGGCACACCCCGCCGAGACGCCCTGGTGTGCGATTGATGATGCGCCGGGCAACTGGCTGTCGCGCTCGCGGCTGGTCCTCACCGATTTCAAGCGCGGTTTCACGGTGGAGGACGCCGATGCGCTGCGCCGCATGCTGCTGGGCATGCGTGCCGGCATCTCCAGACCGAACGAACCCGTCGTGACCTCGCTGTGGGCACGCAACATCGCCTGACCCGTCCTCGATGAACGCACCTGAATTCATTCTGCCGCCCGACCGGCTCGCCGCACTCGTCGATGCCGATACCCAGCGCCAGGCAGCCCGCCTCGCGCAGGAAGCGTTTGCACGTGTGTTTCGCCTCAGCGTTGCCGAAAGCGAGAGCGTGCGCCACAAAGGCGTGCAGGCGCTGCGTTCGGATCTGTCGCAGTGGGCTGCTGCCGCCGACGATGGCGAGGCCCGCGCCTTGCGTTTCGCGTTGCTGCTGACCGGCATGGATCAATGGGGCGTGGTGTGGAGCCAGGCCTTCGGGCTGGTGGCCATCCCGGGCCTGAGCGAACTGGTCGGCGTCATGCGCACCAGCCTCGATGAAGCCCAGGAGGCACGCTTCCTGCGTCACTTCGAGGCGATCGGCGCAGCCGAGGAGAACGCCATCGATTTCAAGGTCGAACTACGCCGCGGCCTGCATCTTGCGTTGTGGCACTCGTCGATCGTGACCGAAAGCCGCGACGAGGCTCTGCGCCTGGCAGGGCTGCTCGGCAGTCAGTTGCTTGCGCTGACGCGTGAGATGCCGGTGGCCGGCTGGCGCCTGGTTGCCGACGCGCTCGCCTTCGTCCAGATCCGTTGCCTCGCCGATGGGCTCGCGTCCGAGGGCGTCGCCCAGGAGGCGACCCAGGCCCTGTTCGGGGCACTGGCTCGCGAACTCCCGTCTGCGCAGCGCGATCTGGTAATGGCGCATGCGGCGCGCGCGGTGCTCGCCTGGCAGCAGGCCAACCGCGGCCCGGCGCAGATCCACTGATGGCGCTCAAGGCCACCATTTTCAAGGCAGAGATCCAGGTTGCCGACATGGACCGGCACCACTATGCGGATTACAGTCTGACCCTCGCCCGCCATCCGTCCGAGACCGACGAGCGCATGATGGTGCGCCTGCTGGCTTTCGCGCTGTTCGCCGATCCGGCGCTGGCGTTCGCAAAGGGCTTGTGTGTGGATGACGAGCCGGATCTGTGGCAGCGGGATCTCACCGGCACCATCGAACGCTGGATCGACGTGGGCCAGCCCGACGACAAATGGACCCGCAAGGCCTGTGGTCGCGCCCGCGAGGTCGTTGTGATCACATACGGCCGTGCGCTCGACGTGTGGTGGAACGGGGTGCGCAGCAAGCTCGAGCGCCACGACAATCTGCGCGTGTTCGAACTCGGGCGCGAGTCCACCGCGGAGCTCGCCCGCATGGCCGAGCGCACGATGCGACTGCAGTTCACCATCCAGGATGGCCATGTGTGGGTCGGCAACAGCCGCGACACCGTGGCGCTGGAACCGAAGCGGCTCCTCGGGCGCGACTGGCCCTGAGGTGGGCCGGGCGCGAGCTCTGCGTCCGGTACGGATACGCAAGCACCTGACCACCGGGCACCGCATGCGGCTTTGCGCAGGCGGTGCCCGGTGGTCGCAGTCTCACTTCGCCAGCAGAAAAGCGCGGATTTTCCCGGCGCTGGCTTCGGGATTTTCCTGCATGAAGCAGTGCCCGCCCGGCAGCACTCGGCATTCCACGCCCGGGCGCATCGCTGCCCCGTGCTGGATCGCGCGTGCGGCGAACGGGAAGCAGTCAAGCCCGCGCAGTACCAGCGACGGTTGCGCGATGCGCCCGAGGGCTGCCCATAGTCGGCGCGGGTAGGAGCCGAAAATTTCCGCCTCGCGCGTCGGCCGGCACTTGAGCTCGACGCCGCCACCGGGAACGTCTCGCAGGGCGTGGTCGATGTAGGCCTGGAACGCATCCTCGCGCCAGCCGCGGAACATGCCGCGTCCGTGCAGGTTGGCGTGTGCATGCCAGGCCTCGAGTGCGAACTCGGCCGTCCTGTTCCAGCCATGAAAGCGCCCGCCATGGTTGCTGTCGCCATGGCCCTCGGCCTCAGGGATGAACAGGTCGAAATCGGCCGCGAGGCGGCGCAGCAGCGGCGCGTAGGCGAGTCCGCAATAGCCGTTGCCGTGCATGAAGTGGATCATCGCTCATCCGCTCGGCGGGCTGTGCCCGCCGCGCAGCGTGAAACCCGATGAGGTTTCGTTCGAGCTTCATGGCTTGAGGGGCTTGTGCAGGCTGAGGGCCGGATCCGGCCGGGGTCAGGCATTGCACGACGTGACGTCTGCCGGTGGCATGGCGGTGTCCTCATCGGGCAACGACTGCCATGAGAACCACGGGATCAGATGCGGACCCGGCATCGGGCGGGCGATGCCGAATCCCTGGCCGAGCTCGCAGCCGAGTTCGATCAACGCGGCGGCGTGAGCCGGGGTTTCGACCCCCTCAGCGATGACCTTGCGTTCGAAGGTTCGTGCCAGGTGCACGACCGCATCCACGATCGCGCGCGCCTCCTTGTCCTTGAGCATGTCGACCACGAAGCTGCGATCGATCTTGAGCTGATCCACCGGCAACTGCCGGTAGTGGCGCAGGGACGCATATCCGGTGCCGAAGTCGTCGAGTGCAATGCGCACGCCGAGTCGGCGGCAGGCGTGGAGTACCTCGGTGGCGAGCACGATGTCGTCGAGCGCCGAGGATTCGAGGATCTCCAGTTCGAGCTTGTCGGCCGGGATGCCGGGGTGGCGCGCCAGCGCGCTGCGGATGCCGCTGACGAATCCCGGCGTGAGCAGCATGCGCGCGCCGATGTTGACGCTCACACCGATGTCCATTCCCTGTGCGCGGCACTCGACCAGTTGCGCGAGCGCGGCGTCGATCACCCACTCGTCGAGCGTGGTCTCGAACTCCGTTCCCGCGATGTCGGGCAGGAAGCGTGCGGGCGGCAGCAGGCCCTGCTCTGGATGCTGCCAGCGGATCAGCGCTTCGATGCCGATCACGCGACCGGTGCGCATGTTCACCTGCGGCTGGAAGTGCAGCACGAATTCGCGCTTGCGCAGGGCGTCTTCGAGGCGCTGCCGGCGCAGCTTGCGCAGGCGCTGCTCCTCCTCGACGCTGGTGTCGAAATACTGGATGCAGTTGCGACCACGCTGCTTGGCACGGTACATCGCCTGGTCGGCATGGCGTAGCAGCGTTTCGGGGTCGGCGTTGTCTTCAGGGAAGCGGGTCACGCCGATGCTCGCCGACACGCTGATCAGCGCATTCCCGATGCGCAGCGGCTCGCCGATGGCCTCCAGCACGCGCTCGAGCACCGCGTTGCCGTCGGCGTCTTCCAGCAGCAGCACGAACTCGTCGCCGCCCAGGCGGGCGACGGTGTCGCTTGCGCGCAGGATCGCGTTGAGTCGATCGACGATCCCGATCAGCATGTCGTCCCCGGCCTTGTGTCCGTAACGATCGTTGACCGGCTTGAAGCCGTCGAGGTCGATCACGCACACCGCCAGCGGTTTGCCGGTGCGTCTGGCGTGCGCGATCGCCTGGCGCAGGCGGTCGTCGAGCAGCCGACGGTTGGGGGCGCCGGTGAGCGGGTCGAAGTAGGCGATGCGGTTGAGTTCTTCTTCCTGGCGCTTGAGCCGGCTGATGTCCGAGAACGTGGCCACGTGGTGCAGCAGCTTGCCTTCACCGTCACGAACGCGGCTTATGGACAGGACCTCGGCGAATTCGTTGCCGTCCTTGCGGCGGTTCCAGAGTTCGCCCTGCCAGTAATCGTTCTGCTCCAGGGTCTCCCACATCGCGCTGTAAAAGGCTGCGCCCTGCCGGCCCGAACTGAGCAGGCTCGGGTCGCGGCCGATGCTCTCTTCGCGGCTGTAGCCGGTGATGCGGGTGAACGCGGGGTTGACGTCGACGATGCGGTTATTGGCGTCAGTGATGAGGATCGCCTCGTAGCTGGACGAGAACACGCTTGCGGCCAGGCAGAGCTTTTCCTCGGTCAGCTTGCGGCGGCTGATGTCGATCTGTGCGCCCTTGAGCAGCAGCGCGCTACCGTCCGGTGCCTGACGGACCACGATCGCGCGGTCGTGAACCCAGACCCAGTGCCCGTCGCGGTGGCGCAGGCGCAGGTCGTGCTCGAAGCAGGGTGATGCGCCGGCGACAAGCCGCGCCATTTCCGCGTCGACCGCGTTCAAGTCATCCGGATGCACCAAGGCGCGCCAGGCAGAGCGCTCCTGCCCCCGCGCCGGCGCATCGTCGAAGCCGAGCATCGCTGCCCAGCGTCGGTCGAAGATCCATTCGTCGGTGGCGAGGTTCCATTCCCAGCTTCCAGCCTGGGTGGCCTCGACGACGTTGCGCAGGTGGTGGCGCTCGAGGTTGATCTGCTCGGCCAGCCGGCGTTCCACTGCACCCGCGCGCGCGAGTTGCAGGTTGCGCTGCACGAGCCGCGCGAGCAGCAGTACGATCGCGCTCAAAGCGAGCGCGAGTGCGAAGATCCACTCATGGTATTGCGCCCACACATCGCGCCACGTCACCGGCGCGACCTGATCGAAGGGGGGCAGCCGCAGTTCGCGCATGAGTTGCTCGACCACCGAATAGTCGGCGGGGATGGTGAAGCCGGCGATTCGGGCCGCGCGGGCAGCGGGATGGTCTTCCGGCAGCGCCAGCACGAGCGCGGCGACCTTGCGCACGATGCCCTCGTCGGCGTGAGCGAGCGCGACGAGCGGCCATTCCGGGTAGAGGCGGGTGGAGCGCTGGTAAGGGTAGTCGGGCGTGGTCTGGCGGTTGAGCACGCTCAGCATCGACAGGTCGCGGCCCTCGTGGCCGAGTTGTTCGAGAAGGCCGGTGCGCACGAATGCCGCATCCACCGCTCCGCTCAGCAGCGCGTCGACCACGCTGTCCTGATCCTGGCCGATATGCTTGAGTTGCAGCGATTCCGGGTCGACGCCGGCGTGCTTCAGTTCCAGGGCCTGTGCCGGGAAGGTGCCGAGGAAGTTGGCGTGCGTCGTGGCGACGCGCTTGCCGCGCAGATCGGTGATGTCGTAAAGACCGGGGGTGTCCCGGCGCACCAGGATGACCCCGCCGAACTGGCTCACCGCCCGACCGGCTTGAAGGTCGAGCTGGGTCGCGATCGCGCCCGAGAGCGGGCTCAGGGTGCGTAGCTCGACGAGGTGGGTGGGGTTGGTGAGAACGAGGTCGAGTTCGTTGCGTGCGATCGCCGCCTGCATGGCGGCGGCGTCGAGGACGCGCAGGCGGACCTCATGTCCAAGGCCGGCGCCGAGGTAATCGGCGAACGGCTGCCACATCGCCTGGACCAGCGGCTCGGGACGGAGCGCGAACACACCCAGCGTGACGGGCGGCTGGGCGTGGCCGGGCAGCCCTGTGATGAGTACGAGTGCGGCCAGCAGGGCACGGAGCAGGTGTTTCAAGGGTGGCGTGCCGGTAGGGACCACCGTCCCGCTTCACTCGGTGTGCGTGCAGACGGGCTCGAAATCCCCTGCGGCAAGCAAAGTCGAAGCGCGGGCAGGAAGGGAAGGTCTGACATCGGCTGCAGGTCGGTTGCGAATGTGCTGATCTTAGGCAACCGGGCACGCGGCGTCTGCGCAGAACATCACGCCGCGCGCCGGTTAGCTTCAGCCGTCGCGGCGCTTGAAGGGCTTGCGGGCGCTGTCGTAGGGCTTCGCGGGCTTGTCGAAAGACCGGCGCGGGCCGTCGGCGCCCGGCGGGGCGGGACGGCGTGGTGCGCCTTCGCCTGCATCGCGTGGCCTTCCCTTGGCAGGGTAGCCGCCTTCCGGACGGGGCTTGCGCTCAGGGTCGAATGGCTTGCGCGGACGGTCGTCACCTGCAGGTGCCCGGTAGGCGTCGTCACGCGGCGGACGGCGGCGTTCAGGGGTCGCAGCGGCCTCGGCGGCGCTGAGTGCACGGATGTTCAGCGGCATCTGGCGCACCCGGGTGCGCTTGAGCGTGCTCAGCAGATCGTCGGGCAGGTTGGCGGGCAGCTCCACCGTCGAGAAGTCGTCGAAGAGGTGGATCTGGCCGATGTACTTGCCTTCGATGCCACCCTCGTTGGCGATTGCACCGACGATCTCCTTCGGGCTGGCGCCATGGGCGCGGCCGACCTCGATGCGGTAGCGCACCAGGGCGCCATCGGAGAAAGCGCGACGACGGGCGAGGATCTCATCGCGGTTCGGGCGCTGGGTGTGTTCGCGCGGTGCGCCGGTGGTGAAGTGCTCGGCGCGCGGCGCGCGGCCTTCGCCCGGGGCAGTGGTGGCGATCTCCCAGCCGCGCCCCGATTGCTCGATCTGCAGCGGGCGCTCGCGCTGGGCGAGCAGGGTCAGTGCAGCGGCGACTTCGTGGATGTCGAGTTCGTTTTCTTCGACGAGGTCGTTCACGATGCCCATGAAGAAGCCAAGGTCCTCGCCACCGATCGCGTCCACCACCTGGCGCTTGAACTGCGCCACGCGCAGGTTGGTGACTTCCTCGCTGCTGGGCAGCGCAATCGGCGTGATCGGTTGGCGGGTGGCGCGCTCGATCATCTTGAGCATGCGTGTTTCGCGCGGGGCGACGAACAGGATCGCGACGCCTTCGCGGCCGGCGCGGCCGGTGCGGCCGATGCGGTGCACGTAGGCTTCGGTGTCGTAAGGGATGTCGTAGTTGATCACGTGCGACACCCGCGGCACGTCGATCCCGCGCGCGGCGACGTCGGTGGCGATGACGATGTCGAGCGCCCCGTTCTTGAGTTGCTCGATCACGCGCTCGCGCAAGCCCTGGGTCATGTCGCCATTGAGTGCGGCGACCGCATAGCCGCGCGCAGCCAGCTTGTCGGCGAGCTCCTCGGTGGCGATCTTCGTGCGCACGAAGACGAGGGCCGCATCGAAGGTCTCTTCGGCGTCGAGGATGCGGGTGAGTGCGTCGAGCTTGTCGACGCCGCGCACCAGCCAGTAGCGCTGGCTGATCTTGGCCACGGTCGAGGTGGCGGCGCGAATCTTGATTTCCTGTGGATTGCGCAGGTGGCGGCGGGCGACGTCACGGATCACATTCGGCATGGTCGCCGAGAACAGCGCGGTCTGGCGCTCGGGTGGCGTGTGCTCGAGGATCCATTCGACGTCGTCGATGAAGCCCATGCGCAGCATCTCGTCGGCCTCATCGAGCACGATGGCCTTGAGCGCGTCGAGCTTGAGGCTCTCGCGCTCGAGGTGGTCCATGACCCGCCCCGGGGTGCCGACGATGATCTGGGCGCCGCGCGACAACTGGCGAAGCTGTATCACCATGCTCTGGCCGCCGTAGATCGGCAGCACATGAAAGTTCTTCAGGTGGTGAGCGTACTTGGCGAAGGCTTCGGCGACCTGGATCGCGAGTTCGCGAGTGGGGGTGAGCACCAGCACCTGCGGTCGGGTGTCGGCGAGGTCGATGCGCGCCAGCATCGGTAGCGCGAACGCGGCGGTCTTGCCGGTGCCGGTTTGTGCCTCGCCGAGGATGTCGTGCCCGGCGAGCAGTTGCGGGATGCAGGCGGCCTGGATGGGCGAGGGCGTCTCGTAGCCGACTTCGGCGAGCGCGGACAGCAACGGCGCGGGCAGGTTGAGATCGGCGAAGCGCAGGGTGGCTTCCGGGGCGGAGGCATCCGCACTGGCGGAGTCGGGGCGGGGGGCGTCGGGGGCAGCGGAGTCGGTCATGATGTTCTGGCCGCAGGCGCGGCGATGTGCAGCGAGGCTGCGAAGTGGCGATTATCGGTGATTCCGGCCGTACGGATACGGCGCCACAAAAGCAAAAACGCGGCGCAAGGCCGCGTTTCGGATAAATCGAAGGACGTCAGCGACGTCGGATCGATCAGATCGGGCGGATGTTGGCCGCCTGCAGGCCTTTCGGGCCGGTCTTGACTTCGAATTCCACGCGCTGGTTTTCGGCCAGGCTCTTGAAACCCTTGCTCTGGATTTCCGAGAAGTGGGCGAACAGGTCGTCGCCGCCGCCTTCAGGGGTGATGAAGCCGAAGCCCTTGGCGTCGTTGAACCATTTCACGGTACCGGTTTGAGTGCTCATTTTGCGTTCCATATGAAGAATTACGGGCTTGCGCCCCGGAAATGCAGGAACGATCAAGAAACGTAATCAGGAGGCATCAAACCGACACGCATTCTCTTGGAACACGCGGGCAACCACCAGAACAACCACTGCTTGAATCGACTGCGAGGCGCACGATACACGCTTTTTTGGGCATGCGTAGACTTATTTCACGATTCGCATAAAAAAGGCGACGGTATGGGCGTGGAGAGTCGAGATATCTCGAGAAAAGAGTCGGTTCTTGGCGCGGAAACGCTGTGTCGGCCTGGATTCCGGGTGGCGATGGGGGGCGTGAAAGCATTCGCCGCACAAGTCCCGGCTGGCCGGCATCTGGTGGGATAATCCGGGCCTCGAACGTTCCATCAGGTTTTTTTCCATGCCCATCCAGTGGTTTCCCGGACACATGGCCTCGGCGCGCAAGAAGGCGGCCGAGGCGATGGCGTCCACCGACGTCGTCATCGAGGTCACCGACGCGCGCCTGCCCGAGGCCAGCAGCAATCCGATGATCGGTGAGCTGCGCCGCTTTCGTAACCGGCCTTGTCTCAAGCTGCTCAATAAGTCGGATCTGGCCGATCCGGCCGTCACGCGCATGTGGATGGATTTCTATAACCGCCAGCCCGGGGTGAAGGCGGTGGCGATCTCGGCCAAGAGTGCGGCCGAGGTCGCGCGCATTCCTGCGCTCTGCAGCCAGCTCGCCCCGCACCGGGACGACGGCGTCAAGCCGCTGCGCATGATGATCATGGGCATCCCCAACGTCGGCAAATCGACGCTGATGAATGCGCTGCTCAAGCGCAAGGTGGCCAAGGTCGGCGACGAGCCGGCGGTGACCAAGCACCAGCAGACCATCGACCTCGGGCCGGGCATGACGCTGACCGACACCCCGGGCATGATGTGGCCGAAGATCGACTACGACGCCGACGGCTACATGCTCGCCGCCAGCCATGCGATCGGTCGCAACGCGGTGATCGACGAGGAGGTTGCGGCCTTTCTCGGCGAGATCCTGATCGCGCGCTACCCGGCGCAGCTCGTCGCGCGTTACCGCCTGGATGCGACGGCCCTCGGGGCGATGGATGGCCCCGATCTGGTCGAGGCGGTCGGGCGCCGACGCGGATGTCTGATAAAGGGTGGCGGGCTCGATCTAGAGAAGGCTGCGCAGATCCTGCTGCAGGATTACCGCGATGGCGCGCTCGGTCGCATCAGCCTGGAAACGCCTGACACGCGCGCGCAGGTGATCGCCGCTGCGCGGGACGCGGCGGCTCAGGCAGCCGCGAGCACGGATGGGGTCGATGCGGCGGATGGATCAGCAGGCGAGAGCGCTGCGGACGGCAGCGACTGAACGTCCTGTGCCGTTCGCGAAGCGGCCGCACGCGCCGCCTCAGCGCTTGAAGGCGGGGTAACGCCGCATCCGGGCGCCTGGCGCCAGCGCGTCAACGCGCGTGGATGCCGGCGCAGCCACGTTTCAGATGCCGAAGTAGCGGTCCGGGCGGTGATTGACCGCGATCACGAAGTTCAAAGCCGCGGCACCGAGCACCGACAGCGCGACCTTGTCTGCCGACAGCACGAACAAGCCGAGCGACAGGATCACGCAGTCGATCGCCATCTGTACCCAGCCCGCACGCCAGCCACGGCGCTTCTGCAGGTAGAGCGCGAGGATCGTCACCCCGCCGAGGCTGGCGCCATGACGGATCAGGATCAGGATGCCGGTGCCCGCCAGCAGGCCCGCCATCACCGCGGCAAACACCGGATCGAGTCGATCGAAGCTCACCAGGGCGGGCAGGAACTCGGTCTGCAGACTCAACACGGCGACTGCGCAGAAGGTCTTGATCGTGAATGTCCGCCCCAGGGTGCGCAGCCCGAAGACGTAGAAGGGCAGGTTGAGCAGGAACAGGATGGCGCCGAGTGGCCAGCCGCCGAGGTAGTGGATGAGGAAGGCCAGCCCCGTGGTGCCGCCGGTGAGAAGGGTGCTTTCACGGAACATCACCAGCGCGAGGGCTGCGAACAGGCAACCAGTGAAGATGCCCTGGACGTCCTCGAAGGGCGTGTGCGGACGGCCCTGGGGCAGAAGCGGGCGTGCGGTTTCGGCGACGGGTGGCGATGTGGGCATTGGCGTGCTGCGTAAGCGATCGGCGCAATGATAAAGGTTCCTTGCTGCGGCAAGCGGTCGAGGTCGATCGAGCGGCGCGGAGCAGCGTGTTCGGCGCGCGCGCTCAGGATTTGCGCTGGTGCACCTGCATTGATTCGGGCCCGTGCCGAGCGGCGGACGGCGAAGCGACGGCGCGTTTGCTATCATTGATGCCAATCCATTTCCGACAGGAAACCCATGACCGTCCCGTCAGCCGACAGGCTGCGCGCCATCAACGCCGATCTGCACTGCCATTCCACCGTCTCGGACGGCTGGCTGGAGCCCGAGGCGGTGGTCTTGCGTGCGCTCGCGAACGGTGTCGAATTGCTTGCGCTGACCGATCACGATGAAGTCGGCGGCATCGACGCGGCCGCACGAGTGGCACAGGCGCATGGGCTCGGTTTCGTTGCGGGCGTCGAGATTTCGGTCACGTTCGCCGGCGAGACCATCCACATCGTCGGGCTGGGTATCGATCACCGCCACCCGGTTTTGCTCGAAGGCCTGGCGCAGGTGCGCAGCGGCCGCGATGCGCGCGCGCGGTTGATGAGCGATGCGCTGGAGAAGGTTGGGATCCGGGGGGCGCTTGCGGGTGCCCGGCGTTTCGCACGCAATCCCGCGCTCGTCAGCCGTGCCCACTTCGCCCGCCATCTGGTGGCGAGCGGGGTCATGCCCGACGTCAGGACGGTCTTCGATCACTACCTCGTGCGCGGCAAGCCCGGCTTCGTCGAACACGAATGGGCTGCGCTCGAGGATGCGGTCGGCTGGATCCGCGCTGCAGCCGGGATCGCAGTGGTCGCACATCCGGCGCGCTATCGGCTGTCCGCTGCCGACATGACGCGTCTGTTCGATCGCTTCGTTGCCGCGGGCGGGGAGGCGGTCGAGGTCGTGTCGGGTGCGCACAGCGAAGACGAGATGCGTCGCTTCGCCACCTTGGCGCGCCAACGCGGCCTGCTGGCATCGCGCGCGTCCGATTTCCACGGCGAAAACGAAAGTCCGGTCGACCTCGGCCGCTGCAACCCGCTGCCGCCCGACCTCGATCCGGTTTGGGCGCGGCTGCTTCCGTCTGCTCCGCTGGGCGGCTGAAGGGCCGCCACACGCGCGAACCGTCACCAGAACCGTACTCACATGGCCCAATTCTTCTCGCTTCACCCCGAGCAACCGCAGGCACGACTGATCCGCCAGGCGGCCGAGATCATCCGTGCCGGGGGTGTGGTCGCGCTGCCGACCGATTCCGCCTACGCGCTCGCCTGCCAGGTCGGGGATGCTGCGCTGCTCGAGCGCGTGCGCCGCATTCGCGGGGTCGATGATCGCCATCACTTCACGCTGCTGTGCCGCGACCTCTCCGAAATCGGCACCTACGCCCGCGTCGACAACACCCAGTATCGTCTGCTCAAGGCGACCACGCCGGGTCCCTACACCTTCATTCTCGAGGGTACCAAGGAACTCCCGCGCCGGGTGTTGCACCCCAAGCGCAAGACCATCGGTCTGCGTGTGCCCGAGCATGCGGTGGTGTCGGCTTTGCTCGCCGAACTCGATGGCCCGTTGCTGAGCGCGACCCTGATCCTGCCGGGCGAGGACTTGCCGATGACCGATGCGGACGAGATCCGCGACCGCCTCGGCAAGGTGGTTGACCTCGTCATCGAGGCCGGCTATTGCGGCCCCGAGGCGACCACGGTCATCGATCTCACCTCGGGCGCGCCCGCGCTGGTGCGCGCCGGCCGCGGCCCGCTCGAGCCCTTCGGCCTGTAATATTCGCGCTTTGAAACCGAGCCTTAGATGGATTCGCTGATCCCAACCCTGGCCATCTGGGCGCTCCCGGTGCTACTGGCCATCACCCTGCATGAGGCCGCCCACGGCTACGTGGCGCGCCACTTCGGCGATCCGACGGCCGACCTTGCCGGGCGTATCACGCTCAATCCGCTGCGCCACATCGACCCGGTGGGAACCATCCTCGTGCCCGCGGGCATTCTCGCGCTCAGTTCGCTCGCGGGCGGCAGCGGCATCCTGTTCGGCTGGGCCAAGCCGGTTCCGGTCAATTTCGGCCGCCTGCGCAATCCCAAGGCCGACATGCTGTGGGTGGCGGCCGCGGGGCCCTTCGTCAATCTGCTGATGGCCGTGGGCTGGGCGATCCTGTTCACGATTGCGGCCAGGAGCGAGCCGGGCGCCTACAGCATTCCCATGCTCAAGATGGCCGATGCCGGCATCCAGATCAACGCAGTGCTGATGGTGCTCAACCTGTTGCCCATTCCCCCGCTCGACGGCGGGCGCATCGCCGTCAGCCTGCTGCCCGACCGACTCGCCTGGCAATTTGCCCGCCTCGAACCCTTCGGTTTCCCGATCCTGCTGGTTTTGTTGTTCACCGGCATCCTCGGCGAGATCCTGTGGCCGCTGATCGTCGGCTTCCGCTACCTGCTTTCCACCGTTTTCGGTTTCTGAGTCCCCATGTACGCAGAACGCGTCCTATCCGGCATGCGCCCCAGTGGCCGGCTCCATCTCGGCCATTACCACGGCGTCCTCAAGAACTGGGTCAGGCTGCAGGAAGAGTATCCCTGTCTGTTCTTCGTCGCCGACTGGCACGCGCTGACCACCCACTACGACACCCCCGAGGTCATCGAGAACAACGTCTGGGAGATGCTCGTCGACTGGCTCGCCGCAGGCATCGATCCGGCGCAGTCGACGCTCTTCATCCAGTCCCATGTGCCCGAGCACGCCGAACTCCACCTGCTGCTGTCGATGATGACGCCGCTCGGCTGGCTCGAGCGCGTGCCGACCTGGAAGGAGCAGCAGGAGAAGATCGAGGGGCGCGATCTCTCCACCTACGGCTTCCTCGGTTACCCGCTGCTGCAGTCGGCCGACATCCTGATCTACCGTGCCAACCAGGTGCCGGTTGGCGAAGATCAGGTGCCGCACGTCGAGATCACGCGCGAGATCGCGCGCCGCTTCAATCACCTTTACGGTCGCGAGCCCGGTTTCGAGGACAAGGCGAAGGATGCCGTGCGCAAGCTCGGTGCCAGGCGTGCGCGCATGTACCACGAGCTGCGTACCCGCTTCCAGCAGGAGGGTGACGAGGATGCGCTCGAGCAGGCCAAGGCGCTGCTCGACGAGACGCAGAACCTGTCGCTCGGCGACCGCGAGCGCCTGTACGGTTACCTCGAGGGTAGCGGCAAGATGATCCTCGTCGAGCCCGAGGCCCTGCTGACGCCGGCCGCGCGCATGCCTGGGCTGGACGGACAGAAGATGTCCAAGTCCTACGGCAACACCATCAACCTGCGCGAGGATGCCGACAGCGTCACGCGCAAGGTCCGCACCATGCAGACCGACCCTGCGCGCATGCGCCGCACCGACCCGGGCGAGCCCGAGCGCTGTCCGGTGTGGCAACTGCATGCGATCTATTCGGACGAGAGCACGCTCGACTGGGTGCAGAAAGGCTGTCGCAGCGCCGGCATCGGTTGCCTCGAGTGCAAGCAGCCACTGCTCGAATCAATCCTCGGGGAGCAGGAAGGACTGCACGAGCGCGCCCAGCCCTACCTCGACGACCCGACGCTGGTGCGCAGCATCATGGCCGACGGCTGCGAGCGTGCGCGCAAGATGGCGCAGGAAACCATGCGTGACGTGCGCGAGGCCATGGGCCTCGACTACGGTTGAGTTCCGCCTCGAGCGGGATGGAAGGGCGGGGGGCGCGATGAACATGCCGCTGGATCTGGCGCCGGTCGACGCGACCGTGCCGCTGGATGTGCTCGCGCGCATCTATGGCGAGCCCCTGCTCGAACTGCCCAAAGACCTGTATATTCCGCCCGATGCGCTGCAGGTGATCCTCGAAGCCTTCGAGGGGCCGCTGGATCTGCTCCTGTACCTGATCCGCAAGGCCAACCTCGATGTGCTCGACATCCCGATGGCACCGCTGACCGCGCAGTATCTCGTGTATGTCGAGGCAATGCGTGAGACACATCTCGAGCTGGCCGCCGACTATCTGCTGATGGCCGCGATGCTGCTCGAGATCAAGTCGCGCATGTTGCTGCCGCGGCCACCGCGCGAGCATGCCGAAGAAGAAGATCCACGCGCCGAGCTGGTGCGCCGGCTGCTCGAATACGAGCAGATGAAGCTCGCCGCCGCCCGACTCGACGGCCTGCCGCGCGTTGAGCGCGATTTTGAATGGGTGGGTGTGTTCGTCGCCGAGAAGGTTGTCGAACGCCTGCCCGAAGTGAGTCTGCACGACCTGCAGCTTGCGTGGCTGCGCATCATGAAGAAGGCGCGGCTCAACCAGAATCATCGTGTGGGACGCGAGCAGCTTTCGGTGCGCGAGCACATGACTGCGATCCTGCGCAAGCTTGGTGACGGCAGCTTCGTGATGTTCGACGCGCTGTTCGACGTGAAGCTCGGTGCCTCGGGCCTGGTGGTGAGCTTTCTCGCCGTGCTCGAGCTGGTGAAGGAAAAACTGGTCGAAGTGACCCAGAACGAGGCCTTTGCGCCGATCTACGTGAAACTGGCAGATGGAACCAGCAACGACGCCTGAGGCTTACCTGCGCATCGTCGAAGCGGCACTGCTCGCCACACCTTCGCCGCTGCCGGTATCGGAGCTGCGCAAGCTGTTCGACGAGGACCCGGGACCGGATCTGGTTCGCCGCCTTCTCGATGCCTTGCGTGCCGAGTGGGCTGCTGCGGGCCGCGGCGCGGAGCTGGTGCAGCTTGCGAGCGGCTGGCGTTTTCAGACCCGGCCCGAATACCAGGTCTATCTGGACCGACTGAAGGAAGAAAAACCGCCTCGCTACTCGCGTGCGGTCATGGAAACGCTGGCGATCATCGCTTATCGCCAGCCCGTCACCCGCGGTGACATTGAGGATATCCGCGGCGTGGTGGTTTCGCCTAACATACTGAAAGCATTGGAATCACGCGGTTGGGTCGACGTCGTCGGCCACCGTGACACCCCCGGGCGGCCGGCCTTGTTCGCCACCACCCGGCGCTTCCTCGATGAAATGGGGCTGCGCAGCCTGACCGAGTTGCCAGCGCTCACCGAAATCGAAAAAATCATGGACCTAGTTGATGCCTCCCAAACCGAACCGGCCGCTGCGCCCGCCCCTGAAGAAGAAGTCTGACGCGATCGAGATCCTCGACCGCGACCCGCGCGAGCGCCGCGGAGCGGACGCATCACGCGAAGAGGATGTCCAGTCCAGCAGCAAGGACGCCCACCTCGACCTCGAGGCGCGCGGGCCGCGCACACCCCGCGCGCCGCGTGGCGCGGGTGTGGCGCCTGCACCGCGCCGGCCGCGCGTCGAGGGCGATGCGGCGCGTCACCCCGACGCGCGCCGTTCCGCGCCCGGCCAGGCCGAGCGTGGCGAACGTCCTGCGCGCGGCCGCGCCCAGGACGGAGGACGCACTGCGCCGACCACGCTTGCCGAACCGGAGCGCCTGCAGAAGGTGCTCGCCCAGGCTGGCGTCGCCTCGCGGCGCGAGATCGAGGAATGGGTGGTGGCCGGGCGCATCCTGGTCAACGGTCTGCCGGCTTCGCTCGGGCAGAAGATCGGCCCGGGCGATCGCGTCAAGGTCAACGGCAAGCTGATCCCGCTGCGCTTCACCCAGCGCTCGCCGCGCGTGCTGATCTACCACAAGCCGGAGGGCGAGATCGTCTCGCGTGACGACCCGGAAGGTCGGCCCACCGTGTTCGAGCGTCTGCCGCTGCTGCGCAAGGGTCGCTGGCTGGCCGTCGGGCGACTGGACTTCAACACCTCCGGGCTGCTCCTGTTTACCAATGACGGTGATCTGGCCAACAAGCTGATGCACCCGCGCTATGAACTCGAGCGTGAGTACGCGGTGCGTATCCTCGGCGAGTTGACCGAAGAGCAGGTGAAGTCGCTTACCGAGGGTATTCAGCTCGAGGATGGCCTGGCGAAGTTCAACCTGCTGCGTGACGAGGGCGGCGAGGGCGCTAACCACTGGTACCGGGTGACGATCTCCGAGGGGCGCAATCGCGAGGTGCGGCGGATGTTCGAGTCCGTGGGGCTCACCGTGAGCCGGCTGATGCGCGTGCGCTACGGTAGCGTCGAGTTGCCTGCTCGCCTCAAACGCGGCATGTGGATGGAGATGCCCGAGGCCGAGGCCTGCGCGCTTGCCGGCCTGCCGCCGCCGCAACAGAGCCGCGAACAGGATGAGCGTGCCAAGCGCCCGGTCAAGCTGCATCGCACCCAGCCACGCTTCGGGAGCAAACCGCGCTGATCGCCCGTCGTGTCGGTGGTGGCGCGATGTTGCGCCGTCGGGCCTGACGACTGTTTTCCGCCATCGTTGGCGCGAACGCCCTGCCTGCAGCAAGCGTTTGCCCGGCCGGCGGTTTTCGCGCTATACTTTTGCGGCTTTGATGGATGGATTTCTGCACTGCGTGCGTCGTGCTCGCCCCGAAAACATCGGTGGCAGGTAGGCGCCGGGTGTGTCGATTCCTGTCCGTCATGCGGTTGTGGCCAGCGCGGGTTTCCTGCAGGAACAATTGTTTGATGGGCGTTTCGCCCATTTTTTATTTGTGGCGCTCGATGTGGCGCCGGTCGTCGAGTGTTTGAGGGGCAGGTCGAGTACATGCGAGCGGATGTCGAGCAACTGATCGAGCAGGTGGTGACAGGTCTGGGATACGAGCTCGTGGATATCGAGTTCTCCCCCAAGGGACGGCTGTTGCGCGTGTTTCTCGACATCGAGCGCGGCATCATGGTCGATGACTGTGCCACGGTGAGCAACCAGTTGCAGCGCGTGTTCGAGGTCGAGAACATCGATTACGACCGTCTCGAGGTGTCCTCGCCCGGTCTCGACCGTCCGCTCAAGAAGCTGGCCGATTTCGAACGCTTTGCCGGCGAGCAGGCGCAGCTTCGTCTGTCGCTGCCGGTCGGCAATCAACGCAATTTCGTGGGCGTGATCGAGGGCGTGCGTGACGGCGCGGTGGCGCTGCGCACCGAGAAGGGCGAAGTGCTGCTGCCCTTTGGCGACATCGAGAAGGCGCGCCTTGTACCCCAATTTTGAGACTGTGGATGTGGAGGTTTTACTGAAATGAGCCGCGAAATTCTGCTGCTTGTCGATGCGTTGGCGCGCGAGAAGAACGTCGCCAAGGACATCGTTTTTTCCGCGCTCGAAACCGCCTTGGCCTCTGCGACCAAGAAGCGCATCCACGACGACGCCGACGTGGTCGTGTCGATCGACCGCGAGACCGGTGACTACACATCGAAGCGGCGCTGGCTGGTGATGCTCGACGAAGAAGTTACCAACGATGAGGCCGAGATGGGCATCATCGACGCCCGAGAGCTGCGTGCGGACGTGCAGATCGGCGATTACATCGAGGAGGAACTCGAGCCGATCGACTTTGGCCGCATCGGCGCCCAGGCCGCCAAGCAGGTCATCCTGCAGAAGATCCGCGATGCCGAGCGCGAGCAGGTGCTCAACGACTTCCTCGAGCGCAAGGAATTCCTCGTCTCCGGCTCCATCAAGCGCATGGAGCGTGGTAGCGCGATCATCGAGGTCGGCCGCATGGAAGCGGTGCTGCCGCGCGATCAGCAGATTCCGCGCGAGAACCTGCGCGTCGGCGACCGCGTCAAGGCCTTCCTGTTGCGTATCGACCGTGGCGCGCGTGGCCCGCAGCTCGTGCTGTCGCGCACCGCCCCCGAATTCCTGATGAAGCTGTTCGAGCTCGAGGTCCCCGAGATCGAGGACGGCCTGCTCGAGCTCAAGGCCTGCGCCCGCGATCCCGGCCTGCGCGCCAAGATCGCGGTCAAGTCCAACGACCAGCGCATCGACCCGATCGGCACCTGCGTCGGCCTGCGCGGTTCGCGCGTCACCGCGGTGCGTAACGAGATCGGTGGCGAGCAGATCGACATCATCGTGTGGTCCGCTGATCCCGCCCAGTTCGTGGTTGCCGCGCTGCAACCGGCCGAGGTGGTCTCCATCGTCGTGGACGAGGAGGCGCATGCCATGGATGTGGTGGTGGATGAGAACAACCTCGCCATCGCCATTGGTCGGAATGGCCAGAACGTCAAGCTGGCCTCCGAGCTCACCGGGTGGACGATCAACCTGATGAGCGAGCAGGAGTCGGCCGAGAAGACTGCGCAGGAACAGCAGGGCCTGCGTGCCCTGTTCATGGCAAAGCTGGATGTGGACGAGGAACTCGCCGACATTCTCATCGACGAGGGTTTCTCCTCGCTCGAGGAGGTGGCCTACGTGCCGCTGACCGAGATGCTGGAGATCGACGCCTTCGACGAGGACACGGTCAACGAACTGCGCAACCGTGCGCGGAACGTGCTGCTGACCGAAGCGATCGTGACCGAGGAGCAGTTGGAGAACGTTTCCGACGACCTGCTCAACCTGGACGGCATGGAGAAGTCCCTCGCCGCCAAACTGGCCCAGCAGGGCATTCGTACCCGCGACGATCTGGCTGACCTTGCGGTCGACGAGCTGGTCGAAATGGCCGGGATCGACGAAGAAAGAGCCAAGGCGCTGATTTCCGTTGCGCGCGCCCATTGGTTCGAAGAATGATGGGAGGGCAGTAATGGAACAGATGAGCGTGACCCAGTTTGCCGGCGAACTGAAAATGCCGGCCGAGGTGCTGCTCGAGCAGTTGAAGCGTGCGGGTGTCGAAAAATCCGGCCCCACCGACTTGCTCACCGAACAGGACAAGGCGCGGCTGCTTGAGTATCTGCGGCGCTCGCATGGCGACAGCCAGCCGAAGGGCAAGATCACCCTTACGCGCAAGGAGACGAGCGAGATTCGTGCGACAGACTCGACTGGACGTGCGCGTACGGTGCAGGTCGAGGTGCGCAAGAAGCGAACCTTCGTCAAGCGCGATGAGGTGGCCGAATCGGTCGTTGCGACGGACGCCGCCGTTGAGGCGCAGCTTCCGGCCGAGGACGTACCGGCGCCGATCGAGCTGGCGCACGAAGCCGTGTCTGCGGCGCCCGTGCTTGAAGAGCCTGTGGTTGAAGAGCCCGTGGCGGAGGCGCCTGTCGCCGAAACGTCACCGCTCGAGGTCGCTCCGGTCGAGGTCGAGGCGCCTGCTGTCGTCGAGCCCGCAAAGGCCGAGGTCACAGTGCCCGAACCCGTTGTGTCCGAACCGGCTCCGGCTGCTGCCCCCGAGGCTGCGCGGACTGCCAGGCGCGCTGCCGGCGCGGCACCTGCCGCGCCCACGGTGACGACCGTGCTCAGCAAGCCGCGGCCGCTGTCCGAGATTCTCGGTGAGAGCGAGATCGCTGCGCGCAAGCGCGACGATGAGCGCCAGCGTGCCTTGAAGGAACGTCAGGCTGCCGACCTGCGCGCTCGCCAGGAGCGCGACGCAGCATCCCGTGCTGCGGCGGATGCGCGCAAGGCCGAGGAAGAGGCACGCCTGCGTGCCGAGCAGCAGAAGAAGGAAGAGCCCGCGAAGGTCGCCAAGCCGACCACCGGTACGCTGCACCGTCCGGCAAAGACCGAGGACAAGCCCGCCGCGCGCGAAGCCAAGCGCAGCACGGCCCCTGCCCCTGCACGCGAGGCTGAAGGCGCTGGCAAGCGCCGTGGCGGTCTGAAGACGCGTGGCGAGGTCGGTGCAACCACCGGCAGCAACTGGCGCGGTGCCGGCAAGGGTGGCGGTCGTCGTCACCATCAGCAGGACGACCGCTCGTCCTTCCAGGCGCCCGCCGAGCCGATCGTGCGTGAAGTGCATGTGCCCGAGACCATCACCGTGGCCGATCTCGCCCACAAGATGGCGGTCAAGGCGACCGAGGTCATCAAGGTCCTGATGAAGATGGGCACGATGGTCACCATCAACCAGGTGCTCGACCAGGAAACCGCGATGATCATCGTCGAGGAAATGGGGCACGTGGCACTGGCGGCCAAGCTCGACGATCCCGACGCCTTCCTCGAGGAAAACGAAGCGCACAAGGACGCCGAAGTACTGCCGCGCGCGCCGGTGGTCACCGTCATGGGTCACGTCGACCACGGCAAGACCTCGCTGCTCGACTACATCCGCACCGCGAAGGTTGCGTCGGGTGAATTCGGCGGCATCACCCAGCACATCGGTGCCTACCACGTGCAAACCTCGCGCGGCATGATCACCTTCCTCGATACCCCGGGTCACGAGGCCTTCACGGCGATGCGTGCCCGCGGTGCGAAGGCGACCGACATCGTCATCCTGGTGGTCGCGGCCGACGACGGCGTGATGCCGCAGACGCGCGAAGCGATCCACCACGCCAAGGCAGCCGGTGTGCCGTTGGTGGTGGCGATCAACAAGATCGACAAGCCCGACGCCAACGCCGAGCGCGTCACCCAGGAACTGATCGCCGAGTCGGTGATTCCCGAGGCCTACGGTGGCGACACGATGTTCGTGCCGGTGTCGGCAAAGAAGGGGACCGGCATCGACGAACTGCTCGAGGCCGTGCTGCTTCAGGCCGAGGTGCTCGAACTCACCGCGCCCAAGGACACGCCCGCCAAGGGCCTGATCATCGAAGCGCGCCTGGACAAGGGGCGTGGTCCGGTGGCGTCGCTGCTGGTGCTGTCGGGTACGCTGAGGAAGGGCGACGTCCTGCTCGCCGGCGCCACCTTCGGTCGTATCCGCGCGATGCTCGACGAGAACGGCAAGCAGATCGACGAAGCCGGTCCGTCCATTCCGGTCGAGATCCTCGGCCTGTCCGACGTGCCCTCTGCGGGCGACGAGGCGATCGCACTCGCCGACGAGAAGAAGGCGCGCGAGATCGCGCTCTTCCGTCAGGGCAAGTACCGCGACGTCAAGCTCGCCAAGCAGCAGGCTGCCAAGCTCGAGACGCTCATGGACCAGATGTCCGAGGGCGAGGTCAAGAGCCTGCCGCTCATCATCAAGGCCGACGTGCAGGGTTCGCAGGAAGCGCTGGTGCAGTCGCTGCAGAAGCTTTCCACGGACGAAGTCCGCGTCAACGTCATCCATGGCGCGGTCGGCGCGATCAGCGAGTCCGACGTCAACCTGGCGCAGGCCTCGGGTGCGGTCATCATCGGCTTCAACACCCGTGCCGATGCCGGTGCGCGCAAGCTGGCCGAGACCTTCGGCGTCGATATCCGCTACTACAACATCATCTACGACGCTGTCGATGAGGTGAGGGCCGCGCTGTCGGGCATGCTTGCACCGGAGAAGCGCGAGGAGGTCACCGGTCTGGTCGAGATTCGCCAGGTGTTCACGATCTCCAGGGTCGGCTCGATCGCGGGCTGCTACGTGCTCGAAGGCGTCGTGCGCCGCAACTCGCACGTACGCCTGCTGCGCAACCACACCGTGCTGTGGACTGGCGAGCTCGAGTCGCTCAAGCGCTTCAAGGATGACGTCAAGGAAGTCAAGTTCGGCTACGAATGTGGCCTGCAGCTTCGCAACTACAATGACATCCACGAAGGCGATCAGCTCGAGGTCTTCGAGATCAAGGAAGTGGCGAGGACCCTGTAAGCGATGCCCAAGGAGTATTCCCGCAGCCAGCGCGTGGTGGAGCAGATCCGCCGCGAGCTGGCCGAGTTGATCCGGCTCGAGGTGAAAGACCCCCGAGTCGGATTCATCACGCTCACTGATGTCGAGATCACGCCCGACTACGCCCATGCCAAGGTGTTCTTCACCAACATGACGGGCGAGGGCGACGTGCCCGAGATCCTGCAGGGCCTGCGTCGGGCGAGTGGGTTTCTGCGCCGCGAGCTTGGCCGTCGCATCCGCATCCACACCATTCCGGAGCTGCACTTCCACTATGACCGTTCGGTGGAAGAGGGATCGCGCCTGTCGCAACTGATCGACACGGTCGTGCGCGAGGATGAGGCGCGGCAGCAGGACGAGCCTGGCGACGGCACGGATGCCGTCGACAAGGACGATGACGGACAGCCCCGGGGCTGAACTCGGGGCGTCGGCGCAGCAGCGCCCCAGGCGCCCGAAGCAGCCGCAGCGCAAGATCATCCGGCGCATCGTTGACGGCGTGCTGCTGCTCGACAAGCCCACCGGCATGAGCTCGAACGGCGCGCTGCAGGCTGCGCGCCGCCTGCTCAACGCGGCCAAGGCAGGTCATACCGGGACGCTGGACCCGATGGCGAGCGGGCTCTTGCCGCTCACCTTCGGTGAGGCGACCAAGTTTTCGCAGATGCTGCTCGATGCCGACAAGACCTACGAGGCGGTCGTGCAGCTTGGCGTGGAGACCGACAGCGGTGATGCCGAGGGGGCGGTGACTGCTACCTCGCCCGTCGCGCTCACTCAGGCTGATGTCGAAAAGGTGCTCGCGCGCTTTCGAGGAGAGCTCGCGCAGGTGCCACCGATGTATTCGGCGCTCAAGCGCGACGGCAAGGCGCTGTACGAATATGCGCGCGAAGGTATCGAACTCGAGCGCGAGCCGCGTCGGGTGACGATCCACGCGCTCGATCTGCTCGACTTCGCGGGCGACCATTTCACGATCCGCGTCCATTGCAGCAAAGGTACATACATTCGCAGCCTGGCGATGGACATGGGTACGGCGCTCGGTTGTGGCGCGCACCTTTGTGCGCTGCGGCGCACGGTGATCGGTGCGTTCGACCTGAGCGAGGCGGTCACCCTGGCGCAGCTCGAGGCGCTCGGCGAGGGCGATCGCGACGGGCTGCTAGCGCCGGTCGATGCCCTGGTGGCCGAGTACCCGGCGCTGACGCTGGACGCAGACGCGACGCGCGCGCTGCTTCAGGGGCGCGTACTGAGCGAGCCGCGCGGAGAGTCCGGCGCGTCGGTGAGGGTTTATGGGCCGACCGGTTTTCTCGGCCTGGGCCGCTGGCAGGACGACGGCCGGCTCGCGGCGCGCCGCCTGATCGCCACTGCACCAGAGCTGCTGGTGGCATGCGGATGATTTTGATTGAATTCATGCCGCGGGTTTGGGTATAATCCGCGGCTTCTGATTGGCAGAAAAACACGAGTAAAGACACACATGGCTCTTGATACCGCATCCAAGTCGAAGATCGTCTCCGACTTCCAGCGCGCCCAGGGCGACACCGGTTCCCCGGAAGTCCAGGTTGCGCTCCTGACCGCCCGCATCAACGGGCTTGCCCCTCACTTCAAGGAGCACGGCAAGGATCACCATTCCCGCCGTGGCCTGCTGAAGATGGTCAGCCAGCGCCGCAAGCTGCTGGACTACCTCAAAGGCAGCAACGCTGACAGCTACCGCACTCTGATCGAGCGTCTGGGCCTGCGCAAGTAATTGCAGTCCGTGACGAGTCCGACAGCGCCGATCAGGGCGAAGTAAGCCAGCAAAGCCGGTGTGTGCCCCTGCGGCCGCGCCGGCTTTTTGCTATCTGCGGCGCCCTGTCCGCTGGCCTGTCGACGTCGTCTTTCCGTGGTGTCGCGCTGCCCGCTCGGGCGGCCCGCCACAAGCAGTTGTAGTTCGCTGCATCAACCGAAAAAGGGAAAATACCTTGCCTACCGCAATCAAGAAAACCTTCGCCTACGGCGCCCACACCGTCACGCTCGAAACCGGCGAAGTTGCACGCCAGGCCGGCGGCGCCGTCATCGTCAGGATGGATGAAACCGTTGTGCTGGCCACCGTGGTCGGCGCCAAGGAAGCCCGTCCTGGCCAGGACTTCTTTCCGCTCACCGTGGACTACGTGGAGAAGTTCTACGCTGCGGGCCGCATCCCGGGTGGTTTCTTCAAGCGTGAAGGTCGTCCGACCGAGAAGGAAACGCTCACCTCGCGCCTGATCGATCGTCCGATCCGCCCGCTCTTCCCCGATGGCTTCATGAATGAAGTGCAGGTCATCGTCACCGTACTGTCGCTCGACCCCGAGATCGACTCCGACATTCCGGCGTTGATTGGTGCTTCGGCTGCGCTCGCAATCTCCGGTTTGCCGTTCAACGGCCCGATCGGCGCTGCACGTGTCGGTTACCTCGACGGTCAGTACCTCCTCAACCCGACCGCGACCGAACTCCAGTCCAGCCAGATGAACCTGGTGGTGGCTGGTACCCAGACCGCTGTGCTGATGGTCGAGTCCGAAGCCAAGGAGCTGCCCGAAGACGTGATGCTCGGCGCCGTGGTGTTCGGTCACGAGCAGATGCAGACTGCGATCAATGCCATCAACGAGCTGGTCGAGGTCGCCGGAAAGCCCGAGTGGAACTGGCAGCCCGCGCCCGCCAACGAGCCGCTGATCAACAAGGTCACCGAACTCGCCAAGGCCGAGATGGAAGAGGCCTTCCGCATCACCAGCAAGCAGGAGCGCTCGACCCGCCTGGCGGAAATCCGCAGGCGCGTGATCGGCCAGCTCACCGAAGGCGTGGAGAACGCGCCGTCGGTCGGCGAGCTCAAGGACATCTTCTTCAACCTCGAGTCGGGTATCGTGCGTAGCCGCATCCTCAATGGCGAGCCGCGCATCGACGGGCGAAACACCCGCACTGTCCGTCCGATCGAGATCCGTACCGGCGTGCTGCCGCGCACCCACGGCTCCGCGCTGTTCACCCGTGGCGAGACCCAGGCCCTGGTCGTGGCCACGCTCGGTACCGGGCGTGATGAACAGATCATCGACGCGATCGCCGGCGAGTACCGGGAGCGCTTCCTGCTGCACTACAACTTCCCGCCGTTCTGCACCGGCGAGACCGGCCGCTTCGGCATCACCAAGCGCCGCGAAGTCGGCCACGGCCGCCTGGCCAAGCGTTCGCTGGTCGCCATGCTGCCCAAGCCGGAAGAGTTCTCCTACACAGTGCGCGTGGTTTCCGAGATCACCGAATCCAACGGCTCGTCGTCGATGGCCTCGGTGTGCGGGGGTTCGCTCGCCATGATGGACGCCGGCGTGCCGCTGAAGAACCACGTCGCCGGCATCGCGATGGGCCTGATCAAGGACGGTAACCGCTTCGCAGTGCTGACCGACATCCTGGGCGACGAGGACCACCTCGGCGACATGGACTTCAAGGTCGCCGGTACCGAGAACGGCATCACCGGCCTGCAGATGGACATCAAGATCCAGGGCATCACAAAGGAGATCATGCACGCGGCGCTCGAGCAGGCCAAGGAAGGCCGCCTGCACATCCTCGGCATCATGCAGCAGTCGCTGAGCAGCAGCCGTGGCGAGGTCTCCGAGTACGCGCCGCGCATGATCAACATGAAGATCAACCCGGAGAAGATCCGTGACGTGATCGGCAAGGGTGGTGCCGTGATCCGCGCGCTGCAGGAAGAGACCGGCACCGTGATCGAGATCGAGGACGACGGTTCGATCAAGATCTCTTCGGTGAGCGCCGAAGGTGCGCAGATCGCCAAGGCCAAGATCGAGGCGATCACGGCCGAAGTCGAGGTCGGCAAGATTTACGAGGGTCCGGTCGTGCGCCTGCTCGACTTCGGCGCCATTGTGAACATCATGCCGGGCCGTGACGGCTTGCTACACGTGTCCCAGATCGCCAACGAGCGTGTGAATAACGTTGCGGACTACGTGAAGGAAGGCCAGGTCGTGCGAGTGAAGGTCCTCGAGACCGACGAGCGCGGCAAGATCCGCCTGAGCATGAAGGCGCTGTTGAACGAGAACGCTGGCTGAAGCAAATGGCGGGCCTCGGCCCGCCGCGCGCTGCGATGCCTTCGCAACAAAAAAGGACGCATGCCGCGTCCTTTTTTGTTGCCTGTGTCGGGGCATGCCCCGGCCGCGTCCGGCGTGCAGGTTTCCCGGCCGTAGCCGGGCAGGGCGGATTACTTCGCGACCTGACGCTCGCGCATCTCTTCCAGGGTCTTGCAGTCGATGCACATCGTCGCGGTCGGGCGGGCTTCCAGGCGCTTGAGGCCGATCTCCACGCCACAGCTGTCGCAGTAGCCGTATTCGCCGTCTTCGATGCGGCCGATCGCCTCGTCGATCTTCTTGATGAGCTTGCGCTCGCGGTCGCGGTTGCGCAGCTCGAGCGCGATGTCGGATTCCTGGCTGGCGCGGTCGTTGGGGTCCGCGAACACGGTGGCTTCGTCCTGCATGGTGTGAACCGTGCGCTCGATGTCATCGACGAGCTCGCCCTTGAGCGAGTTCAGGATCGCGCGGAAGTGGGCCAGCTGCTTTTCGCTCATGTATTCCTCGCCGGCTGCAGGTACGTAGGGCGGGAATTGCTTGTGCAGGGTATCGTCGGCCATGGATCAGCTTCCGTAGGTGGTAAATGAAGAGAGCCGACTTAATAGCAGAATCGGCCTTGAGCGGCAAGCCGAGCGTTGGCCGAGGCGTGTGCGCTGTCGTGGCGGACGGGGCTTTCGAGCCGACCCTTGGCGCCGCGCGGGCTCCGATGATGAGCGCGAGTGCTCAGGGCCCCGCCCGGCGGCCGCCGAACTGAAGAAGCAGATCGCAGGTCCGACCGCCCGCAAACCAGCGCGAGACCACGCGAGGGCCGCCTCCGTTAGCGCTTCGCTCAGCGGGCAGGAAGGTGAATTCGGTAGACACCGGCCTGTGCTGTACCGACCAGGCCTGCATGGCGCCCAGCGTCGCAGCCAGGCTTGCAGCGAAATCAGCGCCGTACGCGCGGCACGCTTCTGCATCCGCAAGCCTGACACCTGCGTTGCCCGCCGGTGTGGCGAGGATCTCCTCGATGCGGCCTTGCGTGTCGGCCATTGCCATCACCGACATCGGCTGACCGGCGACCTCGAGCACCACCGTGATCTGGTCACGCTCGTCGCAGCCCGGACCAACCATGGCGGCGGCGGGATCCAGAGGCACCGTCTGCCGCGAAGCTTCCACGAGCGACACGCCCAGCACCAGTGGCCCGATACCGCTGGCCGACAGTTGCACCGAGGCTGACGGTGGCGCGGCGAGGGCGAGCGCTGTGGACGCCAGCGCCAGACCAAGGAGGGCGACAGAGCAAGCGAAGGGGGCGACATGCTTTCGCGGTCGCAGTACGCTGTCGCCCCCAGCGGACTTCGGCAGATTCATTCGCCGAGGATCACCCCGCAGAAGTGGCGCGGTCCCGCCCCGCCGATCGGTTGCGTTACATGGTCGTCGCGGTTTTCGTGGATCACCAGTGCCGCACCATCGGCGTCGAGGATCGCGGGTCTGTCGCCTGCACCCCCAAGGCTGGCGAAGGTGGTGAAGAACTCGGCTTCGACGCTGCCATCGGGATGCACGAAGAGGTTCGGCAGATCGCCCGCGTCCGGACCCTCCGCGTTCATCAGCCCATGCGGCTTTGCGCCCGGATTCAGGTGACCCTTGGAGGCGACGAAGCCCGCCGCGCCGTCGTCACAGGTGCCGACGCTGTGGATGTGAATGGCCTTGGGTCCGGGCGGCAAGCCTTTGGCCGAGATGTGGATCAGCACCCCATGCGGGCTTTCGGTCAGTGTCGCCTTGCCGACTGTGGCGCCCCCGCGGTCGACGATCGGCGCGCTGGCGCGCTCGGCGGCAAGCACAGGCGTGCTGATGATTGCCGCTGCGAGGGCAAGGGTTAGCAGGGAACGTGTCTCCATGTCGTGGTCTCCTTTTTTGGAATGGATACAGCACCTGAAGCATAGGTGATTCGCAAGCCAAAGAGGGTATGGATCTGTGCTGCTGCCGTTCTTTCGTGCCCGGAGAGGGGATGGATTTCTGGTGTGGACGGTGGCGAGGGCTTAACATCGCGATTGGTCCGAAACGGAGAATTCCATGGCTTCCTCCCCCGACAGTGTCAGCATGGCGCTGTTCTGCGACTTCGAAAACGTAGCCCTCGGCGTGCGGGATGCGAATTACGACAAGTTCGACATCAAGCGTGTGCTCGAGCGGCTGCTGCTCAAGGGCAGCATCGTGGTCAAGAAGGCATACTGCGACTGGGACCGCTACAAGAGCTTCAAGGCGGCGATGCACGAGGCCAACTTCGAGCTCATCGAGATCCCGCACGTGCGCCAGTCCGGCAAGAACTCCGCCGACATCCGCCTCGTCGTCGACGCGCTCGACCTGTGCTACACCAAGTCGCATGTCGACACTTTCGTCATCATCAGTGGCGATTCGGACTTTTCGCCGCTGGTGTCCAAGCTGCGTGAGAACGCCAAGCAGGTAATTGGCGTCGGGGTGAAACAATCGACCTCCGACCTGCTGATCGCCAATTGCGACGAATTCATCTTCTACGACGATCTCGTCCGCGACAGTCAGCGCGCCGCGGCCAAGCGCGAGGCGCGGGATAATCCGCCCCCGGTGAGCAGACGTTCGCCAGAGGAGGAAAAGCAGCGCCGTGAAGAGATGGAGGCCCTTCGGGGCAAGGCGATCGACATCGCGGTGGAGACCTTCGAGGCGCTGCTCGCCGAGCGCGGCGAGAGCGGCAAGATCTGGTCGTCGATGCTCAAGGAGGCGATCAAGCGTCGCAAGCCGGACTTCAACGAGAGCTACTTTGGCTTTCGCGCTTTCGGCAATCTGCTCGAAGAAGCGCAGAGCCGCGGCCTGCTGGAGTTGGGACGTGACGAAAAATCGGGCACTTACGTGACCCGACCCGGGCCGGGCATGGGGCTGACCGAGCCTTACGCCGCGCCGAGAGAGCCGCGAAGCGTCGAGGTGCCCGAGGGGGGCGCAGACACGCATGCGGAGGGTCCGAGCGGTATCGCAGCCGCGGAGCCCGCTGCACGTGGCGGGCGCCAGGCCGGACGGGGGGCGCGTCGGCGCGGGGGCAAGGCGGTCGAGACCGAGTCGCTGGTCGTGCAGGCCGCGTCGGTCGCCGAAGCGGCTGAGAATGCCCCGCGCCTGGAGGAGGCCGGGCACGAAGTGGTGCAGGCTGAGTCTCGCGGTGCGGAGCGGCCCGAGCCCAGCCTTGCTGCCGAACCGGCCGATGCTGCGCCGAAGTCCAGAGGCGGACGTGGCCGCGGCCGCGGCGCGGCGGTCAAGGCTGACGCGGCGCCTGCTCCTGCGGCGGCGGTGCCTGTGCCGCCGGCGCCCGAGCCCGAGGCTGCGCAGGGGGGGCGGTCCGATGAGGTGTCTGCTGACCGGCGCGGTGCCAAGCGCGGCAAGCGTGGCTCGGAGCGGTCCGGGCGCGAGCCGGCGCAGTCCGTTGGCAACACGGGGGTGGCCGAGACGAGGCTGCCGGAATCCGAGGTGTCCGAGACGAAGGAGCCTGGGACGAGTGCGGCGGAAATCGCCGCAAAGGTCGGCCGCGCAACGAAGAAGGCCAGGGCAGCCCAAGCGACAGTCGCTTCGCCGCCGCCCCCCGAGACAGTCGGTAGCGAAACGGGTGAGGTCCGCAACGACGAGCCCGCTGCTGCCCGCAAGGCGCCGCCGCGAGCCCGTCGCCCGCGCAAGCCCAAGACCGACGCCAGCGAGTGAGCATGGCGGGTGCCTGGCCGTATCCGCGCTGGATTGCCCACCGGGGCGCGGGTCGGCTGGCGCCGGAGAACACGCTTGCCGCCTTCGCGCTCGGTCATGCGCAGGGTTATCGCATGTTCGAGTGCGATGTGCGGCTGAGCGCGGACGGGCATCCCTTCCTGCTGCATGACGACCGCCTCGAGCGCACCACCGATGGTGCGGGTGAGGCGCTCGCGCTGAGCTGGGCGGCGCTCTCGCGCCTGGATGCGGGGGCCTGGCACTCGCCGCGGTTCGCGGGTGAGCGCCTGCCGACGCTGGGCGCGGTGCTGGCCTTCTGCGCGCGCCATGACTGCGCGCTGAACGTCGAGCTCAAGCCCGCACCCGGCGACGCCCGGCGCACGGGCGCGGTCGTGGCCGCGCGGATTGCGCGTGAATGGGCCGGCGCGTTGCCGCCGCTGCTCACGTCCTTCGACACGTCCGCGCTCGAGGCCGCAGCCGCAGCCGCACCGGCCCTGCCACGCGGCCTGCTGCTCGAGCGCTTCGCGGCCGGCTGGCGTGAAACCGCGCAGTGCCTGGGCTGTGTGGCCGTGGTGGCCGAGCAGCAGGCATGGACGCCCCAAACCGCGACGGCGGCGCGCAGCGCAGGCCTGCACACGCTCGCATACACCGTCAATGACGACGCCCAGGCCTCGCGCCTGCTGGCATTGGGCGTGGACGGCCTCATCACCGATCGCGTCGATCATTTTCGCGCCTGAAGTCGTGCGCGCAGGGCGGTGCCCGGAACTCGCCGCGGCGCGCAGGCTCTACCGCTGGTTACTTTCCTTGGCTCGATCATCATGTCCTTACGTTCAAGGTTTGGCGCGTTTGCGCTGGTGGGCACCGTGGCCGCGTCCCTTGCCGCGCCGGCATTCGCGCAGGCAGGAGACGCCTCGCAATGCCTCGTTCCGGGGGGCTGGGCGCGGGCCGACGGCGTGGCGCCGCAGGTCGTGGACGGCGCCGGGCTGCTTGCGGCCATGGCGCAGCGCGCGGTCGTGTTGCTCGGCGAGCAGCACGACGACATGGATCATCACCGCTGGCAGTTGCAGACGCTGGCTGCCTTGCACGCGCAGCGCGCGCACCTGGTGATCGGCTTCGAGATGTTCCCGCGCCGGGTGCAACCGGTGCTCGACCGCTGGGTGGCCGGTGAGCTCACCGAGTCCGAGTTCCTCGCGCAGAGCGAGTGGAACAAGGTGTGGAGCATGCCGGCGGAGCTCTATCTGCCGCTGTTTCACTTTGCGCGCATCAACCGGATTCCGATGCTGGCCTTGAACATCGAGCCCACGCTGACGCGTGCCATTGCCGAGAAG
Source organism: Thauera sp. (assembly GCF_034003485.1). Classification (GTDB taxonomy): domain Bacteria; phylum Pseudomonadota; class Gammaproteobacteria; order Burkholderiales; family Rhodocyclaceae; genus Thauera. The sequence goes on from NZ_JAVEYL010000005.1 coordinate 64,099, forward strand.
GGGTGGGCGGGCGTCTCCGAGGCCCAGCGCGAGGGCGTGGGACAGGCCGCGGCGGCGCTCGCGGCCTACGAGGATTTCCTTTTCGAGATCCATGAGCAGCACGCGCTTGCGCGCGGGAAGTCGGCCGCCAAGACGGCGCGCAGCGATGCAGGATTCCGCAACTTCGTCGATTCGCAGCTCGCGTGGGACCGTGCGATGGCCGAGGCCGTGGTGGCGGGGCGCCAGCGTCATGCGAGCGCCGATGGGGCTCTGCCGCTGGCGGTGGCGATCATGGGCAACGGGCACGTGCGCTACGGCCATGGGGTTGCGCATCAGTTGCGTGACCTGGGAGAGCACAGCATCGGGCAGTTGATGCCGGTCGGCGCGGATACCGCGTGTGGTGAGCTTAGCGCGGGGCTGGCGGATGCGGTGTTCGCGGTGCCGGTCGCGCGCCAGAGTGCGCCGCCGCCGCCGCGACTGGGCGTTGCGCTGGAAGAACATGCCAAGGGTGTGCGCATCGCCGAAGTCACCCCAGGCAGTCTGGCCCAGCGGAGCGGGCTACGGCCCGACGACATCATCACCGAGGTGGCCGGCAAGCCCGCGAAGCGGCCGCTGCACCTCATCGCCGCTGTGCGCCTCCAGCCGGGTGGTACCTGGCTCCCGCTCAAGCTGCAGCGGGGCGGGGAATCGGTCGAGATGGTGGTGCGTTTCCCTGTCGAGCGTTGAGATGCGGCGCTCGGGCGTGTTGCTGGAGACGGCAGGGGGCGCTGGCGCCCAACGGACATTCGGGGACGGCCTGCGGCGCCAGGGTTGGCGCCTGTTGCAGGTCGTCATGCTTGCGCTGATTGGTGCGGGCGCGGTGCAGGCGGCGCCCGGCCTGGTACTCGATGTCGTCCTCGACCCGGAATCGAGGCGGCTCGAGGTCGAAGCGGAACTCCGGCCGGCGCAGCGCGACTTCGAGTTCGTGCTTCACGAGGCGCTGCAGCCCCAGGACGCGAGCATCGACGGGCGCACGGTCCGCGTGCGCCCGGCGGGGCGGCGTGACGCCTGGCGCGCCTGGCGGGTCGAGGTCCCGCAGGGGGCGACGCTGAAGCTGCGTTACGCCGGGACGCTGCCAGCGCTCGAGCGCGAACGTGACCACCGCGGCGTGCTCCAGGGCATGCCGCCGATGGCCTCGCCCGAGGGCAGTTACCTGCCGGCTGGGGCAGGGTGGTATCCGCGCCCGGCGGCGTTGTTTTCGTATCGTGTGAGCCTGAGCGTGAAGGGCGGCCAGCGTGCGCTGGTCGCGGGGCGGCTGGAGGACGAAAGCCTGCCTGCAACGCCGGCCGATCCCTACCGCGCGCGCTTCGCCTTCGATCAGCCGACCGACGGCATCGACCTGATGGCCGGGCCGTGGGTGGTGCGCGAACGTCGCGTGGTGCAGGCCGATGGTCGGCCATTGCGGCTGCGCACCTACTTTCCCGCCGCGCTCGATCAGGTTGGGGGCCTGGCTGACGCTTATCTTGCCGACAGCGAGGGTTACATCGAGCGCTACGGCGCGCTCATCGGCGCCTATCCATTCACCGAGTTCTCGGTGGTGGCCAGTCCGCTGCCGACCGGTTTCGGCATGCCGACGCTGACCTACATCGGCGAGCAGGTGCTGCGTCTGCCCTTCATCCGTGCCACTTCGCTGGGCCACGAGATCCTGCACAACTGGTGGGGCAACGGCGTGATGGTGGACTACGCCCGCGGCAACTGGTCCGAGGGGCTCACGACCTTCATGGCCGATTACGCGTACAAGGAAGCCGAGTCTCCGGCCGGCGCGCGCGAGATGCGGCTCGGCTGGCTGCGCGATTTTGCGGCGGTTCCGGCGGGCAATCACCAGGCGCTGGCCGATTTCCGCTCGCGCACCCATGGGGCGGCTGCTGCGGTGGGGTACGGCAAGGCTGCGATGGTGTTCGTGATGCTCCGTGATGCCATCGGCGAGGACGCCTTCGCGCGCGGGATCCGCCTGTTCTGGGAGCGGGAGCGCTTTCGGGTCGCGGGCTGGGCGGAACTGCAGCAAGCCTTCGAGGAGACGTCGGGACGCCCGCTGGAAGGCTTCTTCCGTCAGTGGCTGACGCTGCGCGGTGGCCCGGCGCTGAGGCTGGAGCGGGCGCAGTTGCTGGCGGCGGGTGCCTCGGCGGGGAAGAGCGGCGCGGTCGTTCCGCAGCAGCCGGAGGTGCCCGGTGCCGAGCGCTACCGACTTCGTCTCGAACTCGTGCAGCCGCAGCCTGCCTACGCGTTGCGCGTGCCCCTGCAACTGACCGCGGGCGAGAGGCAGGAAACGCGCTGGGTCGACATCGATGGCGAGCACGCAGGGGTCGATCTGAATGTCGACTTTGCGCCGGCCGAGGTGCGCCTCGACCCCGACCTGCGCCTCTGGCGCTTGCCGGATTCCGCGCAACTTCCGCCCATCCTGCGCCAGTGGATCGTCGCGCGCGCGCCGCGGCTCGTGATCGCCGACGCCTTGCCAGCCCTCGGGCGGGCGGGAGATGCGGGCGTGATCGATGCGGCCGGTGCGCTCGCGCGCCGGCTATTCGAGCGCCCGCCGGCGCGCAGTGACGCCACCGCACTAGGTGGCGGGAACGAGCCGGTCTTGCTGGTGGGCACGCATGACGCGGTTTCGCGCGTGCTGCAAGGCGCAGGCCTGCCTGCTGCAGCCGAAGCCATGCCGCCGGGCGGCGAGGTGCGCGTGTGGACCGCGCGCGCTGGGGGTGGTCCGCCGCTGGCCGTGGTGGAGGCAAAGGACGCCGCCGCCCTGCAGGCCATCGCGCGTCCGTTGCCGCATTACGGCAGCCAGAGCTGGTTGGTGTTCGATGGTGGCCGGGTGCTCGCCCGGGGTGTCTGGGATGCGCCTGGTCCGGCGGTGGCGGTGGAACGCTGACCATGCGCTGCGCCGGGACCGTGCGCGCTTGCTGCCGCGTGGTCGGACGGAGCCAAGCCCGCCAGCAATGCTAGACTTTGGCCCGAATCGTCCCCCCGGAAATGCCATGCAGCCACGCCACCTCGTCCTGAGCTCCGCGCTCGTCGTCTCTTCGTTCTTCGGTGCCGCGCACGCGGACGAGGCGGCCTTCGCATCCTGTCTGGCCGGCTTGCGCGCCGAGGCGCAGGCGAAGGGCGTGAGCAGGGCAACCTACGATGCCCATGCCGCGGCTCTTGTGCCCGACATGACCGTCATCGGCTTCCTCGATGCCCAGCCCGAATTCGTCACGCCGATCTGGGACTACCTCGCCGCGCTGGTCGACGCCGAGCGCGTGGCCGACGGCCGGGCGATGCTCGCTGAATGGGCGTCGGTGCTGGCGCAGGTGGAGGCCGAATACGGCGTGGATGCCGCCACCGTGGTTGCGGTGTGGGGGGTGGAGAGCAATTTCGGGCGCAACTTCGGCAGCCGCCCGCTGCTCACCTCGCTGTCGACCCTGTCGTGCTTCGGCCGGCGCCAGAGCTTCTTCCGTGGCGAGTTCTTCACCACGCTCAAGATCATCCAGGACGGTCACGTCGCACCCGAACGCCTGACCGGCTCGTGGGCGGGCGCCTTCGGGCACACGCAGTTCATGCCCTCGACCTTCATGCGCCTGGCGGTCGATTTCGACGGTGATGGCCGGCGCGACCTGGTCGACAGCGTGCCGGATGCGCTCGCGTCGACGGCCAACTTCCTCAAGCGCGCGGGCTGGCGCAGCAATCTGCCCTGGGGGTTCGAGGTCAGCCTGCCGCGCGGGCTGGATGTGTCGGGGGCAGGGCGGCGCAACAAGCAGCCGCTTTCCGAGTGGGCTGCGCGCGGCGTGACGCGTATCGACGGCACGCCCATGCCCGCGGGGGCGACGCCCGCCGGGCTGTTGCTGCCTGCGGGCGAGGACGGACCGGCCTTCCTGGTCACCCGCAACTTCGATGCGCTGTATTCGTACAACGCAGCCGAGAGCTATGGTTTGGCAATTGCGCATCTTTCTGATCGCCTGCGCGGTGGTGCGCCCTTCGTGACCCCGTGGCCGACGGACGATCCCGGCCTGTCGCGCGCCGAGCGCCGCGAGCTGCAGCAGTTGCTGATCGCCCGCGGTCACGAAATCGGCGAGGCCGACGGCATGATCGGCGCGCGTACCCGCGAGGCGCTCAAGCTCGAGCAGGCTGCGCTCGGCCTGGCTGCCGACGGTCGCGCCGGCCAGCGCGTGCTGCAGGCCCTGCGCGCCAGCGCTCGCCGCTGACCGGCGGCTGCGCGCGCTCGTTCAGGCCGGCGTGCGCCGCCGGTTCGCACGCTCGGTTCGGCGCTCCTCGTCCTGCGTCTGGGCGAGCACCTCCTGCACGTAGTCAAGGTGCTCGCACGCGAGCCTGCGGGCGTCGTCGGCACGACGCTCGATGATCGCCTTGTACAGCGCCTCGTGCTGTCCGAGCAAGTTGTCGCGGATCTCTCCGCCTTGCGGGTACATGCCGCCGATGTTGGTCACCACATTGCGTTCGAGCAGATCGAAGAGGCTGCGGATCGTGTGCAGGAGCACCGCGTTGTGGCTGGCTTCGGCGATCGCGAGGTGAAACAGCGCATCGTTGCGCCCCTCCTCGGCACGGCTGATCCGCCCCTGGCGCAGATTGCTGTCCTGCACGCGCTCGAAGGCGCTCTTCAGGCGCTCGCGGTCCGGCTCGGTTGCGCGCAGCGCGGCGTAATAGGCACAGGAGCCCTCGAGCGTATGGCGGAATTCAATAAGGTCGCGCTGGGCCTCGGGATTGTTCTCGAGGAGTTCTAGCATCGGGTCGCGGAACGATGATCCGAGCGACTCGCTGACGAAGGTTCCGCCGCCGTGCCGGCTGATCAGCAACCCGCGCGCGACCAGTTTCTGGATCGCTTCGCGCAACGATGGCCTCGATACGCCGAATTCCTCGGCCAGCGCGCGCTCGGCGGGCAGGCGCTCGCCCGCCTGAAAGCTGCCCTCGAGGATCAAGGTCTCGATGCGTTCGATGATGTCGTCGGACAGGCGGCGTTGTTGCAGGGGCTTGGCTTTCATGAACGATTTTCCTGGGATACGGGTGCGTGCGGTCTGGACCCGCAGGCACGTGAAATCTAGCCGTGGAGCAGGGTGTGGGCAAGTTTCCCCGGCGGCTGCTAAAGCGGCTGCGGGAAAGGGGTTATGCCCGCATCGGGAAATTTGATGATTTTGATTGACAGGCTAAAAAGGCTCCCCTAGTCTAGGTCACAAATTGGTTAAGTGGTAAGACCAATTGAAAGATTATGAACTGATCTGACTTCTAAGGGGTAGGGGGTATCCGATGGCTTTTTCGACAATCGTGGTGTTCATGGCGCGCGCGCGGCGTTGCCTTCGGGCAGGGGGGTAGGACATGCAGCCCGGTGCCTTGGCCTTAATAGCCTTTTCTCCAATCCTGCTCGCAGCAATCCTGCTCGTCGGCCTGCGCTGGCCGGCAAAGCGTGCGATGCCTGTGGTCTATGTGATCACGGCGCTCATCGGTCTGTTCGTGTGGGACATGAGCTTCAACCGCGTGCTTGCCTCGACCCTTCAGGGCCTGGTGATCACGATCGGCGTGCTCTGGATCATCTTCGGCGCGATCCTGCTGCTGAACACCTTGAAATACTCGGGGGGTATTTCGGCTATCCGTGCCGGCTTCACCACCATCAGCCCCGACCGCCGGATCCAGGCAATCATCATCGCGTGGCTGTTCGGCTGTTTCATCGAGGGTGCCTCCGGCTTCGGTACCCCAGCGGCGATTGCCGCGCCTTTGCTGGTGGCAATCGGCTTCCCGGCGATGGCGGCGGTGATGCTCGGCATGCTGGTGCAGAGCACGCCCGTCTCCTTCGGTGCGGTTGGTACGCCGATCATCATCGGCGTCAATAGCGGCCTGGATACCGTTGCGATCGGTGCTCAACTGGCGGCCAAGGGATCGAGCTGGGAGGTCTTCCTGCAGCTCATCACCAGCAACGTGGCGATCATCCACGCCATCGTCGGCACAGTGATGCCGGTGGTGATGGCGATGATGCTGACGCGCTTCTTCGGCAAGGAGAAGAGCTGGAAGGCGGGTCTCGAGGTCGTGCCGTTCGCCCTGTTCGCGGGGCTGGCCTTCACCGTGCCATATGCCTTCACCGGTGTCTTCCTCGGGCCCGAGTTTCCGTCGCTGCTCGGTGGTCTTGTCGGTCTTGCGATTGTCACCACTGCAGCGCGCTTTGGATTCCTGGTTCCGAAGACGCACTGGGACTTCGCCGATCCCAAGGACTGGCCGGCCGAGTGGTTGGGCAGCATCGAGATGAAGCTCGATCAGATGCCGCACCACCAGAAGATCGGCATGGTGCGCGCATGGTTGCCCTACGTTCTGGTTGGGGTACTGCTCGTTGTGAGCCGTGTTTTCCCCGACGTGGGCAACGCGCTCAAGTCCGTGGTCGTCAACTTCCCGAACATGCTGGGTGAGAAGGGTGTCAGCGCCAACTTCCAGCCGCTTTACCTGCCTGGAGGCATTCTTGTCGCCGTCGTCTTGATCACCACCTTCCTGCACGGCATGCATGCTCGTTCGCTGATGAAGGCCGTGGGTGAATCCTCGCGGGTTCTGCTTGGCGCTGGCTTCGTGCTGCTCTTCACCGTACCGATGGTTCGCATCCTGATCAACTCCGGTGTCAATGCGGCCGACCTGCCGAGCATGCCGATCGCGATGGCGCAGTGGGTGGCCGACAGCGTGGGCAACGTGTATCCGCTGCTGGCGCCTTCGGTGGGCGCGCTGGGCGCCTTCATCGCCGGCTCGAACACGGTCAGCAACATGATGCTCAGCCAGTTCCAGTTCGGTGTGGCGAGCACGTTGGGCATCTCCGGTGCCCTGATCGTGGCGGTGCAGGCGATCGGTGCGGCTGCGGGCAACATGGTCGCAATCCATAACGTCGTCGCCGCCTCTGCCACTGTTGGCCTGCTCGGGCGCGAGGGCGCGATCCTGCGCAAGACCTTCTGGCCGACGGTGTATTACGTGGTGATGGCCGGCGTGGTCGCGATGATCGCCATCTATGTGCTCGGTGTCACCGATCCGTTGGTTGCCGCGGGCTGACCGGGGCGGGTTCCGAGAGGCCCCCTGCGAGGGGCGGGAGGCGCAAGCGCGCTACGCCTCCCGCTGTTTTGCAGTCGCGGCGAAGCTGCGGCTGGCGCAGGATCAATAGCCTCGATCTACCAGGACGCCGCGCGCTCCCGAAGACAGGCCGGTATCACGCCGACGATGGCTGCGGCGATATCAGCCGGCGAGCGACACCACCAGCCACCCGCCGACAGCCGTGAGCAAGACGACGAGCCAGGGCGGCGCCTTCAGCCGCGTCAGGGCGAAAAGGGCCGCTCCTGCGATGAGGAGGTCCGCCGGGGTGTGGATGGCGCTTGACCACACCGGATCATAGAAGGCTGCAAGCAGCAGGCCGACCACCGCAGCGTTGATGCCGCCGAGCGCGGCACGAGCGGCAGTGTTGCCGCGCAGGCGATCCCAGAACGGCAGCGCGCCGAGGACGAGCAGGAAGGACGGCACGAAGATCGCTACCAGCGCCAGCACGCCGCCGGACCAAGCGCTTGCCGGCCCGCTGGCGGAGGCGCCGAGGAAGGCTGCGAAGGTGAACAGGGGGCCCGGCATGGCCTGCACCGCGCCGTAGCCGGCGAGGAATGTGTCGTTGTCCACCCAGCCAGGCGGTACCACCTCGGCCTGCAGCAAGGGCAGCATCACGTGGCCGCCACCGAACACGAGGGCGCCGGTCCGGTAAAAGACGTCGACCATCGCTACGGTCGGATTGTCGAGCACACTCGAGAGCAGCGGCAGGCCGGCCAGCAGTAATGCGAAGGCAGCGAGCAGGGCGAGCGCCACGCGATGGTCGGCTCTAGCCAGGGGTGGGATCGGAGCGGGGGGAATCCGATCGGCGAACGCCCAGCGTCCGACCGCAGCGGCGGCCAGGATGACGATGATCTGGTTCCAGGCCGAAGGCAGGGCGAGCAGAAATGCGGCCGCGCCAAGCATGATGATCTTGTGGGTGCGCCCGGGGCACAGGTTACGCATCATCCCCCAGACTGCCTGGGCCACGACCGCCACCGCGACCACCTTCAGCCCGTGCACCACACCTTCCGGCATCCGGCCCCAGTGCTGGATGCCGAGCGCGAACAGGATCATCGCCAGCGCCGAGGGCAACGTGAACCCTGCCCACGCGGCCAGCGCCCCAGTCGGCCCGCCACGCCCATAGCCGATGCCCATCCCCACCTGGCTGCTAGCCGGACCAGGCAGGAACTGGCACAGCGCAACGAGATCCGCGTAACTGCGTTCGTCCAGCCACGCACGGCGAGTGACGAACTCGGTGCGGAAATAGCCCAGATGCGCCACCGGTCCCCCAAAGGATGTCAATCCAAGGCGCAGGAAGACCAGGAAGACCGACCACGCGGAGTGGCGCTCTGCAGCCGCCTCCGACATCGCGTCAGTCGTGGGTGATCGGCTTGTCGGTGAATAGGAATTCCTTCAGTTCATGAGAGAAGGTCTTGTCGCGACGGCGAATCCATTCCAGCACCATGGCCGCGTGTTCCTTTTCCTCGTCGCGATTGTGAGCGAGGATGGACTTCAGTTCGGGATCCTTGCAGGCATCGACGCGCTGGTTGTACCAGTCGACCGCTTCAAGTTCTTCCATCAACGAAATGATCGCCCGATGCATGTCGCGGGTTTCATCGCTGAGTTCCTCGACGGGTTCGTGGTAGCCCTCGTTGGCCATGGCGTTCTCCTTGTGAATGGTCCAGTTCTCGACTGCAGTAGCGCGTTCGCAACGTGAAGCTCAGGGCTCGCGGCGTGTATGCACCATGTAATTGACGTCGGTGTCCCGCCCGAGGCTATACACGCGGCTCAAGGGGTTGTAGCTGAGGCCGATGATGCCCTCGACGTCGAGCCGGGCGTTGCGGCAATGTCGGGTGAGTTCGGACGGCTTGATGAACCTGGCGTACTCGTGGGTCCCCGCGGGCAAAAGCTTGAGCACGTATTCGGCTCCGATGATGGCGAACGCGTAGGACTTCAAGTTCCGGTTCAGGGTGGACAGGAAAACGTGCCCACCTGGTTTCACCAGACGCGCGCAGGCAGTGACCGTGCTGGCTGGGTCGGGAACGTGCTCGAGCATCTCCATGCAGGTCACGACGTCAAATGAGGCCGGCGCCTCCTCAGCGAGTGCTTCGGCACTGATGAGGCGGTAATCGATCGCATGCCCGCTCTCGAAGAGGTGCAGGCGGGCGACGCTGAGTGCCTTCTCGGAGAGATCGATGCCGGTCACGTCGGCGCCGAGCCCTGCCATGCCTTCGGCCAGAATGCCGCCGCCGCATCCGATGTCCAGTACCTTCTTTCCGGTCAGTGCGGCCTTGCCGTCGATCCAGCCCAGGCGTAGAGGGTTGATCTCGTGCAGGGGCTTGAACTCGGAGGCGGGGTCCCACCAGCGGTGGGCGAGGTCGCTGAACTTCTTCAGTTCTGCGGGATCGGCGTTTAGCGTATTCATGGGGGGAAGCATAGCCTTGCTGACGAGCGCTGAAAACGGGGGCGGCGGATCTGTGCCCCGCAGAAATGAAAAAAGCCCCGCCGAGGCAGGGCTTTTTGTGCATCGAGTCCCGAATTACTTGGAGCCGATGACTTCCACTTCGACGCGACGATCCGGCTGCAGGCAGGAGATCTGCGCAGCGCGGCCACGGACGTTGTCGCACTTGTTACCGGTGACCGGCTGGGTTTCGCCCTTGCCCTCGGTATAGACACGGTTGGCATCGACGCCCTGCGAGACCAGGTAGGTCTTGACGGCGGCGGCGCGACGCTCGGACAGACGCTGGTTGTAGGTGGCCGAACCGATGCGGTCAGTGTGACCGACGGCGAGAATCACTTCCAGCTTGAGAGCCTTGGCTTGGGCAGCCAGCTCGTTCAGCTTGGCCTGGCCTTCCGGCTTCAGGACCGCCTTGTCGAAGTCGAACAGAGCGTCGGCGGACAGCTTGACCTTGTCGGCGGTGGGCTTCGGCGCGGGAACGGCAGCAGCGACCGGCGCGGTGCACTTGTCGGCAGGAACGATGTCGGAGTCGCATGCGCAGCCGACCGGGAACTCGCCAGCCATAGCGGTCGAGGCGGCAGCCGGGCTCCAGTAGCCCGTGCGCCAGCACAGGCCGGTACCGCTGCGGGCGACGACGTTACGGGCGTCGATCACGTAAGGGATTTCACCCTGGCCAGCAACGACGACGTCGCTGACCTGCGCGAAAGCGCTGGGGGCGGACAGGCCGATCGAGGCGATGGCGGCCAGCATGAGCATCTGCTTCTTGGTTTGTTTGATCATGGTTTCCTCTTAGAAGGGCGAGTCGCCGGAATTGCCACTGTACGAACTGAAGACATGCAAAATTGCTGTCTTCACGTCGGGTTGCACACTATATCCAGTTCAATTACCGAGTCTAGTTTGCCACACGGAAGCGAGCTGCAGCAATTCGCTGTCGTTAATATGCAACAGCCGGATGCCTTTGTCCACGCGGGTTTCTCCGTTTACCCATACGTGCGACACGTGCTCGCGTCCGGCTACATAGACAAGGTGCGACACTGGTTCGAAGCAAGGCTGGCAGTCGAGCGTGCCGAAGTCCACTGCGCACAAATCGGCAAACTTTCCGCTTTCAATCGAACCGATGCGGTCACCGAGGCCCAGCGCCCGCGCGCCGGCCAGCGTTGCCATGCGCAGCGCGGCATGGGCTGGGAGGGCGCTGGCATCCATGCTGCCAAGCTTTGCGAGGAGTGCGGCATGACGCATTTCCTGGATGAGATCGAGTCGGTTGTTGCTGGCCGCGCCGTCGGTGCCGAGCCCGACGCGCAGCCCTGCCCCGAGCAGGCGCGGCACGGGTGCGATACCGCTGGCCAGTTTCATGTTGGAGGTCGGGCAGTGCGCGACACTGCAGTCGTGGCGGACGAGGAGATCGAGATCGGCATCATCCAGATGAACGGCATGTACGCCGATCAGGTTTTCGCCCAGCACGCCAAGGCGCGCAAGCCTCGAAAGTGGGCGCACGCCATGCAGCGCCAGCGAGTCCTCGATCTCGCGCGCGGTTTCATGCACATGTAGATGAATCGGCAGCGCGAGTTCGTTCGCCATGGCGAGTACGCGCCCGAAGCTGGCGTCCGAGACGGTGTATGGCGCGTGTGGCGCGATCGAGAAACCGATCAGGGGATGTCCCTGCCATTGGTCCCGCGCCGCCAGGCCCTTGCGCAGGTAGTCATCCGGATCACTTGCAAAGGAGGTGGGGAAATCGAGCATGACGAGCCCCACCACCGCGCGCATCCCCATCTCGGCGAACGCTTCGGCAGCGGCCTCGGGATGGAAGTACATGTCGTTGCAGGTGGTGATGCCGCCGCGCAACATCTCGGCGGCAGCGAGCCTGGTGCCGTCGCGTACGAATGCTGCAGACACGTGCCTGGCCTCGGTTGGCCAGATTGCCTCCTGCAGCCAGCGCATCAGCGGCAGGTCGTCGGCGATGCCCCGCATCAGGTTCATGGCCGCATGGACGTGCAGGTTCACCATGCCCGGCATCAGCAGGTGACGCGGCAGGTCGACGGTGGTCGTGGCGCGGAATCGCGCGCTTGCCTGCGCCTGCGGCAACACGGCAACGATGAGCCCATCGCGGATGGCGACCGCATGGTGGTCAAGGACGACGCCAGCGGGCTCGACAGGTACGAGCCAGCGTGCGCGGATCACGAGGTCGACAGCTTCACTCAAGAGTGCTCTCCGGTTTTGGGGGTGGTACAGATTATTTCGGCCTTTTCGGCGGGGATTTAAGCATGTACGCGCACTGGGAGAAAATTTGGATTGTTCGAGTTCACAGCGCCGCCTGATTCGGCGCACGATGGAATGTGGTATGCCGTACTTTGTGCTGCCTTGGCCTGGACTCGCCGGAGCGGGCGGGTTCGTGCAACAATCGGCCATTCGTCAAGCACCGCGGTCGCGAGCGTCCACCCAAACGCATGAACCGAACTCCTGAGCGCATCGGCAAGTACAGAATCATCAGGGAGATTGGCCGCGGCGCCACGGCCGTGGTGTATCTCGCGGAGAGTGCCGACTATCCCGAGCAAGTCGCGCTCAAGCACGTTCGCTTCGACGACAGGGTCAAGGACGAGGCGAAGTGGAACCGACGGGTCATCAAGCTGCTGAAGGCTGAACGGGTGGTTTCGGGTCGGCTGAATCACCCCAACATCATTCGTATATTTGATGCCAGCATCGAGCCCGAGCAGGCCTATGTGGTGATGGAGTATTTTCCCGGCGATTCGCTCGAGCGTTACTGCAGCTTCGAGCATCTGCTACCGGTTCATCGCACGATCGGGATCGTCTTCAAGTGCTGCATGGCGCTGGATCACGCCTACCGCCAGGGCATCATCCATCGCGACATCAAACCGGCGAACATCCTGGTTGATGATCACGACAACGTGAAGATCACCGACTTCGGGCTCGCGCTCAACATCAACAAGAAGATGGACACCGACTCCACCTTCATCATGGGCGTGGGCTCGCCGGCATACATGAGTCCGGAGCAGATCAAGGGCTATCCGCTCAACCAGAAGACCGACCTGTATTCGCTGGGCGTGCTGCTGTTCCACATGCTCACCGGCCGGCTGCCGTTTCGCGCCAGCAATGCGGCGCAACTGGTGTACAAGATCATCAACGCCGATCCGCCTTCGGTGTCGCAGCTCAATCCCGACGTCCCCGAGCAGATGGACGCGGTGATCCGCAAGGCGCTGGAGAAGGATCTTTATTCCCGCTACCGCAACGGCGCCGAGTTCGCGAAGGACCTGGCAGCGGTGCGCTATCAGATCCTCGACGAGAATTACCTGCCGCCCGATGCGGCGCGCTTCGCAAAACTGCGGCGACTGGCCTTCTTCACCGAGTTCGAGGACGTCGATCTGTGGGAAGTCATGCGCATCTGCGCCTGGCGTAACGTCGATAGTGAAGTCGCGCTGATGCGCGAGGGGGACGTCGACCAGCGTTTCGGCGTCGTGCTCGAGGGCCGGGTGGAACTGTCGATCGAGGGGCGGCGGGTCATGGAACTGGGGCCGGGCGAAGTGTTCGGCGTACAAGCCTGGCTGGACCATATGGAACACCGGCACAGGATGACAGTGGTTTCGCTCGACCCGCTCAGCTACCTCGAGGTCAATCCAGCCGCGCTCGCGCTCGCCAGCGAGGAAGTGGTGGAGCGCTTCCGGCGCCAGATCTCAACGGTGGTGGTCCGCCGGCTTGCGGCCGTGTCACGCCAGCTTGCCGACCATGCGCCTCCTGCGGTGCGCGCACAGCACGCTGCACCGGGCAGTTTCGACATGCAGTTGCTGGATAACTGAACACCGCCGCGACGCGGCGATGTTCCGGAAAACTCACTGGCTTGCGCCGAGCGCGCGGGCGCGCTCGAGCGTTGCGGCACGCGCGGCCGCATCTGCGGGCGCGATCTCGAGCCAGTTGCCGAGATGCGCGCGGGTCAGGTCAGCAAGGGCATTGATCCAGGCATCGCCTTCATTGAGGCAGGGAATGTAATGGAAGGCCTTGCCGCCCTTCTCGAGGAAGGCTTCCTTGCACTCCATGGCGATTTCCTCGAGCGTTTCCAGGCAGTCGGAGACGAAGCCGGGGCACATCACATCCACCCGCTTGACCCCCTGGGCTGCGAGCGACTCGAGCGTGGGCTGGGTGTAGGGTTTGAGCCACTCTGCCTTGCCGAAGCGTGACTGAAAGGTCACCAGCACGCGTTCGCGCGCGATCCCCAGCCCTTCGGCCACCAGGCGACCCGTCTTGTGGCATTCGCAGTGGTAGGGGTCACCGAGCTCGAGCGAGCGCCGCGGCACGCCATGGAAGCTCAGCAGCAGGCGCTCGGGCTCGCCATTGACGAGCCAGTGTTCGCGCACGCTCTTCACCAGCGCCGCGACGTACCCGGGATGGTCGTGGAAGTTCCGTACGAAGCGGATTTCGGGTTGGTTGCGCCAGTGCGCCAGGCAGCGACCCACCTCGTCGACCACCGTGGCCGAAGTGCTGGCGGAGTATTGGGGGTAGAGCGGCAGGACGAGGATGCGGGTGCAGCCGCGCGCGCGCATGGCGTTGAGCACGTCCGGAATCGAAGGCGCGCCATAGCGCATCGCGTAGTCGATATCGAGGTCGTCGTGACCGCCCTTGGCGAGATAGCCGGCCAGGAGCTTGGTCTGGCGCTGGGTGTGGACCTTGAGCGGCGAGCCTTCGTCCGTCCATACGCTTGCATATTTCTTTGCCGACGCCGCGGGTCGGGTGTTGAGGATGATGCCGTTGAGGATGAGCCACCACACCGGGCGCGGGATCTCCACGACGCGCGGGTCGGACAGGAACTGCTTCAGATAGGGCCGCAGTGCCGCAGCGGTCGGCGCTTCGGGGGTGCCGAGATTGACGAGGAGGACGCCCGTACGTGCGGTGCTGTCGTGCTTGAAGGCGGGTTCGGTCCAGTAACGAGACATCTGAGTCCTTGATTGGCGGTGGCGCGGCATGCCGTTGCCGTCAGTGCTTGGAGGAAAGGGCGTTCGACAGCAGGCGTGCAGTGATGTCGACGATCGGGATCACCCGGTCGTAGGCCATGCGGGTGGGGCCGATGACGCCGAGCGAGCCGACGATCTGGCCGTCGACCTCGTAGGGCGCGGTGATGACGCTGCAGCCGTCGAGCGGCGCCAGGCCGGATTCGCCGCCGATGAAGATCTGCACGCCCTCGGCGCGGTTGGAGAGGTCGAGCAACTGGATCAGTCCGGTGCGCTGCTCGAAGAGCTTGAACAGCTCGCGCAGCCGCGACATGTTGGACGACAGGTCCTCGACGTCGAGAAGATTCGTTTCGCCGGAGATCACGTAGTGAGTCGCCGTCTCCTCCGCCGCTTGTGAGCCGGCATCGACCGTTGCCGTCATCAGCTCGTCCATGTCGCTGCGTAACTGGCGCAACTCCGCGGTGACGCGCCGGCGGATCTCGTCGAAGGACAGGCCGGCAAAGTGCTCGTTGAGGTAGGTGGCCGCGCCCGTGAGCTCACTCGCGGTGTAGGCGCGGCGCGTGATCAGTATGCGGTTCTGCACGTCGCCGGCGGTGGTGACGATGATCAGCAGGATGCGGTTTTCGGCCAGGCTGATGAATTCGAACTGGCGGATGCGCACTGCATCCTTGCGCGGCGCGACGACGACGCCGGCAAACTGGGTGAGTTCGGATAGCAGGTGGGAGGCCGAGTTGATGAGGCGTTGCGGCTGGTCAGGCACGAGCTGGCCCTGGAGTGCGCGCACGCGGGCGCTCTCCAGCGGCTGCATGGTGAGCAGCGAATCGACGAAGAAACGGTAGCCACGCGCGGTCGGAATGCGGCCGGCCGAGGTGTGCGGGCTGGCGATGAACCCCATCTCCTCGAGGTCGCTCATCACGTTGCGCACGGTGGCCGGCGACAGCTCCAGGCCGGAGAAGCGCGACAGCGCACGTGAGCCGACCGGCTGGCCGTCCGCGATGTAGCGTTCGATCAGGGTCTTGAGCAGGATCTGGGAGCGGGCGTCGAGCGAATTCATGGCAGGCGGCAATATAGCCCGGATTGTAAGAAAGCGCGCCCGCGCTGGCCACCCGCGGGGACCGCGCGGGCACGACAAGACGTGGGGCGGTTGTGGTTTAATCGGCGCTCATGAGCACGAAATTCCGAACGATTGCCCTCATCGGCAAATACCAGAGCCCCGATGTCGCTGAATCGGTGCTGTCGATCGCCCGCTACCTGCGTGATCGTAACCTTTCCGTGCTGATCGAGCAGGGCACGGCGAGTGCCATCGGCGGGGCGCACGACTTCCCCCTGGCCAGTTACGAGCACATCGGCGCCGAGGCCGATCTCGCCGTGGTCATCGGCGGTGACGGCAGCATGCTGCATACCGCGCGCAGACTGGTCGAACACGGTGTGCCGCTGGTGGGCGTCAACCTCGGCCGGCTCGGCTTTCTGACCGACATTTCGCGCAGCGACGCGACGGTGCGCCTCGGCGAAATGCTCGACGGTGTTTATACGGAAGAAACCCGCTTCATGCTCGACGCCGAAGTCCTGCGTGGCGGCGAACGTGTGTTTCATACCCTTGCCCTCAACGACGTCGTGGTGAATAAGGGCGATCTCGGGCGCATGATCGAATTCGAGTTGTTCATCGACGCAGAGTTCGTCTATACGCAGCGCTCGGACGGAATGATCGTTTCCACGCCGACCGGTTCCACGGCGTACGCGTTGTCCGCGAATGGCCCCATCCTGCATCCGAGCGTGGGCGGGATCGCGCTCGTGCCGCTGTGCCCGCATGCGCTGACGGCGCGTCCGATCACGCTTCCCGACTCCTGCAGCATCGACATCGTCATGCTGCCTCCGCAGGATGCCCGCGTGCACTTCGACGGGCAGACGCGTTTCGATCTGCGCGCGGGCGACTGTGTGCGGCTCAAGCGCTCGCCGAGCTCGCTGCGGCTTCTTCATCCGCAGGGCTACAGTTACTTTGCAATGCTGCGCCAGAAACTGCACTGGAGTGCCGCGCCGCGCGTGTGAGCGCCCGATGCAAGCGTCGTGCCTGCGCGCTGATCTGTCCCGTCCGACAACCGCCTGATTTCCCCTGCGTTCTCCTCTGCCATGCTCCGTAGTCTGACCATTCGTGACTTCGTTATCGTCGATCGCCTCGAACTCGAGTTCGGTCCCGGATTCGGTGTGTTGACCGGCGAGACGGGTGCCGGCAAGTCGATCTTGCTCGACGCGCTCGGGCTCGTACTTGGTGGGCGGGGCGAGGCGGGCATGGTGCGCAGCGGGCGTGATCGGGCCGATGTCGCGGCAGAGTTCGACCTCGCTGCAGGCGGCGCGCTCGCCGCCTGGCTTGCCGAGCAGGACCTGCCTGCGGATGAGGGCGCCGTGATCCTGCGGCGCACCATCGACGCGGGCGGACGCAGTCGCGCGTGGATCAACGGCAGTGCGGTCACCCTGGCGCAACTACGCACTGCCGGCGAATGGCTTGCCGACATCCACGGACAGCATGCGCATCATGCATTGCTGCGTGCGGATGCGCAGCGCAGCCTGGTCGACGTGCAGGCCGCCGCCGTGCCGCTGGCGGCCGAGGTCGCAGCCCTGCATCGCGAGTGGCAGCGTTTGCTGCGGCTGGAGCGCGCGGCCGAGGCCGACGCGGCCAGTTCCGCGCGCGAGCGCGAGTTGCTGTCATGGCAGTTGCAGGAACTCGACCAACTGGGGTTCGATCCCGACGCGTGGCAGGAGCTCAATGCCGAACACAGCCGCCTGGCCCATGCGTCAAGCCTGATCGACGGCGCCGACGAGACGCTCGCGGCCCTGGGCGAGGGCGACATCGCGGTGTGCACAATCCTGCGTCACCTGGATGCGCGTGTCGCCGCACTGGCTGACTATGACCCGGGTCTTGCCGACGTGCGCGAGTTGCTCGGTGCGGCGGCGATCCAGGCCGATGAGGCCCTGTACGCGCTCAAACGCTACCGCGATCGCCTCGACATGGATCCACAACGTCTGGTCGACGTCGAGCAACGTATTGCGACCGTGATGGACGCCGCGCGCAAGCATCGCGTGGCGCCCGAGGCGCTCCCGGAACTCGCGCACCAGTGGCGCGAACGCCTGGAAGCGCTCGAGGCGACGGCCGACCCCGCACGCCTCGCCGCGGCCGCGGCCGCGGCCCGGGAGGCGTTCGAGGCGGCTGCCGGGCGGCTGTCGGCCGCCCGTGCGCCGGCTGCACGCCGGCTGTCCGATGAAATCACCGCGGCGATGCAGACCCTGGCCATGGCGGGCGGGCGTTTCGAGGTGGCGCTCCAAGCCTGCGAGCCGGCTGCCACCGGCCTGGAAATCGTCGAGTTCCGCGTGTCCGCCAATCCCGGGCAGCCCTTGCGCAGCCTGGCCAAGGTGGCCTCGGGGGGCGAACTGTCGCGCATCGGGCTGGCCATCCAGGTCATGGCGAGTCGCGACACCGCAGTGCCGACGCTCGTGTTCGACGAGGTTGATGTGGGCATCGGCGGTCGCGTGGCCGAGATCGTCGGCAAGCTGCTGGCGCGGCTGGGGCGTGATCGCCAGGTTCTTTGCGTCACGCACCTGCCCCAGGTTGCGGCGTGTGCGGACTGGCAGTGGCGGATTGCCAAGCGGGAGCTGGCTGGTGAGACGGTCAGCGAGGTGACGCCGCTTGATCAAGCTGCGCGTGTCGAGGAAATTGCCCGCATGTTGGGGGGTGTGAACATCACCTCGACTACCCGCGAACATGCTGCCGAGATGCTCGGAAGACGCTGAGCGCGCGATCTCCGTGCAGCCTGAACCCACGTGGCGGAGCGCCGGCGCGGGGCGCTGAGGGGGCTAGGCTTCTGCTTCGCGATTCGGGCAGTTTTCGCGGGTGCAATCCGCGTAGAGGTAAAGCGCATGATCGCGGATCGCGAAGCCGCGCTCCTCGGCAATCTTGTTTTGCCGGCGCTCGATCTCGGGATCGAAGAATTCCTCGACCTTGCCGCATTGCATGCAGACCAGGTGGTCGTGGTGGCCGCCCTCGTTGAGTTCGAACACGGCTTTGCCGGATTCGAAGTAGTGCCGTTCGAGCAACCCGGCCTGTTCGAACTGGGTCAGCACACGATAGACCGTTGCCAGGCCGATATCCATGCCGTCGTTCATCAGCGCGCGGTAGACGTCTTCTGCGGTCAGGTGGCGCTGATCAGAGCTCTGAAAGAGGTCGAGGATCTTGAGGCGGGGGTAGGTCGCCTTCAGGCCGATGCTTTTCAGGTTCTTGGAGTTGTCGGACATGGGAGCCTGGACGAAGTGGGAAACGATATGTCGCTGAAGCTGGCGGAGCGCGGTGGCACTGGAGCCTATGCGGGGCGCCCTGAGGACCCGGGCTATGTTATATTTTTTACCCCTTTCTGAGAACTGCGACTCCGTCGCGCCAAGTCCAAATCCACATGCGCTCCTATCTCGCTGCGGCTCTCGTCGCCACCGGACTTGTTGCCGGCTGTTCTTTCGATTCTGTCGTTGGCGTGGTCGATCCTTACCGCATCGACATCCGTCAGGGCAATTATGTGGATCAGGAGATGCTTTCGCAGCTTCGTCGCGGCATGAGCCGGGATCAGGTGCGTTACGTGCTGGGTTCTCCGCTTGTGGTCGATATGTTCCGCAAGGATCGCTGGGACTACGTGTATAGCCTTCGCGCCGGTCGCAGCGAAGCGGAGCAGCGGGTGATCTCGGTGTACTTCGATGGAGATGCGCTCGATCGTGTGGAGGGTGACGTCGAGGTGGCGCAGCCGGGCGAGGGCGCTGAAGGCGCGGCCATGACGGCCGGGTCGCGTAGCCGCGTGGTCGAGATTCCCCCTGCCGACTCGCGCTGAACGGCACGCGCGCCCGCCATCTCTTCTCTCTTACCTCTGGTCCGGCCTTGTGCCGGGCCTTGTTTTTGCAGGAAACCATTCCGATGCCAGACGTTCGAGTCGCAATCGCAGGAGCATCCGGCCGCATGGGCAGGATGCTGATCGAAGCTGCACTGCAGGAGGAGGGCGTCATGCTCGCCGCTGCCTTCGATCGTCCCGGTACGCCATTCATCGGGCGTGACGCAGGCGAACTGGCAGGCATGCAGACGGGCGTGGCGATCGTCGACGACGCTGCCGCAGCCATCGCTGCCGCCGACTGCGTGATCGACTTCACCCGCCCCGAAGGCACGCTCGCGCATCTGGCGCTGGCGCGCGAGATGGGCAAGGCGGCGGTCATCGGCACGACCGGCTTCGATGCCGCGGGCAAGGCTGCGATCAGCGAGATTGCGCGCCACATCCCGGTGGTTTTTGCGCCGAACATGGCGGTCGGGGTCAATGCCGTTTTCCGTCTGCTTGAAGTGGCAGCGCGCATCCTGTCCGAGGGGTACGACGTCGAGGTCATCGAGGCGCATCACCGCTTCAAGGTCGACGCGCCGTCGGGCACTGCGCTGCGCATGGGTGAGGTGGTCGCCCGCGAGCTCGGACGCAGCCTCGACGAGTGCGCGATCTATGGTCGCGAGGGTCATACCGGTGAGCGCAATAACGAAACCATCGGTTTCTCGACGATTCGCGGTGGGGATGTGGTCGGTGACCACACCGTGCTGTTTGCCGGCATCGGTGAGCGCATCGAGATCACCCACAAATCGGGCAGCCGAATGCCGTATGCACTCGGCGCGATGCGCGCGGCGCGTTTCCTCGCCGGGCGCGGCAACGGGCTGTTCGACATGCAGGACGTACTCGGTCTGCGTTGATCTGCTGACGCCATGACTGCGGCGACCGGGGGCGGTGCCTTGCGGGCGGATTCCGCTTCCGGGGCGGAGGGTGTGGCGCGTACCGGCGGCGACTGCGATGTCGCGCTGCAGGCGCTGGAACTGGCCCAGCGCCACCTCGATTTGCTTGCGCGCAACACGGGCGCGGGCGTCTGGAGTTTTGACGTCGAACGCGGCACGATGGAGTCCGACGGGCGCTGGCGTGCGCTGCTCGGTTATCCGGCAGGCGGATCGTCCGCCTGGGTCGACCTGATGGAGGAGGACGATCGCGTCAGGCTCGACGAAGCACTCCGCGCCCATCTGCGCGGCATGACCCCGGAAGTTCGCGCCGAGGTCAGGGTTCGTGCGGCCGACGGAGGCTGGCACTGGGTGGAAGTGCACGGCATTGCACGGGGTCGCGATCATGGAGGGCGCTGGTACCCGGTCGAGGGCACCTATCGCGACATCACCGAGCGCAAGCTGCGCGAGTTCGAGCTGCTCGAGGCCAAGGAGGCCGCAGAGGCTGCGAACCGGGCCAAGGGCGACTTTCTCGCCAACATGAGCCATGAGATTCGTACGCCGATGAACGGCATCATCGGCATGACCGACCTGCTGCTGGATTCGGCAAGCCCGGAGGGCGAGCAGCGCGAGTATCTGCAGACGGTCCGTTCATCGGCCGAGGCGCTGCTGACCATCATCAACGACATCCTCGATTTCTCCCGGATCGAGGCCGGGCACCTTCATCTCGAGAGCATTGATTTCTCGACCGTGTCCGTGGTCTCTGAGACCTGTCGTTCACTCGCCCTGCGTGCAAGCCAGAAAGGCGTCGAGCTGTTCCATGCCGTGGAGCCGGACGTGCCAGCCGTGTTGCGTGGCGATCCGACCCGCTTGCGCCAGATCCTCAATAACCTGATTGGCAATGCCGTCAAGTTCACCGAGCGCGGCGAGGTGGAGGTCGGCGTTCGTTGCGTCGGCAGGCAGAATGGCGAGCTCAGCCTTGCATTCTCGGTGCGTGACACGGGTTGCGGGATTTCGGCGGACAATCTCGATACCATCTTCGGCGCGTTCGCGCAGGCCGATACCTCGACGACCCGCAAGTACGGTGGCACCGGGCTGGGGCTTGCGATCTCGCGCCAATTGGTCGAGCTCATGCACGGGCAGATCGATGTGGAGAGCGTTCTGGGCAAGGGCAGCACCTTCACCTTCACGCTCCCGTTTGGCGCGGTGGCCGATGCCCGGCCTCGTGACGCCGGAGGGCTGGCTGGTACGCGAGTGCTGGTGGCTGCGCGCAACCGTGCCTTCGGACTGTCGCTTTGTCGGCACCTGGCGAACGCAGGCCTGCGAACCCTGCTCGCCATTCGTGGAGAGGACGTGTTGGCCGCGCTGGCTTCCGCCCGTGACGGGGTCGATCCCTTCCATTTCCTGCTCATGGATGCCGATCTGCCCGACCCGGGTGGATTCGCGCTCGCGCAGCGTTTTGCCGATGCCGATCCGCGGCTCGATCGCCTGGTGATGATGCTGGCGGGCCACTCCCAGCGTAATGACGCTGCACGCTGCGACGAGTTGGGCGTACCCTTCCGGCTCGCGAAACCGTTCTCGATCGAGGATCTGCTTGACGTGCTGCGCATGGCCCGAACTGCGCAGTCGCGGGCGAACAAGGGCTCTGAAGGGCCGGCTTTCCAGCTCGCCCCCGTGATGCTGGATGCGGCCGCGGATGGTCCTGTGGCGGCCCCCCTGAGCATCCTTGTGGTCGAAGACAATCCGGTGAACCAGACGGTTGCCCAGCGGCTGCTCGAGCGCGCCGGGCATGCGGTCACCGTCGCCAACAACGGCGAAGAAGCGCTCGAGGCGCTGGAGGGTGATCACTTCGACGTCGTGCTGATGGATGTGCAGATGCCGGTGATGGGCGGAATCGAGGCCACTCAGGCGATCCGTGCGCGCGAGGCACGTCACAGCTGGGTGGTGCAGGGCGAATGGAGGCCGATTCCGATCATTGCAATGACCGCCCATGCGATGCAAGGTGACCGGCAGCGTTGTCTCGACGCCGGCATGGATGATTACGTCTCCAAGCCGATCGATGCCAAGGCGCTGTTTTCCGCGATCGACCACGTCACCCGCAGCAATTGTGCGGAGGCGGAGTTCGAGAGTGACACCCGCTTGCTCGAGCTCGGCGAGGAGGGGCGCCGACAGATCGCCTGTCTGGACGAGGCGCGTGAAATGTTCGACGGGGACGAGGCTGTCGTGCAGCAGCTCATCCAGGTGTTTCTCGGTGACCATGAGCGCACGATTGCAGAACTGCTGCGCGCTGGCGCACACCTTGACTACAAGTCCCTGGGCGAGGTCGGGCATTCGGTGAAGGGATCGGTCGGCGTTTTTTGTGCCCGGCGTGCAATCGAGGCTGCGCGCAGGCTGGAGGAGCTTGCCGCAGCGCGGGACCCACAGGCTGCAACCGGCCAGTCGCAGGCGCTCGTCAGCGAGCTTAAACTGCTCGCCCAGGCGCTGCGCGGCGAAGTGACCGACGGTCTGTAAGTCGGGGCGGTCTGCCTCGCAAGGGCGGTAGCGCGTGCGGAACGGGGTGAGTCATTTGCCTTGAATCGCCCAAAAATATACAATTTCGCAGTTTCTCAAGCGGGATCGGCCCCGAGGCCCGTCCCGTTTTTTGTACATATCGGGTGCGCCTTCCGCGTACCTTCAAGATCTTCAAGCTGATTCCAGGAGCTTCTCGTGAGTGCATTCCCGTCCGCCCTTCTTGCGCTTGCCGACGGAACGATCTTCCACGGCAAGGGTATCGGCGCGATTGGCAGCACGGTTGGCGAGGTCGTGTTCAACACTTCCATGTCGGGTTATCAGGAAATCCTGACCGACCCGAGCTATTGCCGCCAGATCGTCACGCTGACCTATCCGCACATCGGCAACACCGGTGTGAACGCAGAGGACGTCGAGTCCGACCGGGTGCATGCTGCGGGTCTCGTGATTCGTGACCTGCCCATCCTGCCGTCCAACTTCCGCATGAGCCAGCGCCTCGATGCCTACCTGAAAGCCGAGAACGTGGTTGCGATCGCCGGGCTCGATACCCGCAAGCTGACCCGCGTGCTGCGCGAAAAAGGCGCCCAGGCGGGTTGTATCGTCACTGCCGCCCCAGGCGAGACTCTGAGCGCCGAGGCTGCCGTTGCCCAGGCGCGGGCCTTTCCGGGCCTGGCCGGCATGGACCTCGCCAAGGTCGTCAGCGCCACCGAGCGTTACGACTGGAAGCAGGGTGAATGGGCCCTCGAGGGCGGCTACACCGATCGCGCCGATGGCCGCTTCCACGTCGTCGCCTACGACTACGGGGTCAAGTACAACATCCTGCGCATGCTCGCCGAGCGCGGCTGCCGCCTCACCGTGGTGCCGGCGCAGACGAGCGCCGCGCAGGTGCTCGCGCTCAACCCGGACGGCGTCTTCCTGTCCAACGGCCCGGGCGACCCCGAGGCTTGCGATTATGCGATCGATGCGGTCCGCGAGATCGTTGGCGCGCGCATGCCGACCTTCGGTATCTGCCTCGGCCATCAGTTGCTGGCGCTGGCCTCCGGTGCGAAGACGATGAAGATGCCGACCGGACACCACGGCGCCAACCACCCGGTCAAGGATCTCGACACAGGCAAGGTGCTGATCACCAGCCAGAACCATGGCTTCGCGGTCGATCCGTCCACCATGCCGGCGAACCTGCGCGTGACGCACGTGTCGCTGTTCGACGGCACCAATCAGGGTATCGCGCGCACCGACGTGCCGGCGTACTCCTTCCAGGGTCACCCGGAAGCGAGTCCCGGTCCGCACGACGTGGCCTACCTGTTCGACCGCTTCATCGGTCTGATGGAAGCCGCCAGATAACACGGTGCCCGGCGGGCCGTGGCCCGCCACCCCAGTTTTGGACGCGAGCGCATTCGGCGCGGCGTCGAGGAATCATCGAGGCAAGACAATGCCCAAACGTACAGACATCAAGACCATCCTGATCATCGGCGCCGGTCCGATCATCATCGGCCAGGCCTGCGAATTTGACTATTCCGGCGCTCAGGCCTGCAAAGCCCTGCGTGAGGAAGGCTACAAGGTCGTCCTGGTCAACTCGAACCCGGCGACGATCATGACCGACCCGGAAACGGCAGACGTCACCTATATCGAGCCGATCACCTGGCAGGTCGTCGAGCGCATCATCGAAAAGGAGCGCCCCGACGCGATCCTGCCGACCATGGGCGGCCAGACCGCGCTCAACTGCGCGCTCGATCTCGGCCGCCACGGCGTGCTCGCCAAGTACGGCGTAGAGCTGATCGGCGCTTCGGAAGAGGCGATCGACAAGGCCGAGGACCGCCTGAAGTTCAAGGACGCGATGACCAAGATCGGTCTCGGCTCCGCGCGCTCTGGCATCGCCCACAGCATGGAAGAGGCGCAGCAGGTGCAGGGCGGCATCGGCTTCCCGGTCATCATCCGCCCGAGCTTCACGCTCGGCGGCACCGGCGGCGGCATCGCCTACAACATGGAAGAGTTCCAGGAGATCTGCAAGCGTGGCCTGGAGGCGAGCCCGACCAACGAGCTGCTGATCGAAGAGTCGCTGCTCGGCTGGAAGGAGTTCGAGATGGAGGTCGTGCGTGACCGCGCCGACAATTGCATCATCGTGTGCTCGATCGAGAACCTCGACCCGATGGGCGTGCACACCGGCGACTCGATCACGGTCGCCCCGTCGCAGACGCTGACGGACAAGGAGTACCAGATCATGCGGAACGCCTCGATCGCGGTGCTGCGCGAGATCGGGGTGGATACCGGGGGGTCGAACGTGCAGTTCGCCATCAACCCCCAGGACGGTCGCATGATCGTCATCGAGATGAACCCGCGCGTGTCGCGTTCGTCGGCGCTGGCTTCCAAGGCCACCGGCTTCCCGATCGCCAAGGTCGCGGCCAAGCTGGCGGTGGGCTATACGCTCGACGAGCTCAAGAACGACATCACCGGCGGTGCCACGCCGGCGTCCTTCGAGCCCTCGATTGACTACGTGGTCACCAAGATTCCGCGCTTCGCATTCGAGAAGTTCCCGCAGGCCAACGACCGCCTGACCACGCAGATGAAGTCGGTGGGCGAGGTCATGGCGATGGGCCGCAGCTTCCAGGAGTCCTTCCAGAAGGCGCTGCGCGGTCTGGAGGTGGGTGCCTACGGTCTGGACGAGATCGAAGCGGACAGCGCCGACCTCGAGCACGAACTGTCGAGTGCCGGCCCGCAGCGCATCTGGTATGTCGGCCAGGCCTTCCGCGAAGGCATGAGCCAGGAGCAGGTTCACAACCTGACCAAGATCGACCCCTGGTTCCTCGCCCAGATCGAGGACATCGTGCTGTCCGAGAAGGCGCTCGCCGGCCGTTCGCTGAAGGCGCTGCAGGCGCCCGAACTGCGCGAGCTCAAGCGCAAGGGCTTCTCCGACCGCCGGCTCGCCAAGCTGCTCAACGCCGACGAGACCGCGCTGCGCCTGCATCGCCATGCGCTCGGCGTGCGCCCGGTGTTCAAGCGTGTCGATACCTGCGCGGCCGAGTTCGCCACGTCGACCGCCTACATGTACTCCTCTTACGAGGACGAGTGCGAGGCGCGCCCGACCGACAGGAAGAAGATCATGGTGCTCGGCGGCGGTCCGAACCGCATCGGCCAGGGCATCGAGTTCGACTACTGCTGCGTCCATGCCGCGCTCGCGCTGCGCGAAGACGGCTACGAGACCATCATGGTCAACTGCAACCCGGAGACCGTGTCCACCGACTACGACACCTCCGACCGCCTGTATTTCGAGCCGATCACGCTCGAGGACCTGCTCGAGATCGTGCACATCGAGAAGCCGGTTGGCGTCATCGTGCAGTTCGGCGGCCAGACCCCACTCAAGCGTGCCCAGGCGCTGGCCGACAATGGCGTGCCGATCATCGGCACCAGCCCGGACATGATCGACGCCGCCGAGGACCGGGAGCGCTTCCAGAAGCTGCTCAACGACCTCGGCCTGCGCCAGCCGCCCAACCGCACCGCGCGCACGCCGGAAGAGGCCGTGCGTCTGGCGGCCGAGATCGGTTATCCGCTGGTCGTGCGTCCGTCCTACGTGCTCGGTGGCCGCGCGATGGAGATCGTTCACGAGCAGAAGGACCTCGAGCGCTACATGCGCGAGGCGGTCAAGGTTTCCAATGAATCACCGGTGTTGCTCGACCGCTTCCTCAACGACGCCACCGAAGTCGACGTCGATGCGCTGTCCGACGGTACGCAGGTGATCATCGGCGGCATCATGGAGCACATCGAACAGGCCGGAGTGCACTCGGGCGACTCCGCGTGCTCGCTGCCGCCTTACACGCTGTCGGCTGCGCTGCAGGACGAACTGCGCCGCCAGACCGAGGCGATGGCGCGTGCGCTCAACGTCGTCGGCCTGATGAACGTGCAGTTCGCGATCCAGGGCGAGGGCGACGACGCGGTGGTGTTCGTGCTCGAGGTCAACCCGCGTGCCTCGCGCACCGTGCCCTTCGTCTCCAAGGCCTGCTCGCTGCCGCTGGCCAAGGTCGCCGCGCGCTGCATGGCTGGGCAGAGCCTGGCCAGCCAGGGCGTGACCGGCGAGATCGTGCCGCCGTACTACTCCGTCAAGGAGGCGGTGTTCCCGTTCGTGAAATTCCCGGGCGTGGATACCATCCTCGGGCCCGAGATGAAATCCACCGGCGAGGTCATGGGCGTGGGCCGCAGCTTTGCCGAGGCCTTCGTCAAGAGCCAGATCGGCGCGGGCGTCAAGCTGCCGACCTCGGGTGCGGTGTTCATCAGCGTCAAGCATGGCGACCGTCCGGTCGCGGTGGAGGTCGCGCGCGAGCTGCATGCCCTGGGCTTTACCCTGGTTGCGACGCGCGGTACCGCGTCGGTGATCGAGGCCGCCGGCATTCCGGTCGCCGTGGTGAACAAGGTCAATGAGGGCCGCCCGCACATCGTCGACATGATCAAGAACGAGGAACTCGTCATGGTCATCAACACGGTCGAGGAAAAACGCCAGGCGATCACCGACTCGCGCTCGATCCGCACCAGTGCGCTCGCCGCCAAGCTGTCGATCTTCACCACCATCGAGGGCGCGCGCGCCGCGTGCATGGGCATGCGTCGTCTGGCGGGCGGGCTCGAGGTCTATTCCGTGCAGAGCCTGCACAAAGAACTGAACCAGCAAGCATGAACAAGACTCCGCTCACCGTTGCCGGTGCCGAGAAGCTGCGCACCGAGCTCCATCGTCTGAAGACCATCGAGCGCCCGAGCGTGATCGCCGCGATCGCCGAGGCGCGCTCGCATGGCGATCTGTCGGAGAATGCCGAGTACGAGGCCGCAAAGGACCGTCAGGGCTTCATCGAAGGCCGCATCATGGAGGTCGAATCCAAGCTCGCCAATGGGCAGATCATCGATCCCAAGCTGCTCGACGCGGACGGGCGCTGTGTGTTCGGCGCCACCGTGGATCTCGAGGACATGGATTCTGGACAGGTCGTGACCTACCAGATCGTCGGTGACGACGAGGCCGACATCAAGGACAACAAGATCTCGATCAGCTCGCCGATCGCGCGCGCACTGATCGGCAAGTACGCGGGAGACATCGCCGAGGTTCAGGCCCCGGGCGGCGTGCGTGAATACGAGGTGATCGACGTCCGCTACATCTGATGCTTGCTGCAAGGGCAGTGACAGAAGCGAAAAAGGCGGTGCAATGCGCCGCCTCCTCGTTTCAGGGCACTACAGGCGATTGCGCGCGGGTTCAGCGGCCGCGCGACCCGCTGCTGGAACCGGTGCCGCGTCCGCGCGGGGCCGGGCTGCGCGCGGGCGAGCGGCGCGATTCGGCGCTGGCTTTGGCGAGTGCGGCGCGGCGAGCGGCAGCGGCAAATGCAGCAGCAGATTTTGCCGTGGCGACACGCGCGGGTTTTTTCTCTGCCGAGGTGGCCGGTTTTTCCTCGTCGCGGCGCTGGCGCCAGACCACGAGGATGTTGCCGATGTGCTGGACCGGGGCGGCGTCGAGCGCGTCGCACAGTTCCTGCATGAGGGCCTCGCGCTGTTCGCGCTCGGCACCCTGGACCTTGACCTTGATGAGTTCGTGCGCCTGAAGCGAGCGCTCGATTTCGGCAACGACGGTCGGGGCCAGACCGTTGTCGGCGATCGTGACCACAGGGTTGAGGTGATGGGCGCGTGCGCGCAGGTCGCGGCGCTGGGCCGGGGTGAGCTCGGTCATGGAAATTCTCTGGGTACTTGAAGCCTGGGACGCGGATTCTACTCCTTGCGTGGGGGTGGTGGCCGTTAACGGAAGAGCAGACGAGCGGATGAAGAAGAACAAGAGCAGTCGTGCCTGGGTGCACGATCATTTGAACGACCCCTATGTGCAGCGCGCACAGGCCGACGGCTATCGCGCGCGCGCCGCCTACAAGCTGCTCGAGATCGACGAGCGTGATCATCTGCTCAGGCCAGGTGCGATCGTCGTTGACCTCGGCTCGGCGCCGGGGTCCTGGTGCCAGGTGGCGGTCAAGCGCTGTGGGCCAAAGGGTCGAGTGCTTGCGCTCGACCTGCTCCCGATGGAGGTTGTCGCAGGTGTGGATTTCCTGCTGGGCGACTTCACCGAGGACCGTGTGCTCGCTGAGCTCGAGGCCCGCCTCGAGGGTGCCCGCGCAGACCTCGTGCTTTCGGACATGGCGCCGAATCTCACGGGGGTGGCGACCGTTGATCAGGCACGCTCGATTCATCTCTGCGAGCTCGCGCTCGATTTTGCGATCCAGCATCTGAAACCTGGCGGCCAGTTTCTGGTCAAAGTGTTTCAAGGCGAAGGCTTCATGGGGTATCGCAAGCAGATGGAGGCCGTTTTTGCTTCGGTGCATGTGCGCAAGCCGAAGGCATCGCGTGATCGCAGCGCCGAGGTATACCTCCTGGGCAAGGGGCCGCGTCAGCCCTGAACGGGAGAGTGCACTTCATTGTCTGCGGCAATACCGCCTATTGGTTTGCCCAGGGGAACGTTCACCACTAGAATCAGTCAGTCGCGTACAGGCCTTAATGCCTTTCGGGGAATAGAAAGTTGAACAATCTCTTCAAGAATCTCGCGATCTGGATGGTCATCGGCGTTGTGCTGATGACCGTATTCAACCAGTTCAACGCGCGGCAGGCGCCCGCCAACACCATGGAGTACTCGCAGTTCCTGGAGGAAGCCAAGGCGGGCAAGATCACGCGTGCGACCATCGACGGGCGCATGCTGAGGGCGACCACCCAGGAGGGGCGCTCAATCACGGTTTACACGCCTGGCGTGCAGGACATCTGGATGGTGTCCGATCTGATGCGTTACGGGGTGCAGATCAATGCGAGCAAGCCGGAGGAGGAGCAGTCCTTCCTCGCGAGCGTGTTCGTGTCCTGGTTCCCGATGTTGTTGTTGATCGGCGTATGGATCTTCTTCATGCGCCAGATGCAGGGCGGTGGAAAGGGGGGGGCGTTCTCCTTCGGCAAGAGCAAGGCGCGCATGCTCGACGAGTCGGCGAACACGATCACTTTCGCGGACGTTGCCGGCTGCGACGAGGCGAAGGAAGAAGTCTTCGAGCTGGTCGAGTTCCTGCGTGACCCGTCCAAGTTTCAGAAGCTCGGCGGGCGCATCCCCAAGGGTGTGCTGATGGTGGGCTCGCCGGGTACCGGCAAGACCCTGCTCGCCAAGGCGATCGCCGGCGAGGCCAAGGTGCCGTTCTTCTCGATCTCCGGTTCCGATTTCGTCGAGATGTTCGTCGGCGTCGGTGCGGCTCGCGTTCGTGACATGTTCGAGCAAGCCAAGAAGCAGGCACCGTGCATCATCTTCATCGACGAGATCGATGCGGTCGGTCGCCAGCGTGGCGCCGGCATGGGCGGCGGTAATGACGAGCGCGAGCAGACGCTGAACCAGTTGCTGGTCGAAATGGATGGCTTTGAAGGCCAGGCTGGCGTGATCGTGGTTGCTGCGACGAACCGCCCCGACGTGCTCGACCCGGCGTTGTTGCGCCCGGGGCGTTTCGACCGCCAGGTCGTCGTGTCGCTGCCGGACATTCGGGGCCGCGAGCAGATCCTCAAGGTGCACATGCGCAAGGTGCCGATCGCACCCGACGTCGACCCGCAGGTGCTTGCACGTGGTACGCCGGGTTTTGCCGGCGCCGATCTGGCAAACCTGGTGAACGAGGCGGCGCTGTTTGCCGCGCGCGGTAACAAGCGTCTGGTTGACATGGAAGACTTCGAGCGCGCGAAGGACAAGATCATGATGGGCGCCGAGCGCCGCTCGGTGGTCATGCCTGAAGAGGAGCGCCGTAACACGGCCTATCACGAGTCTGGCCATGCCGTGGTCGCACGTCTGCTGGACAAGACCGACCCGGTGCACAAGGTCACCATCATTCCGCGTGGCCGTGCGCTCGGGGTGACGATGCAGCTGCCGACCGAAGATCGGTACAGTCAGGACCGTGAGCGTTTGTTGCAGACGATCACCGTTCTGTTCGGCGGGCGGATCGCCGAAGAGATCTTCATGAAGCAGATGACCACGGGCGCTTCAAACGACTTTGCGCGTGCTACCGACCTCGCTCGTCGCATGGTCACGCAGTGGGGTATGTCTGACAACCTCGGGCCGATGGTGTATGGCGAGGAGGAGGGCGAGATCTTCCTCGGTCGTCAGGTCACTACCCACCGCAACGTGTCGGAGGCGACGATGCAGAAGGTCGACGCGGAGATTCGCCGCATCATCGACCAGCAGTATTCGTTGGCGCGCCGTCTGCTCGAAGAGAACAGCGACAAGGTCGAGGCGATGACCAAGGCGCTGCTCGAATGGGAAACCATCGATGCCGATCAGGTGAACGACATCATGGCGGGACGTCCGCCGCGCCCGCCCAAGCCGGTGAACACGCCGGCCGCGCGCCCGAAGGACGACGCACCGGGGGCCGCCCCCACGGCACCGGCGCCGGCTGCCTGACGCGCACGGCAGCAGGCCGCACTGGCAGACGGGCCGGCTTTTGCCGGCCCTTTTCATTCGCTTCCGAGCCCACGCCCGACATGGGCGCGGGCGCTCAAATGGAGGGTCTTCATGTCCGTCCTTCAATGCGGTCGCTTCCGCCTCGACCTCAGCCAGCCGCAGGTGATGGCGATCATCAACCTGACCGACGATTCATTCTCGGGCGACGGGCTGCATGGCGATGCCCGCGCCGCGCTCGCTCGCGCCGAGCAAGCGCTGGAGCAGGGTGCGGACATGCTGGACATCGGTGCAGAGTCGTCCCGGCCTGGCTCCGAGCCGGTTCCCGAGGCGCAGGAACTCGAGCGCGTGGTTCGCTTCGTCGAGCAGGCGCGCGACTGGCAGGTTCCGCTGTCGATCGACACCGTCAAGCCGGCAGTGATGCGTGCGGCACTCGCGGCCGGTGCGGACATGATCAACGACATCAATGCCTTCCGGGCGTCCGACGCGATCGAGGCTGTGGCCTCCGGAAACGCCGGGCTGTGCCTCATGCACATGCGTGGTGAGCCACGGACCATGCAACAGGATCCGAGGTACGGGGACGTGGTCGGTGAGGTGGTGGCGTTCCTCGACGAGCGTGTCGCGGCGCTGCAGGCCGCCGGCGTTGTGCGCGAACGCCTGGTGCTCGATCCGGGCTTCGGATTCGGCAAGCGCACGGTTCACAACTTCACCTTGTTGCGCGAACTGGCCCGATTCACCGAAGGCGGGCTCCCGGTGCTGGCCGGCATGTCACGCAAGTCCATGATCGGCGCCGTGACGGGCCGCGAGGTTGGCGAGCGTCTGGCCGGCAGCGTGGCCGCGGCACTGATCGCAGTCCAGCGCGGCGCCGGGATCGTGCGTGTGCACGATGTCGCCGCGACCGTCGATGCGATCAAGGTGTGGCAAGCGACGCTCGCGTCAAGCTGAGCAGGGTGCGCGCTGCGATGTCATAATCCGCGCTTTATCGAGCTGGCGGAGTGATGATGGCGCGTAAGTATTTCGGCACCGATGGCATTCGTGGCAAGGTCGGGGACGCACCGATCACGCCTGAATTCGTGATGAGGCTCGGCTACGCGGCCGGCGTCACCCTGGTTGCGCGCGAGAAGCTGCCGGCGGGCGAACACCCCGCAGTGTTGATCGGCAAGGACACGCGCATCTCCGGCTACATGCTCGAGGCCGCGCTCGAAGCCGGCTTCGCGGCAGCGGGGGTCGATGTGATGCTGGCGGGGCCGATACCGACGCCAGCCGTTGCATACCTGACCCGGGCCTTGCGTCTGCAGGCTGGGGTGGTGATCTCGGCCTCGCACAACCCGTTTTACGACAACGGGATCAAGTTCTTTTCGGCCGGTGGTGCCAAGTTGCCCGATGCACTCGAGTTGGAGATCGAGGCGCGCCTCGATGAGCCGATGGGCTGCGTCGACCCCGCTCGCCTCGGCAAGGCGCGGCGCATCAACGATGCGGCTGGTCGCTACATCGAGTTCTGCAAGAGCACTTTCCCGAACGAGCTCGACCTGCGCGGGCTGAGAATCGCGATCGACTGCGCCCACGGCGCCGCCTATCAGATCGCGCCGAAGGTGTTGCACGAATTGGGGGCCGAGGTCCTGGCTGTGGGCGTCGAGCCCAATGGCCTGAACATCAACGACGGAGTTGGGGCGACGCGGCCAGAAAACCTCAAGAATGCCGTGCTCGCGCAGGGTGCCGATCTGGGCATTGCACTCGATGGCGATGCCGACCGCCTGATCATGGTTGATCACCGCGGCGAGATCTACGACGGCGACAAGCTGCTCTACGTTATTGCTTGTGCCCGCCAGGCCGAAGGCCGGCTTGATGGCGTGG
This sequence comes from Thauera sp., assembly GCF_034003485.1. Taxonomy (GTDB): domain Bacteria; phylum Pseudomonadota; class Gammaproteobacteria; order Burkholderiales; family Rhodocyclaceae; genus Thauera. Next base: position 97,092 of record NZ_JAVEYL010000005.1, read on the forward strand.
TTGGAACGCTCATGAGCAACCTTGGCTTCGAGCATGCGATCGGCCGCCTCGGGGCGCCCTTCGCGCGTGCGAAGGTGGGCGACCGTTATGTGCTCGAGCAACTCCACGAGCGCGGCTGGAAGCTCGGCGGCGAGAACTCCGGCCACATCATCTGTCTCGATCGCCACACCACGGGCGACGGCATCGTATCTGCACTGCAGGTGCTCGCTGCGCTCAAGCAGCGCGGGCTTTCGCTTGCCGACGCATGCGCCGATCTCGTGTTCTACCCGCAGCGGCTGATCAACGTGCGCATGCCGGCTGGGTTCGACTGGCGCGCCGATGCCACGATCGCGCGGGCGCAGCAGGAGGCAGAGGGCGAACTGGGTGAGTGCGGACGGGTGCTGCTGCGCCCCTCCGGCACCGAGCCGCTGTTGCGGGTGATGGTCGAAGGGCAGGACGGAGTGCAGGTCGAGCGTCTCGCAAAGCACATTGCCACGGCAGTGGAGCACGCCTTTGGTTGATGGTGAGTTTGTTGCGGTGCGGCATGTTCGCCGTTGATGCGCCGCGCCGCGGTGAAAACTTTCAAGTGGCTGAAAGAAAATAGAATTTCTATGTGTATCCGGTATCGAAACGCAAAAGCCCGAGCCAGGTTGCTCGGGCTTTTGCGTTTGTTTCGTGACGTTTAACAGAACTGTCACGTTGAGTGTCGATAATCCAGACCGTTCCCGCAACGCGGGAGCGCCTGCCTGCGAGGCAGGGCGAATTCACGAAACCGGAGAGTCAGTACATGTTCAAGAAGAGCCTCATCGCGACCGCCGTCGTGGCCATGACCGCCTCCTTCGCCGCACAGGCGCAGGTCCAGGTCGACCCGGCGCTGTCCTCGTACGAGCCCGTCAGTGGGGTATCGGGCAACCTGAAATCGATTGGTTCGGACACGCTGAACAACCTGATGACGCTGTGGGCCGAAGGCTTCAATGCCATGTACCCCAACGTCAAGATCGAGATCGAAGGCAAGGGTTCGAGCACCGCGCCCGCCGCTCTGATCGCGGGCACTGCCCAGTTCGGTCCGATGTCGCGACCGATGAAGGGCAAGGAAGAAGACGACTTCGAGAAGAAGTACGGTTACAAGCCCACGGCCATTCGTGGCGCCGTCGATGCGCTCGCCGTCTATGCGCACAAGGACAACCCGATCGAGTGCCTGACGCTGCAGCAGGTCGATGCCATCTTCTCCAAGACCCGCAAGGGCGGCCTCGACAAGGACATCAAGACCTGGGGTGACGTCGGCGTGACCGGCGAGTGGGCCAGCCGCCCGATCTCGCTCTACGGCCGTAACTCGGCCTCGGGCACCTACGGCTACTTCAAGGAAGTTGCGCTCTTCGATGGCGACTACAAGGATGAGGTGAAGGAGCAGCCGGGTTCCTCGACCGTGGTGCAGGGCGTCGCCTCCGACATCGGTGGTATCGGCTACTCGGGCGTGGGCTACAAGACCGCTGACGTCAAGTTCGTCAAGCTGGCGGCGGCCGCGGGTGAGACCTGCTACGAGCCGAATGCCGAGCACGCTTCCAGCGGTGACTACCCGGTCTCCCGCTTCCTGTACATCTACGTCAACAAGAACCCGAACGAGATGTTGGATCCGGTTCGCGGCGAGTTCATCCGTTTCGTCTACTCGAAGCAGGGGCAAGAGGCCGTGGTCAAGGATGGCTACTTCCCGGTCGTGAAGGCGCTCGCTGACGACGACATGAAGCGCTTCGGCCTGGCCAAGTAATCGCTTCGGTTCATTGGCTGGCGGGCACGGCTTAGGCGGTGCCCGCCACTCGTTTAAATGTAGCAGTGGAAACGCCCATGAGTGAAAAATCGGCCAAACAGTCAGGCACGCAGGACGGTTACAAGCGCTTGCTGCCGATTGGCAGGACGACACGCAAGTCTGTCCTGTTCGCGGACCGCGCGGCAGATCTGACGATCACCGTAGGCGGCCTCCTCGTCATTGTCGCCGTCTTCGGCATCCTCGCCTTTCTTGCGAAAGAGGCGATCCCGCTGTTCATGGGCGGCGAACTCAAGAAGCAGGATACCTACGTCCTGCAGCCCATGCAGGATGTGATCTGGACCAATGCCGACGAGTACCAGACGATGGGTCTGCGCATCGGCAGCAATGGCAAGGTCGACAGCTTTCATATCAATTCGGGGCGCCCCCTGGCGGCGCTCGAGCTGGATTTCGGCGGTGACACGGCGACCGCAGTCGGCGCCACCAACAGCCGCGGCGACATGATGTTCGGCTTCGCTGATGGCAGCGTGCGTTTTGCTCACATCGGTCTCGAAACCCAGGTCTTGCGCGCTGAGGACATGCCCTCCGGTCTGACGCAGATCGACGACGACGACTTTACCGACGGTAGCTCGGTCTACCGTCGCATCCCCGGCAACCAGGTGCGACGCATCGCTATCGACGCCAAGGTCATGCCGCCCGAGCAGATCGCACCCGAGGGCGTGGCGATCAAGGCGATCGGCTTTGCCCTCGGCGGTACGGTCGAGCGCCCGACGCGTTCTTACGTCAGCTTTGACGCCGACGGGGTAGGGCGGCTGACGCGCTCCGAAACCCGGGTGAACCTGATGACTCGGCAGGAAACGGTAACCACTCGCAGCTCGAACCTGCCAGCGCTGCCGGCGGGTACGTTGGTGGCCAAGGTGCTGCTCACCGCGCAAGCCGACCAAGTCTATGTCGGCGTAGCCGATGGTACTGTGCAGCGTTTCGATACCCGCGATTTCAACAATCCCAGACTGGCCGAGACGGCCCGCTTGACGCCAGAGGGTGCGCAGCTCGGCGTGCTCGGTTTCCTGATTGGCGACCAGACCATCGTGGTCGGTGGCACCGACGGCTCGCTGCGAATGTTCTTCCGCCTGCAGGCCGAGAACGCCGGCACGGCGGACGGCTACAAGATGGTGCTGGCGCGCGAGCTCGACAAGCAGCCGGCCGCTATCGTCGCCTATGACGTCTCGCAACGCCGCAAGAACCTGGTGACGCTGGATGCGGACGGTAACTTGTGGTTCCGTCATGCCACGAGCGAGCAGGTTCTGCTGCAGCTCAAGCAGGACAAGTCGGGCGCCGAAGCAGGCGGGCAGCTGATGTTGATGCCGCGTGACGACGGCGCGGTCGCGATCACTCCCGCCGGCCTGGTTGACCACTGGACGTTCAACGTCCCGCATCCGGAGACCACCTGGCGCGCGATCTTCGGCAAGAGCTGGTACGAGGGTTATCAGGAGCCGAGTTACACATGGCAATCCTCCTCCGGCACAGACGTCTTCGAGCCCAAGTTCTCGCTTGTTCCGCTGATCTTCGGCACCCTCAAGGCCACCGTCTATTCGCTGATGTTTGCGGTGCCGATCGCGCTGCTTGCGGCGATCTACACGTCGGAGTTCGTCCATCGCAAGGTCCGCGCCACGGTGAAGCCGATGATGGAGATGATGGAGTCGCTGCCGACGGTGGTGCTCGGCTTCATCGCCGCGCTGATCCTCGCGCCCATCGTCGAGAGCTGGATCGCAGCCGTGCTGCTGGGCTTCATTGCGCTGCCGATGGGGCTGATGATCGCCGCCTATGTATGGCAGATGCTCCCGCCATCGGTCGCGCTGAGGCTCAACGGCATACCCAAGTTCGCCTTGATGTTCGTGGTTATCGGGCTGTCGGTGTGGGTTGCCGCCGCGCTTGGACCGTGGTTCGAGCAGACTTTCTTCTATGGCGACTTCAAGGCCTGGACGAACCACGACGTCGGTACCGGGACCCCCTTCATGGGTCTGCTGCTGTGGCCGCTGTCCTTTGTGCTGCTGACCATGCTGTTCAACCGCACCGTTGGTACGGCCTACCGTATGCACGTTCGCGGCCTGGGTCGCCAGCGGGCGGGCGTGCTCGACGGCGCGCGCTGGCTGGTCATGGTCGTGCTCTCGATCGCGCTGTCCTTCGGCCTGGCGATGTCGCTGACGTCCCTGGGTTTCGATCCGCGCGGCGGGGTGGTGGATACCTACGTGCAGCGCAACGCGTTGGTCGTCGGGATGGTGATGGGCTTCGCGATCATCCCCAACATCTACACGCTGGCTGAGGACGCGCTCAATTCGGTGCCTTCGCAGTTGCGCGCCGCCAGCCTCGCCGCCGGCGCCACACCCTGGCAGACGGCGATCTGGGTCGTGTTGCCGACCGCGATGTCGGGCGTGTTTGCGGCCGTCATGATCGGCATGGGCCGCGCCGTGGGAGAGACCATGATCGTGGTGATGGCTGCGGGCAACACCGCGCTGCTCGACTGGAACATTTTCAACGGCCTGCGCACCCTGTCGGCCAACATCGCCGTGGAACTTCCCGAGGCGGTGATCGGGGGGACGCTTTACCGCATGCTGTTCCTTGCCGCGCTGACGCTTTTCATCATGACCTTCGTCGTCAACACGGTGGCCGAGGTCATCCGCCAGCGCTTCCGCAAGCGCGCCTTCCAACTTTGATCGAGGAAGGGCAAAGACCATGACGACAAATGTCGAACAAAAGGCGCTGAACATGAGCACCGAGAAGGATGCAGGAAAGGAAGCAAAAGCCGTCCGCCGCTACACGGCGGATCTGTCGGCGGTGGGCGAGCCGGCGCTGTGGGGTTTCGGCGGTGCATTGGCACTGGGCATGATCCTGATCTGCGGCTTCCTGCTGATGATCTTCTGGAACGGGATGACCACCTTCTGGCCGAAGCCGATCGAGGTGGTGACGCTCGACAATGGGCGAAAGATCGCCGGGGAGCCGTCACGTTTCAACGTGTATCGACCCGAGGGGGCTTTCCTCGCCGGCTTGCCCGAAGCGGTGCGTAACGACATCGCTGCCAATGACGGTTACGCCGAGCGCACGCTTTACCGGATCGGCAACTACGATCTCTACAACGAGGATTTCCGCTGGGTGAACACGTTCGACGTCGCCAGCGTCGAGCGCGATCCGTCGTTCTATTACCTCGAGCGCCAGGAATGGGGACCTTTCGTCGGCCGCATCAAGGCGGTGATCCTCGATGGCGTCGAGCACGATCCGGCAGCGCTTGGTTTGTCACGGCTGCACGAGGAGCAGGCTGCCGCGCGTGACCGCTTCGCCGCAATTCGAAAGATCGAGCGTTCCGATATTGGCGTCACCAACCATGAGCTGAACCAGCTTCGCCTCGGCCTGCGCCGCATCGAACTCGATAAGGGGGCCGACAGCGCCGAGTATCGTGCCGAACTGATCCGGGTCGAGCAGCGCACCGCAGAGCTGCAGCGCGAATTCGATCGTCTGCAGGGCCAGGCCAACGAGATCAAGGCGTTCGATGCCCGCTTCCGCATCGTGCTCGAGGAGGTGGGCGGCGACACCAAGGAAACGCAGTTGTCGCAGATCGTCCGCTTCTATCCGGCCAACGACCTTTCAGTCTTGCAGAAGGTCGGTATCTATTTCTCGCGCTGGGGAGAATTCCTGAGCGCTGAGCCGCGCGAGGCCAACACCGAAGGCGGCATCCTGCCGGCGATATTCGGCACCGTGGTGATGACACTACTGATGGTGGTCGTGGTCGCTCCCTTCGGTGTGATCACCGCGCTGTATCTGCGCGAGTACGCGAAGCAGGGCAAGCTGGTGGCAATGGTGCGGATCGCGGTCAATAACCTCGCCGGCGTGCCCTCCATCGTGTATGGCGTGTTCGGCCTCGGTTTCTTTGCTTACACGGTGGGTGGCTCGATCGACGCCATCTTTTTCCCCGAACGCCTGCCCAACCCCACCTTTGGTACCGGCGGCATCCTGTGGTCGGCGCTTACGTTGGCGCTGCTCACCGTGCCGGTGGTGATCGTGGCCTCCGAGGAAGCCTTGTCTGCCGTACCGCGCTCGATCCGTGAGGGCTCGCTGGCCTGTGGTGCATCGAAGTGGCAGACGATCCGCTCGGTGGTGCTGCCGCACGCGATGCCCGGCATCATGACCGGCCTCATCCTGGCAATGGCACGCGGGGCCGGGGAGGTGGCGCCGCTGATGCTGGTGGGCGTGGTCAAGCTCGCCCCCGAGTTGCCGATCGACGGCTTCGCCCCATTCATCCACCTCGAACGCAGCTTCATGCACCTGGGCTTCCACATCTTCGACGTGGGCTTCCAGTCGCGCAACTCCGAGGCCGGCAAGCCGATGGTGTTCGTCACCACCTTGCTGCTGCTCGCGCTGATCGTGCTGATGAACTCGTCCGCCATCTACATCCGAAACCGACTCAAGAAGCAATTTGTCGGTAGCCAGTTCTGAGATTCAGGAGCCTCAAACCATGACAACCGCAACCCTGGAAGCGCCGGGCATTCCCAAGACCGTCTATCACGTAAACGAATCCGGGCAGGGCTCGGCGATCTCGATCAGCGACTTCAACCTCTTCTACGGTGAGGCGCAGGCGCTCTACAACGTCAATATGGACGTCCAGCGCGGCATGGTCACCTCGCTGATCGGGCCATCGGGCTGCGGCAAATCGACGCTGCTGCGCTCGCTCAATCGCATGAACGATCTCATCGACAATCTGCGCATCAGCGGCAAGGTCATCGTGCACGACAACGACATCTATGCCCCGGGCGTGGATGTGATCGCCCTGCGCAAGCGAATGGGCATGGTTTTCCAGAAGCCGAATCCCTTCCCCAAGTCGATCTTCGAAAACGTGATCTACCCCTTGCGGGTCGAGGGCATCAGTGACAAGGCGATGCTTGCCGAGGCCTGCGAGCGTGCGCTGAAGGGCTCGGCACTGTGGAATGAGGTCAAGGACCGCCTCAATGAAAGTGCGCTCGGTCTTTCCGGAGGCCAGCAGCAACGCCTTTGCATCGCACGCGCAATCGCGGCCGAGCCCGAAATCCTGCTGATGGACGAACCCTGCTCGGCGCTCGATCCGATCGCCACCGCCAAGGTTGAGGAGCTGATCACCGAGTTGCGTGGCCAATTCACGATTGTCATCGTGACGCACTCGATGCAGCAGGCCGCGCGCGTGTCCGACAACACCGCGTTCATGTATCTCGGCAAGCTCATCGAGTACGGTGCGACCGATACAGTTTTCGTCAACCCGAAGGATAGCCGCACCGAGGACTACATCACCGGACGATTCGGCTGACTCCGCTCAGTCGCGTGCGCGGAGCGCTGCGTTGAGCTGATCGACCAGCTCGGCCCAGTCGGCATCCCCGGCAAGCTCCTCGCGCAGAAACGCCGACTGGCTTGAAGTCCAGAACGGCGCGTCTGCGAGCTTCACCGTATCGGGCAGTGGGGCGTGGTTTCTGACAAAGCTCTCGATTGCATCCGGATCGTTCGCCAGGCCCAGCTGTGCGAATAGATCCTTGAGAACATGTACCGGCTTTTCCATGTGGCGCTCCCAGTTTTTTCGGGGTGTTCATCGCGGTTATAGCAGATCCGAGCGGGCGGTGAACCGCTAGTCGAATGGATCAAGGCGTCTACGACTGGCTCAGGATCGCCCGATTCAGCCGTCGTATGTGGAGGCCCCCTGCGGCACTTCCCAGCTACGACTGGAAGTCAGATTGCCTTGCGGCAAAAGCGTTCCGACCACGATGCGCATGGCTCGGCAGTGGGCAGAACAGCTCCCGGGTGTGTTGCCAGCGTCCGCGCAGCGCGGACCTCGTCGGAGGATCCCTGTCCCGATCCGTGCCCGGATTTGCCGCCGAGGTCATCGGAGCCTTATACTCCTGCGGTTTATCCTCGTTAACGCGGTTCGACAATGACCAGGCTCGTCGCCGGCAACTGGAAGATGAACGGCAGTCTCGCTGCCAATCGCAAGCTCCTTGGCGAGCTTGCCGTCCAATCTGGCGTGGAGGTGGCAGTGTGCGTGCCTTTTCCGTATCTCGCTCAGCTTCAGGAGCGGCCTGCAGGGCTGTTCCTTGGGGCGCAGGATGTCAGTGAGTTCGAGGTCGGTGCATACACCGGTGAGGTGAGTGCGGCGATGCTGGCCGAGTTCGGCTGTCGGTTCGTGATCGTTGGACACTCCGAGCGACGTGCCCTATTCGGGGAGGATGATCTCCTTGTTGGGCGAAAAGCGCGCGCCGCCATGGCGCGGGGAATTGTCCCGATCGTGTGCGTGGGCGAGACACTTGCCGAACGAGACGCGGGGCAGGCAATGCTCGTGATAGGTCGCCAACTCGCGGCGGTGCTGGAGGTGTTGGGGCGCGAAGCGATGGCGGCTGTTGTTCTGGCCTATGAGCCGGTCTGGGCGATTGGCAGCGGTCGGTCTGCGACGGTGTCGCAGGTTAGCGTGGTTCATGCTGGTATCCGCGGCTGGCTGCGGGAGCAGCGCGTGCGCGCAGAAGGTGTTCGCATCCTTTATGGCGGCAGCGTCAAGCCGGAAAATGCGGCTGAGCTGTTTGCGGTGCGCGACGTCGACGGTGGTCTGATCGGGGGGGCGTCGCTCGTCGGGGAAGATTTCATGGCTATCTGCCGCGCCGCGGCCGATGCAGTTTGATTGTTCAACTTTTGGTTCAAATCAGGGTTTGTGATGGGTGACTATCTGTTTTCTCTCGTGTTGACGGTCCACGTTCTGGTCGGTCTTGGTGTGATCGGGCTGGTTCTTGTGCAGCACGGCAAGGGTGCCGACATGGGCGCCGCTTTTGGTGGCGGCACTTCGGGCAGCCTGTTCGGTTCCTCCGGCTCGGCGAACTTTCTGAGTCGAACGACGGCTGTGCTGGCTACGGTGTTTTTCATCACCAGTCTTGGGCTGACTTTCCTCGCCAGCAACAAGCCTGCGGCACCTTCGAGTGTGATGGAGGGCGTGCAGGTCGCCCCCGCGGTTGAGCCTGTGCCGGCCGCGCCTGTCGATACCTCGCCGGCACAGTCCATACCCAAATAATTGGGTTGGGCCTCTTTGCGCGGTGCGCAAAAGCTCATATAATTATGAGGCTTTCTGAGCGACAGGCCGACGTGGTGAAATTGGTAGACACGCTATCTTGAGGGGGTAGTGGCGAAAGCCGTATGAGTTCGAGTCTCATCGTCGGCACCACATTCCGGGAACGCCCGCGGTAGCGGGCGTTTCCATGCAGAGCAGACAAAAACAATAATGACGGCGCGTTTTTGACGTCGTCCAACGTAAATGGGGGTTTCTGGACATGCTGGAAAATTATTTTCCCGTCCTGATGTTCATGCTCGTTGGTCTTGGGTTTGGTGTTGCTCCTGTCATTCTTGGGCGCCTGCTCGCCCCCTATCGTCCCGATACGGAAAAAAATTCTCCCTACGAATGCGGCTTCGAGGCGTTTGAAGACGCCCGCATGAAGTTCGACGTTCGCTATTACCTGATCGCCATACTTTTCATCCTGTTCGACCTTGAGATCGCCTTTCTGTTTCCGTGGGCGATGGTCTTTCAGGAATTTATCGCCGCTGGAGAGATTGCCTGGTTCGTCTTCGGTTCGGTGATGGTCTTTCTCGCGATCCTGGTAATCGGTTATATCGTCGAGTGGAAGAACGGCGCACTCGACTGGGAGTAAGGCATGAGCATTGAGGGCGTCTTTCGCGAGGGGTTTGTCACCACCTCGCTCGATGCGGTCATCAACTGGACGCGCACCGGCTCGTTATGGCCGATGACATTCGGTCTGGCCTGTTGTGCGGTTGAAATGATCCATGCGGGCTGCTCCCGCTACGATCTCGACCGCTTCGGCGTGGTGTTCAGGCCGAGTCCGCGGCAGTCCGATCTGATGATCGTCGCCGGCACGCTGTGCAACAAGATGGCGCCGGCGTTGCGCAAGGTCTACGACCAGATGTCGGAGCCGCGCTGGGTCATCTCCATGGGGTCGTGTGCTAATGGTGGTGGCTATTACCACTATTCCTATTCGGTCGTGCGGGGTTGCGATCGTATCGTGCCGGTCGACGTGTATGTGCCGGGCTGTCCGCCGACGGCTGAGGCGCTGATCTACGGCATTCTCCAGCTTCAAAACAAGATCAAGCGCACCAACACGATTGCGCGCTGACGGGTGTCCCAGACATGAGTGCCAAGCTTGAACGCCTGAGTCAAACCTTGCGCGACGTCTTCGGCGAGCGGCTTAAGTCGCTCGTGGTCGATCGCGGTGAGGTGACCATCGAGGTTGCTGCTTCTGACTACTTGCGCATTGCGCGCCAGTTGCGCGATCACGCCGAGTTGTGTTTTGAGCAGTTGATCGACATTTCCGGGTTGGACTATTCCTCCTATGGTCATCTCGCGTGGGAGGGGCGGCGCTTTGCATCCGCCGCGCATCTGACGTCGATCAAACACAACTGGAGGTTGCGCCTCAAGGTGTTTGCCGATGATGATGCCTTTCCAGTGGTCGATTCGGTAGTCGACGTCTGGCAGAGCGCAAACTGGTATGAGCGCGAATCCTTCGATTTGTACGGGATCATGTACTCCGGTCATCCTGACCTGCGTCGCATCCTGACCGACTACGGTTTCGTCGGTCATCCGTTCCGCAAGGACTTCCCGGTCTCGGGTTATGTCGAGATGCGCTACGACCCGGAGCAGGGCAGGGTTGTGTACCAGCCGGTCACCATCGAGCCGCGCGAGAACACGCCGCGCATCGTGCGCGAAGAGAACTACGGGGACGTCGGCCATGGCTGAGATCCGCAACTACACGATCAACTTCGGTCCCCAGCACCCGTCTGCGCACGGGGTGCTTCGCCTCGTGCTCGAGCTTGATGGCGAAGTCGTCGAGCGCGCGGATCCGCATATTGGTCTGCTGCATCGCGGCACCGAAAAGCTTGCCGAGACACGCACCTGGGTGCAGTCCGTGCCCTACATGGATCGCCTCGATTACGTGTCGATGATGTGTAACGAGCACGCTTACTGCATGGCGATCGAGCGCCTGCTCGGCGTACAGGTGCCGGAGCGTGCACAGTACATCCGCGTGATGTTCGACGAGATCACGCGCATCCTGAATCACCTGCTCAACATCGGTACGCACGCGCTCGACATCGGCGCGATGACGATGGTGCTTTACACCTTCCGCGAGCGGGAAGATCTGATGGATGTCTATGAGGCGGTGTCGGGTGCGCGCATGCACGCGGCCTACTACCGGCCGGGCGGGGTCTATCGCGACCTGCCGGACCGGATGCCGAAGTACGAGGTCAACAAGTTCAAGAACGAGAAGCTCGTCAAGGAGCTCAACGCCAGCCGCGAAGGGTCCATGCTCGACTTCCTCGAGGACTTCACCAGTCGCTTCCCGACTTATTGCGACGAGTACGAGACCCTCCTCACCGACAACCGGATCTGGAAGCAGCGTACCGTGGGCATCGGCGTGGTGTCGCCCGAGCAGGCGCTGGCCTGGGGCTTTACCGGTCCGATGCTGCGTGGTTCAGGCATCGCCTGGGATCTGCGCAAGAAGCAGCCCTATGAAGTGTACGACCGCATGGATTTCGATATCCCCGTGGGCAAGAACGGCGACTGCTACGACCGTTACCTTTGCCGCATGGAGGAGATGCGCCAGTCAAACCGGATCGTCAAGCAGTGCATCGACTGGCTGCGCAGGAACCCGGGGCCGGTCATCACCGACAATCACAAGGTTGCGCCGCCATCGCGCGAGGCGATGAAGTCGAACATGGAAGAACTGATCCATCACTTCAAGCTCTTCACCGAAGGGATGCATGTGCCCAAGGGCGAGGTGTATGCCGCAGTCGAGCACCCGAAGGGCGAATTTGGCGTGTACGCCGTCTCCGACGGTGCCAACAAGCCTTATCGACTCAAGCTGCGCGCACCCGGTTTCGCGCACCTCGCTGCAATGGACGACATGGCCCGCGGGCACATGATCGCCGACGTGGTCGCGATCATCGGCACCATGGATGTGGTGTTCGGCGAGATCGACCGCTGACGCGCGGGGCGCTGACAAGACAGGTACTGGCGTCGCAGGGCGTCACTGAATCAAACAAGAATCGGCAGGCTATCCGGAAGATCAAGACGACATGCTGAGCCAGGAATCGCTGCAACAGATCGATCAAGAGATCGCTAAATATCCGTCCGATCAGAAGCAGTCAGCGGTAATGGCCGCGCTTCGGATCGCACAGGTCGAGAAGGGTTGGTTGCCCAAGGAGCTCATCGAGTTCGTGGCGCACTACCTCGACATGGCCCCGATCGCGGCCTACGAGGTCGCCAGCTTCTACAACATGTACGACCTCGCACCGGTCGGCCGGAACAAGATCACCGTCTGCACCAATCTGCCCTGCGCGCTTTCCGGGGGTGTCGATGCGGCGAACTACGTCAAGCAAAAGCTCGGTATCGATTTCAACGAAACCACGCCAGACGGCAAGTTCACGTTGAAAGAGGGTGAGTGCATGGGTGCCTGTGGCGACGCCCCGGTGCTGCTGGTGAATAACCATCACATGTGCAGCTGGATGACCACCGACAAGATCGACCAGATGCTGGCCGAGCTGGACAAGAAATGAGCACGCAAGGAATGATCCTCGCCGGCTGTGACGGCGACCGCACCTGGCGGCTCCAGGACTACGTCGCCCGCGGTGGGTATTCGGCGCTGAAGAAGATCATCGCCGAGAAAATCTCTCAGGACGCGATCATCGCCGAACTCAAGACCTCTGTCCTGCGTGGTCGAGGTGGTGCAGGTTTCCCGACCGGCTTGAAGTGGAGCTTCATGCCACGCTCATTCCCGGGCGACAAGTACCTCGCGTGCAACTCCGACGAGGGCGAGCCGGGTACGTTCAAAGACCGTGACATCCTGCGCTACAACCCGCACAGCGTCATTGAGGGCATGGTCATTGCTGCCTACGCGATGGGTGCGGCGCGCGGTTACAACTACATTCACGGCGAAATTTTCGACGTCTATTCGCGCTTCGAGGAGGCACTTGCCGAGGCGCGCGCGGCGGGCTTGATGGGCCAGAACATCCTCGGCTCCGATTTCTCCTTCGAGCTCTTTGCTCACCACGGCTATGGAGCCTATATCTGCGGCGAGGAAACGGCGCTGCTCGAGTCGATCGAGGGCAAGAAGGGGCAGCCGCGCTTCAAGCCGCCGTTCCCGGCGAGCTATGGTCTGTACGGCAAGCCAACCACGATCAACAACACCGAGACCTTCGCCTCTGTTCCTTTCATCATGAACATGGGCGGCGAGGCCTTCCTGAACCTCGGCAAGCCCAATAACGGCGGCATGAAGCTGTTCTCGGTGTCTGGGCACGTCAATCGCCCGGGCAACTATGAGATCCCGCTCGGCACACCGTTCGCCGAACTGCTCGAGATGGCTGGCGGCATGCGCGGCGGCCGCAAGATCAAGGCCGTGATTCCTGGCGGGTCGTCCGCGCCGGTTGTGCCGGGCAGCGCCATGATGGACTGCACCATGGACTATGACTCGATCTCCAAGGCGGGGTCCATGCTCGGCTCGGGCGCGGTCATCGTCATGGATGAGACCACCTGTATGGTCAAGGCGCTCGAGCGCCTGTCCTACTTCTATTTCGAGGAGTCCTGCGGTCAATGCACACCATGTCGCGAGGGCACGGGCTGGCTGTACCGCGTGGTGCATCGCATCGAGCACGGCCTCGGCCGCCCGGATGACCTCGATCTGCTGAATTCGGTGACCACGAACATCATGGGTCGCACCATCTGTGCGCTCGGCGACGCCGCCTCGATGCCGGTGCAGAGCTTCGTCAAGCACTTCGGCAGCGAGTTCGAATACCACATCGAAAACAAGAAATGCCTCGTGCCGCCCGAAGTCCAGCGCGCAGGCAGTCAAATCTACGTGAGCCCGTCATGCTAGAGATCGAAATCGACGGCAAGCAGGTCCAGGTCAACGACGGCAGCACCGTGATCGAGGCTGCAGCGGTTGCCGGGTCCTACATTCCGCACTTCTGCTATCACAAGAAGTTGTCCATTGCGGCCAACTGCCGCATGTGTCTGGTACAGGTCGAGAAGGCGCCCAAGCCGCTGCCCGCCTGTGCGACGCCGGTCACGAATGGCATGAAGGTGTGGACGCACTCCGAGCTCGCCGTGAAGGCGCAGAAGGGGGTGATGGAGTTCCTGCTCATCAACCACCCGCTCGATTGCCCGATCTGCGATCAGGGCGGCGAGTGCCAGCTACAGGATCTTGCAGTCGGTTATGGTTCGACAGCGTCGCGCTACCAGGAAGAAAAGCGCGTCGTGTTCAACAAGAACCTCGGTTCGCTCGTTTCCACTGACATGACGCGTTGCATCAACTGCACGCGCTGCGTCCGCTTCACCGCCGAGATTGCCGGTGAGATGGAACTCGGCCAGGCCTTCCGTGGCGAGCATGCAGAGATCATGCCGTTCATCGAGAAGACGATCGACTCCGAACTGTCGGGCAACATCATCGATCTGTGCCCGGTCGGTGCGCTCACCTCGAAGCCTTTCCGCTTCGCTGCGCGTACCTGGGAGTTGTCGCGGCGCAAGTCGGTGAGCCCGCACGATTCACTCGGCTCGAACCTGATCGTGCAGACCAAGCACGACGTCGTGAAGCGCGTGCTGCCGCTCGAGAACGAAGAGGTCAACGAGTGCTGGTTATCGGACAAGGACCGTTTCTCCTATGAAGCCCTTGGGAGCGAAGATCGTCTGACTTCGCCGATGATCAAGCAGGGCGGACAGTGGAAGAAGGTCGACTGGCAGGCTGCACTCGAGTTCGCCGCGACCGGTTTGCGTGGCATTGCCAAGGATTACGGTTCGGCGGCGATCGGGGCGCTGGCTTCGCCGCACTCGACCGTCGAGGAGCTCTTCCTGCTCCAGAAACTGGTGCGCGGACTCGGATCGGAGAACGTGGACTTCCGCCTGCGACAGGCTGATTTCCGCACCGATGGCAAGCGTGCCGGTGCGCCCTGGCTCGGCATGCCGATCGCCGGGGTGAAGGACCTGACGCGCCTTCTGGTGGTTGGCAGCTTCCTGCGCAAGGACGCGCCCCTGCTCGCGCAGCGCGTGCGCCAGGCAACCAAGAAGGGGCTGCACGTCAGCGCCATAGGCCCGAATGCCGAAGAGTGGCTGCTGCCGGTCCGCAATCGCGCACTGGTGGCGCCGTCGGCGATGGTTTCCATGATGGCTCAGGTGGTTGCTGCGCTGGCTCGGGAAAAGGCGGCCGAGGTCAGCGTAGCGCTGGTTGGCAAGCTGCCCGAAACCACTTCGGATGAGGCGCGTGCCATTGCCGAGAGCCTGGCCAGCGGTCGCAAGGTCGCAGTGTGGCTTGGTAATCTGGCTGCGCAACATGCACGTGCGAGCGAACTGCAGATGCTCGCGCAGGAAATTGCCCGACTGACCGGTGGCAGTTTCGGCTTCATTGGTGAAGCCGCGAACAGTGTCGGCGGATATCTGGCGAAGGCGGTGCCGGGTGAGGGCGGGCTGGATGCGGCCGCGATGGTCGCCCAGCCGCGTCATGCCTACGTGCTATTGGGCGCCGAGCCGGAGCTCGACTTTGCAAATCCGTCGACCACGGTTGCAGCGACGTCTTCCGCGCAGTTGGTGGTGGCGCTGAGCGCGTTCGAGTCGGCCACGCTCCGTGATACCGCCGATGTGATGTTGCCCATCGCGCCCTTCACCGAGACCTCCGGTACTTTCGTGAACTGCGAAGGGCGTGTGCAGAGTTTTGCCGCGGTGGCGCGTCCGGTGGGTGACACGCGGCCGGGCTGGAAGGTGCTTCGCGTGCTTGGCAATCTGCTCGCACTCGAAGGCTTCGGCTACGGTGACTCGGAGTCGGTCCGGGATGAGGCGCTCGCTGCCGAGGTTGCGTCGCAACTGGACAACGGACTGGAAGGCATCGTGGTGAATGCTGCGGCTGCAGGCGCCGGGGCACTAGAGCGCGTTGCAGACGTGCCGATCAATTTCGCCGATCCGCTCGTGCGCCGTGCGCCGTCGCTCCAGAAAGCCAAGGATTCGTCGATGCCGACCGCGCGCATGTCGCCCGCAACGCTGGCCGGAATCGGAATCGTCGCCGGGGATCGCGTACGCGTTTCTCAGGGTTCGGGGCACACAGACCTGATTGCACAGGCAGACGAAGGTCTGGCCAATGGTTGTGTGCGCGTTGCGGCTGCCCATCCCACCACCGCTGCGCTGGGCGCGATGAGCGGCGATCTCAACGTGGAGCGTGTCTGATGGAAGCGATGCTGCAACCCGTTGCCGATTTTTTCGGTCCCGCCTGGACGGCGATCTGGACCCTGATCAAGATCGTGGCGATCATTGCGCCGCTGATGATTGCGGTGGCCTATCTGACGCTTGCTGAGCGGAAAGTCATCGGCTACATGCAGGTTCGTATCGGCCCTAACCGTGTGGGGCCGAAGGGTCTGCTGCAACCGATCGCCGACGGCGTCAAACTGCTGTTCAAGGAAATCATCATCCCCAGCGGTGCGAGCAAGGGCCTTTTCATCCTCGGTCCGATCCTCGCGATTGCGCCCTCGCTGGCGGCGTGGGCGGTGATCCCGTTCGACGATGGTCTGGTGTTGGCTGACGTGAATGCCGGCCTGCTGTTCCTGCTTGCGATAACCTCGATGGAGGTGTACGGCGTGATCGTCGCGGGCTGGGCGTCGAACTCGAAGTATCCGTTCCTCGGCTCGATGCGTGCAGCCGCGCAGATGGTGTCGTATGAGGTCTCCATGGGGTTTGCGCTGATCTGCGTTTTGCTGATCTCCGCCAGCCTCAACCTCAGCGATATCGTGATGTCGCAGGGCGAGGGCCGCTTTGCGGACATGGGACTCGGCGTCCTGTCGTGGAACTGGCTACCGCTCTTTCCCATGTTCGTCGTCTATGTGATTTCCGGTATTGCGGAAACCAACCGCGCGCCTTTCGACGTGGTCGAGGGCGAGGCAGAGGTGGTCGCCGGACACATGGTTGAATACTCGGGCATGACCTTCGCGCTGTTCTTCCTGGCTGAATACGCGAACATGATCCTGGTGTCGATCCTGACCTCGATCCTGTTCCTCGGTGGGTGGTTGTCGCCGGTCGGCTTCCTGCCCGACGGTTTCCACTGGCTGGCGCTCAAGACCGCGTTCATTCTGCTGCTGTTCCTGTGGGCGCGAGCCACCTTCCCGCGCTTCCGCTACGACCACATCATGCGCCTGGGCTGGAAGGTGTTCATTCCGGTGACCCTGGTGTGGGTGTTCGTGGTTGCCTTGTGGCTTATGTCGCCGCTGTCGATCTGGAGTTGAGAAGACCATGGGTGCCAAGGATTACATCGGCAGTCTGTTCCTGAAGGAACTCGTCAAGGGCATGGCCCTGACAGGCCGCCATTTCTTCCAGCGTAAGATCACCATCCAGTTTCCGGAAGAGAAGACGCCGCAGAGCAACCGCTTCCGCGGGCTGCACGCACTGCGTCGGTATCCGAACGGCGAGGAGCGTTGCATTGCCTGCAAGCTCTGCGAAGCAATCTGCCCGGCGATGGCGATCACGATCGAATCGGATCAACGTGATGACGGCTCGCGCCGCACGACTCGCTACGATATCGACCTGACCAAGTGCATTTTCTGCGGTTTCTGCGAAGAAGCATGTCCGGTGGATGCGATCGTGGAGACCCGTGTGCTGGAGTATCACGGCGAACAGCGCGGGGATCTCTACTACACGAAGCAAATGCTGCTTGCGGTCGGTGACCGACACGAGTCCCAGATCGCGGCAGACCGCGAGCAGGACGCCAAGTACCGCTAAGGGGAGGGCGCTCAGGCGCCACGAGTCAAGAACATGGAATTCAAGACCTTCGTCTTTTACTTTCTCGCCGTGATCATGGTGTTCGCGGCGCTGAGGGTGATCACTGCACGGAATCCGGTGCACGCGGCGCTGTTCCTGGTGCTGACCTTCTTTAACGCGGGCGGCCTCTGGTTGCTGCTCGAGGCCGAGTTTCTCGCCATCACACTGGTCATGGTCTACGTCGGGGCGGTGATGGTGCTGTTCCTCTTCGTGGTGATGATGCTGGACATCAACCTCGATCGTCTGCGCGAAGGCTTCTGGAGCTACCTGCCGGTGGGGGCGCTCGTAGGCATCCTGATGCTGGTCGAGATGGCCATGGTTCTGGGCGGATCCTACTTCGGCCTCGAAGCGATGCCCGCACCGCCGGCCGCCGCGGAGACCTACAGCAACACGCGTGAGATTGGTCGCGTCCTCTACACGGACTACGTCTATCCGTTCGAACTTGCTTCGCTCGTACTGCTGGTCGCCATGGTGGCTGCGGTGGCGCTGACGCTACGCAAGCGCAAGGGGCTGAAGTCCATTCCGCCCTCGGAGCAGGTCGCGGTGAAGCGGGAAGGCCGTATCGAACTGGTAAAGATGCGGGCCGAAAAAGAAGACTGACGGCTGGCGCGAACAAGAAAAGAACACCGCGCCGGCAGATGAGCCGGCGCGATCAGGGGGTCATAGATGCTTTCGCTTTCCCACTTTCTCATTCTGGGCGCGATTCTTTTCGCGATCAGTGTGGTCGGGATTTTCCTCAACAGGAAGAACCTGATCGTGTTGCTGATGGCCATCGAGTTGATGCTGCTGTCGGTCAACATGAACTTCGTGGCCTTCTCGCACTATCTGGGCGACATCGCCGGCCAGGTTTTCGTTTTCTTCATCCTCACCGTCGCAGCCGCCGAGTCGGCGATCGGCCTGGCGATCCTGATCGTCATGTTCCGGAACATGCGCACGATCCATGTGGATGACCTCGACAGCCTCAAGGGTTAAGGAAACGTCACGATGACGGACATGCAGACTCTCTATCTCCTCGTGCCGCTGGCGCCGCTCGCCGGGGCGATCCTCGCAGGCCTGTTCGGCAAGCAGATCGGCCGGGCCGGGGCCCACATCGTCACCATACTTGGTGTCGCGGTCGCCTTCGTTGCCTCCGTGGTGATCTACCAGGATGTTGCAGCGGGCAACACCTTCAACGGAGCGATCTACACCTGGATGCAATCCGGGGGCATCAATTTCGAGGTCGGTTTCCAGATCGACTCGCTCACCGTGATGATGATGCTGGTGGTGACCTTCGTTTCCCTGATGGTGCACATCTACACCATCGGCTACATGTCCGAGGATCCCGGCTACCAGCGCTTCTTCAGCTACATTTCGCTGTTCACCTTCTCGATGTTGATGCTGGTGATGTCGAACAACTTCCTTCAGCTGTTCTTCGGCTGGGAGGCGGTTGGTCTCGTGTCCTACCTCCTGATCGGCTTCTGGTACGAGCGCCCGACTGCGATCTACGCGAACATGAAGGCCTTCCTGGTAAACCGGGTCGGCGACTTCGGATTCCTGCTCGGTATCGGCCTGATCGCGGCCTACACCGGCAGCCTCGACTACCAGGAGGTGTTCGCCAAGGCGCAGGAACTGTCCGTCACCGAGATGGCAGTCACCGGCTGGCCCTTGCTCACCGCGATCTGCATCTGTCTGTTCATCGGCGCGATGGGCAAGTCGGCGCAAGTGCCGCTCCACGTCTGGCTGCCGGACTCCATGGAAGGCCCGACTCCGATTTCGGCGCTGATCCACGCCGCGACGATGGTGACGGCGGGGATCTTCATGGTCGCGCGCATGTCTCCGCTGTTCGAGCTCTCCGATACGGCGCTGTCCTTCGTCCTCGTGATCGGTGCGACGACCGCGCTGTTCATGGGCTTCCTCGGCATCGTCCAGAACGACATCAAGCGCGTCGTCGCCTATTCGACGCTCTCACAGCTCGGTTACATGACGGTCGCGCTCGGTGTTTCGGCTTACTCGGCTGCGGTCTTCCACCTGATGACGCACGCGTTCTTCAAGGCGTTGCTGTTCCTCGGCGCCGGTTCGGTGATCATCGGCATGCATCACGACCAGGACATGCGCAACATGGGTGGCCTGCGCAAGTACATGCCGATCACCTGGATCACGTCGCTGCTCGGTTCGCTCGCGCTGATCGGTTTCCCGCTGTTCTCGGGCTTCTATTCCAAGGACTCGATCATCGAGGCGGTGCACGCGTCGACCATCGCTGGGTCCGGGTACGCGATGTTCTGCGTGCTGCTCGGCGTGTTCGTGACCGCGTTCTATTCGTTCCGGATGTATTTCCTCGTATTCCACGGAGAGGAACGTTTCGGCAAGGCGCACGAGCACCATGAGCATCACGGTGACCACGATGACGAAGAGCCCTCCGCTGACCACCACCATGGCCTCGGGCCAGGGCAGAAGCCGCACGAGTCGCCCTGGGTGGTGACCCTGCCGCTCGTGCTGCTGGCGATCCCCTCGGTCTTGATCGGCTTCTTCACCATCGATCCGATGTTGTTCGGCGAGTGGTTCAAGGGTGTGATTTTCGTTGGCGACAACCATGTCGGCCTGAAGGAACTCGCAGCGAGCTTCCATGGCCCGGTGGGAATGGCCTTGCACGGACTTCAGACCGCTCCGTTCTGGCTCGCCATGGGCGGGGTCGCGCTCGCCTGGTTCTTCTACATGAAGCGCCCGGACATCCCCGCGGCCATCCAGCGCACGTTCAGGCCGATTCACACCCTGCTCGAGAACAAATACTACTTCGACCGCTTCAACGAGATCTTCTTTGCCGGTGGTGCGCGCGCGCTCGGCAAGGGGCTGTGGAAGGCGGGTGATCAGGGGCTGATCGACGGAATCGCGGTCAATGGATCTGCAAAGCTGGTGGGTTGGGTGGCGCAAATGACTCGCCTCTTCCAGACCGGCCACCTCTACCAGTACGCCTTCATGATGATCATCGGCGTGTTCATCCTCCTCACCTACTGGTTCAACCGTGGCTGAGACGAGCACGCAGGAAGTGAACCACATAACAAGATCGAACGCGCCGTGCGCGGCGCACTGAACGGAAAGCAACGATGACGGACATTCCTCTCCTCAGTCTGGCGATCTGGGTACCGATTCTCGGTGGCCTGCTGGTGCTTGCGACCGGCTCGGATCGCAATGCCCCGCTGGCGCGCATGCTCGCCTTCGCGGTTGCGGTGGCTGGCTTCGTGGTGACGATTCCGCTCTACACCGGCTTCGACACCACGACCAGCGCGATGCAGTTCGTCGAGCTCACCTCTTGGGTGCCTCGCTTCAACATCAATTACCACCTCGGTGTGGACGGCTTGTCGGTGCTGTTCGTCATCCTCAACGCATTCATCACCATCCTGGTGGTGATGGCGGGCTGGCAGGTCATTCAAGACAAGGTTGCGCAGTACATGGCGGCCTTCCTGATCATGTCGGGCCTGATGAACGGCATCTTCTCTGCGCTCGACGGCATCCTGTTCTACGTCTTCTTCGAAGCCTCCTTGATCCCGCTCTACCTGATCATCGGCATCTGGGGCGGCGCAAACCGCGTGTACGCGGCGATCAAGTTCTTCCTCTACACGCTGCTTGGCTCCCTGTTGATGCTGATCGCGATGCTGTATCTGTTCATGCAGTCCGGTGGCAGCTTCAGCATTCTCGAGTGGCATCAGCTACCGCTGCCGATCGAGCCGCAGATCCTCATTTTCCTCGCCTTCCTGATTGCCTTCGGCGTCAAGGTCCCGATGTGGCCGGTGCATACCTGGCTGCCTGACGCCCACGTCGAGGCGCCGACGGGCGGCTCGGTGGTGCTGGCTGCGATCGGCCTCAAGCTCGGTGCCTACGGTTTCCTGCGCTTCTCGCTCCCGATCGTGCCCGATGCCGCGCATCAGCTCGCGCCGCTGGTGATCACGCTATCGTTGATTGCAGTGGTTTACATCGGCTTCGTCGCCCTCGTGCAGGCGGACATGAAAAAATTGGTCGCCTACTCGTCGATCTCGCACATGGGTTTCGTGACCCTGGGCTTCTTCATGTTCAACACGCTTGGAGTCGAAGGCGCGCTGGTACAGATGATTTCGCACGGTTTCGTATCTGGCGCAATGTTCCTCTGCATCGGGGTGCTCTACGACCGCATGCACTCGCGCCAGATCGCTGATTACGGTGGCGTCGTGAACACGATGCCGAAGTTTGCAGCCTTCTTCATGCTCTTTGCGATGGCCAACTCGGGCCTGCCCGCCACTTCCGGCTTCGTTGGTGAATTCATGATTGTGCTTGGTGCAGTCCAGTACAACTTCTGGATCGGCTTCATTGCCGCCACCACGCTGATCCTGGGGGCTGCTTATTCGCTTTGGATGTACAAGCGGGTCGTGTTTGGCAAGGTCGCCAACAAGCACGTGGCTGAACTCGAGGACATCAACGGTCGCGAGTTTGCCTTCCTCGCGATTCTCGCGGCGTGTGTGCTGGCGATGGGCCTGTACCCATTCCCCTTCACCGAAGTGATGCACGCCTCTGTAAACGAACTCCTGCGGCATGTTGCCGTAAGCAAGCTCTGAGCGTTGCTTGGCGCGAGCGCACTAGAGACACTTAACGGACTGGTCAGAAGATGAATTTCGTCGTCCCCGACTTCTACCCCGCAGCGGCCGAGATCTTCGTCGCCGTCATGGCCCTGGTGATCATGCTGGCGAGTACCTTCGCGCGCAGCATCGCCCGCAACCTGTCCTACTTCCTGACGCAGGCGACCCTGATCGGGGCAGCCTTGATCACCATCTACACGATGGAAGGGGAGGTGGTGCATACCTTCAGCAACATGTTCATCAGTGACCTGATGGGCGACTTCCTGAAGCTGATGATTTACTTCTCGACCGCGATCGCGCTGCTCTACGGTCGTGGATACCTGGCCGACCGCAAGATCGACAAGCCCGAGTACTACCTCCTTGCGCTGCTGATGACGCTGGGCATGATGGTCATGGTCACCGCCAACCACATGCTTCCGATGTATATCGGCCTCGAGATGATGTCGCTGGCGTTGTACACGATGGTGGCCTTCGATCGAGACTCTTCGCGCTCGACCGAGGCGGCGATGAAGTACTTCGTGCTTGGTGCGCTCGCCTCCGGCCTGTTGCTGTATGGCATGTCGATGGTTTACGGCGCCACCGGGACGCTCGAGTTCTCCGCGATCGCCCAGTCCATCTACAATCAGTCGGCTAACCAGACCGTCCTGATGTTCGGTCTCGTCTTCCTGGTTGCCGGCATCTGCTTCAAGCTTGGGGTCGTGCCGTTCCACATGTGGGTGCCGGACGTTTATCAGGGTGCGCCGACGGCGGTCACGCTGTTGATTGCGACCGCGCCCAAGCTGGCAGCGTTTGCGATGGCTGTCCGCTTGCTGATCTGGGCGCTGTTTGACGTCGCCGCTGAGTGGCAGGTCATGCTGATGATGGTGGCCGGCGCGTCGATCGTGCTGGGCAATCTCGCCGCGATCGCCCAGCAGAACATCAAGCGCATGCTTGCCTATTCGGGCATTTCCCACATGGGCTTCATGCTGCTCGGGCTGCTCGCGGGCGTGGTCGAAGGGGACCGTCATTTTGCGCTCAACGCCTACAGCTCGGCGATGTTCTACGCCGTGTCCTACGTAATCATGAGTCTCGCGTCGTTCGGGATGATCATTCTCTTGTCGCGCGCGGGCTTCGAGGCCGAGAACATCGACGACTTCAAGGGGCTCAACAAGCGCAGTCCGTGGTTTGCGCTGATGATGCTGTTCGTCATGTTCTCGATGGCGGGGGTGCCCTTCTTCATCGGCTTCTTCGCCAAGCTGTCCGTGCTGCAGGCGGTGGTGGCTGCGGGCTATTTCTGGCTTGCCGTGCTCGCGGTGGTGATGTCGGTGATCGGGGCGTTCTATTACCTGCGCGTCGTCAAGCTGATGTACTTCGACGAGCCGGTTGACGCCTCGCCGATCCACGCTCCGGCCGAGGTGCGTGTGATGCTCTCTGCCAATGGCCTTGCCATCGCGGCACTGGGTCTCGCGCCGCAGATGCTCATGTCGGTCTGCGCGTACGCATTGCTGGGTTCGTTGTGAGCGTGCGTGAGCTCCTCTGACGCCGTGGATCCGTTGAGCGAGTCTGCGCTCAGTTCAGAGCGGGTTTTCGACGGTGCACTGCTCAAGGTCTGGCGCGATCGCGTCCGACTACCGGATGGCGGGGAGAGCGTGCGCGAGTACGTGCGACACCCCGGCGCCGTGGTCGTCGTGGCCCAGCTCGCCGACGGGTCCTTGCTCTTCGAGCGCCAGTTTCGCTATCCGCTGCGGCGGGCATTTCTAGAGTTGCCGGCGGGAAAGATCGATGCCGGTGAAGATATCCTCGACTGCGCGAGACGCGAGCTGCGGGAGGAGACGGGTTACGAGGCGGTGGACTGGCGTCATCTCGGCGTGATGCATCCCTGTATCGGGTACTCGGACGAGCGCATCGAGATTTTCCTTGCGGACGGCCTGACTCACGTTGGGCATGCATGGGACGAGGGCGAGTTTCTCGAGATCCTCCCCTTGCCGGTGGATGTCGTCGAGGCAGGCATCCATGCTGGCGAGATCACCGACGCCAAAACCATCACCGCGCTGTACAGGGCGCTTCCGTTCATTCGGCGTGATTGCGCCCGCTAGGCGCTGCTCAGTCACCTTGCGCGTTGCGGCGAAACGGCGAGCGCTCGTTCAGTTCATCGACATAGCAGTCCATGCCGTTACGTTCGCGCGCTAGGTAGTCGTCAACAGCTCGCCGGAAACGAGAGTCCGCGATCCAATGCGCCGAGTATGTGCGAACGGGGCGCAGGCCCCGGGCGAGTTTGTGTTCGCCCTGCGCGCCGCCTTCAAATCGTTCGAGCCCATGATCGATGCAATACTCGATGGCCTGGTAGTAGCACAGTTCGAAGTGCAGGAAGGGCAGGTTCTCGAGCGCACCCCAGTAGCGGCCGTAAAGGGCCTTCTCGTCACACAGAAAGAAGGCTGCGGCGACGGGTTGCCCTTCGCGCAGTGCCAGCAGGAGTCGCACGGCGTCCGGCATGCGTTCGCCAAGGCGGTGGAAGAAGGCTGGCGAGAGGTAGGGCGTCGAGCGGTGCAGCGCGTAAGTCGTCGCGTAGCAGCGACCAAGGAAATCCCAGTCCGCTGCCCGCGCGTCGTGGCCATCCAGCCAGCGTAGTTCGAGCCCGTGTGCGGCTGCCCGACGTCGCTCCTGGCGGATCTTTTTGCGTTTTTCGCTGTTGAGGCTCCCGAGGAAGGCGTCGAAGTCCTTCCATGGGGGGCACCCGTCGTCTCGAGTAGGGTTAGACGCAACCGGGATGCTGGTGTTTTCGCTTCCGGCATCGGGTGGCTGATTCTCCCAATGGAACTGGACCCCCTCGCGGATCGTCAGTCCCGCGGCAATGAGCAGGTGCCGCTCGTCATCGGCTGGGAACAGGACGTGAAAGGACGAGGCTCCCGATCCTCGGACTTGCATCAGGACGGCATCGAGCAGCGCGCGGCGCGCGCGGAGGTCACGGCCAAGGACGCGCGCGCCGGGAATGGGCGTGAAGGGCAGGGCTGACAGCCACTTCGGGTAATAGGCGAGCCCGTGGCGCAGGTAGGCCTCAGCCCACGCCCAATCGAAAACGTACTCGCCGTAAGAGTGGTCCTTGATGTAGAGCGGCATCGCGGCAATCGGCTCGCCGTGCTCCCATAGCGTTGCATGAGCCGGCGTCCAGCCCGTGCGCCCGCCCACGCATCCGGTGTCCTCGAGAGTTTCGAGATAGGCATGGCGCAGGCCGGGGGGCAGGGTGGGCGAACTCGCCGCGAGCAGCGCGTCCCAGCGCGCGGCGTCGATGTCGCCGATACGCGAAAGCAGGTGGAGTCCGTCGGTGCGGTTCATGCGTGAGCTTCGATGGTGGTCGCGAGTGTGGAGGAGCGCCTGGGTGTTGGTTGCCTTCTTTTTGTGCATCGCGACGATACGCTTACGCCACAGGGCCTTGCAAGCGTTGTCGATGACTTATCCACAGCCTTTCCCCCACTGGCTGTGGGTTTCGCCGCTCCAGTGGTGTTCGCAGGCGCGGCGCGCGTCTCCGGGCTACGAGCGGACTTCCGTGTGGCCACCGAAGCGGTATAGTTTCGCTCCATGAAAGCACACGCACATTCCCCTGTTTCGATCGCTGTCGCGCAACTCAACCTCACCGTGGGCGACCTGGTGGGCAACGCTGACCGGATCATCGCCGCGCTGGAGCAGGCTCGCGCGGCGGGCGCTGACCTCCTGTTGACGCCCGAACTCGCCCTGGCGGGCTATCCGCCGGAGGACCTGCTCCTTAGGCCCGACTTCTACCGCGCTTGCGACCGTGAGACGGAGCGCATCGCGGCTGCCGCAAGTGGCATCACCGTTGTGCTCGGACATCCGGTCGAGGACGGCGATGAGCGCTACAACGCCGCATCGGTGTTGCGCGATGGCAAGCTCGTTGCGCGTTACCACAAGAGTCTGCTGCCCAACTACGAGGTGTTTGACGAGGAGCGCTACTTCGAGGCCGGAAACGCCGCCTGCGTGTTCGAGTGCAAGGGCGTACGCTTCGGCCTCAACATCTGCGCCGACGTCTGGGAGCGCGGGCCTGCGGAGGCGGCGCGGGCGGCTGGTGCGCAGGTGCTGCTGGCGCTCAACGCCTCGCCCTACCACATGAACAAGCAAACGCAGCGTGTGCAGGTGTTGCGCGATCGCGTGCGTGAGACCGGTCTGCCGATTCTCTACTGCAACATGGTGGGCGGCCAGGACGAACTCGTTTTTGACGGTGCGTCGTTTGCCCTCGACCGCGACGGCGCGCTCGCCTACCAGGCCACCAGCTTCGCCGAGGGTGTCGACCTCCTCGGCTACCATGCCGGCGCGTGGCTTGCTGAGGTACGGGCGGACCCGCGCACGCTGGAAGCCGAGGCGTATGAAGCGCTCAAGACCGGCGTGCGCGATTACCTCGGCAAGAACCGTTTTCCCGGGGCGATCATCGGTCTGTCTGGCGGCATCGATTCGGCGCTGACGCTGGCGATTGCGGTCGATGCGCTCGGTGCCGATCGGGTGCGTGCCGTCATGATGCCTTCCCCGTACACGGCCCAGATGAGCTTGGACGATTCGCGCGAGATGGTGCGCCGACTCGGCGTGCGCTATGACGAGATCCCGATCGAGTCGGCGATGAAGGCCCTCGCAGAGCTGCTCGCTCCCCAGTTTGTCGGGCTACCGGCGGACACGACCGAGGAGAATCTGCAGGCGCGCATCCGCGGCATGATCCTGATGGCGCTGTCGAACAAGACAGGCGCAATCGTGCTCACTACCGGCAACAAGAGCGAGATGGCGACCGGCTACGCCACCCTTTACGGCGACATGGCGGGGGGCTTCGCGGTGCTCAAGGACCTCTACAAGACGCTCGTCTTCCGCCTGTCGAACTGGCGCAACACGGTGAGCCCGGTGATTCCGCAGAACATCATCGATCGGCCGCCGTCCGCCGAGCTCAAGCCCGATCAGAAGGACCAGGATAGCCTGCCGCCCTACGAGATGCTCGACGCCATCATCGAGGCCTACATGGAGCGGGACGAGTCCCCGCGCGAGATCATCGCCGCCGGCTTCCCCGAGGCTGAGGTGCGACGCACGGTGGGCATGCTCAAGCGCAACGAGTACAAGCGCCGCCAGGCACCCGTCGGCATTCGGGTGACGCCGCGTGGCTTCGGCAGGGACTGGCGTTATCCGATAACATCCCGCTACCAGGATGAGTTCTGAAAAACAGGAGAGACGTGGATGAAGAAGATCGAAGCGATCATCAAGCCCTTCAAGTTGGACGAGGTACGCGAAGCCTTGTCCGAAGTCGGCATCACCGGCCTCACCGTCACCGAGGTAAAGGGATTCGGACGGCAGAAGGGGCACACCGAGCTTTACCGCGGCGCCGAGTACGTCGTGGATTTCCTGCCCAAGATCAAAGTCGAGGTGGTGCTGGGTGACGACATGGTCGATCAGGCCGTGGAGGCGATCGTCAAGGCCGCCCATACGGGCAAGATCGGCGACGGCAAGATCTTCGTCAGCCCGGTGGAGCAGGTGATCCGCATCCGCACCGGTGAGACCAACGAGTCGGCTATCTGACCCGCTGAGCGGCCCTGCCCTCGCATTGACCAATCCTGGGGGTAAAAGAGCAGATTCGGTTCAGCGTTGCGCCGCGTTCTGCGCGCGCAGCAGTACCAGCAGTGCGCCGCCCCCGCCGTCGTTCGGTCCAGCCTGGCAGAAGCACAGGATCTCTTCGCGCTGCGCGAGCCAGCCTCGCGACAGTTGCTTGAGGATCGATACCTTGCCAGGCGAGCCGTGTCCCTTGCCATGGATCACCCGGATGCAGCGCTTGCCCTGCGCGAGGGCGTCGTGCAGGAAATGCGCCAATGCTGAGCGGGCTTCGTCCCGCGTCAGGCCGTGCAGGTCGATCTGACCTTGAAGCACCCAGCGTCCGCGGCGCAGGTCGGTCAGCACCCGGCGCGGCAGGCCGGGGCGCAGGAAGGCGGCTTCGTCGCCCATGTCCAGGCGGTCTTCGAAAGTCAGCGGCGCGGCGAGTGATTCATGCAACGCTGCGCGCTCATCTTCCTCGCGCTTGATCGGCGCGGGCAAAGGTGGCACGCGTTCCAGTTCGACCCGATTGCGATCGCCGACGGGCCGGGCGTCGCCGACAACACTGCGAAAAAGTGCCGCCGGATCGCGCAAGTCCGCATCCGCGGGCAGCACGATCGCGTCAGGGCGCTGAATGCGCGCAGTTTGTTCCGATCCCGGGTGGCGGATCGTGTGGCGAAGTGGCGTGTCCAGCTCGATCCGGCCGCGGTCGCGCAGCGGCATGACGCCCTGGTAAGCCAGGCGCAGCGGATCAGTCTCGGCTCGCGCTGAGTGCGCCTGCTCGATCGCCTCGTCATGGACGCTGGCGTGATGCGGCACGGGGGCAGGTCGTGGGCGCTCGATTTCGGCCCGGTCGCCCCCGCGCACCGGTTGCACCTTGCCCGCCGCCTTGCGGAACAGCTCGAGCTCGCCGTCGTCGGCTGCCTGTTCGGTCGTCTCTGCCGCTGCCTGAGGCGGTGCGTGGCGGATCCGTTTCGCTGGCGCCAGCGGTTCGCTCGCCGTCTGCTTCGTGCCGCGTATCTGGGCGCGCAGGCCGGCGAACGGAGTGGCCGGCTTTTCGGCCGACCGGGCGCCGTCGTGCGCATTCTCGCCGGCGCGGGCTCTGGCGGCGCGGCGGCCCTTGGCCATGCTCAGCCGCCGAGTGAGTCGAGGTAGCGCTCAGCGTCGAGCGCAGCCATGCAGCCGGTACCGGCCGAGGTCACCGCCTGGCGGTAGATGTGGTCCTGCACGTCCCCCGCGGCGAACACGCCCGGGACGCTGGTCTGCGTGGCATTGCCGTTGCGACCGCCCTCGGTGATGATGTAGCCGCCTTCCATCTCGAGCTGGCCATCGAAGATCTCGGTGTTGGGCTTGTGGCCGATGGCGATGAACACGCCCTGCAGCGCGACGTCGCGGGTGGCGTCGGTGTTGGCGTCTTTGATGCGCATGCCGGTCACGCCGCTGTCGTCGCCGAGCACCTCGTCGAGCGTGGCGTTGAGCGCGAGCTCGATCTTGCCCGCCGCAACCTTCTCCATCAGCTTGTCGATCATGATCTTCTCGGCGCGGAACTTCTCGCGGCGATGGACCAGCGTGACCTTCTTCGCGATGTTGGCGAGGTAGAGCGCTTCCTCGACCGCGGTGTTGCCGCCGCCGATCACCGCGACATCCTGGTTGCGGTAGAAGAAGCCGTCGCAGGTGGCGCACGCCGACACGCCGCGGCCGGCGAACTTTTCTTCCGATGGCAGGCCGAGATACTTGGCGGTGGCGCCGGTGGCGATGATCAGCGCATCGCAGGTGTATTCGCCGCTGTCGCCCGTCAGGCGGAAGGGCTTCTCGCCCAGCTTCACCGTATGGATGTGATCGAAGATCATCTCGGTGTTGAAGCGCTCGGCATGCTTCTGGAAACGTGCCATCAGGTCGGGGCCCATCACGCCATCGGCGTCGGCCGGCCAGTTATCCACCTCGGTCGTGGTCATCAACTGGCCGCCCTGGGCGATGCCTGTGACGAGAACCGGGTCGAGGTTGGCACGGGCGGCATAAACGGCAGCGGTATAGCCGGCGGGACCGGAGCCGAGGATCAGCAGGCGGGCGTGTTTGGTGGTCATGTGGAGCATTCCTGCGCTTAACGGGACAAGCGCCAGATTATAGCGGAGGGGCGTTGCGCCAGCGGCCATGAGCACGATTGATCGGGTGCCGTGAGGCGCGGCCCCACGCGTGACGGAAGTCACGACATCACCATTATCGGCGTCGCAATCGTGTACACTTCCTGCCGGATTTATCGATTCATTGATCACTCTTGTGCTTGCCGGAGTACGCATGACCCAGACCACCGCCGTTTCCGTCGTTGCCCTGAAGACGTTCTCGCTTTTCCATGGCCTGTCGGACGAAGCGCTGGCCACCATCGCCCGCGTGTCGATGATGCGCAGGTTTCCGCGCGGGCAGTCCGTGGTGTGTGCGGGCGATCGGCCCGACTATGTCTATCTGATCCTCACCGGCAGTCTGAAGGTCGTGGTCAGCGATGAGGACGGGCGCGAGGTCATCCTGTCGATCCTCGGTCAGGGCGAACTCTTCGGCGAGATGGGCATGTTCGACGAGCGGCCACGCTCGGCCTCGGTGATCGCGGTGGTGCCCTCCGATCTGGTGCTGATTTCCAAGCAGGATTTTCGCCGCATCATGCACGACAGCTTCGACGTGTCGTGGCGCATCATGTGCAACCTCGCCGAGCGTCTGCGCAACGCGGATCGCAAGATCGAGAGCCTCGCCCTCATGGACGTCTACGGGCGCGTGGCGCGGCTGCTGATCGAGATGTCCGAGGATGTGGGTGGCGAGGTCGTGGTGGTGCGCAAGATTTCCAAGCAGGACATCGCCAAGATGATCGGCGCCTCGCGCGAGATGGTCAGCCGCGTGATGAAGGATCTCGGCAAGCAGGGGCTGATCGAGGAGCGTGCCGATGGCATCGTGCTGCGCGAGCGCCTGAACGACGTCTGAGCGACTTCTCAGGCCATGACTGGCGCGCCCGCGCGCGCCTCTGGCGTATGCCGCGAGGCATGACGGCTTTGTGAGCAGGCGCAACATCGGCCGCGGGCGGGGCGGTCGATCCCGTATAATCCGGCGTTGTTTCACTCTGGCCGTCCGGTCGCAACGCAATGCTGTCTCGCTCGTCCTCCCGTTCCCAGCCGCTGCCGGAAAAGATCTCGCTCTTGCTGCAGGAAGCGCGCTGGCTGATCCTGGGCGTGATGTCGCTCTATGTCGGGCTTGTGCTGGTGGGCTACAGCGAGTCCGATCCCGGCTGGTCTCATGCCGCCGACGTGGTGCGCGTGAACAACCCCGGCGGGCGCTTTGGCGCCTGGCTGGCCGACCTGCTGCTCTATCTCTTCGGCGTATCGTCGTGGTGGTGGGTGGTGTTCCTCGGCTACAGCCTGCTGTGGGGCTTTCGCCGCCTGAAGAACCGGCTCGAACTCGACCGCCGCTCTTTCATCTTCGTGATGATCGGCTTCTTGGTCGTGCTGCTCACCAGCAGCGCGATCGAGTTCCTGCGTTTTCACTCTCATGGCGCTGCGGTGCCGCTCGAGCCGGGCGGGCTGCTGGGGATGGAACTCGGGCAGGCCATTCAGCGCTATTTCGGCTTCACCGGCGGCACCTTGCTGCTGCTGGCCCTGATGGCTTCGGGTCTGTCGCTGTTCACCGGGCTGTCGTGGCTGGCCGTGGTCGAGCGTATCGGGCTCTGGCTGGAGCAGGGCGTGATTGGGATGCAGCAGGCCTGGATCCGCCGGCAGGATCGCCGCGCGGGTCGTGAGATCGCCGAGAAGCGCGAGGCGGTCGTGCAGACCCGGCGCCGCAAGGTCGAGAAGGAAGCCCCGCCGCCGCTGCGGATCGAGCCTGCGGTGGTCGCCGTGCCCAGGTCCGAACGCGTGGAGAAGGAGCGTCAGCAGACGCTGTTTGCCGATGCCCCAGAGGGGGTGATCCCGCCGGTTTCGCTGCTCGATCCGGCAAGCGGCGGCGTCGAACCGCCGTCGCCCGAGACGCTCGAATTCACCTCGCGCGTGATCGAGACCAAGCTCGCCGACTTCGGCGTCGAGGTGAAGGTGCTCGCCGCCTATCCCGGCCCGGTGATCACCCGCTACGAGATCGAGCCGGCCACCGGCGTCAAGGGCAGTCAGGTGGTCAACCTGGCCAAGGATCTCGCCCGCGCGCTGTCGCTGGTGTCGATCCGCGTGGTCGAGACCGTGCCCGGCAAGTCGTGCATGGCCTTCGAGCTGCCCAATCCCAAACGCCAGATGGTGCGCCTGTCGGAGATCATCGGCTCCAAGGTCTATCAGGACGCGCATTCGCCGCTGACCGTCGTGCTCGGCAAGGACATCGGCGGTCAGCCGGTGGTGGCCGACCTCGCCAAGATGCCCCACCTGCTGGTGGCCGGTACCACCGGCTCGGGCAAGTCGGTGGGCATCAATGCGATGATCCTGTCGCTGCTCTACAAGAGCGAGCCGGACCGGGTGCGCCTCATCATGGTCGACCCGAAGATGCTCGAGCTGTCGATCTACGAGGGCATCCCGCATCTGTTGGCGCCGGTGGTCACCGACATGAAGCACGCGGCCAACGCGCTCAACTGGTGTGTGACCGAGATGGACAAGCGCTACAAGCTGATGGCCGCGGTCGGCGTGCGTAACCTCGCCGGATTCAACAAGGCGGTGCAGGAGGCGCGCAAGGCGGAGAAGCCGCTCACCAACCCATTCTCGATCAGTCCCGAGAACCCCGAGCCACTCGAGCCCCTGCCCTACATCGTGGTGGTGGTGGACGAACTCGCCGACATGATGATGGTGGTGGGCAAGAAGGTCGAGGAGCTGATCGCGCGCCTCGCGCAGAAGGCGCGCGCAGCCGGCATCCACCTCATCCTCGCCACTCAGCGTCCGTCTGTGGACGTGATCACTGGCCTGATCAAGGCCAACGTGCCGACCCGGATCTCCTTCCAGGTGTCGAGCAAGATCGACTCGCGCACCATCCTTGACCAGATGGGGGCCGAGACCTTGCTCGGCATGGGCGACATGCTGTATCTGGCGCCGGGCACGGGGCTGCCGGTGCGGGTGCATGGCGCCTTCGTTGCCGACGACGAGGTGCACAAGGTTGTCGATCACCTCAAGAAGATCGGCCCGCCGGACTACATCGAAGGCATCCTGGCCGCGCCCGAGGACGATCTGGAGGCGGCGCTCGGCGGCGGTGGGGAGGGCGGCGACGGCGAGTGGGACGCGCTCTATGATCAGGCGGTGGAAGTCGTCATCAAGACCCGACGGCCATCGATCTCGCTGGTGCAGCGTCACCTGCGCATCGGCTACAACCGCGCCGCGCGCCTGATCGAGCAGATGGAGCGCGCTGGGCTGGTGTCGCCGATGGGCAGCAACGGCAACCGTGAAGTGATCGTTCCGGCCAAGGAGAGCGAATGAGTTTTCTGACCAAGGCAGCGTCCGCAATGATCCGTGGCGCGGCAGCGCTTGCGCTGGCGGCCGCTGCACTCACGGTGAGCGCGGCTGACGGGGTGGCGCAGTTGCGCGCCTTCGTCGACGGCGCGCGCAGTGCCGAAGGAAAATTCGAACAGGTGGTCACCGCCCAGTCGGGACGTCGCCCGCAGGAGGCGTCCGGCAGCTTTGCCTATGCGCGCCCCGGTCGATTCCACTGGGAATACGACCGTCCCTATCGCCAGGTGCTGGTCGGTGACGGCAAGCTGTTGTGGACCTGGGATCCGGACCTCAATCAGGTCACGGTGCGCGAGATCGGCGATGCGCTCGGGGCTACGCCGGCCGCGATCCTGTTCGGCAGCGGTGCGCTCGACGACAATTTCGAGCTTGCCGATGGTGGCGAGCATGATGGCCTGGCCTGGGTCGAGGCGCGTCCGAAGCTGACCGAGAGCGGCTTCGAGGCGCTGCGCATCGGCCTCGCCGAGGGTCAGCTCGAGCGCATGGAAATGCGCGACCACTTCGGCCAGACGACGGTGATCCGTTTCACCCGACTGCAGGCCAATCCGGTGCTCGCCGCCGATCGCTTCAGCTTCACGCCCCCGGCCGGCGCCGACATCATCGGTGACGTGCCCGGCACCACGCGCTGATCTTCCGCCTGCATGAGCGACCTTTTCGAGGCTCTCGACCCGCCGCAGGTGCCGCTCGCCGAGCGCATGCGGCCGAAGACCCTGGACGAAGTGGCGGGCCAGAGGCATCTGCTCGGGCCGGGCAAGCCCTTGCGCCTGGCCTTCGAGTCGCGGCGGCCGCACTCGATGATCCTGTGGGGGCCACCCGGCGTCGGCAAGACGACGCTCGCAAGGCTGATGGCGCGCGGCTTCGATGCCGATTTCGTGGCCTTGTCGGCGGTGTTCTCCGGGGTCAAGGAGATCCGCGAGGCGATCCAGCAGGCGCAGGCCGCGAAGGCGCGGGGTCGGCACACGATCCTGTTCGTCGATGAGGTTCATCGTTTCAACAAGGCGCAGCAGGATGCCTTCCTGCCCTTCGTCGAGCAGGGCCTGGTTACCTTCATCGGCGCGACGACCGAGAACCCGTCCTTCGAGGTCAATTCGGCGCTGCTGTCGCGCGCGGCCGTCTATGTGCTGGAGTCGCTCGATGCAGCGGCGATGACGCAGCTCTTCGAGCGGGCGCATGCGATTGCCTGTGCGGACATCGGCTTCGACGCCGATGCCCGCGAACGCCTGATCGGTTTCGCCGATGGCGATGCGCGGCGCCTGATGAATCTCATCGAGCAGTTGCAGGTGGCAGCCGAAACGGCGAAGGTCAATCGGGTCAGCGCGGCATTCGTCGATCAGACGCTGTCGCGCAACCTGCGCCGCTTCGACAAGGGCGGCGAAGCGTTTTTCGACCAGATTTCGGCCCTGCACAAGTCGGTGCGCGGCTCCGACCCGGACGCCTCGCTGTACTGGCTGTGCCGCATGCTCGACGGCGGCGCCGATCCGCTCTACCTCGGGCGTCGGCTGGTGCGCATGGCCGTGGAAGACATCGGCCTGGCCGATCCGCGCGCCCTCGACATGGCGCTCAACGCCTGCGCCACCTACGAACGTCTGGGATCCCCGGAGGGCGAACTCGCGCTCGCCCAGGTGACGATCTTTCTCGCCTGCGCCGCAAAATCGAACGCGGCCTACAAGGCCTACAACGCAGCACGCGCCTTTGTCGCGGGTGATGGCTCACGCCCGGTGCCGCTGCACCTGCGCAACGCACCGACCAAGCTCATGAAGGCGCTGGATTACGGCAAGGCCTACCGCTACGCACACGACGAGCCCGAGGCCTACGCAGCCGGCGAAAACTACCTGCCCGACGGCATGCAAGCGCCGGGTTGGTATCAACCCGCGCCGCGCGGCATGGAGTCGCGCATTGCCGAGAAGCTCGCCCACCTGCGTACGCTGGATCGCGAGGCCGTGCAGCGCAGCCAGGAAGGTGTCCAACAAAGGGCGAGGCATAGCCCGTCAGCCGGCTCGGCCTCGCGTCAAGACCCGACGATGAAAAAGACGTCGGGCGAGGAGAGTCTCAATGCGGGAGGGGATGATCCTTCATGAACCGCGCGCACAAATTCGCCGCCCGCTCCGCCTTTCGGGTGTCGCCACAAGCGTGCGCACGCTCAATAAGGTCGAGCATGAAGTTGGTCAGAACCATCACCCCTTCGGGCGTCTGCACCAAGCCGCAACACACTTGAGCAGCGGCCGCGTCTGGAATGTCTTCATGCTCGGCGATCAGCGAAACCTCCTCGTCGGTCAGGTCACAGTAGTCTAGGCAGTCACGAATGGATAGCATGCCGAACTCCTCCTAAGGTGAGCCGTCTGTCGCGGCTTCGTGGTTGATCTAAGGATAATTGACAGGCGACCTTTTGCAAGTTCAATTTACGTAGCGTCAACTAAACAAGTTATTGATTGGAAAAGTTAATTTTTGCGGTGCGTCATACATGGTCGGTTTGTGGTGAACCGTCTGTAAACCAGCGCTTGCCTCGTGTCGTGCGCGCCAAACCTTAGCTTCCAGTCGCAGGTTATTGATTCGAAACGTTCCAGGAAAACTCTCCGATGCTCGATATCCAGCTTCTTCGCACCCAGATCGATACCGTCGCAGCCCGCCTCGCCACCCGCGGCATGCAACTCGACACGGCCGCCTTCCAGGCGCTGGAAGAAGAGCGCAAGCAGACGCAGACTCGCACCCAGGAGCTGCAGGCCCGGCGCAATGCACTGTCGAAGCAGATCGGCATGCTCAAGGGCAAGGGCGAGGACGCGTCCGGTGTGATGGCAGAAGTGGGCCAGCTCGGCGACGAGTTGAAGGCCTGCGAGCAGGCGCTGCCGGTGCTGCTCGAGCGCATGAATGCCTTCCTCGCCACGCTGCCCAACCTGCCGCAGGAAGGTGTGCCGGTAGGCGCGGACGAAAGCGGAAACGTCGAGGTTCGGCGGTGGGGGGCGCCGCGCAGCTACGACTTCGAGGTGCGCGACCACGTCGATGTGGGTGCACCGCTCGGCCTCGATTTCGAGACCGGCGCCAAGCTGTCCGGCGCGCGCTTTGCCTTCCTGCGCGGCCCGGTGGCACGCCTGCATCGCGCGCTGGCGCAGTTCATGCTCGACACCCACACCCGCGAGCACGGCTACACCGAGTGCTACACGCCCTACATCGTCAATGGCTCGGCGCTCTACGGCACCGGCCAGTTGCCCAAGTTCAAGGAAGACCTGTTCTGGGTGCTGCGCGGCGGTGACGAGGAGGGCCTCGAGCAATACCTGATCCCCACCGCCGAGATCACGCTCACCAACAGCGTGCGCGAGGACGTGCTCGCGCTCGACGCGCTGCCGATCCGCATGACTGCGCACAGCCCGTGCTTTCGCTCCGAGGCGGGCAGCGGCGGGCGCGACGTGCGCGGCATGATCCGCCAGCACCAGTTCGACAAGGTCGAGATGGTACAGATCGTCGAGCCGAGCAAGAGCAACGAGGCGCTCGAGCAGATGGTGGGCCACGCCGAAGCCATCCTGCAGAAGCTGGAGCTGCCCTACCGCGTGATCACGCTGTGCACCGGCGACATGGGTTTCTCGGCCGCGAAGACCTACGACCTGGAAGTCTGGTTGCCGGCGCAGAACACCTATCGCGAGATCTCGAGCTGCTCGAACTGCGAGTCCTTCCAGGCGCGCCGCATGCAGGCGCGGTTCAAGAATGCGCAGGGCAAGAACGAGCTGGTGCATACCCTCAACGGCTCCGGCCTTGCGGTCGGTCGCACACTGGTCGCCGTGCTGGAGAACTACCAGCAGGCCGACGGTTCGGTGCTCATCCCGAAGGCGCTGGTGCCCTACATGGGCGGTGTCGAGGTGCTCGAAGCGCCGCTCTGACTCGGCATGCTGCGCAGCCAGCCCTGCAGGCTCTCCAGCAGGGACAGCAGGGCTGGCACGAAGAAGAGCACCAGCACGGCGGAGAAGGCGAGCCCGAACGCGATCGAGGTCGCCATCGGGATCAGGAACTGGGCCTGCAGCGAGCGCTCGAAGAGCAGCGGCGTGAGACCACCGATGGTGGTGAGCGAGGTCAGCAGCACCGCACGCAGGCGGCCACAGGCCGCACCCATCAGCGCATCGTGCACTGTTGCGCCCTTGTGCTGCAGCTCCTTGAACAGGCTCACCAGGATGATGGAGTTGTTAACCACAATGCCGGCGAGGCCGAAGAGGCCGAACATCGACAGGATGGTGAGGTCGATGTCGAGGACCCAGTGGCCGAAGATGGCGCCTGCAAGGCCGAGTGGAATGGCCGACATCACCACCAGCGGCCAGCTCCACGACGAGAACGACCACACCAGGATCAGATAGATCATCGCCAGGCCGAGAATGAGGCCTGCACGCATGTCCTCCATGGTCTCGCGCTGGTCGGCGGAGCGGCCTTCGAAGCTGAATTCGAAACCATGCTTTTGCGCCAGTTGGGGCAAGGTGTCGGCTTCGAGCAGGGCCTGCACCGCGTTGGCATTGGTGACGTCGCTGGCGACGGCGGCCGAGACTTCCACTGCCAGCCGACCCTGGGCATGGCGCAGGGCCTCGAAGCCGCGGCGCGACTCCCAGCTCGCCACCGTGGCGAGCGGGACGAAACGGCCGTCCGGCAGGCTGACGGTGATGCGCTCGAATACGTCGAGCCGGCTGCGCTCGTCGCGCGGCAACATCACCCGCACCTCGAGCTCGTCGCGCCCTACCTGTACGAGCTGAGCGAGGGCGCCATCGAAGGCGGCGCGCAACTGGCGGCCGAGGCTCTCGGTGGTGAGCCCCAGCGCTTCGCCCGCGGGGGTCAGGCGGTAGATGAGCTGCTCGCGTCCATAAGGCATGTCGTCCTCGGTCTCGCTGACGCCGGGAATGCTCGTCAGCGTCTCGGCCAGCTCGAGCGCGGCGGCCTTGAGGGCGTCGGCGTTGTCACCGGAGAGGCGAATGTTGAGGTCGCGCCCCGGTGGCCCTGACTGGCGGGCGGTGAAGGTGAGCAGCTCCATCCCGGCCACCGCGGGCAGCTTTTCGCGCCAGACGGCGAGGAAGCGCTCGTTGCGCACCGCGCGCTGATCGGGCGGGGTGAGCTCGACCATGATGCCGGCGAGCTGGTCGCCGCGTGCGCTCGATCCGCTGCCGCTGCTGATCGTGCCGCCGAGCCGGGCCACCGCAGTCTGCACCAGACCGCCGCCCAGTTCGGCTTCGGCCGCGAACAGGGCGCGTTCGAGTTCGCCGAGGAAGGCTTCGGTGCGGGCTCGTGGCGTGCCGGCGACAAAGGTGGCATTGGCGTAGATCACCTGGCCCTCGGGCGTGGGGAAGAACACAAAGCCGATTCGACCGCCCGCGATCAGCCCGACGGCGAGGATCATCAGGGCGACGGCAATGGACACGGTTGCACCGCGCCAGGCCAACGCGCGCTCCACCATGCGGCGGAAGGGGCCGTCGCGAAACCCGGCAAATGCGGCGTCGAGCCGTGCACGCAATGCCGACTGCTTCAGGGCCGCCTCGCCGGCGAGCGCGCCGCGCAGGTGGGCGGGAAGGATCAGGAAGCACTCGATCAGCGACGCGACGATCACCGCAACCATCACGAAGGGAATGTCGCCGAGGATGTTGCCGATTATGCCGCCCACCATCATCAGCGGCAGGAACGCGGCGATCGTGGTCAGCGACGAGGCCAGCACCGGCCACAGCATTCGCCGTGCGCCGCCGATTGCGGCCTGAGAGGGACCTTCGCCCATGTGGCGATGGGTGTCGGCGTCCTCACTCACCACGATCGCGTCGTCGACGATGATGCCGAGCGCCATGATGAGTGCGAACAGGCTCATCATGTTGATCGTGCCGCCGAAGAAGAACATCAGCCCGAGGGTGGCGAGAAATGCTGTCGGGATGCCGATCATGACCCACAGCGCCACCCGTGCCGGCAGGAAGAAATACAGCACGGCGACCACCAGCAGCAGGCCGGAGAGCCCGTTTTCGACGAGCAGCTCGATGCGATCGCTGATCAGTTGCCACTGCGTGTCGAAGACCTCGAGGCCGATGCTCGGTGGCAGGGTGGGGCGGGTCTTTTCCAGCCAGTCGTCGAGGATGCGCGCGGCCTTGAGCGAGTGCCCGCTCTCGCTGCGCTGCAGTTGCAGCTCGACCACGCTGTCGCCGCGCTCGAAGAGCGCGAGCTCGTTGGCACGGGGCTCGCGGATGATGGTCGCGATCTCGTCCAGGCGCACCACGCCGCGCTCGTCGCTCACCACCGCGAGCGGCGCGAAGGCATCGGCGCTGCGGCGCTGTTCCAGACCACGGATCTCGCGCGCGCCGTCGGCTTCTCCGGCGATGCCCGCCGGAATGTCGCGCGCGACCTGGCCGACACGATCGCCGACCTGCACCAGCGACAGGCCGAGCGTTTCCAGCGCCGCGGACGGGATCTCGATCGCGATGCGCTCCTCTGGCAGGCCGGTGATGCTGACCCGATCGATGCCGGCAGCGAGCAGCTCCTGCTCGAAGCGCCGGACCCAGGGCCGCAACTCCTCGACGCTGTTGCCGCGCACGAGCAGGCGGGCGATGGGCTCGTAGCGCGACACGCGGCTCACTTCGGGAGTCTCGGCGTCGCGCGGCAGATTGCGGAACTCATCCACCCGTTGGCGTACCTGGTCGAGGGCGAGCAGCGCGTCGGTGCCCTCGTGCAGTTCGAGGGTGATGCTCGCCACGCCCTGGGCCGAGGTGGAGCTCATGCGCTTGAGGCCGTCGACGGTCTTCAGGCGCTCCTCAAGGGGCACGGTGATGCCGTTCTCGACGTCCTCGGCTGCGGCGC
Source organism: Thauera sp. (assembly GCF_034003485.1). Classification (GTDB taxonomy): domain Bacteria; phylum Pseudomonadota; class Gammaproteobacteria; order Burkholderiales; family Rhodocyclaceae; genus Thauera. The sequence continues at coordinate 137,052 of NZ_JAVEYL010000005.1, forward strand.
CGCTCCACACCACGCGCACCGAGATGACGTCGAGCTCGAAGGTGGGGAAGAACTGCACGTTCATGCGCGTGAGGCCGATCACCCCGAGGACGAAGGCGAGCAGCATCAGCACGTTGGCTGCCACCTTGTGGCCGGCCAGGCGTTCGAGCACGCTGACGTGCTTCATTGCGGAGCCCCGACCACCTCGACTGCCAGCCCGTCGATGGCGTGCGGCAGGTGGGTGGCGAGGATGCGCGTGCCGCTGCGCAGTTCAGTCGTGTCGTTGGCAGGGCGCACGAGCAGCGTCAAGGTGCTGCCATCACGGCGCTCGCCGGCGCGGCGGACGGGCAACGCGCGCAGCCGGTTGCCGTCCCCGATCAGGTAGATACGATCGCCGCCGTGGAGCGCGGAGGGTGGCACGGCGAACACGTCGGTCGCAGTGGGGCGCTCGAGCACTGCGTTGACGAAGGCCCCCAGCGGGACCTTGCTCGCATCGTCGAGTCGGAGCAGCACGTCGACGCCGCGCGCGTCGGCCTCACCGCTGATGCGGTCGAGGCGGGTGAGAAGGGTGGTCGTGCCGAACTCGGCACGTGCCTCCAGCCCCTCGCCCCGCGCCAGGGCTGCACGTAGCTCCTCGGCGTAGATCGCGGGAACCCGGGCGCGTAGATAGAGGGCATCGGACGAGTACAGGCTGAGCAGAGCCTGTCCGGGCTGTACCTGATCGCCGGCGGCAACCTCGACCTTGCCGATGCGTGCAGCAAAGGGGGCGGTGATCTCGCCGCGCTCGGCGTCGCGCCTTGCCTCGGTCAGCTTCGCCTGCAACTGGGTGAGCCGGGACGGATGCTCGGCAATTGCCTGCTGGCGCTGTGACAGCGACAGGCGGACGCGGGCGACTTCTTCGCGTGCCTGGTCGAAGGAGCTCTCGGCGCCGAGGCGCGCGTTCTTGAGGCGCTCGAAACGCGCCAGCTTCGCGTCGGCCAGTTGCAGCAGGGTGCGTTCTTGTGCGATCGCTTCCTGGTCGTGACGGTGGCGGATGCGCTCGCGCTCGACATCGGCCGTGGCCTGTGCAATCCGTGGCTCGAGGTCACGCGGATCCATGCGCGCGAGCACGGCACCCGCATCGACCCGGTCGCCGTCGCGCACCTTCACTTCAACGATGCGGCCACCGACCGGCGCTGCCGCGCGGATGCGGTCCGGAGCTTCGATGCGACCGTACAGGACGAGGGTCGGCTTCACCGCCGTGCTGACGAGTTCGTGTGCCTCGACGCGCCAGATGCGCTCGCGCGCTTCAATGGGTGGGACGACCGGGCGGGTGGCGCGCAAGAGAACGAAGCCCGCTACTGCAAGCAGCAGGATCAGAAGGGGGATGAGACGGCGCATGGGAAGCCTTCGAAGCCGCGTTGCGGTGCGTGTATCAGAATTCGCTTATTTTACTGCCACACGCCTTCGGCCGTGATGCGCATTTCCGCCACGTGGAGAGGCGCGCGGCAGGAATCGGCGCTCATTCGCCTAGCCAGTCCGCCTCCCAGCGCGCCAGTTCCGGGAAATGGCGCGTCGCGCTCTTTCCGAGGGCCACGTCGAGTTGTTCGATCAGCGCGTGCAGTTGCCTGTCTGGTGCCTGCGGGAGCATCGGCTCCAGCTCGATCACCAGATCACCAGCTGCGCGCGATCCGCGCCCGGGGAATCCTGCCCCGGCTACACGCAGCGCGCGCGGGTGCGCTACGCCGGGCTCGAGCGGAACGGTGCGCAAGCCCGCAGGATGCGGGATCCGTAAGCTGCCCCCGATCAGCATCCTGAGCGCACTGACTGGCCGCTGGAGGACAAGGTTCCGCCCCTCGCGGCGAAAAAGCGGGTGTGGGGACAGGCGAACGCGTATCCGGAGGTCGCCCGGGGGATGGCCTGCGTCCGGATGGGCTTCGCCCTCGCCGGCCAGGCGCAATTCGTCGTCGTCGATCAATCCGGCGGGGATCTGAACCTCCAGCCAGCGCTCGCCGACCTCTTCTCCACTGCCGGCGCAATGGCTGCAAGCCTGGGTGCTGGAATAGCCGCGCCCCTCGCACTCGGGACAGCGGGCCAGGCCATTTTCGCTCCGGATCCGGCCCGAGCCGCGACAGGGGGCGCACAGCCGGCTGACGCTGAGCTTCTCCAGCCCGCTGCCCCCGCACTGACTACACGGCTGGGGCGTGCGCACGCAAACCGACCGAGTGGCGCCGAGGAAGGCCTCCTCGAAATTGATCTCCAGCGTCTGCCAGCGATCGGGGCCGCGCGACGGTGCCGGACCGTCAGCGTACGCTTCGGTGCCATTCGTGTCGGGGGCGTCCGGATCCTCGAGCAGGGTGGCGAGCAGGCGGTCGTGAGCCTGACGCAGCAGCTTGAAGTGCTCGAGCGCAGCCGGGTCGGTATTGCGGTCGGGGTGCCACTGCATCGCAAGCTTGCGAAAGGCGCGCTTGATCTGCTGCGTCGTGGCGCCGGGCTGCAGCCCGAGCAGTGTGTGGGCATCGGACATCGTCGGTATCGCGGAGGCGCTGGAAACGTGAGCTTAACCGAGCCGGGGGCTGGCAGGCGCCAGCGTGCGAGCCGGGAAAACAAAAAGCCTGGTCCGGAGACCAGGCTTTTTCGGGGTGTCTGGCGCGCCCGGAAGGATTCGAACCTCCTACCCCCTGGTTCGTAGCCAGGTACTCTATCCAGATGAGCTACGGGCGCGTTGCCGAAATCATTTAAAGCCCGAAATCGGAAGGCATTATTGGCGCGCCCGGAAGGATTCGAACCTCCTACCCCCTGGTTCGTAGCCAGGTACTCTATCCAGATGAGCTACGGGCGCTTTGTGCTGCACTGCGAAGGAGCGCGATTATAACGACTGCTCCAGCGACTTCAAGCTTTATTTGCCGGACACTGCGGAGCGAATCGTAGCGGGAGTGTTTTGCACTCAAAACAGTAACTTACAGAAGCAAGTCACCGCCACCTACGGCAATCTTTTCCATCCACAGCCAACAGCGGCCGCCACTATGCCAGCTAAAGCGCACTGACGCAAGCGCTTCCTGGCGGCGCAGTGCCTCTTTGCAGGCCCGGCCTGCCGGCTGCCTCCTCGCTGGCGGGTGGCTCGTTAAAGAAACTCACGTGCTTGCCGTAGAAAACGGCGTCGACCCATTACACCCTCTCTCAAGGACGGCCGAGATGTTTCATTTTTTTTTCCAGAACAGCCAGGTCCTGGATGTAATCGCGGCGATCGAGCAGACGCAAGCCGTCATCGAGTTCGATCTCCAGGGCAACGTTGTTCGCGCGAACAAGAAATTTCTCGACCTGATGGGCTACTCCCTGGAGGAGGTGCGTGGCCGACCGCACCGGATGTTCCTCAGCACTGCAGATGCAGAGAGCAGCGAATACCGCGCGTTCTGGCGCGAGCTTCAGGCTGGAAAGCCGCAGACGCGCGAGTTCCGGCGCTTCACCAAGGCGGGTGAGCCGGTCTGGATTCAGGCGACCTACACACCGATCGTGCGCGGGAACAAGGTCCAGCGCGTCATCAAGTTCGCGACGGATGTCACGGCGCAGGTCGCTGAGCGCGCGCGCATCGAGTCACAGATTGCGGCGATCAATCGTGCGCAGGCAGTCATCGAGTTCAGCACCGACGGCGTCATCCTGGATGCCAACGAAAACTTCCTGAGCCTGATGGGGTACGCGATCGACGAGATTCGCGGGCAGCACCACCGGATCTTCGTCCCGCCCGCCGAGCGCGAAAGCAAGGCCTATGCCGAGTTCTGGCAGAGCCTGCGTTCGGGGTTGTTCCAGACGGCGGAGTACGAGCGCATTGCCAAGGATGGGCGCTCGGTGTGGATTCACGCCACCTACAATCCGATCCTCAGCCCCGAGGGAACGGTCGTCAAGGTCATCAAGTTTGCCAACGACATTACCGATCAAGTGTTGCGCAACCGCGAGTTCAAGATCCTGTCGCTGGTTGCCAACGAGACCGACAACTCGATCATCATCACTGACGAGAACGGTCTGGTGCAGTACGTAAACCGTGGCTTCACCCGGCTGACCGGCTACACCCTGGACGAGATTCGCGGCAAGAAGCCGGGGCGCGTCCTCCAGGGCGAGGCGACCGACCCCGCCACGATTGCCCTCATCAGGGAGTCGTTGCGTGAGCGCAAGCCGATCTACAACGAGATCCTCAACTATGCGAAATCCGGGGACCCGTACTGGATTTCGCTCGCAATCAACCCGGTGTTCGACGCCCACGGCAAGATCGAGCACTTCATTTCCATCCAGGCCAACATCACCGCGACAAAAGAGCTGTCGCTCGAGTCGGAAAAGCGCTTTGCGGCCGTGAGCCTCAGCAATGGGGTCGCCGAATGGGAGACCAGCGGCGCGCTGGTGAGCGCCAACGAATACATGGTCCGACATCTGGTGCACAGGGACGAGGCAGAGTTGCTCGCCCAGAGGCGAAATCTGCGACAGATTGTCGGCGAGGAGCGATTCGGTCGACTGCTCCAGGGCGAGCAGATCGCTGGAGAGTTCCTGGTTCCCAACAAGAATGGTCAGCCGATTCGATTCGAAGGGACCTTGTGCCCGATCACCGACTCGGTCGGAAAAATCCGTCGCATCGTCACCTATGGCATCGACGAACAAGCGAAATTCGAGGCTGCGCAGGTGACCGATCGCGAGATGGCGCTGGTCCAGGAGTCGAGTCAGCAGATCGCCAGCATCATCGGGGCCATCAATACGATCACCGAAAAGACCAACCTGCTGGCGCTGAACGCCGCGATCGAGGCAGCGCGCGCGGGCGAGTCGGGTCGCGGTTTTGCGGTGGTCGCCGATGAGGTGCGCAAGCTTGCCCAGCAGTCCGCCGCGTCGGCGACCGAAATCACCCATCTGGTGAAGGAAAGCTCCGAACGGATCGACAGGCTCAGCGCTTCGCTCAATGCCTTGTTGTCCGCGCCCTGAGTGCAGTTGAAGTCTACTCATTTGCGCAATCAGCAGGAGGCGGCCAGGCAATTACCGTGAATTGCCGACTTTATGATGATCGAATCATGGCGTCGCGGTCATCTGTGCGGTTTGCGACTGACTCTGGGTATTGAGCCGGGCTATAATTGCACGTTTACTTAAAATCCCCAATGCTGCAGGTGCTCCGTGACCGGAAATGATCTCTCCTTGTGCGCCCTGGCCTTGGTGCTTGCCGGCTGTGCGATTCAGCCGCCGCTGGTGACGGACGTCGGTCCTGCGGCGCCGTCGCCAGCGAGCATCCAGACCGGCGCAAGCGCCGCGCCAGTCGAAACTACGCTTGCGCCCCAGGCTTCTACCGCGAGCGAGTCGCCAGCCGGCGGTGATGAAGAGCCTGTCATCGAGCCGGGGCAGTGCTGGGTCTATGCGCCGATCCGGTCGAGGCCGGTGAGCGAGACCGTCGAACTCACCGTCAGGGACTCCAGCACGCGCATCAACGTGACCCAGGCGGAGATCCGCCGTGGCTATCAGCAGGTCGTGACGCGCGAAGGTACGCGCACTTACCGCATCGAGCCGCCCACCTACCGCGAGGTCGTCGAGAAGGTACTCGTGCGGCCCGAGGTGTCGCGCCTGGTGGTGGTGCCCGCGGTGTTCGAGGAGCGCGAGGAGGTCGTCACCCTGGAGGGCGCCAGAACGGTGCTCGAACCCTGCCGCAGCGCGGGCACCCAGTACGCGCGCAGCGTCGGTGCGGTGTCCTTCTGCGCCCGTGAGCTGCCGGCGAGGATGGAGGCCGTCAAGGTGAAAGTCCTGGTCAGCCCCGAGACCACCCGCGTCGCTTTCGAGCCAGCGCAATACAAGGAAGTCCGGCGCTGGGTAGTGGATCAGCCCGCGCGCGCGGTCGAGGTGGAGGTGCCACCCGAGCTTTCGAGCCTGCCACTGCACGAGGTGATCAAGCCCGAGAGCAGCACCGTCGAGCAGTTGCCCCCAGTCACGCGCGCGATAAACACCACGCGTTTCGAAGGCAGCGCCCGAGTGGTGTCGCGCCAGGCGGTGTGCAGTGCCGACATCTCGGCCGCGCTGGTCACGCGTCTGCAGCAGCGCCTCGCCGAAGAGGGCTATCACCCCGGCGCTGTCGACGGCCTGCTCGGCGTGCGTACGATCGGCGCCCTCACCGACTACCAGACCCGTAACGGCCTTGCCGTCGGTGCGCTTACCTACGAGAGCCTGAAACGGCTCGGAATACAGTAAGAATCGAGCATGGGCCGACGCCCACCTTGTCTCCGACGTGGTGCGCTGAATGGCCACGTACTCAGATCTGCGCCCACTCGACGCGGTTGCGGCCTTGTTCCTTGGCGCGGTAGAGGGCGGCGTCGGCGGATTCGAGCAGGGCTAGCGCGCTCATGGCCGAGGTTGGGATGCAGGTGGCGCCGCCGAGGCTGATGGTCACTACGCCGGTGGTATTCGCGGCATGTTCGAGCTGCAACTGTTCGACCGCACGGCGCAGCGTCTCACCGATGCGCGTCGCGTCGTCGCGAGGGGTATGGAAGAGCAGGGCGACGAACTCCTCGCCGCCGTAGCGGGCGAGCAGGTCGGTCTGGCGCCGGCATGCGGTGGACAAGGCCTTCGCCACCGCCGCCAGGCAGGTGTCGCCCGCCTGGTGGCCGTAGCGGTCGTTGTATTTCTTGAAGAAGTCGATGTCGATCATGATCACCGAGAGCGGCACCTTGAGCCGCGATGCCCGGCCCCACTCACGCTCCATGGCGACGTCGAAGGCGCGCCGGTTGGGCACGCCGGTGAGCTTGTCGCGCACGGCCTTGTCTTCCAGAGACTGCTGCGCGGTGTAGAGCGCCACCACCCGCTGGTGGGCGCGGCGCGCCTCCAGGGTGAGGGCGACCCAGATCAGCGCGATGGCGCTGATGAGCGCCCAGTAAGCGCTGCCGAATACCACCACCAGGCCGATGAGCAGGGGCAGGAACACCGCCGCGGTGTATGCCGACTGGACACTGGGCAGCGCGGCGAGCCGGGTCATCGAGGCCACGCCGATCGCGGTGGGGACCACGATCACCAGCTGCTGCGCCGGCGCGCTCAGGAACGGCAGAAAGGCCACGCTTGCGCCCCAGCTCAGCCCCGAGGCACCGGTGACGAGCATGAGCTGCGACAGATTCGCGCCCACGTGTCTGTGCTGGTCACCCCGAGCGTGCAGGCGGCGTCCGAGCAGCGCGTGGCCGGCGTTGGCGAGCAGGTGAAAAGCGAACCAGCCGAGCACGGGCAGCAGCGGTACCTCGGTCGCCAGACAGGCGGCAAGCGCCCCACCCATCAGCGCGGCAAGGACGAAGCTCTCACCGGCGCGCTCATAGGCATGGGTGATCTGGTCCGATGACAACTGGTGCGGATCGGTGTAGCTGGTGTTGCTATTCACGATGCGTGGCTCCCGGCGGGCGCGACCAACAGTTGATTACGAATGTGACATTATCGCTGGCCCGGAGGCCTTTTAGGATGCACCATAATAGTGGATCGCTTGATTATCTTTTTTTTCGCGAATTCACATGAATATGCTTATCCCTGAGATGCTTACCGCTCAGTTGCGCCTTCGAATTCCATCCCGGTATCCGATCTGTGCAGGTGGTCCCAGATGATGACCTGGCTGTTGCGCCTGATGGCTTTGCTCCTGGTCGTCGGCGCCGTCCTTGCTGGATTCATGGGATATCGCCTGAGCAACACCAAGCCCCCGGTGCCTGCGAGCGGTGGAGAGGTCGGGGCGGCGGCTGCCGCGCCGGCGGTACCCACGGTGCAGCTCGTTCACAGCACCCGGACGCTGCGCGCCGGTACGGTGCTGATGCCCGACATGATCGAGCTGCGCGCCGTGCCCGAGCCGGCTCCTGTCGGCAGCTTCCGGGCCGTGCAGGGCGTGCAGGGGCGCATGATCGCGCGTGACCTCCTGGCCGGCGCGACGCTCACCGCCGACGCGCTGATGGCGCCGACCAGCCCGCTGCAGCTGGGTTTGCGCCAGGGCGAGCGCGCAGTGGCGATCAAGGTCGATGAGCTGGTCGGCCTGGGCGGGTTCGCCCAGGCTGGCGACCTTGTCGATGTGCTGCTGTTCTTGCGCCCCTCGCGCGAGACCGGAGAAGCCAGCTCGGCGCAGGTCGTGCTCGCGGGCGCACGCGTGCTCGCCTATGGCGACATGATCACGAGCGCCGAGCCCGATGCGGAGCCCCTGGCGGGCGCCGGTGGTTCTGGCACTTTGCCGCCGCGCGGAGGCAGCACGGCGGGCAGCAAGGTGAGCAAGGACGAACGCGCCAAGGCGAAGGCGAGCACCTCGGCGGTGTTGGCGGTGGCGGAGAAGGACGTGTCACGCCTGATGCTGGCCTCCAACAGCGGCGTATTGCGTCTGGCGCTGCATCCGCCCGCGCCCGAACGCCTGTCGACCGGTGTCGACCCGGTCGTGGACAGCTACTTCATCGAACTCGACGACTTGCAGCCGACCTCATCGCGCGGCCCGCAGCCGGTCGTGGCCGCGCCGTCGCGCATACCCGCCGTGAGCCCCATGACCGCTCCGGCTCCCGCCCCCGCAGTGGTGATCCACGAAGGGGACAAGACGCGCACCGCCGACGGCGCGCGATACTGATCCGATCCGTCCCTACAGAGGCTGCCTTGGTCCCCCGTCTGCTCGTCCTGATCCACCTCGTTTCCGTGCTGCTGATCGGCACGGTGGGTGCCGCGCACGCCGCGCCGGCGAATGAACTCCGCCTCGCGCCGGGTGCGCAACTCGCCTATCCGATGCGCGGCCCGGTGCGCCGGATCGCGATCGGCGACCCCGAGGTGGCGGCGGTCACCCTCACCGGTCCGAGCGGAGTGCTGATCACCGGCAAGAAGGCGGGCAGCACCACCTTGTTCGTCTGGGACCAGCTCGAGGCGGCCCGGCCGGCGTTTTCGGCCACCGTAGTGGTGGCGCCGGCGCTCAGGGCCGAGGGGTTGAGGGCAGAGGCCGCCGGATCGCACCCGGTGCTCGACGGGGCCATTTCCTCGCTCGACGCGCACCAGGCGGCGCTCAGCACGCTCACGCCTGGCACCGATGTCGTCGATCGCACGACCACCAGCTTCGACACCCAGGTGCAGATCGACATCAAGGTCGTCGAGGTGTCGCGCCGCCGCCTGATGGAGGCGGGCTTCTTTCTCGGGCGCAACTCGCCCGGTAGCGGGCGCACGGCGGCGATCTCCGGGCCGGGCAACGTGAGCGGCCTGGAGCTCGAAGGCACCAACTTCACCCTGAGCAGCGCCTCCGGTTTCCTGCCTTTTGCCAACGCCTTCAACCTGGTGCTGGGCAAGGGCAGCAATGGCGTGCTGTCGGCGTTGAGCGTGCTCGAGTCGAATGGCTTCGCCTACACCCTGGCCGAACCCAGCCTCACCGCCCTCAGCGGCCACAGCGCGACCTTCCTCGCCGGCGGCGAGATCCCGATCCCGATCAGCTCGGGCTCGGACGGTGCGACCAGCATCGAATACAAGGAATACGGCATCAAGGTCGCGCTCACGCCCACCGTGCTCGAGCAGAACCGCATCTTCCTGAAGGTGTCGCCCGAAGTCAGCGAGCCCGATTTCAGCCTTGCCGTGCAATCGGGCGGGGTGGCGGTGCCGGGGCTGAGCGTGCGTCGCACCGACACCAGCGTGGCGCTGGCCGATGGCGAGAGCTTCGTGCTCAGCGGCCTGGTGAGCCGCAACACCGCCAGCAACGTCGACAAGTTCCCATTCCTGGGTGACTTGCCGATCATCGGCGCCTTCCTGCGTTCGACTCGTTTCGACCGCACGGACAAGGAGCTGCTGATGGTGGTCACCGCGCACCTGGTGCGACCCTTCGCCAAGGACCAGCCGCTGCCGCCCCTGCCCGGTGCGGCGCTGGAAGACTACAACCCCAGTTTCGGTGAGCTGATGTTCGAGGAAAAGGGGCGTTTCAAGGGTTTGACGGGGTTCTCTGACTGATGGCCGAAGAACGCAGCTTTGTGATCGTCACCGATCAGCCTTCGATCCAGAACTGGCTGGCGCGGTCTTTGCGCGAGCTCGGCTCGGTGATGGTGGGTGATCCCGCCTCGCTCGAGAGTGTGCTCCAGCTGGTAGACGTGACCGGCACCCGCGTCCTGCTGGTCAGCCTGAGCCGCGCCGGTTTGCGCCAGGAGGCGAAGCTGCTCGCCGGCTTGCTGGCGGCCAAGCCGCTGCTGCCGGTCATCGCGGTCGGCGAGTCGATGGATCAGGAGTTGCTGCTCGCCGCGCTGCGGGCGGGCGCGCGGGATTTCATCACCCCCGAGCAGAGCACCAGCGAGGTGGTGAGTGCGGTGCGCTACGTGGTCGAGCGCAGCCAGGTGGTCAGCAACAACAACAACGGCGCCCGCGACGACAGCTGGATGCTCGCGCTGCTGTCGTCGCGTCCCAACGGCGATGCGGCGATGCTGGCGCTGCACATGGCGCTGGCGATCCAGCAGCGCTCGCCGGCCAACAAGGTGTTGCTGCTCGATCTCGGGGTGCCGCCGGCCGACACCTTGCTGTTTCTCGGCATCCAGTCGTCGTACACCTTCGTCGACGCCGTGCGTAGCTTGCGCCGACTCGACGAGACGCTCATCGAGACTGCCTTCGGCATGCACGAGAGCGGCCTGCGCCTGCTGGCGATGCCGGAGGATCCCAACCTCGCCGGGCAGGAGATCACCTCGGCCGATGTCTATGTGCTGCTCGGAACCCTGCGACGCTTTTTCAGCCACATCGTCATCAATCTCGGCGGCATGCCGAGTTCGGACTTTCTCTCCCTGGCCGTCGGGCGCGCCGACAAGGTGGTGTTCCTGCTCGAGCAGAGCCTGCCCAGCTGCAAGCAGAACAGGGCGCTGCTGCAGAGGCTGCGGGACAACAAGATTGCGCTCGAGGGGGCGGGGATCATCGTCGACTACTACCTGCCGAAGATGCCGCCCGACGCGGAGAGCATCGCTGGCGGCATGAACCTGCCCCTGCTGGGCACGCTGCCGTCCTCGGGCATGGCGCGGCTGGGGGTGATGAACACCGGTCGCAGCATGTTCGAGGCGGCGCCGCGCGACCCTTATGCGGCAGCGGTGCGCAGTGTCACGCTGAGCCTGCTACCGGAGTCGGCGGCCGCGATGGGCGCGGCCGGGGCGACCGGCTGGCGCCATCCGCTGCGCTGGTTGCTCAAGCGCGGAGCGGACTGAGGGGGGCGGCCATGCCTTTTCGCAACCTGAACTACGACTACAGCCTCAAGCAGAGCGACTCCTATCAGGACATCAAGCTGCGCCTGCACCGCCACCTGATCGACGCGATCGAGGACGAGCGCGTCCCGCTGGCCGAGATGACGCCGGGCGACCTCTCGCAGTTCGTCCGCAACAAGGTGACGCGCTACGTCGCCCAGGAGCATCTGCCGGTCACCGCCTACGACACCGAGAACCTCGCCCAGGAAATGGTCGATGAGCTCACCGGCTACGGCCCGCTGGAAAAGCTCATCAACGATGACCGGGTCAACGACATCCTGGTCAACGGCGCCCAGCGCATTTTCGTCGAGCGCGCAGGCAAGCTCCAGCTCACCGAGCTGCGCTTCATCGACGACGACCATGTGCTGCGCGTGGTGCGCCGCATCCTGGCCCCGCTCGGGCGCCGGCTCGACGAATCCAGTCCGATGGTCGACGCTCGCCTGCCCGACGGCAGCCGGGTCAACGCGATCATTCCGCCGGTCGCCCTCGACGGCCCCTGCGTGTCGATCCGCAAGTTCCGCAAGGACCCGCTGCTTGCGGCCGACCTGATGGCCTTCGGCACCGTCGACAACGATCTGATGAACTTCCTTCACCAGGCGGTGGACAGCCACTGCAACATCCTCATCAGCGGCGGCACCGGCGCCGGCAAGACGACGCTGCTCAATGTGTTGTCGCAGCGCATCGTAGCCGGCGAGCGCCTGATCACCATCGAGGACGCGGCCGAACTGCAGCTTGGTCACGAGCACGTGGTGCGGCTCGAAACGCGTCCGGCCAACATCGACGGCCAGGGCGAGGTGTCGGCGCGCGAGCTGGTGCGCAACGCGCTGCGCATGCGTCCGGACCGCATCATCCTCGGCGAGATCCGTAGCGACGAGGTCATGGACGTGCTGCAGGCGATGAACACCGGCCACGACGGCTGCATGAGCACCGTGCACGCCAACAACGCCCGCGACGCGCTGGTGCGCCTCGAGATGTTGGCCGGGCTGGCGGGCTTTCAGGGCACTGACCTGACGCTCAAGACCATGATCGCCACCGCCATCGACCTCATCGTGCAGATCAGCCGCCTGCCCGATGGCCGCCGCCGGGTGACCGGCATCGACGAGGTCCAGGGCCTGCGCGACGGTCAGTTCGTCACCAGCACGCTGTACGAGCACCATGCCGCCTCCGACGCCTTCGTTCCTTCCGGGACGCCACCCAACTCGCCGAAGCTGCGCGCCGTCATGGGGGCGCGGCCGGCATGGTAGTCCTCACCCTGTATGGCGTCGCGTTCGGCCTGCTGATCGGGGCCGTGCTGTTGCTGCGTTCGAGCAACCGCACCCAGCTTCGCCAACGGGTGCGCAGCCACTTCCTCGATACCGCGATCATCCATCTGGGCAAGGAGCACGGCGAAAACCCCCTTCATGGCACGGCGATCGAGCGCTGGCTGTGGCGCAGCGGCATCGAGCTCAGGCCGGTGCACGTGCTGCTGGTCGCCCTGGCCGCGCTGGTGCTGGTCTTGCTGGCGTGGTCGCGGGGAGGAGTGTTCGGCGCGCTGGTGGCGCTCGGGGTGGTGATCGGGGCATGCTTCGCGTGGCCGGAGTACAAGTACCACAAGCGCGTCACGGTCATGATCGGGCAGGTGCCCTTGTTCCTCGACCAGATGGTGAGGGGCCTCGCCACCGGTCGCAACCTGGACGGCGCGCTCAAGCAGGCTTCCGAGGAGACGCCCGAGCCCCTGCGTGACGCCATGCGTCGGGTGCACCAGGCGGTTGCCCTCGGCGCCGACATCAGCAGCGCGATGCGCGACGCGGCCCATCTCTACAAGCTGCGCGAGCTGCTGCTGGTGGCGCTGGCGGTGCGCATCTCGCACGACTACGGCAGCAGCCCGCGCGAGATGCTGCAGAGCGTGACCACACTGATCCGCAACCGCGAGCAGATCCAGCGTGAGCTGGCCTCGCTCACTGGCGAGACCCGGCTCAGCGCCTGGGTGCTGACCTTGCTGCCGAGCGGCATCGCGGCCTACATGGTGGCGGTCAACCCCGACTACATCATGTCGATGTGGAACGACGACGGTGGGCGCATGGCGCTCCTCACCGCGCTGGGCTTTCAGCTCGTGGGCGCCTTCATCCTTTGGCGGATGGTGAAGAGTGTCTGACGAGGCCATCCTGTTCTGGGCAACGCTCACCGCCACTTTGCTCGTCGCTGCGGCGATGGTCATCGTGGTGCTCATCGGCCGGCGCGAGGAAAAGGAGGCGAGCGTGCGCTTTCGCGAGGTGCTCGCCCGGCGTTCGGACATGGCCTGGATGCGCGTGGCCCCGGAGCCGGATAAGGGTAGCGCGCTGTTCGACAAGCTTACCGATACCGCCGAGGTTGAGCGCGACCTGCGGCGGGCCGGCCTCGGCAGTGAGCGCGGCATGCGCGTGTTCAAGCTCGCCCTCTTCCTCGTACCCTTGCTCGGCGCTGGCCTGGGCGTGAGTCTTGGCCTCGCGCGCGGGATGCACGGCAGCGCCCTGCTGCTTTCCGGGTTTGCCGGCTTCGCCATCGGCTACCTGGTGCCGCCGCGTGTGGTGCGCATGCTCGCCGCCCGCCGCCAAAAACGCATCCGCGAGGAGATGGTGCCCCTGCTGCATATGCTGCGCATGCTGTTCGACGCCGGGCTGTCGCTGGAGCAGACCCTGCGCATCCTGCACCAGGATGGCGGCGAGCTGATTCCCGAGATCGCCGCCGAGCTGCGCGTGGCGGTGACGCGCATCGGTGCCGGCCAGGACCGCGCCGAGGCCTTGCAGGATATGGTCGCGCCGCTCGACGTGGCCGAACTCAACGACACCGTCGCCATCCTCAAGCAGGCCACGCGGTACGGCGGCAGCCTGCGCGAGTCGCTGGGGAGCTTTGCCGCGCTGATCGAGGAGCGACGTCTCTCCGGCCTGCGCGAATACGTCAGCAAGCTGTCGGCGAAGATGACCATCGTCATGATCCTGTTCATGTTCCCCGCGCTGCTGATCTTCATCGCCGGGCCGGGAATGATCACCCTGGTTCGCGCACTTTCCTCCATTCGCTGACATGAAGCCTCTGCTCGCCTGCTGCACTGCCTTCGCGCTCCTTGCCGGCTGCGCCGCGCAGCCCAACCGCCCGGGGGACGCCGTCGCCTGCAGTGCCGCGCTCGAGCCGGGGGTGGGCACGCGGCTGGCCATGGTCCGTCAGGTGCTCGATGACGGCCAGCCCTACGCGGCGCTCGCCCACCTCGAAGCGCTGAACTACAAGGGCGAGCACGCCGCACTGCTGCGTGCGGACATCCTGCGCCGCATCGGTGGTGGCACCGAGGCCGCGGCGCTCTATCGCGGCCTGCTCTCCGGCTGCCTCGCCGGGCTCGGCCACCATGGCCTGGGCCTGCTCGCCAGTGCCGAGGGCCGCGCCGGCGAGGGCATCGAACATTTTCGCCAGGCGCGCGCGCTACTGCCGGCCAACGCGCGCGTGCGCAACGACCTCGGCTACGCCCTGCTGGTGTCCGGCGCGCTGGACGACGCCCGCCACGAGCTACTTACCGCCCAGGACCTGGCCCCCTCGGATCGCAAGGTCGCCTTCAATCTCGTGCTGCTGTACTACGTCATGGGGGACACCGCGCGTGCCGAAGACTGGGGGCGCCGCCATCAGGCCAGCCCGGAGACGCTGGCCCAACTCAAGGCCTTGGCCGTGCGCCTGGCCGCGAACAAAGGAGAACAACCATGAAGCTGTGCCGCTGCGCCTGCGTGATCGCCCTGAGCGTGCTGCCTGCCGCCGCTGTGCTCGCCGCGGAAGGCGACCGCCCCGTTACCGGGCACGAAGACCGGCTTGTCGACGATCGACGTAATGGCGCCACTGCACGCTACTGGCTGGAACTGCAGCGCAGCCGGGCACAGGCCTCGCTTCATCCGCAACCGCTTTCCGGAGAGGTGCAGCAGAAGATTCATGAGCGGTATGTGAAGAGCTTCACTCACGAGGTTGAGGAGCGCCTGAATCAGGAGTCCGTCGGCACGAGCAAGTAGGCCCGCAGGCGACGCACGCAGACCTACAGGTGCATGGCGGTGGTGGCGCGCAAGATGGTGTCGCCGTTGTCATCCACCGGAAGGGCGGGCAGGGTGACGCCGATAATCTCGAGCACCGGCACGATCGCGGTCTCGTTCGCTGCGCCGCTGCGGTTGTACTTGCGCTCGAGACATACCAGGATCACCGGGCGGGGATCGTCGGGGTCGCTGTTGTCGCTGGTGAGGTAGGCGTATGAATCCGCGCCGTCACTGCGCAAGGCCTGCCACTGCGTGTAACCCTGCGTGCTGCCCGGGCCGGCGGTAGTGCAATGCGCATACCAGTTGCCTGGGAGCCAGCTGTTCTTGACCGTCTGGTCGACGATGTCGGCCACCTTGTCGCGATACCCCGCCACCGCGGGGTCGATGCGCGCCGCCGAGCGCGCTGCATCCGCGCTCACCTGCTTGAGGCTCTGCTGCAGCATGAAGGGAATGCTGTAGGCGAGGGCGGCGTAGAGCACGACGAAGAAGACGGCGAACACCGCGGCGAACTCGATCGCCACGCTGCCGCGCTGCATCCGCGGGGCTTGCGCGATTTCATTCCGGGTGCTGGCGTACGCGTCCATGTCGCTACCTCAGCCCACCAGCCGCGGCATGCCGCAGCCGATGTCACGCATCTCCACCTCGGTGCGACCCAGGTCGATGCCGAGGATATCGGAGAGCAGGGTGGTGAGCACGCCACCGATGGTGTCGAGCAGGGGTTCCAGGGCGGCCATCAGGGCATCGAGCACGATGGCGAGCAGCGGACCGCCGACGGCGTTCAGGAGCGGGCTCAGGAGCGCATTGACGATCGCGCCCAACAAACCGACGTCCGAGGTGGTCTGCAGCGCTGCGATCAGCTTTGTCCGGGCGCAGGCTGCATCGTAGTAGCTGGTCAGTACGATGTAACAACCGTTGGTAAGCGGAAGCTGTTCTGTTTTCGATCGCCATTCAGCGTTCATCTTTCCGGTGAACAGAAATGCCGGGCGATCCCAGTTCAGCCCCAGGTCGTCGAGCTTGTGCTGGATGTCCCAGAGCCTGCCGATCGTGTATCGCCCAGGCTGGTTCGGGGCGAGCTCGGGCAGCGCCAGGATGCTGTCGGCGATGGCCGTTGCTTGCGCAGCGCTGAATGGTTGCGCTGCCCCTCCGCCCGCGTCCGTGCTGCTCAGCAAGGCGGTCAGCCCGTCCAGCAGATCGTCCAGGAGCGATCCGAGGTTGAGGGTGTTGGCCCCGGTCAGTTCCGATTCGCCCGGGCTCAAGGGCGCCGTGGTGTCCGTCTCGGCGAGCGCGGGGAGGGCGATCTTGCCGTTGAGCAAGGTGCCGCCCAGCAGGGTTACCAGGGCGGTGCTCTGGACCTGGTCGGTGCAACTGCCGCCGATGGACCACAGGGCTCCAGGAGGCAGGGTGCCCACGCACACGCTGCCTATGCGCGACTCGACGCCGACCGTGGCGGTGGCTGGAGAGACCGAGCAATCGATGGCGGTGAGCGTGCCTCTGGCGTCGGTGAGGTCGATGGTGATCGGCAGCCGAATCCGGGTGCCGAGCAGGTCGAGCAGGTTGCCGACGAGTACGGTGCCGCTGGTATCCACGTCCACGTGCAGCCTGACCTGGGCGTTGTAGGCCTGGGTGCCGACCGGGCCGATGGCGATGGTGGGTGGTTCGACAACGCCGAGCGACAAGGTGGCCAATCCGAGCAGGTTGGTGTTCGGGATCGTCAGCGCCCGCCCGCCCGCACCGGCGAGAATGCCCGTGCTCAGCAGTTCGCCGAGGTTGATCTGTGCGTCGAGGGCGGAGCCCAGTGGGTCGTTTGCGGAGCCGGCTGCGAGCCGGATCAGGCCCGGCGTATCGGGCGTGCCGAAGAGCTTCACGCTTGCAGGGCCGAGCACCGCATTCGTCGCCACCGCGTCACGCAGCACACCCAGGCTGGCCCCTAGGGTGTCGTCGCTGACGACCTGTACCCCCAGATTGATCAGGTCGTCGATGCCGAGCACACCGACCTCGGTGTCGACTAATTGGACCAGGCCAGCCGGTGAGAGGGCCTTCAGCTCGTCGATGCTGGCAGTGACGCCGAGCGCGCGCAGCAAACCGGCCGGTGTGACCCGTGCGCTGGCCAGGCCGGCGGCGCTCAACACGGTGAGGTCGGTATTGACGCCGACGGCGGACAGCACCGTGTCCAGCAGTCTGTCGTCGCCGAGCGATAGCAGTTGTGCGCCAACCGAGAACTCCGCCCAGGGCTCGACCAGGTCCTTCTCGGCGGTGGCGACTGCGCTCAGCGTGATGGCGTCGCTGCCACCCGCGCCGAACAGGCTGCCGCCGCGCAGGATCAGGCTGGACGGCACCTCCCGGGAGACCGTCACCTGCACCGCTCGGCGCTCTGCGGCGGGGGTGGTGTCGTCGGGTGCGCGCACGCCAGTACTTGAATTGGTGCTGAGGCCGACGCAGAGGGTGGTGATCGCTTCACCGGCGGCGCTGCCGAAGCCGTAGGCTGCGGCGTTCTCGCTGGCGTAGGTGGCAGGCAGGCTCCCCGCCGCGGCGCAGTTTCCCGATGGCAGGCGCGAGATGGCCTCCATCGCAGCCGTGTCGGCGATCTTCTGCAGGTCGCGCTGCTCCAGGTACAGGCGCCCGGTGTCGAGCGCGAGTACGGTGGCGAGGATGGCGATGGGGAGCGTCACCGCGGCCAGGATGCCGATCGCCCCACGCTGGAAAGTGCGCGCGCGATGGGGGCGGGGGGCAGGGCGGCGTGGGGCGAGGTTCATGACCCTGGTCTTCAGTTGAGGAGGCGTATCCTCGCCTCGCCGCGGAGCTCGCTGGGGAGCGCCGGGATCGTGACGCCGAGCAGGGAGAGCTGCGGCATGATCGTGTGTGGCGCAGTGTGGCGCAGGCATACGCTCCACACCCGGTGGCCCTCGGTGACGCGCAGGAAGTTCCCGCCGTAGTCGGCGCACGGCACCGCCCAGTCCTCGGGCAGCCAGGCGGTGCGGATTTCGCGCAGGGCACGCGTTTCCGCACGGGCCAGTTCGTCGGTTTGTGCGCCGGCGTCGAGGCGGCGGAAGTCCTGCCGGATCGCGGCGCGCAGGGCGTCGGCGGCGACCTCCTCGTAGGTCGCGCGGATCATCAGCGGCATGAAGTAGCCGACGATGGCATAGAAGAACAGGAAGAACACCACGAACACCGCCGCGAACTCGATCGCCGCGGCGCCGTGCTGCCGGCGGGGGGATCCGTGAGCCGTCATCAGCGCCATCCGGGTGGAGCGTCTCCAGCGAACATCATGATCAAGAGGCCAACCGCCAGCGCGCTGCCGAAGGGCAGGTGGCGGCCCTGTTTCGGGTCGAGGCCGAGCAGGCTGCGAACTTTCAAGTCGAGCAACCCGCCCGCCGCAGTGAGCAGGGCGCCGATGGCGAAGCTGCCGAAGGTGATCCAGACTCCGCCGAGCAGGGCGATGACGAAGAGCAGCTTTACGTCACCTGCGCCGAGGGCGCGGAACAGGTAGCCGGGCAGGGTGAGCAGCAAGGCCAGTCCGGCGCCCTTTGCTACGGCCATTCCACTCGCACCGAGCGGACTCGCACCCTGGATCAGCAGCACAAGCAGCGCGAGCGCCGCCGCAGGGGCGAGCAGCGCGTTGGGGATGCGGCGCTGGCGCCAGTCGGAGGATGCGACTGCCAGCGCCCAGACGCCAAGCGAGATCTCGAAAACGACACCCGCATTTAGAAATGGCATTTCTTCAGCAGAACTGCGGCAAAGCATCCGAGCGCGTACTCGTCAGCGCTTTCGACGGCCGAACGCCAATATGCGCGGTGGAAATTCGGTATGTAAGAATCTGAGGCAATCAAACCCCTATGTGGATCGCATCTTTCTGCCGCTCCAGTTTCTTACTACGGTGTCGTCAGCTTTCCCGAGATGAAGGTGAAAACCTCGCCGAGGTCTCCGCCGAGCGTTGTCAAAGCCGTAACTGCAGCGACCGCAACCAACGCCGCAATCAGCGCGTATTCGATCGCCGTCGCGCCCTCTTCGTCTTTCAGAAATTCGATGATTCTGGTTTTCATGCCGCCCTCCCGTAATTGAGAAATTTGATACGTGTCAATTTTATGACTAAGCGGCGGAATGCGGCGTTAAATATGTCTCATGCCTGCCTATTCAGGATTGCTGTTTGCTTTATGAATGCCTTATTAAAATCTATTTTTGAAGTGGGTATGACTATCTGTTTTGGATTGGCGTTATTGGCGTGGAGTGTTGCGTTTGTCATCAAGCTCAGGTGTGCGTTATTGCGCAGACGTGGGACGGTCTGCATGGGAAATTGATTTGTAAGCGGAGTTCGAGGTGCCGCAGTGTGATCGGGTGCGCTGGCGTGCTTCGCGATGCGAGGAGTTTTCATGCCGAGATTGCTTGTCCCTGATCGTGAGTCTCCCTAACAGGGTGTTGAAAATTGAACCGTCACCTTCGGTTTCCAGCTTGGCTGGGAAAAATCGACGCTGAAGAACCCCGGCGTGGTTTGGCATGAAGCACTTTCCAGCCGTCTTTCGAGCCGATTCC
>NZ_JAVEYL010000031.1:0-46972 GCF_034003485.1 Thauera sp.
GTGGTGAAGAGGGCTTCGATCTGGTTGTTCATCGGGTGCGAGGTCGGCGTCAGTGTCGGGCGGTTGTACCACCGCAGATCATGTTTGTTGAGAAGTCAATTTCCACTGGAAACGGCATAGAGCCGGTGATGTACGCTGGGCTGACGATTCCATCGTGAGCACTTACACCCATCGATCCTTGCCATGCCTTCATCTTGTTCACGACCAGATCGCCGGGTTTCACAACCTTGTAGGTACTCGTGTCGAGTGAGGTCGCATTGTGATTGTCGTCACGAGAGTCCTTAAGAATGACGCCGTACTCTCGATAGACAGACAAGACAGGCAGCTCAGGCCTGTTCTTGTCGGACTTGAGTGCGGTTACTGCACGAAGCGGCTGTACGTCCCAATGCGCGGGAACATCGCCCAGCCATTCGGCACCACTCGCCTTGTAGCTCTCATAACGCTGCATCACGCCTCTCCCTCGCTCTGCGCGACCCATTCCGCCAGCCGCCGCTGCAGCTCGGCCTTGCTGGGCAGATACAACTGATACTCGGCGGCGTGGATGTTGGCGTCGGGCGGCAGGGTGATTTCCACCAGTGCGTCGTTCTTCTGGTGGCACAGGATGATGCCGATGCTGCGGTTCTCATCGGCCGTCTTCACGTAGCGGTCGAAGTAATTCACGTACATCTGCATCTGCCCCAGGTCCTGATGCGTCAGCTTGTTACGTTTGAGGTCGATGAGCACGTAGCAGCGCAGTAGCCGGTTGTAGAAGACCAGGTCGACGTAGAAATGGTCGTCGTCGAAAGTGAACCGCTTTTGCCGCGCCTCGAACAGAAAACCTTTGCCCAGTTCCAGCAGGAACATCTGCAACTGGTCGATGATGGCGGTTTCCAGCTCGTGCTCGGAGTAGGCGTGCCGCTCGGGCAGGTTGAGGAACTCGAGGACGTAGGGGCTCTTCAGCACGTCGGCGGGTTTGGCGATCACCTGACCGGACCGGGCCAGAGCGCGCACTTCGTCGGTGTTGCGGCTCAGGGCCAGGCGCTCGTATAGCGATGCGGCGATCTGGCGCTGCAGCTCACGCACGCCCCAACTGTTGGCGTGCGCTTCGATCTCATAGAAGCGCCGCTCGTCTTCGCTCTTGAGCGCCAGCAGGGTCACGTAATGCGACCACCCCAGGCGGAAATGTCCGAGCAAGGGCGCGAGCCAGCCGGCGGCATCGCCGGTTTGCACCAACCCGGCAGATTGCGCAGACGCTGTCTGCGCAATCTCGCGATAGGCGAGGTAGAAGCGGCGGCATTGCTCGAGGTTGCGCTTGGAGAATCCCGGCCCCAAGCGTTCGGTGAGCTGCTTGGCCAGATTGTCGAGCAGACGTTTGCCATACAGCTCGGCGCGCGACGCCGCACCGTCCTCGAACTCGACGATATGGCGCCCGAACAGCCAGTTGCGCACCACCAGTGCGAGGTCGACCGAACGCGCCGCCTGCTGTTGTAGCAGGGCATGCGTGTGTGCCAGCGTGCCGAGCAGTTCATTCAGCGTGGCGGGGTTCGGGCTCATGCGCGCCCCTTCACGAAGCTCACGAGTTGCTTGAGCAAGCCATCGGTTTCCGCCTCGAGGGCGAGGATTTCCGCCGTGACTTCCTCCAGGCTGCGCAGCGGCTTGTGCTGGTAGAAATACTTGTTGAAGCTGATTTCGTAGCCGATCACGGTCTTGTCGATGGCAATCCAGGCTTCATCGACGTGCGGACGCACTTCGCGGATGAAGTAGTCGTGGATCACGCTGGATGCGGACAGCCTGGTATCCAGCGCCAACGGTACGTTCTCGGTGTCGCGCAATTCGCTGTCTGGCTCGTACTCGATGTATCCACCGGCTGCCGCCACGTAGCCGTAGTCGCCCAGCTTGTCGCGAGTCGTGCCAAGTTGGTTGAGCAGCTCATCCAGCTTCCCGGCGTCGAGCTTGTGGACCTTCTTGATCACCTTCTCGGCCCGTTCGTCACGCCAGCTCACCGCGTTGAGGATTTGCTTCCGAGCCGTTGCAGGCAGCTTCAGACCCAGTGCCTTGAGGGCGTCATCGACGATGGCCTCAAAGTGGTTGAAGTCGAGGAACTCAGCGGAGCCAACCTTTTCGGCCAGTTGCTGCGCCGCGTGCATGAGCTCGCGTTGCGTGCGCCACGTCGTTTCGGCCAGCAGTTCCCTGCGGTTCTTGGGCGAGAGGGCGATCTCTTCTCTCTCGAGGTGCGCTTCGATGGCCTCGGCATGTGGCTTCAGGTCGGCATAGACCTCGTCGCCATACTTGCCGTACGCCCACTCCATGATGCCCTGCATGCCCGGCGTGAAGCGCAGGGTAGCGATGCGCTCTGGACTGAATTGCGCGGCCAGCCGTAGCGGGCGCTCGACCGTGACCTTGTAGTAGCCGAACTCGCGGTTGTTGAAGACCTTGGAAATTCCCTCGTTGGGCATGTCCAGGTAGAGCCGGGTGATCTGGTGGAGGTGGTCGTCACTGAACTCGCAGTTCTTCTCGCCCAGGTTCTTGCGCAGCTTCTGGTACAGGCTGCTGCCATCGATCAACTGAACCTTGCCCTTGCGCTTATCAGTCTTGTTATTCGACAAGATCCAGACGTAAGTGGTGATGCCGGTGTTGTAGAACAGGTTGTTCGGCAACTGGATGATTGCTTCGAGGTAGTCGTTCTCGATGATGTGGCGGCGGATGTTGCTCTCACCACTGCCTGCATCCCCGGTGAACAGGGCCGAGCCGTTGTGGACGGACGCGATGCGCGAACCCATCGGACTGTCGTTGCGTCGCTTCATCTTGTTGACCATCTCCATCATGAACAGGAGCTGGCCATCCGAAGAGCGCGGGATCGCGGGGTAGAAGTCGTGTTCGTCCCCGGTGTAATCGGACAGATTGACCTGGAAGCGATGGTCGATCACGTCCTTACCGTCGACGACGCTCTTCTGGTCGCTCTTCCAGCTCTTGCCATAGGGCGGGTTGGTGAGCATGAAGTCGAAGCGCGTGCCCGAGAAATCGTCGGTGGCCAGCGTTGAGCCGAACTTGATGTTCTCGGGGTCGTTGCCCTTGATCATCATGTCGGACTTGCAGATGGCGTAGGTCTCCGGGTTCACTTCCTTGCCGTAGAGGAACACGCCCACCTTGGCTTTGACCTCGCCTTCGGAATCGGTGATGAAGTCCTGCGACTCGGTCAGCATGCCGCCGCTGCCGCAGGCCGGGTCGTAGATGGTCAGCGGGTTGGGCAGTTGATCCTTGACCGGGATGAAGACCAGATTGGTCATGAGCTTGATCACCTCACGGGGCGTGAAGTGCTCACCAGCCTCTTCGTTGTTTTCTTCGTTGAACTTGCGGATCAGCTCCTCGAAGACGTAGCCCATGCCCAGGTTCGACAGCCCCGGCTGGGTACGCCCGTCCGGGCCTTTGCGGTCGTTGGGGCTGAGGTTGATCTCGTCGGAAACGAACTTCTCGATCACGTCGTGCAGAACGTCGGACTGCGCCATCTTGCGAATCTGGTTGCGCAAGTCGAACTTCGCGACGATCTCCTTCACGTTGTCGGAGAAGCCATCGAGGTAGTTCTTGAGGTTGGCTTCCAGCTGGGACGGGTTGCCCAGCAGCGACTTCAGGGTGAAGCGGGAGGTGTTGTAGAACACGTAGCCCGATGCCTCGCGCAGTCCATGCGGATCAAGGTCGGCCATTTCAGCGTCTTCACGCTGGAAGCGGATCTCTTCGAGCACCGCTTCCTTCGAGGGCTCCAGCAGGCAGTCCAGGCGGCGCAGCACGAACATCGGCAGGATGACATCGCGGTACTTGCCGCGCACAAAGACATCCCTGAGGCAGTCGTCAGCGATTGACCAGATGAAGCTGACGATCTTGTTGTGTACTGAATGATCCATAAGTCCTTGTGACACTCCCGTGCTTTACGGATTGCTTTTTTGTCTTTGCGAGTAGCTGTCGAGTCCGCTCGACGGAAGCCGTTGCGAGACCGATCAATGACTTAAGAGACCTCGATCGCGCAGCCAGTACCCCGCCCGCAACTTGCGATCAAAGGTAAAAACGTGCTCCCCGGGCTCCTCGTCACAGCACCCGACCAGCCGGTTGAACTGACCGAGCCCGCCATCCCGTAGCGACACGTTGCCGCCACACAGCGGGCAGTCCGCCACATACCGCACCAGGCGCAGGTTGTAACCGCGCTGCCTCCCTGGAGGCACCGCTGCTTCAGGGTCCCGGACCAGCTCGACCTGGCACTCCTTCTCCGAGAACGGATAGAAGACCGGCGAGGCCATGATGATGAATCGGTCGTAGAGCCGCATCAGGGGCCGGAGCGGAAACCAGAAGAAGACTGCCGCGACGGCGATCCATCCCCACTCGAGCACGCCCTTGCCCAGTTGCAACAATGCAATGACGATCGGCAGCCCCGCCAGAAGGATCATCAACCCCAGACCGACCGCCGGCACATAGCGCCGCGCGCCATCGATGCGCATGCTCGCCTCGCCGTGGCGGCGGAACAGCAGCGGCCACAGAAACAGGCACCCGAAGAGCGAGAACCGCAGACTAGACCGGTCTTCACGGTACCGAAGCACAAAGGGCTGCTTCTCATAGTCCGCTGGCAAATTGGGGAGCGCGGTGCTCACACCGAAAGAATGCCACTCGAGACGATAGGTCGACGACCGCCCACCCTCAGACTTGTCCTTGGTCGGCCACAGAAGCCCGGTGAAGCCCGCCTTCCGCGCTGCGTCGGTGAAGCGTCCCTGCAGCTCGGCAAAAGTTTCCTCCAACGCAGACCAGTGTGGGTTCACCCGCTTGCGTGCCTTTTCGCTGGTCAGGTCATCGAATGGCTTACCGCGTCCATCGAGCGCCCAACGCCAAAGCTTCTGGGTGCTGAGGGAACTCGGCTCGATACCGTCCTTGCCATCGCCCTGGTACTGGGTCAGCAGCGCACGCAGTAACTCCCAGAACGCGTCGCGGTAGTCCGCGCTGCGGTCAGGATCCACGAAGCGCAGAAGCCACTGCGCAAACTCGACACGCTTCGGCAAAGGCCACGCGCCTTCGCTCTGAGGGGTATCGAACAAATCGCTCATCGGGCTCCCGGCAGACATGACGGGATTCTAGCAGCGAACCGACCCCCGACCGGTTTCAGACCGTCCGGACCCAGCAACCGCGCGGGTTTGCGTACCTAACCTGACCTCTCCGTTCAACCCAGGAGAAGGTCATGCTGCAAACTCTCGTTCTACACATCGCCGGCGAGCGCGTCGAACTCCGCTCGCTCCCCTCTGGCGATCTCGCCGTTTACCACCGGCCCGCCGAGCACGTGCGCGCGCTCGTCGAACCCGTCTGCCGCGATCGTGGCCACTGGAACAGCCAGTACAACAACTGGATCGTCTTCCGTCAGTTCCGCGCAGCCGTCGTGAGCGAGCTCGAAGCGGAGGCCGACCATGTCTGAACGGATGCTTCACGGTTTGGACTTCGGACTCGATCAAACCGGGCGGATGCGCGGGATCGACGAGGTGGAGCAGGGACTCGCCTGCAATTGCGAATGCCCGGAGTGCGGAAGCCCACTTGTCGCCAAAAAGGGCCGCGTGCGCGTGCATCACTTCGCGCACCGGGGGGCGAGCTGCGCCACCGGCGCCGAATCCGCGCTCCATCGGATGGCCAAACAGATCGTGGCGGACGAGCGCCGCCTCGTCGAACCCGGACGGGACACGCCGACAGTCTTTCGGGACGCCGCGCTACCGGATGAAATGTGCTGGTCAGGCCGGCGCCCCGACGTGGTGCTCTGGTCCGAGTCGATGACCGTGCATGTCGAGGTGACCGTAACGCATCGATGCGGCCCCAAAAAGCTGGACGAGATCGTTCGTAAAGGGATCCCGACCATCG
Source organism: Thauera sp. (assembly GCF_034003485.1). Taxonomy (GTDB): domain Bacteria; phylum Pseudomonadota; class Gammaproteobacteria; order Burkholderiales; family Rhodocyclaceae; genus Thauera. Next base: position 5,860 of record NZ_JAVEYL010000031.1, read on the forward strand.
AGCTTGACCTGTCGACGGCCTATCGGCGCAAGCGCCTGGGCTGGACGATCGAGCAGCTTACCGATCGTGTCGTCCACGAACCCGGCATTCGGCGCTGGCTCCATCACCCCGAGCGAGCAATGGAACCAGCGCAGCCGACGAGCGTCCCTGAGCCGCAAACCCCGAACAAGACTCCTGTGCCTATCGGCCGCGCCCCAAGTTCCCGCATCTATGCGCCCTTCGACGGCACTTTGCTCGTTTTCGAGCCCCGCTTGTTCGGAAGCAGCCGTTCATACTCGCCCCGAACGGCCATGTAGCACTCGCACACACGCTTTTCCAGCTTGGCGCGATTGAGCACGGTGATGCGGCCTCGGCCGCGTTCTATCAGGTGTTCCTTCTGAAATTCCCCCAGGACCTGCGTCACGCTCTCGCGGCGAACACCCAGCAAACTACCGATCGCCCCCTGCGTGACCGCCACGACGTCGCGGTCTGTCCGATCCAGCGTCATCAGCAACCACCGGCACACTCTCTGATCCAGCGCATGGTGCTGGTTGCACACGGCCGTCTGCGACGTCTGGGCGATCAGTGCCTGCGTGAACAGCAGCGCCACGTGCTGCAATTTGCCGCCGAGCGCAAACTCGCGCTTCATGACCTTCCTGCTGAGTCGATAGGCTTGGCCGGCGCTTTGCACCTCCGTGCTGGTCGGCATGCTCTCGCCTCCCATGAAGATGGAAATGCCGACCAAACCTTCATTGCCCACCAGCGCCGTTTCGCTCGAGGAACCGTCCTCCAGCGAGTAGATCAGCGAGACGATTCCGGAGGTCGGGAAATGCAGATAGTTAACATGGTCACCGGACTCGGACATCGTCCATCCTAATGGCATCTCCACGAGTTCGAGCTCAGGTCGCAGTCGCTCGTAATCCTCGGCAGGCAGCGACGCCAGAATGCCATTCAGCCTGGGATCCGGCGGCATACCACTCGGCGTGTTGGTCTTTTTCATGGTCGCTCCGTCCAGCCTCAAATTTGGTTCCGCCCGCGCGTCGAGCGACTGCGAACTGTACGCGCCGCAGTCGGTCACGATCCGTGCTGCCTGCGCGAAGGTGACAAAACCCGACCGACAAAGGAAAGCCGGTCCTCATTGCGCGTGTCCGTCACATTTCATGACCGGATCTACTCTTTTGCCTCATAAAACCGGACCTTATTTCGCCCTTCGGCCTTGGCCTGATACATGGCATTGTCAGCACACTTCAGAATATCGTCCACACGGGTTCCATCGCCGAGAAACACAAGAACACCAATACTCGCCGAACAACGGTGTTCGATGATGCTCTCCACCTCACCCTCACGCGTTACGTTCAATTGGTAGATATCGGACAACCTGTCCCGGATCCTTTCCGCAATAAGCTTCGCTTGGGCGAAAGATTGCGCGTAGTCCGTAGCCAGCTCACCCAGCAACACCACAAACTCATCACCGCCAAAGCGTGCCACCGAGTCCATCTCGCGCACACAGCTTGTGAGTCGGCTTGCAGCTTCAATCAGCAACAGGTCGCCGGCAAAATGCCCGTATTGGTCATTCAAGCGCTTGAAGTTATCCAGATCGACAAACATCAGGGCAACATGGTGACCGCTGCGTTTGCTGGCAACCTGCGTCTGCTCCAGCCGGTCGATGAGCAAGCGGCGGTTGGGGAGCTTGGTCAGGGTGTCATAGAACGCCAGTTGTCGAATCTGATCCTGCAGCTGCTTGCGCTTGGTGATTTCCCGCGTGATTCCATGGAATCCAGTGATTTTTCCGTTCTCGTCCCGCAGCGCCTTTGAAAATACCTCTCCCCAGATCACGCTGCCGTCTTTGCAACGGTGGGGAGCCTCGAAATTGACAAAGCCAAGGGGACGACCTTCCCGGTCGGCCTGAAGGCGCTTGCGGTAGGCGTCGGTTACGATGGCGACGCCCTCTTCATTGAATAATTCAAAAACATGACGACCGACCACCTCTTCGGCTTTGAACCCCCGAAGGTGCTCGTCCGATGGGCTGATGTAGGTTATTTGAAGCTTGTCGTCAGCCCGCCAGAGGACGTCCAGGGTGTCTTCCGTAAGTAGCCTGTAGAAAGCCTCTCTTTCATTCAGCTCCCGGGTGCGTTCTTCAACCAGCGCCTCCAGTACCTGGTTACGCTCCTGCAAGTTGTTGAGCGGATATACCTTGTCATCCTGCGCGAGGTGACAGGGAAACGAAGTGCCGCTATGGGTAATTTTCCAGGCCTCTCCTTCCAAACGAAAGACAAGGAGCAATCGCGCGATCTCCTGCGTAAGGACGGGCTCGGGCACCGGCAGGTGAATGCTGAAAAACGCCGTTACCACGACAACCTGCTCGCTCAAATCCTGGATCGAGATATCGCGCACTTCAATGCGAATTCGCCCCGGCATCTCGGAAAAATCCTGCCGGATGATTCTTATCCACTCGTCCCGATCCTTGACCAGCGCACGGCCACCGACGGTGTAACCGCTGAAGTCTTCGCTAAAAAGCGTAGTCAGCCGCTCATCGCGCGAGGCGTAAAGCTCGATGTACTCGTCAAACAGCGCACGAATCTTGTGGTGGTGACTCGAATCAGGAATAGCTGAGGCCATGGGAATACTCATTTGTTGAAGATCTCGGCAGTGACATCCAGAGCCAATTTGGCTGAAGAGGACGCCAGGTCGATCACCGCTCGGATCCGCTCTTTGGACATGTTCAGTTGGATCAGAAGCCGCTTGGCGCTTGCGTAAGTCGACTTGGCCGAGTTCTTGTGCACGAGACTATCCCACACATTGAGCGGACGGCATCAGCTCGGCGGCGACGGTGCGCACAACCACCCCATGACAGCGCTTGCGCTCAGACCGTGCGCCGCTGGAGGACAAACGCCCGGCAATGCGCCGGGCCCGCGGCGCAGACGCGGCCCCGCTCACTTTCGGTTGCCGTACGGTGAACTATCCTGCGAGAGAGACCAGGAGGCGCCCGATGATCAACGAAACCATTCAGCGGCCACCCGCCGAGCTCGTGGCGGGCTTCAGGAGCCTGCTCGCCCACGACTCGATCACCTGCGCCCTGTCGGACTGCATGGGCCGCTTCAATGCGATGACCTCGGACATGAAGCCGCTGTTCGAGGGCATCCGCTTCGTCGGCACGGCAGTCATCGATGGTGCGTGCCGGGACGTCGAGGAGATCCGCAAGCTCCGCTTCCCGGTGTTCAGCAAGGGCATCGTGCCCAACGTCGGCGCGATCGCAGGCTATGGACAGGTCAACGTGCCGATCCAGTGCGCCGGAGTGGCGGTCTCGCCAGGTGACATGGTGGTTGCCGATGGCAATGGCGTGGTGGTCGTCCCACTGGCCGAGGCTGCCGACATCCTCGCGAAGGCCCGGCAGTTGCTGGAGACCGAGCACCTCGTCCAGAAAAAGCTCAAGGCGGGGGCGACGATCGGTGAACTGGTGGACATCGATTCGATCTTCGCCAGTACGTTCTCCTACCAGAACAAGGCCTCGAAGCACGATTGAATCCGCCCCACCGAAAGCACGCCCGCCGCGCCGGTCGGACTGCTGCCCCGGGCGACCGATCAAACACCCAGGAGGAAGCCGGAATGGACTTCATGGCCGGACTCGAGCGCCGCACGGTCAAGGCGAACGGCATCAAAATCAACCTGTGGGTCGGCGGCAACGGCCCGCCCGTGCTGCTACTCCACGGCTGGCCGCAGACCGCGCAGCTCTGGCACCGGATCGCCCCGCAGCTCGCGAAGCACTACACCGTCGTCTGCCCCGACCTGCGCGGCTACGGCGACAGCGACAAGCCGCGCGACGGCTACGACAAGAGGACCATGGCGCGCGACATGCACGCGTTGATGCTGGCGCTCGGCCACGACACCTACGCCCTCGTCGGCCACGATCGCGGCGGACGCGTCGGGCACCGCCAGGCGCTCGACTACCCGGACGCCGTCACCCGCCTGTGCGTGCTCGACATCGTGCCGACGCACACCGTGTTCGCGCAGACCGAACGCCACCTGGCGGCGGCCTACTGGCACTGGTTCTTCTTCCAGGCGCCCGACCTGCCCGAAGTGATGATCTCCGCCGCGCCCGGAGCCTTCCTGCGCCACGTGTTCCGCGCGCTGTCCTTCCGCGCCGGTGCGATCGAGGAGCCGCTGATCCAGGAATACCTACGCGCCTTCACCCTGCCCGGCACCATCCGCGCCACGCTCGAGGACTACCGCGCCGCGGCAACGCGCGACTTCGAGGATGACAGTTGCGACCTCGCCCTGCGCGTGCGCTGCCCCGTGCTGGCGATCTGGGGCGAGTTCGGCAAGATGCACGACCTCTTCGACGTCCTCGCGACCTGGCGGGAGAAGGCCGACGCGGTCAGCGGCCATGCGCTACCCTGTGGCCACTTCATCCCCGAAGAGGCGCCCGCGGAGCTCCTCGCCGACCTGCAGGCCTTCCTGCGCGGGTGAGCAGGCGCTCGACACCGTCTGAAGGTTTCGTTCGGCCACTCACCCGCGGCGCCGCAGGCGCTGGCTCGCGCGTGGGCATCCGCTCGGCCGGCCGCAGCGCCGGAAAGTTCACCCGATCTGAGTTATATTGCGACGCAACAAACTCAGGCTAAAGGACCCTCCTCATGGCTCGCACCACCCCCTCCTTCTTCCGCCGCATCGGCCTCGCCTTCTCCGTGTTGTTCAACTCCGAACGCGCCGCACAACTGCAACGCGACGAGCCCGAAAACGAGCAGCCCGCGGCCGACACGCAGACCCAGCCCGCCGCCGAACCCCAGCCCGTCATCGTGCGCGAAACCACCCCCGAAGCCGCGCTGCAACTGCTCGGCCTGCTCCAGCGCGAGGCGCGCTTCGTCGATTTCGTGCAGGAAGACGTCGCCGCCTATTCCGACGCCGACATTGGCGCCGCCGCGCGCGTCGTGCATGAAGGCTGCCGCAAGGTGTTCGGCGAGCACTTCAGCATCGAGCCGGTGCGTTCTGAGTCCGAAGGCAGCCGCATCACCCTGGCCGAAGGCTTCGACGCCGCCGCCGTGCGCCTCACCGGCAAGGTCGTCGGCAAGCCGCCCTTCACCGGCAGCCTCGGCCACCGCGGCTGGCGCGTCACCGACACCCGCCTGCCCAAGCTCGCCGAAGGCCACGACGCCAGCGTGATCGCGCAGGCCGAGGTGGAGCTGTGAGCACCGCCCGCTACGCCATCGGCATCGACCTCGGCACCACCCACTGCGCGCTGTCCTACGTCGATTTCGACTCCAGCGACGGTGAGGCTGCCGCGCAGCAGGTGCTGCAGATTCCCCAGCTCACCGGCCCCGGCAGCGTCGAGGACCGGCCGCTGCTGCCGTCCTTCCTCTACCTGCCGCACGCCGATGAGCTCGCCGCCGGCGACCTCAGCCTGCCGTGGACCGCAGCGCAGGACTACGCCGTCGGCGAATTCGCCCGCAGCCGCGGCGCGGCGACGCCGATCCGCCTGGTCGCCAGCGCCAAGAGCTGGCTGTGCCACCCCGGGGTGGATCGCCGCGCCGACATCCTGCCCGCCGAGGCGCCGGACGAGGTGGCGCGCATCTCGCCGCTCACCGCGTCCGTGCGCTACCTGTCGCACCTGCGCGCGGCCTGGAACGCCGCCCATCCCGATTCGCCCTTCGACGCCCAGGACATCACCGTCACCATCCCGGCCTCGTTCGACCCCGCGGCGCGCGAGCTGACCGCAGAGGCCGCGCAGGCCGCGGGCTATCCGCAGATCACCCTGCTCGAAGAGCCGCAGGCCGCGCTCTACAGCTGGATCCAGCGCAGCGCTGGGCAGTGGCGCAAGGACGTCAAGCGCGGCGACCTCATCCTGGTGATCGACGTCGGCGGCGGCACCACCGACCTGTCGCTGATCGCGGTGCTCGAGCGCGACGGCAACCTCGAGCTGCACCGGGTCGCGGTCGGCGAGCACATCCTGCTCGGCGGCGACAACATGGACCTCGCGCTCGCCTACGCGGTCACGCGCAAGCTGGCGGCGCAGAGCACGCGGCTCGATCCGTGGCAGACGCGCGCGCTCGCCCACGCCTGCCGCGCGGCCAAGGAAGCCCTGCTCAGCGACCCGGACCTCGATGCCGTGCCGGTGGTGGTGCCGAGCCGCGGCTCGAAGCTGATCGGCGACTCGATCCGCACTGAGGTCAGCCGCGACGAGCTCGGCGCCACCCTGGTCGACGGCTTCTTCCCGCAGGTCGCAGTGACGGACCCGCCGATCAGCCGCGCCCGCGCCGCACTCACCCAGCTCGGCCTGCCCTACGCCCAGGATGCGGCGGTCACCCGCCACCTGGCCGCCTTCCTCACCCGCCAGCTCGGCGCCACTGCTGATCTCGAAGGTTTTGCCGGCCAGCCCGAAGGCAGCCAGTTCCTGCATCCGACCACGGTGCTGTTCAACGGCGGCGTGCTCAAGTCCGCGCTGATCTCCGAGCGCGTGCTGGGCTCGCTCAACGCCTGGCTCGAGGCCGACGGCGCGGCGCCCGCGCGGCTCCTCGGCGGCGCCGACCTCGACCTCGCGGTGGCGCGTGGCGCGGCCTATTACGGCTACGTGCGCCAGGGCCGCGGCGTACGCATCCGCGGCGGCACCGCACGCGCCTACTACGTCGGCATCGAGTCGTCGATGCCCGCCATCCCCGGCATGGAGCCGCCGCTCGAAGCGCTGTGCCTCGCGCCCTTCGGCATGGAGGAGGGCAGCGAAGCGGCCCTGCCCGAGCAGGAATTCGGCCTGGTGGTCGGCGAGCCGGTGCGCTTCCGCTTCTTCGGCTCCTCGGTGCGTCGCCAGGACGAGGTCGGCACCCTGCTCGACTTCTGGGCCGATGACGAGCTGCAGGAGCTCGAAGAGATCGAGGCCACGCTACCGGCCGAGGGTCGCAACGCGGGCGACATCGTGCGCGTGAAACTGCGCGCGCGCGTCACCGAGACCGGCACGCTCGAACTCGAAGCCCTGCCGGTGGGCGGCAGCGCACGCTGGAAGGTGCAGTTCGACGTGCGCGGCGAGGGCAGCCGCGATGGCAGCGACGCCCAGGCGGGCGCCGCTGCCGACTAAGGCGTCCGCCGCCGTGGCGCGCTACACCGTAGGCATCGACCTCGGCACCAGCAACACCGTCGTCGCCTTCGCCGCCGAGGGCGACGACCACATCCAGTTGCTCGAGGTCGACCAGCTCGTCGGCCGCGGCGAGATCGCGGCGCGCGCGCTGCTGCCGTCGCTGCGCTACCACCCCGCCGCCGGCGAACTCGACCCCGCCGGCCTGCGCCTCCCCTGGCCGGATGCGCCGCTTGCCGGCTCGCCCCCTGCGGTGATCGGCAGCTTCGCGCGCGAACTCGGCGCGCAGGTGCCGGGGCGCGCGGTCGCCAGCGCCAAGAGCTGGCTGTCGCACGCCGGCGTCGACCGCAACGCCGCCATCCTGCCCTGGGGCGCCGCCGAAGACGTGGCCAAGGTGTCGCCGGTGGTGGCGAGCGCGAGCTACCTCGCCCACGTGCGCGCGGCGTGGAACGCGCATCACCCCGACGCGCCGCTCGAAGCGCAGGACATTGTGCTCACCGTGCCGGCGTCCTTCGACGAGGGCGCACGCGCGCTCACCGTCGAGGCCGCGCGCCTGGCCGGGCTGCCCCGCCTGCGCCTGCTCGAAGAGCCGCAGGCCGCCTTCCACGACTGGCTGTTTCGCCATCGCGACCGTCTTGCGGATGAACTGGCCGGATCGCGCCTGGTGCTGGTGTGCGACGTCGGCGGCGGCACCACCGACCTCACGCTGATCCAGGTCGAACCCGCCGCGGACGGCAGCGGCCCGCCGCGCCTGACCCGCATCGGCGTCGGCGACCACCTGATGCTGGGCGGCGACAACATGGACCTGGCGCTCGCCCATCTGGTCGAGCAACGCCTGGGCGCGGGCAGCGAGGGCAGGGCGGAGCGCCTGTCCGCCGCGCGCCTGTCGCAACTGGTGCAGCGCTGCCGGGTGGCCAAGGAACAATTGCTGGCGGCGGACGCGCCCGACAAGGTCACGGTCACGCTGCTCGGCGCAGGGTCGCGACTCATCGGCGGCGCGCGCTCCGTGGAGCTCGGCCGCGACGAGGTCGAGCGCCTGATCGTCGATGGCTTCCTGCCGCTCGGCGGGCCGGACGCGCTGCCGCAGCGTCGGCGCGCCGCGATCGTCGAGTTCGGCCTGCCCTATCCCGCCGACCCCGCGATCAGCCGCCATCTGGCCGCCTTCCTGCAACGCCACGCCAAGGTCGCGCGCACCGCGCTCGGACTGCCCGCGGACGCAGACGGTGACCCAGCCGCGAACGCCAACACCAAGGCAGACACCACCGCCACGGACGGCGCCGACACCCCACGCGCCATACCCGACACCCTGCTCCTCAACGGCGGCGTGTTCCGCGCCAATGCGCTGTCCGCGCGCCTCGAGACCCTGCTCACCCAGTGGCGCGGCGCCCCCCCGCGCGTGCTGCACAACGACGCGCCCGACGTCGCCGTCGCCCGCGGCGCGGTCTCCTTCGCCCTGGTGCGAGCCGCCCGCGCCGGGCTCGGTCCCGGCATCGGCGGCGGCTCGGCGCGCAGCTATTTCCTGGTGCTCGAGGACGCCGGCGAGGCGTCGCGCGCGATCTGCGTGCTGCCGCGCGGCACCGAATCCGGCGTCGAGGTGGCGCTGCCCGAGCGCCGCTTCGCGCTACGCCTCGGCCCGCCGGTGCGCTTTCACCTCGTGTCCTCGACCAGCGACACCGCCTGGCAGGCGGGCGAGCTGTTGGACCTGGCCAGCGACGACTTCATCCACCTGCCGCCGCTCACCGCCCGCCTGCCGCCGACCAGCGCCGGACGCAAGGAAAACGTCGCCGTCCGCCTGGTCGCCACCCTGACCGAGGTCGGCACCCTGGAAATGCAGTGCGTCAGCGTCGACGATGCCGGACGCCGCTGGCAGCTCGCCTTCCAGGTGCGCGCCGAAGCCGATGCAGATACCGCCGACGCCTCAACTGCAAGCACGCCTGGCACCGGCGTCCACCCGCGGCTCGACCAGGCGCTCGCCCTGATCGAACAGACCTTCGGCGGCCAGGCGCAACAGGTCGCCCCCAAGGAAGTCCGCCAGTTGCGCAGCCGCTTGGAACGCGTGCTCGGCCGCCGCGAGGACTGGGACATGGCGCTGCTGCGCACCCTGTTCGACGCCCTGCTCGAGCGCGCCCGCCGCCGCCGGCGCTCGGCCGAGCACGAGCGCGTGTGGCTCAACCTCGCCGGCTACTGCCTGCGCCCGGGCCTGGGCGCGGCGCTCGACGACTGGCGCATCGACCAGTTGTGGGCGCTGTTCGCGCAGGGCATCCAGTACGTGCAGGAGAGCAACAACTGGAGCGAATGGTGGACGCTGTGGCGGCGCAGCGCCGGCGGCCTGGCCGAAGACCGCCAGTTGCAGATCCTCGAAGTGCTCGCCGGCCACCTCGAACACGCCGATGCCGCGCGCCGCCGTGGCGACCCGGTGCAGGGCAGCTACGACGACATGGTGCGGCTGTCCGCCGCGCTCGAGCGCGTGCCGGCGATGCACCGCATCGAGGTCGGCCGCTGGCTGCTCGAACGCCTGCAGCGCCCCGCCGAAAAACCGCACACCTGGTGGGCGCTCGGCCGCGTCGGCGCGCGCGAATCGCTCTACGGCAGCGCACACAACGTGGTCCCGCCGGAGATCGCCGCCGAGTGGCTGCAGGCCGTGCTCGCCCTCGACTGGAAGACCATCGAGCCCGCCGCCTTCGCCGCCGCCCAGATCGCCCGCCTCACCGGCGACCGCACGCGCGACCTCGCCCCCGAGCTGCGCGACGAGGTCGCCCGCCGCCTGACCGCGATCCGCGCCCCGCAGAGCTGGATCACCATGGTGTGCGAGATCGTCAGCCTCGACGACGCCGATCGCCGGCGCAGCTTCGGCGAATCGCTGCCGCCCGGGCTGAAGCTGATCTAGCCGCCGGGGAGGGCGCGCGACCGCCTTGCAGCGGGCCGATGCAGGCCATCTTCACCCGCCTGGCTGCGCTTCGAGTGGTTGAAAATCGTCCATTGAGTGGATGATTTTCAACCACTCAATGGTTGATTTTCATCTACCTGCCGCGCTAAAGTCGTACTCATGTACGACCGCCACATCGCCCCGTTGCTGCTCGAAGCCCTGGCCGACACGCCCGTCGTGCTGCTCAATGGCGCCCGCCAGACCGGCAAGAGCACGCTCGCGCAATCACTGCGCGAGGCCACCCCGCGCCGCTACCTCACGCTGGACGACCACACCACGCTGGCCGCAGCACGCTCCGATCCGGCCGGATTCATCGCCGCGCTCGCCGGGCCGGTGGTCATCGACGAGATCCAGCGCGCGCCGGAACTCTTCCTCGCCATCAAGGCCGCGGTCGATCGTGACCGCGCCCGCGGCCAGGCGGCCGGCCGTTTCCTGCTCACCGGCTCGGCCAACGTGATGTTGCTGCCCGCGCTCGCCGATTCGCTCGCCGGGCGCATGGAGATCGTGCCGCTCACCCCGCTGTCGTGCGCCGAACGTGCCGGCGACCCGCAACTCAATCGCGCCGAGTGGCTCTTCGACGGCGACCTCACCACCCGCCCCGTGCCGCCGTGCGAGCGCGACTTCTTCATCGACACCCTGCTCGCCGGCGGCTTCCCGGAAGCGGTCGCGCGCAACACCCCGCGTCGCCGCCAGGCCTGGTTCGACAGCTACCTGCAAGCCGTGCTGCAGCGCGACGTGCGGGAACTGGCCAACCTCGAGCAGCTCACCGAGCTGCCCAATCTCGTCCAGCTCCTCGCCCATCGCAGCGCCAGCCTGCTCAACTTCGCCGAGCTCGCGCGCAGCAGCGGCATCGCGCAGACCACGCTCAAGCGCTACTTCACCCTGCTCGAGACGCTGTTCCTCATCCACCGCCTGCCCGCCTGGGAGCGCAACCCCGCCAAGCGCCTGGTCAAGGCGCCCAAGGTCTTCCTTCCCGACTCCGGCCTGCTCGCCCACCTCACCGGCCACACCGCCGACACCCTCGCCACCGCCCCCGGCCTGCCCGGCGACCTGGTCGAGACCTTCGTCTGCGCCGAACTGCCGAAGCACCTCGCCTTTTCTGCCCGTGGCCTGTCGCTGTGGCACTACCGCACGCAGACTGGCATCGAGGTCGACTTCCTGCTCGAAGACCGCCACGGCAAGCTCACCGGCATCGAAGTGAAGGCCGCCGCCACGGTGGACGGCAAGGATTTCAAGGGCCTGCGCCACCTGCAGGAAACCGAACCCGAACGCTTCCAGCGCGGCGTCGTGCTTTACACCGGGCGGGAGTGCGTGGCTTTCGGGGCGGGGCTGTACGCGGTGCCGATGTCGGTGTGGTGGGCGGCACAGCGCTCCGCCGCCTGAATCGCGTCGCATCACATCCGCGCTCCACGTCACGGCCGGCACCCAGGTAGTCGGATAACATTCGAATTTCCTCGAATGCAATCCAATGATCATCCCGACGCTCCAGCAAGGGCTTGATCCACCCCCGCCCATGATCCTCAAAGAAGCCGACACGAAGGCCCCACAACTCGCCGAGTTGGAGAGCTACCTCGCCGCCCCAGGCCTTCCCGCTGCAACCAAACAGCACCTCGAGCGCGAGCTGAAGATCCTCCGCGCCGGCATCAAGGGCGAGCGCGAATCCGCTTACGACATCGACTTCTATAGCGGCGCAAGCAAGAACCGCATCGTCATCCACGACCTGCGCATCGAGCACAACGGCCGCGTCGCGCAGATCGACCATCTGATCCTCAATCGCCTGCTCGAGGTCTATGTGCTCGAGACCAAGCACTTCAGCGAAGGGGTTTCGATCAACGAGCAGGGCGAATTCTCGATCTGGTTCGCCGGCAAGCCGCGCGGCATTCCCTCGCCTCTCGAGCAGAACGATCGCCACATCGCGGTGCTGCAGGATGTCTTCAAGACGCTCGACATGCCCACACGACTGGGCATCCGCCTGCAGCCGAGCTTCGAGTCTCTGGTGCTGGTATCGAAGAACGCGCGCATCGGGCGACCGGAAAAGTTCGACACAAACCGCGTGGTCAAGTCGGACCATCTCGAGCGCTGGATCAACAAGAACATCGACTCCGGATCACCGCTGTTGATGGCCAAGGTCGTCGGCGTCGATACGCTGACCGCGATCGCCCGCCAGCTCGCGGCGCTGCACCGACCGCTCGTGCCGAACTACCGTGCGAGATTCGGGATCACCGAGCAGATGCTGTGCCCGACCCCGACCCCGCTCCCGCCAGCCAGCACGCCGCCCCTGGACACCGCCGAGTCACCCTTGCCACTCGCAGCACCCGAGGCCGAAACCTCCGCGACCGAGACGACCGCGGATCCCAGCCCCAGCCCAAGCAAACTGACTACCTCGAAACTTGCCAAGGCACTCGGCGTGAAGACCGCGGAGCTGAACGAACGCCTGATCGCCTGTGGACTGCTGGAGTTGCGCGATGAGAAGACCTACATCACCGCCGCAGGCAAGGCAGCCGGCGGCGAATTCCGCATGAGTCCGAAGTTCGGCCCGTATTTCCTGTGGCCGGCGGATCTTGCCGTGTGACGGAACCCCTCCATCGCGGACCTCGTGCTGCCACGTGAATACAATTGCCGCACCGCATTCGCATCCAACGCGCACCATGCACAACACCGACCCCACCGCCTGCTTCACCTATGGCTCTCTGATGAGCGAGGACATCATGAGCGCGGTCACCGGTGTCCGCGCCGCGCATTGCAGCGCCACGCTCGACGGCTACTGCCGCCACCCAGTGATCGGCGCGGAGTATCCCGGCATGGTCGCCCGCGCCGGTCATCAGGTGCACGGCGTGCTCTACCTCGACCTGCCGCCGGCGGCGTGGCCGCGGCTGGACCGCTTCGAGGGCGAGGAGTACGAGCGTCGGGTCGTCGAGGTCGCGCTTGCCGACGGAACACTCGCGCGCGCATGGACCTACATCTTCCGCGCCGAACTCGCCGCCCGGCTGGGTGAAGGGGATTGGGATTACGCGCGCTTTCTGCGCGAAGGCAAGCGGCGCTTCGTCTCGGGCTACGTCGGATTCGACTCGCTGCGCGCAGGGTAAGGAGCCCATGAGCAACGCACACGCGCCGCGTGCTCAACGACACGCAGATTGACGTACGCCGCACGTCGCCCCGTTGAACCCCCATCTCGACCCGATACGCACACCCCCGACCGCCGCGCAATGACTGCCGCCCGCGCACGGACGCCGCTGCCTCAGTCGAAGCTCACAGCCCCTCGACCCACTCGATCATCCGCCGCCGCAGGTCCGCATCCGGCAGCGCCCCGAGCGCGCCGCCCAGATTGTCGATCATGTGGCGCGCCTTGCTGGTGGCGGGCGTGGCCACGGTGACGGCCGGGTGCGCGAGCACGAACTTGAGGAAGAACTGCGCCCACGAGTGCGCGTCGAACTCCGCCGCCCACGCCGGCAGCGCCTGGCCGCGCACGCGCTCCCACAGCCGGGTGCGGCCAAACGGCGCATAGACCAGCACGCCCACGCCGCGCTCCTGCGCCAGCGGCAGGATGCGTTCTTCCATCGTCCGGTTGTCGAGCGCGTAGTCGATGCCGATGAAGTCGATCGGCTCGCGCGCGAGGATCTGCTCGAGCTGCGCGTACTGGCGCGCGACGGTGGTGGTGACGCCGATGTAGCGCACACGCTTCTCGGCGCGCAGCGCCTTGAGCAGGCCGAGCTGGGTGGGCACGTCGCCGAGGTTATGCACCTGGATGAGGTCGAGCACTGGCTTACCCAGGCGCTGGAACGAGCTCTCGAGCTGCGTCCGCGCGGCCGCCGGGTCGGCACGCCCGCCTCCCCAGCCGGCTACGTTGAGCTTGGTGGCCCAGAACAGTCTGTCGGTGATGCCGAGCTCGCCCGCGATGCGCCCGGCCACCGCCTCCGACGCGCCGTAGGCCGGCGCGGTGTCGAACACCCGGCCGCCATGCTCGATCAGCGCCTGCATCACCTCGCGCACGGCCGCGACGTCCGCGCTACGCGCGACCTCGGCGAAGGTCGCCGAGCTGCCGAGGCCGACTGCTGGCAGACGCTCGCCGGACGACGGAATGGCGCGGGTGATCAGTTCCAGCTTTCTGTCCGCGTTCGGCGCGCCGGCCTGGCCTGCGGCCCACGACGGTGCGCTCTTCAGGCTCAGCGTCACGCCGGTGGCGAGACACAGCTTCAGGTAGTCACGGCGGGAAATCATGTCGGCTTCCTCCTGTGTGGGCTGGGTGTTCCTTGCTCATCGGAAGCTGCGCCGCCATGCGCTGCTGGGTGCGCCCCAGCCACAGCGCGAGCGCAGCCCACAGCACTGCCAGCGGCACGGCTACGCTGGCGAGCGCGGCCAGCCCCATGCCCAGGCGCCCCAGCAGGCCTTCGAGCTGCGCACCGACCACGTCGCCGCCGCGATAGACGAAAGTGTCGATGAAGGCCTTGGCCTTGTACTTGTCCTCGCGCGGCAGCACGGTGAACAGCGTCTCGCGCGCCGGCCGCATCAGCGCCCGCTGCACCGCGCGGAAGGCCGCCTCGAAGGCGACCAGCGCCGCCAGCGAGCCCACCATCGCCAGGCCGACGAAGCCGAGCGCGGTGGTCAGCGGCAGCAGCGCCAGCGTCAGCGGCACGCCCACGCGCTGCATCAGCCGCCCGGCCACCAGCGCCTGCAGCAGCAGGGTGGCGATCTGGGTGATCAGGTCGATGCGGGCGAACATCGTGGTGCGCAGATCGAGGCCATCGCCCAACTCGGCCACCATCTGCAGCCGGGTGAAGTAGAGGAAGGTCGCCATCACCGCCAGGATCACCACGTAGGCGGCCATCCCCAGCAGGTAGCGCGAGGCGAACACTGCGCGCACGCCCGCCCAGGCACTGCCGCCGATCGGCGCGCGCCCGTCGATCGTGGGCGCCGCCTCACCGGGCGCCCCATCACCAGGCACCCTTTCACCCGGCACCCCCTCGCCCGGTACCGCCTCACCCGGCACCTGCGCAAGCGGCGGTGGGCGGACGCGCGCAATCCCCCACGCCGCCGCCAAGCCCGCGGCGAGAAACCCGGCCGACACCAGCAGCAGCGCCGGCGTGCCCAGCGGCGCCGCCAGTTGCGAGGCCAGCCACGGCCCGGCGATCGCCCCCAGCGTGCCGCCGACCGCGATCAGGCCGAAGAAGCGCTTGCCCTGCTCGAGCGTGAAGCGGTCGGCCATCAGCGCCCAGAACACCATGGTCGCGAACAGGTTGAAGACGCTGAACCACACATAGAAAACCTGCCCGCTCACCACGCCCACCGCCGCGGGCGTCAGCACCAGCAGCAGATGAAAACCGACCAGGCTGCAGGCGAAGAACGCATAGGTCGCCGCGATGAACTGCAGCCGCGGCAGCCGGCTCACCAGCCAGCCGAACAGTGGATTGACCAGCAGCGCCACCAGCGCCGTGCCCATGAACAGCCAGCGCACCGCGTCGATACCACCGCGCAGCCCGAGCGCCTCGCGCGCCGGACGCAGGATCATCAGCGCCACCAGCACGCAGAAGAAGAACAGCACCGCCAGGCACACCGGCAGCACTTCGTCGCGGCGAACGTCGAACAGGCGCTGCAGCCAGGTCTTCAAGGGCGGGGGTCTCCTTCGGCGAAGCGGGGTGGTCAGGAACTGCCGGATGCAAAACTGGACCCTCGTTCGCGCGCCGAGTTCGCCGGCCCGCATAACGAACCGATGGCGCCGGACGAACGCTCCATCAATCATCTACCTCCACGCCAGTTGCCCGCGCACGCACAGGGGTGCATTGTCTTGCGCTGGCCATTCAAGGTCCGCACTGACCCATGCCCGCCTTCACTCCCTCCGTCCTCTACCTCGACGACGACCTCCTCGTCGTCGACAAGCCTGCCGGCCTGCTCTCCGTGCCCGCCCGCGGCGAGGACCGTCAGGATTGTCTGGAGGCGCGCGTGCAGACGTTGCACGCGGACGCGCTCATCGTGCACCGGCTCGACGCGGCCACCTCCGGCCTGGTGCTGTTCGCGCGCGGCCTCGAGATGCTGCGCCGCATGAGCCTCGCCTTCGAGCAGCGCGTGGTCGGCAAGCAGTACGTGGCGGTCGTGCATGGCCACATCGCGCACGACACCGGCGAGATCGACCTGGCGCTGCGCGAGGACGCCGACAATCGCCCGCGCCAGATCGTCGATCCGCTGCGCGGCCGGCGCGCGCTGACGCGCTATCAGGTGCTGGACCGCCTCGGAGCGGGCGCCGATGCCACCACCCGCGTCGCTCTCAAACCCGTCACCGGCCGCGCCCACCAGTTGCGCGTGCATCTGCTGGCGATCGGCCACCCGATCGTCGGCGACCCGCTCTATACCCCGCCGGATCCCGCCACCGCCGCCACCTTCGCCCGGATGCAACTGCACGCCGCCCGCATCGCCTTCATCCATCCGCGCACCCGGGTGGCGCTGCAGTTCGACAGCCCGGTGCCGTTCTGAACGGCTTCGCCAGCCAGGGCTACGCGCGCCAGGTCCGCAAGAAACGGATTGATCACGCACGCGGCGGCGCCATACTGGACCCGAGCCAGACCTGAGCCCCGCCGTCAGAACCCTTGCGCCTGTGGGGCAGGGTCTCGCAGGCGTGCGCTTCAGCGTCCGAAATCCTTGCGCATGGGGCAGGGCACCGACCATCCGCGCACCCCGCCCCGCCTCGAACCGGAGTCCCGAGCATGTCCGCCGACGAAACCGCAGCGCGCCACTACACCACCGTCGCCCGCGCGATCGCCTTCATCCGCGCCCACGCGCGCAGCCAGCCCGGGCTGGACGAGGTCGCCGCAGCGGTTCACCTCAGCGCGGCGCATCTGCAGCGCGTGTTCGCGGAATGGGCCGGCATCTCGCCCAAGCGCTTCCTGCAGTACCTGACCAAGGAATACGCCCGCCAGCAACTGGCGCAGTCCGCGAGCCTGCTCGACATCACCCTGTCCGCCGGCCTCGGCAGCCCGAGCCGGCTGCACGACCTGATGGTGAGCTGCGAGGCGATGACGCCCGGCGAGATCAAGGCCGCCGCGCGCGGCATCGACATCGGCCACGGCGTAGCGCCCACGCCCTTCGGCGACGCCCTGGTGGCATGGACCGCGCGCGGCGTATGCCACTTCGCCTTTCGCAGCGCAGACGATGCGGCAATGCTCGCCGAACTGCGCAGCCTGTGGCCCGCTGCCACGCTGGCGCGCGACGACAGGCAGGCCCACGCCCTGATGCAGCAGATCTTCCCGCGCACCCCCACGCGCGGCAGCGTGCATCTGGTGCTGCGCGGCACCAACTTCCAGATCAAGGTGTGGGAGGCGCTGATCCGCATCGAGCCCGGCCAGGTGCTGTCGTACGCGCAACTCGCGCGCGCGCTCGGCATGCCGCGCGCACCGCGCACCGTCGGCAGCGCGATCGCGGCCAACACCATCGGCTACCTGATCCCCTGCCACCGCGTGATCCGCGCAGGCGGCGAGGTTGGCGACTACCGCTGGGGCAGCGAGCGCAAGCTGGCGCTGCTCGGCCACGAGGCAGCGCAGCACGGCGGCTGAGCCGGACGGAGTTTGCGCACGGCGCGGAATCGGCTGCAGGCGAGCCGCGCACCGACACCCGAGAATCGTCCCCGCAGCACCCGGCACTGTGCTAAACATCGGCGCTACGACTGGCAGAACCGCATGACGACTCGCTCCCCGCTGCAGCGCGCCCGCGACCTGGTACGCGCCGAATGGCGCCACCTCACCACCTTCAGTCCCAGCACCCGGCGCTGGCAGATCCCGCTGCGCGTCGGCCTGCTGACCATGGGCGCCCTGCTCGCCAGCGCGATCGCCTTCCTTTACAGCCTGAACATCCTGCACCTGCAGGCGCCCGAGCCGGTGGCGCCGCTGCCGCCGCCCACCTTCGACTTCGTCGTCTTCGACGCGGTGATGATCGGCGCCTTCGTCGGCCTGTCGCTTGCGATCGCGCAGGCGCTGCAGCTCGACCGCCCGTACTGGGTGCCGGTGAGCTGCCTCGCGGTGATCCAGGGCGTGTCGCTGCGCGCGGTGTGGAACCGCCAGCTCCAGCGCGTGCTCGGCACCGCCGCCGGCATGCTGCTCGCCTGGGGCCTGCTCAGCCTGCCGCTCGATCCGTGGCGGATCGCGCTGCTGGTGATCGCGCTCGCGTTCACCATCGAGACCCTGGTGGTGCGCCACTACGGGCTCGCGGTGATCTTCATCACTCCACTCACCCTGCTGCTCGCCGAGGCCGCTGCGCCGGCTGATGCCGCGCCGGCCGCAATCATGAACCGCTTCAGCCCGCCACCGGACCGTCGGCACCGATGAAGATCAACCAGTTGCGCTATTTCCTCGCCGTGGCCGACAAGGGCAGCGTGCGCGCGGCCGCCACCGCGCTCGGGGTGTCGGCCGCGGCCGTCAGCCAGGCCCTGCGCGAACTCGAAACGGCGATGGGGACCCCACTGCTCACGCGCGAGTCGCACGGCGCGGTGCTGAGCTACGCCGGACGACAGTTCCTCATCCACGCCCGCCTGATCCTCGGCCAGGTCAGCCGCGCCGAAGCCGAGATCGCGCAAATCCGCGGCGCGACCGGGGGCACGCTGACGATCGGGGTCACGCCCTGGGTCGCGCAGTCCATCCTGCCCCACGCCCTGGCCCGCTTCCACGCCTTGCGTCCGGACGTGCATCTGGACGTCACCGAGGCGGTGGGCACGGTCCATCCGCTGCTGCGCGACGGCACCCTCGACCTGGTGATCGCGATCCCGCCACCACGCCAGGAGGCGTCGATCTTCTACACCCGCGACCTGTTCCGCTGCGATCTTGCCGTCGTCGGCCGCCTCGGCCACCCGTTTGCCGGCGCCACTTCGCTCGCGGAGCTCGTCGACCAGGACTGGGTGCTGACCATGCTCGGCGCAGGGCAGGACGAGCCGCTGGTCAATCTGCTCGCCCCCTACGGCATCGCGCCGCCGCCGCACCGTGTGCATTACGCGCGCTCGGCGCTGGTGGCGATCAGCATGCTGGCAGTCGGCGACATGCTCACCATCTGCCCCTGGCCGCTGCTCGAAACCCCGCTCCTGCGCGGTCGCGTGCAGGCCTTGCCGATTCGTGACCCGCTGCCCGCAATGCGCACCAGCATCATCGTCCGCCGCAACGACACGCTCGGCGCGGCCGGCCAGTTGTTCATCGACTGCTTCGAGGACGCCACCCGGGCGTGCGTGGCCAGCGACGATCCGGCGCTCAAGCGCATCATGAACTCGGTCGAGCAGGAGCCGAACGCCTGATCTGCCGGGAAAAATATCAAAAAAATGCCCGCAAGCTGCGGGCATGAACCACGTTGAAGTGGAGGAGGGAGACAAGAAAAGCTTTGCGCTCAGCGCGCCTGGGTCAGGGCGACGAAGCGATCGAACGCAACGCGATGGAAGGTTGCGCCGCTGCGCGCGCCAGCGCGCACCGCGGCCTCGGCCAGCGCGTGCTGCCAGGCATCGAGCGCCTCGACTTCGGTGATGCCGGCCTTGCGCGCAACCCAGGGCAGAATCTTGGGGGCTTGCATGATGAGAACTCCTTTCAATTTCCGGGGGAGGCCGCCCGCCAGTGATCCGGCTCGTGCGCCTCTTGCAGTGCACAAATCTTATGGGGCCATGCTCGCGCCGAATAGCCAGGATTTTCCGTGGGCGTAAGGTTTTTGTTTACGCGGCACGCGGCCGCATGACCTGCCCGCCCGACCCGGGTTTGACTTGCGCATGACGAACGTCTAGTCATCAGGTATGCACGGATGCCAGACGCCACCGCGTCGTCCGTGCGCCAGGCCAGGGAGAGGGCGACATGGCGATCGACGGGCCGAAGGGCGGCACAGGGACCATTGCGGCCTGCGCGGCGCGGACACCGCAGCCGCGGCTGATCGCGGTCACCGCCGCGGCGATCCTGCTGCTCGC
Organism: Thauera sp.; assembly: GCF_034003485.1. Lineage (GTDB taxonomy): Bacteria > Pseudomonadota > Gammaproteobacteria > Burkholderiales > Rhodocyclaceae > Thauera. Next base: position 25,735 of record NZ_JAVEYL010000031.1, read on the forward strand.
GGCGGCGAACGCCTCTGCCGCCGAGTCGTCCGCGGCCGGCGCGAGCGCGACTTACCCGCTGCCCGCGTGCGCTGGCGCGCACGACACCGGCTGCGTCGCCCACGTCTTTCCCAGCCATGCCGACGCGGTCACGCTGCGCGGTACCCAGCCGCCGGCCTGCTACCTCGAACTATGGGACGCAGCGCTGTGGAGCGCGGTCGGCACCTACCCGGAGAGCCACCCCTGTCGTCGCGGCGCGGCGCCGGACGCCGCCCTCCAGCGCTACTTCCGCTGCCTCGACGGCGCCTGCACCAACACCAGCCGCCCCGAGCTGGGCGTGTCGCTCGAAGGCGGCGGCAGCAAGTCGGCGCCGTTCGCGCTCGGCGTGCTCGCCGGGCTGGAGGACGCCGGCCTGCTGCGCCAGGTCGACGTGCTGAGCTCGGTGTCGGGTGGTTCCTACGCCGCGTATTTCTACATCAGCCGCGTGCACGACCGCTTTGCGCCGGATCGCGGGCAGCCGGAAAGCACACCCGCGGACTGGTTCCGCAGTTGCATCCCGCACGGCTACCGCGGCTACTTCACCCCCGCGCTCGCGTCCGGCCTGCCCTTCTGCAGCGGCACCTACGCCATCGGCGAGGACGGCGCATACCGCTACCAGCGTCATCTCGGCTTCTGGCAGGACCTGGTCGCCGCCACCGGCAGCCTGCGCGGCAGTGGCGACCGGCTGGAATACCTGAACAGCGCCGGCAGCATCGGCGCGCTCGCCGCCGGCCATGTCGCCACCGTGTGGCCGCTCGGCATCGACGGTCTGGGCGTGGTCGGCAGCGCGCACCACATCACCCACAGCCTGTTCGACTGGCCCGAGAACTTCTCGCCCTCACGCGAGGCCTACCGCCAGGGCATCGAGCGCGCCTACGGGTACGACCCGCAGGACTGGGCCGCCGACCAGGCCCTGGCCCCGGGCGAAGCCTTCAGCGCACGTCGTGCGACGCGCACGATGGCCGACCTGCGCGCGAGCTACGAGCGCGCCCGCGCCGAATGCCCGCCAGACGAGACGACTTGCCGGCGCATGCCGCTGTGGGTGGCCAACACCACCGCCTCCACCGGCCGCCACCTCGACAACTGGGTGCGCACCCCCGAGCGCGATTCCCTGCGCCACCAGTTCGAGCTCAGCCCGATCGGCCACGGCTCCGGCCATTTCGGCTACGCCAACGTGCCGCCGCCGATGGCGATGATGGACGCGGTCGGGGCCTCGGCCGCCTTCCTCGACGACGAGCAGCGCCTGATCGGCGAGGCGCCGCTGCGGCTCTTCGCCAGCCTGTTCCTGCACCTGTTCAACCTCGACTGGGGCACCGAGCTCGAGAACTTCAACCTCGCCGACAGCCGCCGCGCCACCCATCGGCTGGTGCCGTGGCCGTTCTACACCTTCACTTCGGGTCGAGACGGCGCGCCCTACATCCACCTCAGCGACGGCGGCAACACCGACAACATCGGCATGCTCGCGCAGCTGCGCCGCGGCGTGCGCCACATCGTGGTGTCGGCGAGCACGATGGACCGCGAGGGCCGCTTCCCCTCGCTGTGCCGGCTCAAGAACCAGCTCGAGCTCGACGGCACCTACCGCCTCGAGGCGCCCGAGCTGCTGGATCTCGACAAGGTGTGCAACCTCGAGCTCGGCCGCGCCGAAGAGCGCACCTGGGGCGCATCCGCGGTCGCCCGCCTCAAATGCCGGCGCCTCGGCCTAGAACCCGGCCTCGAGCCCGGCCCCGAATGCGACGCCCGCCTGCCCGGCGACCACTACCTGCGCAAGGTCCACGGCTACGACCTGTTCCGCTGGGATCGTCCCTTCGTGCGCGCCTGCGTGGTGCGCCTGCCCGCGGGCGCCGAGGTCAGCGCCGCGCTCGGGCACTGCGATTTTCCCGAAAGCCACGACGCCGACCCCGCCGCCGCGCGCCTGATCGCCAGCCTGTACGTGATCAAGCCGGCCATCGATGTCGAGGCCGTGGCGCAGCAGCTCGACCTCGACCGCCACACCGCCCGCCTGCAAGGCGAGGCCGCCGACTACGCACGCAGGCGCGCCATCTGCGGCCGCTTCGCCGAGCTGCTGCCGCATGCGCCCGCGGTGCTGGCCGACGGCAGCGTCGCCGCGGTCGAGGCGGGGGCGATCACCGACTGCGCCCCGACCGCCGCGGCGGGGCAGGGCGCTGCGCTCACCTGCACGCCGCTCGCCTTCCTGCGCGTAAACACCTGCAACGCCGACGGCTACCCGCACTTCCCCCAGCACGACTTCATCTTCATGACGCTGAACTCGAGCCATTCGCTGTTCTCCGCCTACTACGAGCTCGGTCGCCAGTACGCGGCAGAACTGCGCTTCGAGCCCGCCCGCGCCGGCACCCGCGGGGCGGTCGTCGCCGCCGGCAAGGCGCGCGCGCGCAGCGTGCTCGCGCCGCTGCCCGCCGACCCCTGCCTGACCGCGGGCTGGGACAGCGCGGCGTGCGCCGCGCGTGTCCGTGCAGACACCTACCGCAAGTTCCTGTGCGTCAGACCGAGCGCACAGGACTGCGCCAACGGGGCCGACAACGCGACGCTGCCGGGCAACTGCGATCGGGTCCTGACCTACCTGCCCGAGCAGGACGACCGCCGCCCGCTGGCCGCACCGCCGGCGGCGCAGGACAAGCGATAACGTGCGGCACGTTCATCACAACATGAGGGCTTCGCGCGCGCTTCGGGCATACTGTTGCGCCCCGCGTCGGAACCGCCATGTCTTCCTCCCTCACCGACCTGCTCGCGGCCGCGCTCGCCGCCCGAGCCCCCCTGATCGCGCAGCTTGCTGCCGAGCACACCGATGCCTGGCGCCTCTTTCACGGCACCGTCGAAGGCGCGCCCGGCATCACGGTGGACCGCTACGGCGCCGTACTGCTGGCGCAGACCTTTCATCGTCCGCTGACCGTCGAGCAACTGGCCGAGCTCGAGGCCTTCTACGCCGCAGCCCTGCCCGGCCTGCCGCTGGTGTGGAACGACCGCAGCGGCAAGAACTCGCGCATCGCCAACACGCTCCCACCCGAGCAGCAGGCCGTCGCCGAGCAGCCTTCCGAATTTTCCGAGCTCGGCGTGCGCTACCGCTTCCAGGCCCGCCACGCAGGCCAGGACCCCTGGCTGTTCCTCGACCTGCGCGCCGCGCGCCGCCGCGTGATGCAGGAAGCCGAAGGCAAGTCCCTGCTCAACGTGTTCGCCTACACCTGCGGCGTCGGTGTCGCCGCGGCCAAGGCCGGCGCGCGTCACGTGGTCAATGTCGACTTCGCCGAGTCCAGCCTCGCGGTCGGCAAGGACAATGCCCGCCTCAACGAGCTGCCGATCCGGCTGCGCTTCGTCAAGTCGGATGCCTTCGCCGCCCTGCGCCAGTTCGCCGGCATCGGCCAGCCGAAGATGGTGCGCGGCAAGCACCTGCCGCCCTTCCCCGAGCTGGCGCCGCACCGCTTCGACCTCGTCTTCCTCGACCCGCCGCGCTACGCCAAGAGTCCCTTCGGCGTCGTCGATCTGGTGCATGACTACGCCGCGCTGTTCAAGCCCGCACTGCTCGCCACCGAGGAAGGCGGCACCCTGATCTGCTGCAACAACGTCGCCCGCGTGCGCCGGGAGGACTGGCTCGAGCAGCTCGAGCGCAGCGCACGCAAGGCGGGCCGTCCGGTACGTGAGGCCGAATGGATCACCCCGGAGGCGGACTTCCCCAGTCGCGACGACAACCCGCCGCTGAAGGTGCTGCTGCTGCGCGTGTAAGCGATGCGCCCGAACGCCTTGAAGCCAACACCGTGACGCCACGTCCGCAAATGAACGTCACACATCCAGGGAGCCGCCATGGCTGGATTTGAAAACTACGAGGAAGCCACGCGCAAGATCGAACACGAGATCGAACGCATGGGCGTTGCGCTCGGCATCGACTGGTCCAACGAGGCGCAGGTGCGCGAACTGGCGCGCGAAGCCCTGGAGCACTCGCAGGACAGGATCCACCAGGCTGCAGCCAACCCGGACGACCAGCAACTGGGCGCGAAGGTCACGCTGTTCGGCCTCGCCAGCCTGATGCTGCGCACGATGGAAGAGAGCGCCGGCGTCGGCCTGGAAAGCCATGGCGGACCGGTGTGGAAAGTCTTCGGCCGCGCGCTGTGGTCCGAGGCGCAACAGCGCCGCCCGGCGCAGGACTGAGCCCCGAACACGGTCCCTGAACACCATCGCAGCGCCACCGCAGCGCCATGCAACCCCGCCCTTCGCCCGCCTACCTCGCCGGCTACCCCGAGCATCTGCGCCAGCAGGTACTCGCGCTCATCGAGCAGGGCCGCTTCGGCGACGCGCTGCGGCGGCGCTATCCGCGGGCCCACGCGGTGCGCTCGGACGGCGCGCTCTACGACTACGTGCAGGCGCTCAAGGCCGAATACCTGCGCAGCGCGCCGCCGCTCGGCAAGGTGCGCTTCGACAACACCCTGCACGTGATCCGTAACGCGCTCGGCACCCACACCGCCATCTCGCGCGTGCAGGGCGCGCGCCTGCAGGCCAAGCGCGAGATCCACATCGCCACGCTGTTTCGCGCGGTGCCGGAGGAATTCCTGCGCATGATCGTGGTGCACGAACTCGCGCATCTGCGCGTGCGCGATCACGACAAGGCCTTCTACCAGCTCTGCCTGCACATGGCGCCGGACTACCACCAGTACGAGTTCGACCTGCGCGCCTATCTGGTTTACCGGGACGCCGGCGGCGAGGCGCTGTGGGGTGGCTAGCCGCGGCGATACAAACCCGATACAAACCATTACGCCGATAAATAAAGCGCATGAAAATTCGCCGCTGATTTGAAGGAAAATATCGGCTTAGCCGGCCCGCAGCCCGTCTGCCCCGCCGGCCCCCGGATTTCTCCTTCAGGAAGCGACCATGCTGCAGAAATTCCCCGCCTTCGCGGGCGTCAAAGGTCCCGTCGTCGTCGTCGTCATGGACGGCTATGGCATTCCGAAGCACGAGGTCGGCAGCGCGATCGATGCCGCGCGCAAGCCCACGCTCGACCGCCTGTTCGCCAACTACCCCAACATCACGCTGCGCGCCCACGGCACCGCGGTCGGCATGCCCTCCGACGACGACATGGGCAACTCCGAGGTCGGCCACAACGCCATCGGCGCGGGCCAGGTGTATGCGCAGGGCGCGGCGCTGGTCGCCGACGCGATCACCGAAGGCGCGATCTGGCAGGGCGAGGCGTGGCAGCAGATCGTCGCCGGCGCCAAGGCGGGCGCGAACGGAAAAGCGGGGGTGATCCACTTCATCGGCCTGTTCTCCGACGGCAACGTGCACAGCCACATCGACCACCTCAAGGCGATGGTCGTGCGCGCGAAGGCGGAGGGCGTGGCCACGGTGCGCATCCATGCGCTGCTCGACGGCCGCGACGTGCCCGAGACCAGCGCGCTCGACTACGTCGTGCCCTTCGAGGCCTTCCTGCAGGACATCAGCACCGATGGCTTCGACGCCCGCATCGCCTCCGGCGGCGGCCGCCAGGCCATCACCATGGACCGCTACGACGCCAACTGGCCGATGGTGGCGCGCGGCTGGCGCACCCACGTGCTCGGCGAAGGCCCGCAGTTCGCCAACGCCACCGCGGCGGTGCACGGCCTGCGCGCAATGCACCCCGGCACCATCGACCAGGACCTCCCGGAGTTCGTCATCGCCGAGTTTGACGAAACAGGCCGGGGCAAGCCGATCGGCACCATCGAGGACGGCGACTCGGTGGTGTTCTACAACTTCCGCGGCGACCGCGCGATCGAGATCACGCGCGCCTTCGTCGAGGATGATTTCGACAAGTTCGACCGCGTGCGCCATCCGCAGGTCACCTACGCCGGCATGCTGCAGTACGACGGCGACCTGCAGCTGCCCAAGCGCTTCCTGGTCGCCCCGCCGGCGATCAGGGACACCTCCAGCGAGTGGTTCAGCAGGTCGGGGCTGGCGCAGTTCGCCTGCTCCGAGACGCAGAAGTTCGGCCACGTCACCTACTTCTGGAACGGCAACCGCTCGAACAAGTTCGACGGCGAGACCTGGCAGGAAGTCCCCAGCGACGTCGTGCCCTTCGAGCAGCGCCCGTGGATGAAGGCCGCCGAGATCACCGACGCGATGATCGCTGCGCTGCAATCCGGCCAGTACAAGGTGCTGCGCTGCAACTACGCCAACGGCGACATGGTCGGCCACACCGGCAACTTCCGCGCGGCAACCATGGCGATCGAGGCGGTGGACCTGGCGCTCGCGCGCCTGCTGCCGGCGATCGACGCTGCCGGCGGGGTGGCGCTGATCACCGCCGACCACGGCAACGCCGATGAAATGTTCGAGCTCGACAAGAAGACCAGGCAGCCGGCGCTGCACAAGGACGGCAGCTACAAGGCCAAGACCGCGCACACGCTCAACCCGGTGCCGCTGATCCTGTACGACAACGTCAGCGGCGGCCGGCTGGGCCTGAAGCGGGCGGAAACCGCCGGCCTGTCGAACATCGCCGCCACGGTCGCCAACCTGGTCGGCCTGCACAAGCACGAAAAGTGGGACGACAGCCTGCTGGAGCTCAAATGATGCGCACCGCCCTGCCTGCACTGACCGCCGCCGCGATGGCGCTGGGCCTGTCCGCCTGCGCCCTGCAGCCACCCACGGTCGCCACCGGCGGCGGCATCAGCGAGCAGGCCGGCCAGTTCGAGTTCGCGCTGCCCAGCGGGGACTACCGCTGCGAGCGCGGCGAACGCCTGCAGTTGCAGCGCGAAATGGCCAACGCGGTCAATCACCGCATCCAGCTCGCCTGGAACGGCGGCCAGTACCAGCTCGAACGCGACCCCTCGTATTCGGGCCTGCCGCGCTTCGAGGACGCCGCGAGCGGCCTGGTGTGGATCGATCTGCCGTGGAAAGGCCTGCTGCTCGATGGCCGCACGCAAAAGCCGCTCGCCAACGAGTGCCGCGCCGCCTGAGGAAGGGCTCGCCTGAAGAAGGCGCCGCATGAGGGAAGGGGCCGCCGATGTGCGGCCGCTCCCACAGGACCGATGCCTCCCGCGGCAGCAACGCCTGATCCCAGCCGTGCTTACATGAACACCGCGAGCCGTTCCGGCTCTGCCACCGCCCCGGCGTCGAGCGCGGCGATCGCCGCGCGCGCGGCCTCCAGTTCGCGCGCCGCGCGCGCGCCGGCATCGTCGATGCCGTACTTCACGCCGTCTTCCGCCTCGGTGCGCAGCGCATGCGCCATCCCGACGTGCTGGCCGAAGCGCGCAAAGGCCTCGCACACCTCCGGCGCTGCGCGGTGCAGGATCGCCATGCATTGCGCGCCGGCCTCGAACAGCTTGGCCCGGCGGCGGCTCACGATATCCAGATGGGGTTGGGCATCGCGCACCGGGGCGGTACGTGCTGCGCGATACATCACCTCGCCCTCGGCGATCACGTTGGTCGCGTCCGACAGCTCGCGCATGACGTCCATGTCGTTCAGATCCACGATCATGCGGAACGCGCCGGTATAGAGCAGGTCGCCGAGCAGGATGTTGCCGGCATTGCCGAACAGCGCACCGTCGCTGTGCGCATCGGCGCCGCCGCCGCTGGCCTCGGTGACGCCATCATGCAGGGCGAGCGAGACGTGGATCAGCTCGACCGCCGCCGCCAGCGCGTAATGGCGATCGCCGGTGTGGTTCAGCGCACGTGCCGCCGCCAGCACCAGCGCAGGACGCACGCGCTCGTCGCCGTGCAGGATGAACTCGACGACCTGGCGGATCAGCACCACCTCGCTGTCGAACTGGCGGCGGATGAGGGCATTGACCTGCTCCATGTCGTGCTGGAGCCAGGCGGGGAAGGAAGCGGAGTGCTGGAGCATGTTCGGATTGCCGTTCGAGGCCGCGGGCTTGCGGCCGTTTGACGTTCGCCCGCGAGTCTATAGCCGCACCGCTGCGCTGACCAGCCGGAAGGCGCCATGAACCGCCGAAAACTCCTGCGCCGGCGCCCCATACACGCCGGTACAAGGCAGACGGGTGCTGTGTTGCACAATCTCTGCCAGATGGACCGGCGCCCGCTACGCCGGCTGCTCGCAGGAGATCATCATGAAAAAAATCAAACTCGCACTCGTCTTCATCCTCGCTGGCCTCAGCCTGCTGTGGTGGTGGGCCGATCCGCTCGTGGTGGAGGGCAGCACCTACTTCGCGGTGCGCGCCATCGCGGTCAATTACACCGGCGTGCTGGCCATGGGCGTCATGAGCATCGCCATGATCCTCGCCCTGCGTCCGGTGGCGCTCGAACCGCTCTTCGGCGGCATGGACAAGGCCTATCGGCTGCACAAGTGGCTGGGCATCGCCGGCCTGTCGCTCGGCGTGGTGCACTGGCTGTGGGCCAAGGGCACGAAATGGGCGGTGGGCTGGGGCTGGCTGGAAAAGCCGGCCCGCGGCCCGCGCCCCGAACAGACGGTAGAGCTCTTCCGCTTCTTCCAGGAACAGCGCGGCCTGGCCGAGACCATCGGCGAGTGGGCCTTCTACGCTTTCGTCGTGCTCGCTGCGATCGCGCTCATCAAGCGCTTTCCGTATCGCCGCTTCCTGCAGAGCCACCGCGTGATGGCTGCTGTGTATCTGGCGCTGGTGGTGCACGGCGTGGTGCTGCTGCCCTTCACCTACTGGACCAGCCCGGTCGGCATCCTGATGGGCATGCTGATGGCCGCCGGCAGCTACGCTGCGGTGCTGTCGCTGGCCGGCCGTATCGGTCGCACGCACCGCGCCGAAGGCAGCATCGAGACCGTGGTGCAGCACCCCGGCAATCAGGTGCTGGAAGTCGGCCTTCGCCTGGCTTCGACCTGGCCCGGCCATGACGCCGGCCAGTTCGCCTTCGTCACCTTCGACGAGCGCGAAGGCCCGCATCCGTTCACGATTTCGTCTGCCTGGCAGGGGGACGGGCGCATGCGCTTCATGATCAAGCCGCTCGGCGACTACACCCGCACGCTCCCCGGCACGCTCAAGGTCGGCGATGCGGTGCGGGTGGAAGGCCCGTACGGCCGCTTCGACTTCGCCAGCCCGCAGCCGCAGCAGATCTGGGTCGCGGGCGGCATCGGCATCACCCCCTTCATCGCCCGCCTGCAGGCGCTGGCGCAGCAGGACGGCGACAAGCCGGTCGATCTGTTCTACAGCACCGCCGCGCCGGACGAAGGCTTCATCGCCCGCCTGCGCGAGCTCGCCGCCCAGGCGCGGGTGAAGCTGCACGTGCTGGTGACCCAGCGCGACGGCCGCCTCGACGCCGAACGCATCTGCAGCACGGTGCCCGAGTGGGCGCGCGCAGGCGTGTGGTTCTGCGGCCCGGCCGGCTTCGGCCAGGCCCTGCGCGAGGCCTTCGGCGCGCGCGGGCTCGAGGCCGGACGCTTCCACCAGGAATTGTTCGAAATGCGCTGACCGGCTGCCGCTCAGGGCGCATCCCGCGCTCCATGCCATGCACCGATATACTGCCGTCGAGCCCGCGCCAGCGGGCCGACGACGGACACCGGCGCCATGGCCAACGGACAAATAGGAACCCTGCGCCACGCAGTGCGGTGGCCAGTCCTGCTGAAGTACCTGGGGGTGCTCGGCCTGGTGCTCGCCGCGCTCGATGCGGTACCGCTGCTCGCCAGCCTCGTGTTCGGCGAGGCGGCACTCGCCCCCATCCTCGCCGCGCCGGTCGTCCTGCTTGTGGCGGGGTGCCTGCCCCTCGCGCGCCTGGACGCCCCGCAGCGCCTGCAGCTCAACGAAGCCTTCGCCATCGTCGTGCTGTCCTTCGTCCTCGGTGCGCTGGCGATGAGCCTGCCGCTCGCCATGCTCGGCGGACAGGGCTGGCTCGACGGACTCTTCGAAGCGGTCTCGGGCATCACCACCACCGGGCTCGGCACGCTGGAGACGGTTGAGGACAAGCCGCGCACTTTCCTGTTCGCGCGCGCCTGGCTGCAGTGGTATGGCGGTCTGGGCATCGTCGTGCTGTCGCTGGCGTTGTTCATGCACAACGGCCTGTTCGCCCGCAAGCTGATGGAGACCGAGGCGGTCGGCGAGACCCTGGTATCGAGCACCTGGCAATACGCGCGCCGCATCCTCGCCGTATATGTGGCGCTGACCCTGGCCGCGCTGGGGGCAATCTGGCTCGCCACCGGCGACGGCTTCAGCGCGCTGGTCCATGCGCTTGCGGCGGTGTCGACCGGCGGCTTCTCCAGCTTCGACGACAGCCTCGGCCACTGGGGCACGGGCCCGGCAGGCGTGGTGCTCGCCTTTGCGCTGCTCGGCGCGGTCGCGCTCCCGTTGTACCACCGCGCCTGGCGAGATGGCATGTGGCGGGGGCCGCTCACCCTCGCACGGGACTCCGAACTGCGCCTGCTGCTCGTTGCCACCGCGCTCACCGTCGGCCTGCTGTGGCTGTGGATGCCCGCGGGCGAGGGCGAGACGATGCCTGCGCTTGCCCGCGCCCTGCTGCTGGCGATGAGTGCGCAGAGCACCACCGGCTTTGCCGTCGCCCCGGTGGCTGCGCTCGACGACGCCTCCAAGCTCACGCTGGTCGCCTCCATGCTTGTCGGCGGCAGCGTGGGCTCGACTGCCGGCGGCTTCAAGCTGCTGCGCCTGCTGCTCCTGCTGCGCGTGCTCCAGCTCGTGCTGGTGCGCGCTGCGGCGCCGAGCCACGCAGTGATCGAACCCCGCCTGGGGGGCCGGCGGCTCGACGCCGACGACCTGTTGCGCGCCCTGCTCGTGATCCTGCTCTACGCGCTGGTGGTCTTCCTGTCCTGGCTCGCATTCGTGGCCCACGGCTACCCGGGTATCGACGCGCTGTTCGAGGTCGTCTCGGCCACCGCCACGGTCGGCCTGTCGACCGGCATCGCACGCCCGGCGCTGGAGCCGCTGCTCAAGCTCGTACTATGCTTCGACATGCTGGCCGGGCGGGTGGAGATCTTCGCCCTGCTGGTGGTGCTGTATCCCGGAACCTGGTTCGGAAAACGCGCGGAGGCCGCATGAGAGCCGTATTCGTGGGGGCAGGTGCCCTGTCGGTCACCACCGCGCGCCGCCTGCTCAAGCGCGGGCATGAGGTCGTGGTCATCGATCGCGACAAGGTGCGCATCGAGGAGCTGTCCGCCGAGCTCGATTGTGGCTTCCTCCACGGCGACGGCAGCACACCGGCCCTGCTGCGCGAGGCCGACCCGAAGCTCACCGACGTGCTGTTCTGCCTGACCGGAAACGACCAGACCAACATCCTCGCCAGCCTGGCCGGACGCTCCCTCGGTTTTGCGCGCGTGGTCACCCGCATCGACGACCCGGAATTCGAGCATCTGAGCCTGGAGCTCGGCCTGGAAGACATCGTGATTCCATCACGCACCATCGCCCGCTATCTGGCTGATCTGTTCGAAGGACGCGACCATCTCGAAATCATCGCGCTGATCAAGGGCGAGGCGCGCGTCTTCTCCTTCGTCGCCCGCGAGGAGGACGAAAAGCCGATCGCAGAACTCGAGCTTCCCGAGGACAGCCGGGTGATGTTCTTCTATCGCGACGAGCACTTCACGCTGCCCGAACCCGAGACCCGCCTGCGCCGCGGCGACGAGGTGATGATCGTCACCCACAGCCGCAACCTCGAGACGCTGCATGCGCGCTGGAGCAGTCTTGCGCGCCGCCAACGTCCCGGCGCCCACCGCCCCTGACCGATCGCATCGACACACCGAAGGGCACGACGAGGCGCTTGCGCCCAGGCGCGGATCAAATAATAATAAAGTATTACCTTTAAAACCGAGGAGAAAGCGGTGAGCACCAAGACCCGGAGCGCCCTGCGCGCGACACTCAAGCAGGAAGATGCCGCGCTCGAGGAACGCCTGCCCGAGGCTAGCCCGCCCCCCACGACACAGCCTGAAACGGCAGCGCCCGCCGCGACCGCGGACACCTCGGTGACGCCCGCAACCGCGGAGACAGGTACCCAGCCCCCGGTCGCGTCGGCGAGCGCCGCACCCGCTCCGGCAGTACCCACCGTGCCGGCCAAGACTGCCGCGCAAGCCAAGCCCGAAAAACGCAAGCACGAGCGCTTCAAGCTCGCCGCCAGCGACCGCCGCCGGCTCGGCACCCTCGGTGACGAGCTCAAGGCCGTGGGACGGCGTCCGAGCAAGTCCGAACTCGTACGCGCTGGCCTCGCTGCCCTCGCCGCACAGGGCGTTGCCGAGGTGAAGGAGCTGGTCGACACCCTCTCGCCCGCCGCCCGCGCAAAGGACAAGAAAGCGAGACGCAAGAAAGAAAAGAAGGCCGGCAGCAAGGGTAAGGGCAAATCCACCAGCAAGAAGCGCTGAACCGTTCGTGCCCCGTCAGGGCTGCCCCATGGCCGGCCCGCGCCGCGCGTTCGAGGAGACGACGATGACGCAGAAGAATCCAGTACAGATTTCGGCCCGCATGGACGAGATCGATGCCACGCTCGAGACTGAAGGCGTGCCGTCCTACAGTCAGATGTGGGCGACCAACGCCGAGCTGCGGGAAGAGCTCGAATGCCTGCGCGAGCGCCTGGCGATGGCGAACGCCGCGCTATCCACGCTCTACGGCGACCTGCTGCAGACCGAACTCATCGTCGCCACCGCCAGCAGCGTGGAGCAGATCCAGCGCCAGCTCGGGCGCCTCAAGGGCGATCGCAAGGCGCAGGCGGCACGCGCCCACGACCGCTTTGCACGGCGCTGGGGCACGAGCGAGGACTGACCCGGCCATAAAGGGGGACGACCGCCCACGGGGGTCAGGTCAGCCTCAAGCGAACTCAGTTTTCGCCGTCGGAGATCACCGCTTCGCCGGCTTCGCTCCCAGTCGCGGGCGTACGCGTGGCGCGTGCCGACCGGCGCGCAGCCTTCTGCACCGACTCGGCCTCAGCCTCCCCCTCTACAGGCGCGGCGAGCCCCTGCACGCGGGACTCGCTCACCTTGTCGTAGAGCTCGGACGCCACCCCGGATGCCGACTCGAGCGCGGCGAACAGGGCTTCCGAGCCGGCCGACGCCGAACTCGACACCTCGCTCACCGCGCTGTCCAGGCTCGTCTTGATGCGGCCGATCCAGGCCTGGGTGATCTCGATGAACTGCTGGTGCGCATCCGTCGCGATCTCACCGATGTCGCGGACGTAGGCAACCGCCAGCGCAATCTGCGGCTCGAGGCCGTCGGACTGCAGCTTCTGCAGCGCAGCTACGTCATCGGCGCCGAGCATGGCCTGCGCCTGGCGGGCACCGTCGGCGGTCGCGGCACGAGCCGTCGCGATGTTGAGCGCGGCGACGCGTCCCGCATGCTCGAGACCTTCGGCGGCGAGGGCGTGAATGGCATCCATGCTCGCCTCGTTGGCGGCAAGGAATTCGGCGGCAGGGGCTTTCGCTTTCATCTTGGCACTCCGGAAGTGACGGTTCGGGCGTCCCCGCCAAGCCTGGGGGCTCAGCGTTCGGACGCATACTGCTGCAACGCAATATGCACCCAAGTATAGAAAGCGAACTTCACCGCAAGATGAAGCTTCCATGTCAAAACGCGGACAAGACCGCCGACTCCTGCCCGCCGACAGCGCGGAGCCACCGCACTCAGTGCTTCCTGGCGCGCTTGCCCTTGGCCACCCTGGGCAGCGCGCCAACCAGGCGCGCAACCTCGGCGACGTCCTGCTCGGCGAGCAGCGCGAGCCCGGCGCGCAGCACCTCGGACTTGCTGGCGAGCACGCCGTCCTTGCCCAGGGCTTCGCGCAGCGCCTTGATGCGCTTGTGCTCGCTGGCCGGCATCGAGAAAGAGTCGCGCTCCACCTTCTCGTGCTTGTCCTTGCGTTCCGCCTCGGCAGCCTTGTCGGCGGGCTTCTCGGCAGGCTTTTCCGTCGCCTTCCCGGCTTCGGCAGGGGCAGGACCGGCCTTGACCTTCGGCACTGCGGGGCGGGCGGTCGTCCGTGCAGCGGCCGGCTTGGGCGGCGGCAGCACCGGCGCAATCACGTCCGCCGCCGCGGGCGCGCTGACGGACGCCTCGGCAGTCGTAGCGGCCGCAGCGCCCGCCGCTGGCTTCGCCGCGGTCACCGCCGTGCGCGCCGTGCGCGCCGTGCGGCTGCGTTGCGCCAGCGCAGCGTCTTCCTGCTTGAGGGTTTCGCGCAATTTCGATTTCGTCCCGCTGGCGGTGCTCATGGTCATTCCTCGATCAATTTGAGTACGGCCGAGACGAGTTGCCCGACCTCTTCCTGTGCCGCCGCAGCCGCCCGGCCGAGGCCGAAGACGGAGGTCCCGCGCACCGCGCTCAAGGCATAGGCGCTGCGCTGCGACAGCGCGGCATTCAGCACCGGCAGGCTGAAATCCTGCAGCACGTCGAGCACGTCGCCCGCCAGCGCCGTGCGCATCACACGATTGGGCAGCAGGGCGCCGCGCAGCTTCGGGCGCCGCTGCTGGCGGTCGAGGATCAGGCGCTCGATGCCGCGCGTCGCCCACAGGTCGGTCGGACTCGGCACCACCGGCACGAGCGCGAAATCGCACAGGTCCAGCGCGCTCATCGTGTGCGGATGCTCGATCGACGGCGGGCAGTCCATCACGACGATATCGACCTTGTTGGCCACCGGGCGCAGCGCCTTGGTCATCTCGGCGGCGCTGCCCTTGAGGCGCAGCACTTCGGCCGCAAAGGGTGCCTCGGGTGGTGCCGACGCTGCCCAGCGCGAGGCACTCTCCTGCGGATCGAGGTCGGCCAGCGCCACACGATAGCCCTCCAGCGCGAGGCCGGCGGCAAGCTGCATGGCCACCGTGGTCTTGCCCGATCCGCCTTTTTGCGAGATCAGCGCAATCAGGGTGGGTGCGGTCATGATGCGTCCCGTAAAGGTAATACTCGATAGTCTAGCCAATTGCCCGCACGGCGTGTCGGCGGCGGGCGCCCGACGCGCACGCATTCGCAACGCTGCACTGCAACAACGCAAACGAAATCCTTTGCTAGAATTCGATTTCTTCCAGGCCGAGCCCTCCATCATGGCGCGAGAGATCGAACGCAGATTCCTGGTCCGCGACATGCGGATCCTCGACGGCCGCAAGGGCGAGCGCATCGTCCAGGGCTACCTGGCCAAGGAATCGGGCTCGATGAGCACCCGCGTACGCATCCGCGGCGAGCACGCCTACCTCACCCTGAAGTCACCCAAGCAGGGCTACACGCGGGACGAGTTCGAATACGCGATCCCGGTTGCCGATGCGCGGACGATGATCACGCAGCACTGCGCCCGTCGCGTCGTGCGCAAGACCCGCTACCTGGTCGATCATGCGCATCACGTGTTCGAGGTCGACGTGTTCGAAGGCCATCACCTCGGGCTGGTGGTCGCCGAGGTCGAACTACCCCACGAATACACGCCGCTCAACCTGCCGGGCTGGGTCGGTGAGGAAATCACCCACGACGCGCGCTATGGCAACTTCACGCTCGCGGTCGAATCCGCCCGGCGCGACGGGCCCAGACCCGCAGTCCGGGCGACCTGCCAGCGCGCAATGAACACCAGTCCGAGCGCGCCAAAATTCATCGTCAGCGCATAGACGACCGCGGCCACCGCCAGTTCGGGCTGGCGCAGCAGCACGATCGCCACGAAGATGGCGAGGCCTGCGTTCTGCAGGCCGCACTCCATGGCGACGGCCACAGCATCCCTGCCGCCAGCGCCCGCCAGCATCACCAGCGCATACGCCGCCCCCATCACCGCGAAGTTCAGCGCCATCGTTGCCGGGCCGATCGACAGCAGGTTGGCGAGGATGGTGTGCTGGTGTGAGACGAAGGTGGCGACCACGATCGCGGCGAAGAACAGCGTGGCCAGGCGGCCAATCAGCGGCTCGGTGCGCGCCGTGAAACCCGGCGCCTTGTGGCGCATCGCCATGCCGGCGAGGATGGGCAGGGTTGTCACCACCAGCACGCTGCCGATCAAGCGGCCGACCGGCAGCTCGGTGAGGTGGATGACGTCCGCGCCGCCCTCCGCGGACACGCCCGACCCGAACGCGCCCTCGCCCAGCCAGCCGAGCACGAGCTTGACCAGCAGCGGGAAGGTCGCCAGCGCCGCCAGGCTGCTGATCACGGTCAGCGTCAGCGACAGCGCCGCATTGCCGCGCGCGACATGGGTCAGGAAGCCCGAGCTCGCCCCACCCGGGCAGGCGGCGAGGATCATCAGGCCCAAGCCGAGCACAGGCGGTAGCTCGAACACGAGCACGACGGCCAGTGCCGCCAGCGGCACCATCACCAGCTGGCCGCACAGGCCGACCAGCAGCGCCCGCGGCGTCCGGAAAACGCGGTGAAAATCCTCCGCCCGCAGCGCCAACCCCACGGAGAACATGATGAACGCGAGCGCGGCAGGCAACAGCAGGTCGATGCGCATGAAGCAGGACTAGAGCAACGAAACCAGCATGATGCCTGCGGCAGCCATCAGTGCGCCACGGGTGCCAGCGCGCGCGGTATCGACCAACACTGCGTTGAGCGCCACGCCGCCCTCGGCAGTGCGAAAACGCGTGACCAGGCCGATCATGACCGGCGCCCCGAGCAGGCCGAGCGCGGCGCCTGGCAGCCCCGCAGTGGCGATCGCAAGCCACGCCGCGGACGGCAGCAGCACCAGCACGGCGTAAGCGCACGACGCGCGCGACGCGCCCAGCCGCGCCACCAGCGTGCGCCGGCCGGCACGCAGGTCGCCGTCGAGGTCACGAAAATTGTTCACCAGCAGAACCGCCGCCGCCGGCGCGCCCACCGCCATGCCAGCGATCACATCCACCACCCCCACCGTTCGCGACTGCAGCCAGTGGCTGCCCACGACCGCCAGCACGCCGAAGAACAGCAGCACGAAAAACTCGCCGAAGGGCGAATGCGAGATGGGTCGTGGTCCGCCCGAATACGCCCAGCCCGCCACCAGCGACGCGACCCCGATCGCGAAAATCGGCAAGCCGCCCAGCACGCAAAGCCAGGCACCGAGCGCCAGCGCCAGCACCAGGCAGAGCAGCGCCGCGCGCTTGACCTCGGCTGCGGTCGCCCAGCCCGCGAGCGTCACGCGCAGGGGGCCGAGACGCTCGGGATGGTCGGTACCACGTTCGAAATCGACCGCATCGTTGTATAGGTTGGTGCCGATCTGGATCAGCAAGGCACAGGCGAGGGTGGCCAGCAGCACCGCGGCGTCGAGCTGGCCGGTGGCGGCAAACGCAAGCGCCACCCCCACCCCCACCGGCGCCACCGCCATCCCCAGGGTGCGCGGCCGGATCGCCGCCCCCCACACGCGCAGCGCGCCGGGCCGGGCAGGCAGGGGCGCGACGCTCACAATGCGCCTCGGCCGGTGCACGGGCGCTCAAGGGGCTTGCAAGCGGGAGTACGAGTCAAAACGAAAACATCCCCGGCAGGCGTACTCGGGGCAGGGCGGAACATCTCGGGCATGGGGTCTGACACTTTTTCGAGGCCGGATTATTGCACACGCCGCCAGTCCGGCCGGCGCCGCGCCGGATCGTGTGTGCGCCGCACAACGGAGACGGCACTGAAACCCGCGTGGACTATGCTGTCAGGGCCAGGAACGAGCGCATCACCCACCGGGCACCGCCCCTGACCCACCGGGTCTCGCCATGTCCCCACCGGGTCTCTCCATGTCCCCACCGGGTCTCTCCATGTCCCCACCGGGTCACGCCCCATTGCACCGGAGTCCGAACATGAAAGTCCTGCCGCCCCTACGTCCGCCGCACACACGCCTGCCAAGCGCGCCCCTGCTGCACGCCATCTTCCTGCTTGCCGTCGCCACGGCGAGCATTGCCGCGCCCCCGCCCCCGCTGCCTGCGCTCAACATCGCGATCGAGCACACCTCGGTGTCCGGCATCTCGTCGGGCGCCTTCATGTCGGTGCAGATGCAGGTCGCGCACTCGGCCATCATCCGTGGCGCCGGGATCGTCGCCGGGGGCCCGTACTACTGCGCCCAGGACAGCGTGATGAAGGCCACCACCGAATGCTCGTGCACCGGCGAGCCAAGGCTGTCGTGCAAGGTCGGCGACGCCAGCACTACCGTGCCCGAGCTGGTTGCGGCCACGCGCACCTTCCATGCCGAGGGCCGCATCGACGATCCGGCACAGATCGCCCGCCAGCGCGTGGTCACCGTGGTGGGCGGAAAGGATGCCCTGGTGCCGGCCTCGATCACCCGCCAGTTGCACGGCTACTACGACGCCTTCGGCCTGCCCGCGACGGCGCTCAGGTCGGTGACCCTGGACGCTGCCGGTCACACCATGCCCACCACCGCCTACGGCGCTCCCTGCGGCGTGACCGACGAGCCCTACATCGGCAAGTGCGGCTTCGAGGCCGCACACGCAATCCTCGACTGGATCTACAGCCCGGATGTTGCCCCCCCGCGCACGGCGCCCACGCCGGCCGGCCGCTTCATCGAGTTCGACCAGCGCGGCTACATTCCCGAAACCGGCTTCTTCAGCTACCTGTGGGGCACCGGCCTCGACAAGACCGGCTGGCTCTACGTCCCGTCCGCCTGCGAAGCCGGCGAGCCCTGTCGACTGCACGTGGTGTTCCACGGCTGCAAGCAGGGCCAGAGCTTCCTGCCCTTGCGCCCTCCGCCCGATGGCGGGCTCTACAACGGCACCACCTTCGTCAGAAACACCGGCTACGACCGCTGGGCCGACACCAACCGCCTCGTGGTGCTGTTTCCGCAGGCGGTGTCGATCCCGTGGAAGAACCCCAACGGCTGCTGGGACTGGTGGGGCTTCACCGACGACGGCTACGCCACCCGCGACGGCATCCAGATCCGCACCGTGCGCGCGATGATCGACCACCTGGCCTCCGGGCGCCGGGACTGAGACCGACACGCCGAGCCGACCGGCAGACGGTAGACTCGTGCTCTGTCCTTCACCGCCGAGTCCAGCCGTGTCCGTCCTGCCGATCCGCTACGTCGAACCCGTATTCCGTCCGCCGAGCGAGGCCGAATCGCTGATCCTGCCGGTCACCGACGGCTGTTCGTGGAACAAATGCACCTTCTGCGAGATGTACACCGCGCCGCAGAAGGCCTTTCGCGCGCGCGACGAAGCCGAGGTCGTCGACAGCATCGGGCGCACCGGTGAGCGCTACGGCACGCAGGTACGGCGCGTGTTCCTCGCCGATGGCGACGCGCTTGTGCTGCCGACGCGGCGCCTGCTCGTGTATCTGGAGGCGATCCGCACCCATCTGCCCGCGGTGCATCGGGTGTCGAGCTACTGCCTGGCGCGCAACCTTGCCAGGAAATCGGTCGCCGAATTGAAGACCCTTGCCGACGCCGGCCTCGGCCTCGTCTATCTGGGCGCCGAATCCGGCGACGACGAGGTACTCGCCCGCGTGAATAAGGGCGAGACCTGGGAATCCACCCGCGCAGCGCTCGACAAGCTGGGCGAAGCCGGCATCACGCGCTCGGTGATGATCCTCAACGGCCTCGGCGGCGTGGCACTGAGCGCGCAGCACGCAGACAACTCCGCGCGCCTGATCAACGCCACCCAGCCGGAGTACCTGTCGACGCTGGTGGTGACCCTGCACGACGCCGGACGGCGCTTCCTGCAGGCCTGGCCGGACTGGAAGGCGCTGTCGCAACAGGGGCTTTTTCGCGAGATGGCGCGTTTCCTGGCGGCACTCGAGTTGAAGCGCACGGTGTTCCGCTCCGACCACGCCTCCAACTGGCTGGTGCTCAAGGGCACCCTCGGCGCGGACAAGGCGAAGTTGCTGGCACAGGTGCAGGCGGCCATCGCACAACCGGACGCCGCGCCGCTGCGCCCGGCGTGGATGCGCGGACTGTAAGCGCCCCCTTCGGGCACGCAAACCGCAAACGCGGCCGCAGCGTAAACGGTAAGTGGGCGAATCGACCCTGCGGCCGATCCGCCCACTTTCAGCTTCTCCGGCCGCAAGCGGCCGGTGTCAGGTCATCCGCCTCAGGCCGCGCGTGCAGCCTTGAGAATGGCGTTGAGCGTGGCGCTCGGGCGCATGATGGCCTTGGTCTTCTCGGCATCGGCCTTGTAGTAGCCACCGATGTCGGCAGGCTTGCCCTGCACGGCCGCCAGTTCCTCGATGATCTTGGCCTCGTTCTCACGCAGCGCCTTGGCCAGGGGGGCGAACTTGCCCGCCAGCTCGGCGTCCTCGGCCTGCCCGGCCAGACGCTCGGCCCAAAACAGCGCCAGATAGAACTGGCTGCCGCGGTTGTCGAGCTGACCGGTCTTCGGCGAGGGCGACTTGTTCTCGTCGAGCAGCCGCCCGGTGGCCTCGTCCAGGGTCTTGGCGAGCAGCTTGGCGCGCGTGTTCCCGGTCTTGATGCCGAGGTCTTCGAGCGACACCGCCAGGGCGAGGAACTCGCCGAGCGAATCCCAGCGCAGGTGGTTTTCCTGCACCAGCTGCTGCACGTGCTTGGGTGCCGAACCGCCGGCACCGGTCTCGTACATGCCGCCGCCATTCATCAGCGGCACGATCGAGAGCATCTTGGCCGAGGTGCCCAGCTCCATGATCGGGAACAGGTCGGTCAGGTAGTCGCGCAGGATGTTGCCGGTCACCGAGATGGTATCCAGGCCGCGCACCACGCGCTCGAGCGTGAACCGCATCGCGCGCACCTGCGACATGATCTGAATGTCGAGGCCGGTGGTGTCGTGATCCTTGAGGTAGGTCTTCACCTTCTTGATCAGCTCGTTCTCGTGCGGACGATAGGGGTCGAGCCAGAAGATCGCCGGCATGCCCGAGTTGCGCGCGCGGGTGACCGCGAGCTTGACCCAGTCGCGGATCGGCGCGTCCTTGACCTGGCACATGCGCCAGATGTCGCCCGCTTCCACGTTCTGCGACAGCAGCACTTCGCCGGTGGCGAGGTCGGTGATGTTGGCGACGCCGTCCTCGGTGATCTCGAAGGTCTTGTCGTGCGAGCCGTATTCCTCGGCCTTCTGCGCCATCAGGCCGACGTTCGGCACCGTGCCCATCGTGCGCGGATCGAAATTGCCGTGCCATTTGCAGAAGTTGATCATCTCCTGGTAGATGCGGGCGAAGGTGGACTCCGGCATCACGCACTTGCTGTCGTACTGCTTGCCGTCCGAGCCCCACATCTTGCCGCCCTGGCGGATCATTGCCGGCATCGAGGCGTCGACGATGATGTCGTTGGGCGAGTGGAAGTTGGTGATGCCCTTGGCCGAGTCGACCATCGCCAGCTCGGGACGGTGCTCGTTGCAGGCGTGCAGGTCGCGGATGATCTCGTCGTGCTTGGACTCGGGCAGGGTCTTGATCTTCTCGTACAGATCGACCATGCCGTTGTTGACGTTGATGCCGAGCTCGTCGAACAGCTTGCCGTGCTTCTCGAAGGC
>NZ_JAVEYL010000057.1:0-10267 GCF_034003485.1 Thauera sp.
TGGCGAGCTTCGTGTCGGCTGGGGTGAGCGAGCAGGATTGAGGCGCCTCGCCCGCTGCTCAGCACGCCTGGTAGAAGCGGCGCCCGCTGTGGGAGATTGCGCTGTGGGAGCGGGCTTGCCCGCGAACATCGCTAGCTCAAGCGCTGCATTCGCGGGCAAGCCCGCTCCCACAAACCTCCCACAAACCTGCACCTCCTGATGCGCGAACACCTCGCCCGCTTCTTCACTGCACTCGGTTACTTCACCCGCCTGCCGGTGCCGGCCTGGGTAACGTGGTCGCCCGAGCGCCTCGCACGCGCCGCCGCCTGGCTACCGTTGGTGGGCTGGGTGGTCGGGATTGCCGGCGCGACGACGCTGCATGCGTTCGCGCTCGTGCTGCCTTCCAGCGTGGCGGTGATCCTGTCGATGGCGCTCACCGTCCGGCTCACTGGCGCGCTGCACGAGGACGGCTTCGCCGACGCCTGCGACGGGCTCGGCGGCGGCTGGGACAAGGCGCAGATCCTGGCGATCATGAAGGACTCGCGCATCGGCAGCTATGGCGCCATCGGCATCGTGCTGATGCTGCTCGCCAAGGCCGCGGCGCTGGTGGAGCTGGCCGCCATCAGCCCGGCCACGGCTGCGATCGCGCTCCTCGTCGCCCATCCGCTGTCGCGCCTGGCCGCCACCGCAGTACTGCACGCCCTGCCCTATGCGCGCAGTGACGACAGCAGCAAGGCAGCACCAGTCGCGCAGCGCCTGAGCCGCGCAGAGCTGGCGATGGCGGGGGCGCTTGGCCTGCTGCCGGCGCTGGTCTTTCTCACCTTTATGCAAACACTGGCCACGCTGGTGCTGGCTGCGCTCGTCACCCTGTGGCTGGCCCGCGGCTTCCAGCGCCGCTTGGGTGGGCACACCGGCGACCTGCTCGGCGCGGTGCAGCAGGCGGCGGAGCTGGCGTGCTATATGAGCATGCTCGCTGCTGCCTCCTGAAGACTTGGTCCTCCCCATGCAACTCCACCTCATCCGCCACCCCCGCCCCGCCGTCGTCCCCGGCATCTGCTACGGCCAGACGGACCTCGGCCTCGCCGAATCCGCCGCCGAGGTCGCTGCCCGCCTGCGCCCGCTGCTGCCGCAATCCTTCGCCCTGCACGCCAGCCCGCTCGCGCGCGCGCGCCTGCTCGCCGAAGCGCTCGGCACGCCACGTCTGGACGACCGGCTCAAGGAGATCCACTTCGGCGAGTGGGAAGGGCGCACTTTCGCCGACATCGGCAGCGCCATCGACGACTGGGCCGCCGACCCGCTCGGCTTTCGCGCGCCGGGCGGCGAATCGCCGCGCGAGATGGCGGCGCGGGTGCTGCAGTGGCTGGAAGTGGAATTAAGGGACAGACCCCAAATTAAGGACCACCTCGTCGTCGTCGCACACGGCGGCCCCCTGCGCGCCATCGCCGGCCACCTCCTCGGCATGCCGCCGGAGCGCTGGCTGGGCCTGGATTTTGGCTGCGGGCAGGTGACGCGCATCGATGTGGAGAGTTGGGGGGTGGTGTTGAAGTGGTTCAATCGGTGAGGAGGGCTGCCGACCTTGCAAATTCAAGGTACAACTTTGAATTTGTAAGATGAACCCTCGATAAAGCAAGGCACCTGGCCCATGACCACCCTCTGGCTCATCACCGACAACAAGCCCGGCCACCGCAGCCAGTTGCAGGGGCTGGCGCAGGCGTTGGCGGCGCGCACGGCGATCGAGACCCACTGGATCGACGCGCCGGCCGGGCGCAGCGCGCTGTGGCAGTGGCTCAGCGGCCGCTTTCCGGCAGGCGCTGCGCTGCCCGACCCGGACTTCATCCTCGTCGCCGGCCATCGCACTCATCTGCCTGGGCTCGCCGCGCGGCGCGCGCGCGGCGGCAGGCTGATCGCCCTGATGCGCCCCAGCCTGCCGCTGGGCTGGTTCGACCTGTGCGTGATCCCGCAGCACGACCGCCCGCCGGCCCGCGCCAGCGTCATCGCCACCCGCGGCGCGCTCAACACCGCCCGCCCCAGCCCCGAACGCGAGACCGACAAGGGCCTGTTCCTGATCGGCGGGCCGTCGAAGCACCACGGCTGGGACAGCGCCGGCCTGCTCGCCCAGATCGACGCCATCCTCGCGGCCACACCGTCGATGCACTGGACGCTGACCACCTCGCGGCGCACCCCGGCCGACACCGAATCCGCGCTGCTTGCCCTGCAGGCGCGCGGCGTGGTCGTGCGCCCGGTACGCGACACCCCGCCCGGCTGGGCGATGGCGCAGGTGGCGCGCAGCGCGCAGGCGTGGGTGACGGAGGACAGCGTGTCGATGGTGTACGAAAGCCTCACCGCTGGCGCGGCCACCGGGCTGCTCGCGGTGCCGCGCCGGGGCGACACACGGATCACCGCGGGGGTGGCGCAACTGCAGCGCGAGGGCTTCGTCACCCAGTTCGCGGATTGGCAGCGCGAAGGCCGACTACATGTGGCGCCACAGCGGCTGGCCGAGGCGGATCGGGTTGCGGAAGCGGTGCTGGCGCGCTGGCATGCGAGGACGCGATGAACGCTCGGCAACCACCTTGGCGATCAATTTTGCTGTCGCAGCAATGCTCGGTGCGCCTCGGTGAGGCAGGGGCTGCATCCGAGCGCATCAGGTGCTGAACCGCTACAGCCCAAGCGGATCGATCGCCTAGAATGACGGCAACACGCCAATCAACCTGGAGCGCCGCCATGGGTCTCGCACTGCGCAAGGAAAAGCACTACACCTACGCCGACTATCTGACTTGGCCGGACGACGCGCGCTATGAGCTGATCGACGGCGAAGCTTTCCTGATGGCGCCCGCGCCCCTGATCGAGCATCAGGAAGTTGCAGGCGAGGTATTTCGCCAATTGGCGAACCAGCTCGACGGCAAGCCCTGCCGCCCCTACATCGCCCCGGTCGACGTCCGCCTGCCTCGCAATGACGAAGCTGACGCCGCCATCGACACCGTCGTTCAGCCTGATGTCCTGGTGGTGTGCGACCCGAGCAAGATCGACCGCCGCGGCGTGCGTGGCGCCCCCGACTGGCTGCTCGAGGTGCTCTCCCCCAGCACCGCCGCCCACGACCAAATCGCCAAGCGCCGCACCTACGAGCGCGCCGGCGTGCGCGAGTACTGGCTGGTGCATCCGGGTGACCGCACCCTCACCGTCTATGTGCTCGACAACGGCCAATACGGCCGGCCGGAGATCTACGAACTGAAGGACGAGACCCCGATCGGCGTGCTGCCTGGCGTGTCGATCGCGTGGGACGCGCTGGTGGCGCGCCTGCCGAAGCCCGAGTATTGATCCAGCGCAGGCTCCCGGACCGGAACCCTGCGCCTTGATCGCATCTCATATGCGATACATAATCCGCACTCAGCAAGCGAGGCAGCCATGGCACAGAGTTCAATGCTTCACATCCGCGTCGACGACGAGGTCAAGACCCAGGCCACCGAGGCGCTGGCCGCCATGGGCCTGTCGATGTCGGACGCCGTGCGCATCTTCCTCAAGCGCGTCGTCAACGACCAGGCCTTTCCGCTCGAACTCAAGGTCCCCAACGCCGAAACGCGCGCCGCCATGGAAGAGGCGCGCGCCATGATGAAGGCTCGCGAGGCACGTTTCGAATCGACCGACGCCCTCTTCGATGAGCTCGAAAAAACCCGCTAAGGCCAAGCGGGCATCGCTGCCGCGCGCCGCGGATTTCAGCAAGGGCTTCCACAAAGACTGGGAACGACTCGGCCGCGCGGGCCGCTTCGACCTCAAGCGGCTCAAGGAAGTCATGCTGCTGCTCATCGCCAACGACGCCCCGCTCGGCCCGGAGTGGCTCGACCACCCGCTCAAGGGCGACTGGGCCGATCACCGCGAATGCCACGTCGGCGGCGACTTCCTGCTCATCTACACTGCCGACGACCGGCAGATCACCTTCGTCCGGACGGGCACGCATGCGGATCTTTTCGAGGGATGAGGCGCCTATGAAACCCCTCAAGGTCCTGCAACTCCTCCCGGCGCTGGATAGCGGCGGCGTTGAGCGCGGCACGCTCGAGATCGCGCGCGCGCTGGTCGCCGCCGGGCATGAATCGGTGGTGCTGTCCAAAGGCGGGCGGCTGGTCGAGCAGCTGCAGCGCGAGGGCTCGCGCCACATCGCGCGCGACCTTGGGCGCAAGTCGCCGGCAACCTTCCTGCAATACCGCGCGCTGCGCAAATTGTTCGAAGGCGAACGCTTCGACATCATCCACGCGCGCTCGCGCCTGCCCGCGTGGGTAGCGTGGCTTGCTTGGCGCGGCATGCCGGCGGGCGCCCGGCCACACTTCGTCACCACGGTGCACGGCATGCACTCGGTGAGCCGCTACAGCGCCATCATGTGCGCCGGCGAACGCGTGATCGTGGTCAGCGACACGGTGCGCGACTACATCCGCACGCATTACCCGCCCGGGCGCTGGCCACACCTGACGGACGAGCGCATCACGGTGATTCCGCGCGGCATCGACCCGGCGGAGTTTCCGCGCGAATACCAGCCGTCGGACGAGTGGGTGGCGCGCTTTCGCGCCGAGTTTCCGCAGATCGCTGGGCGCAAGGTACTGACGCTGCCGGGGCGGCTGACAAGGCTCAAGGGGCACCACGACTTCATCACGATTGTCGGCAAGCTGGTCGCGGACGGGCTGGACGTGGTCGGGCTGATCGTCGGCGGCGAGGACCCGAAGCGGCCCGGCTATGCAAAGGAGATTCGCGAACGCGTGCAGGCGGAAGGGCTGGGCGAGCGCATCGTGTTCACCGGGCACCGCAGCGATGTGCGCGAGATTTATGCGGTTTCGGAATGTGTGCTGAGTCTGTCGAGCACACCGGAATCGTTCGGGCGCACGGTGCTGGAGCCGCTGGCGATGGGGCGGCCGGTGGTGGGGTATGCGCATGGAGGGGTGGCGGAGATTCTGGGGGAACTGTTTGCCCACGGCGCGGTGGCGAAGGGGGATGTCGAGGCCGCGGCAAGGCGCGTGGCGGACGTGCTCGCCGCGCGCACGCCGGTGGTGGAGCACAACACCCGTTTCCTGCTCGCGAAAATGCAGGCCGCAACACTATCGCTATACTCCCGGCTCCATTCACAGCACCGCGCTTGATGATGACTTCACTCCCTGCCAACAGGGCCCGCCTGCCTGCAGCAAGACTGATCGTAATCCTGCTGCTCACGATCTTCATCTTCAGCATTCCCGCGAAGTGGGCAACGGTTCATATCAGCGGCGCACTGATCGTGCTTGCGCTGCTGCTGTCGGACCGGTCCTACTGGTCCGCACAGCCCACCCAAGACTATGCCCGCTACACGCTGCTGTGGCTCGTGCCCGTCCTTGGGGCGAGCTTCGCTCAGCAGCTTCTCCACCTCGATACCGCCACCCCTTGGGAAGAACAGCTCACCCTGACCCTGCGAGTCCTGGGTGTTGGACTCGGCCTTCTGCTGATGCTGCACAAAGGATGGGTCAGTGTTCGCCAACTCGGCTTCCTCGTGATGGGCTGTCTGCTCGTACATGGCGTCATCGGCATTACGCAGTGGGCTATCAATCCGAGCGCCAGCCTGGCCGCGTGGCGGGCGATCAGGGTCGAGGGCATTGTCGGCAACGCCAACCCCTTCGGTTTCTACATGGCGCTTGGCGTCGTACTCTGTGCCGCATGTCTGCGAGGTGCATCGCCGTCCCGCGCGGCCCGGCTCGCCCTTTGGGCCTGCGCAGCAATCTTCGCCCTCGGTATTCTGGGCAGTGGATCGCGGGGCGCGATCATCACCGCATCAGCAGGCATGGCCGTGCTTTTCCCACCCAGCTCACCGCGCCGCATCGGCCTCTACGTTGCCGTTCTCGGGTCGCTGCTCCTGGCGTATCTCTCCAGCGACTGGCAGGTCGCAAACGCTCATAGTGACGGCAGCCGCACCCAGGCACTGATGTTCAGCCTGGATGCCATCTCGCAACGCCCGCTGACAGGCTGGGGGATGGAATCCTTCATGCGCATCCCTGGGCACACCGGCATCAACTCCCCGCATAACATGCTGGCCGACCTTGCGCTGAGCAGCGGCATCATTTCGCTCGCGGCCTTCCTGCTTGCCCTTGGCCTCGTGATATACCGGCTGTTCCTGCTACGAACCTCGCTCTCGACGACGGTACTGGCGCTGCTCGCAACCACGTTCGTCGCAGGCACGCTCGAATACTCGGTTCTCAGCTCCAACCACTTCCGCGCCCCGTGGGTCCTGATTGTGGCACTCGCCTGCCATGCCATTGGCACATCACACGCACGCGATCGTCGGGCAGATACCGCAGCGAACGAAATACAAGGAGCTTTCACGTCGTGAATGCACAGAACCCCGCAGTGAACGTCCTCTGCCTCAAGTGGGGCACGCGATACGACGCAAACTACGTCAACATCCTTTTCCATTCGGTTCGACGCCACCTCTCTCGACCATTCAACTTCTACTGCTGCACCGAGAACGCCGACGGGCTTGATGCCGAGATCCGCATCATTCCCTTCCCCGAAAACCCGGGCGTCAAGCGGGGCTGGCCGGACATTCTCGTCAAGTTGATGGTCTTGCAGGACGGTTTTGGCGGCCTCGCGGGGCCCACTCTGTTCCTCGACCTCGACATCGTCATCATGGACGACATCGGCCCGCTGTTCGATTACAAGCCGGGTGAGTACTGCATCATTCACAACTGGGTCAATTGGCGAAAGCAACTCCTCGGCAGACGCCCTGCCGTCGGCAACTCGTCCGTCTTCCGCTTCGATGCAGGTCGGTCGAATCACGTGTATGAGACCTTCCTGCGCGAGATGGACCAGGCGGAGGACACACGAATCTACAACACCGAGCAGGCCTTTCTCACGCATGCGATGGGAAATGTGAATTGGTGGCCCGACGAGTGGGTTCGAAGCTACAAATGGAATTGCCGTCCGGCCTTTCCCCTGAACCTGCTGGTGCCGCCCAAGGCGTCACCAGGCTGCCGGATTCTGGTCTTTCACGGCCGTCCCGACCCGGATGAAGCGATTCGCGGCTACAAGGGCCGCAAGCTGCACCATCACATGCGTGCTGCACCTTGGCTAGCAGACCACTGGAAACTCTGAGGCATGGCGGATACCCAGCCCCCCAACGCGACCTCGACGACTGGAACGGCAAGCGCGGCGCTCGCCACCGAGCTTGGCGAGCGCCCTGCGTTCGCACTTGCGCAAGGCATCCTGGTGATCAACCTCGACGACCGCCCGGACCGCTGGCAGTCCTTGCTTCGCGAAGCGGGTCGTCACATCGACGAAAGGCATTTGGAGCGCCTGTCCGCGATTCGCGGCACCACATTGAACGGCTACGGGCGCCCCCCGCTTTTTCAAGGCCGGCGACGGGACCGGACCTGGGCCGGACGCGCTGGCTGTGCGCTGTCTCACCGCGAAGCTATCGCGCTGGCGGCGCGTCGACGTTGGAAAAGTGTCCTGATCCTCGAGGACGATGTCGCCTTCGCAGCGGACTTTGACGTCCAGGCCGCCAGGCTTGCGAGCGCCTTGCGCAATGTGCATTGGGATATCTGCTACCTCGGATTCACCGATCCGATCGGCCCTTTCCGGCAGCTCGGCGCACTCTCCCCGCCGGGCGCGCTTTACCAGCTCTATGGCTGCAACACGACGCACGCCTACATTGTCAGGGAAGCGGCCTACGCCAAACTCCTCGAACTGCTGCCGACGCACGAGACGATTTGGCTATGGCTAACCCGCAACCGTGCCATCGATCGATGGTACGCCCGGACCTTGTCACGCCACTTCACTGTTGTAGCGGTCAGCCCGTCCATCATCAATCAGGACGGCAGCGTCTCGGACATTACCGGGCGGGTGAGCGAGGAAAATCATCAGACCGCCATCCCGTCGCCGCGCCGAGCCACCGGCCTGCCTTACGCGCTCGCACGCCTCATTCGACGCCTGCACTTTTCCCTGTCCGGGTCCTACGATGCCCTCCGCGGGCAGATCAAACGCCTGCGGGGCTTCTGATGAGAGTCGTGCTCGTGATGGCAAGTCATGGCGAAGGCGGCCTCGAAAAGCATGTCATCGAGTTGGCGAACGGCCTTTGCCGCCGCGGCATCGACGTGTGCCTCATTGCACACCCGATGTACGGCGCGCGACTGCCAGGCAGGGTCGAGTTCGTTCCCATCGACCTGACCGCTCACCGTCGCAATCCCTTCGCCCTTTACCGTTTGTTCCGGCTGCTTCGGAAAGCCCGCCCACAGATCATCCATGCGCATGGGAGCAAGGCGGCGAGCATGGTTTCAACGCTGCTCCCGTTCCTATCGAACACGCATAGCGTGGCCACACTGCACAGCAAGAAGAACAATGTCCGCATGTTCTCGAAGTTTGAGCGCGTCATTGCAGTGAGCAAGATCGCGGCGACAAACCTCAAGCATTCAGGCATTCGCATCATCCACAATGGCGTCAATCCGGATACAGGCGTGGCGGCACCGGCATTTGACGCTTGGCGGTCCGTCGCGGCACGCCCCCGTGTGCTCGCGATCGGGCGCCTCGTGCCGGTGAAGGGGTTCGATCTTCTGATCCAGTCGTGGAAAGGCGTTGAGGCTCAACTGGCCATTGCGGGAGAAGGCTTCGAGCGCGACCACCTGGCGCGTCTGATACGGGAGACAGGGCAACAGGACAAGATCACGCTGCTCGGGCAGCGCAACGACGTACCCGCCCTCATGCGCGCCGCCGATCTGTTCGTCATCTCATCGCGCTACGAGGGCGGCCCTTACACCTTGATCGAAGCACTTCAGCACCGGGTGCCCGTCGTGTCGACCGCAGTCGGGGCTGTCGTTGAAATTCTGCCGAAGGATTTCATCTGCCCGACGGGAGACCCCGCCGCGCTTGCTGAACGAGTCAAGAGCGCGCTGGAAGACATTGAACAGACAAAACGAGCGCTCAAGCCAGCTTTCCGATACGCCCGAACGGAACTGACTTTCGAACACCTACTTGACAGAACAACCTCAGTTTATGAAGAGCTCGTGAGCGGGGAATGATTCAGCCCTGCTCAACTCGCCTTCCATTTTCAGGACCACCGAATGAGTATCCGCGTCAAGTTCGTGAGCAGGATCGACCGTCGAGACTGGGCGCGCTATTTCCCCGACGAAAACAACATCTGGGGAAATTGCCACTTCATCTTCGATCGTGAAGAAAGCCATTACGATTGGCTGGTCGCCTACGATGACATCCCGCCAAGGGCGAAGGAGGCCCGGACGCTTGCCAGCGAACATGTCGCTTGCCCTGCGACAAACACGATTCTGGTGACCACGGAGCCTGCATCCATCAAGACCTACGGCAAGACCTTCGCCGCGCAATTCGGGCATGTGCTGACCAGCCAACCGGCATGGGCCTTGCCACACCCGCACCGGCATTTTCAGCAAGCTGCAAACCATTGGTTCTACGGCAGCGGGAGAGGCCGCTGGATGAGCAGGGCCGAACTGCTCGATGGACCGTCGCCCGATCAGAAGGCGGGCCTCATCTCGACCATCTTTTCAGCCAAGCAACAGCGGCATACGCTCCACGCCCAGCGCTACAACTTCACCGACAAGCTGCGCAAGCTTCTGCCGGAAATGTCCTTGTTCGGCCGCGGGTCCACACCCCTCGACGACAAAGCCGAGGCACTCGCGCCCTACAAATACCACCTCGCGATCGAAAACCATATTTCCGAACACCACATAACCGAAAAGCTGACAGACGCGTTTCTCGGGCGCTGCCTTCCGTTTTACATTGGCGCCCCCAACGCGTCCGACTACTTCCCTCCGGCGAGCTTCATTCCGCTCGACATCAACGACCCCGCAGGCGCTGCTGCGATCATCCGCAAGGCGATTGCAGACGACGAATGGTCGCTGCGGCGCGATGCAATTGAAGAAGCACGGCGCCGGGTCCTGGAGACGCACCACCTCTTCGCCGTCATCGCTCGCATCATCGACGAAAGCGGCCCCACGAGTGCCGACCCTGACGCGTCCGCGGGCAAGCTCATTCTGGGACGACACGCCTGGCGCAAGAACAACCCTTTGGGCGCTGCCGGCCACATGCTCGAGAAGCTCTACGTGCGGGGCCGATCGCTTCTCGAGAAAACGCGCTGACGCTAGGCTCCAGCGCCAGCTGAGTGTTCACCAACAATAGCGGACACACATGACCAAAACAGCCCTCATCACCGGCATCACCGGCCAGGATGGCTCCTACCTCGCCGAATTCCTGCTCGCCAAAGGCTACGAAGTCCACGGCATCAAGCGCCGCGCCTCGAGTTTCAACACCCAGCGCATCG
>NZ_JAVEYL010000006.1:0-144242 GCF_034003485.1 Thauera sp.
TCAAACGATCAGACACAAGCAGCAGCGCTCACGGGAGTATCTGTTTCTAATATCGATATTTCTGACTTCGACGGGGCCAACGAGGCGATAAAGACAATCGACGCGGCTCTGAAAACGATCAATACAAGTCGTGCTGAACTGGGAGCCCTCCAGAACCGCTTCTCATCGACGATTGCGAATCTGCAAACGACCTCCGAGAACCTGTCTGCTTCCCGCGGCCGAATCATCGATGCCGACTTCGCCTCGGAAACCGCCAACCTCACCCGTGGCCAGATCCTCCAGCAGGCTGGCACGGCGATGCTGGCCCAGGCGAACGGTCTGCCGCAGAACGTGCTGTCGCTGCTCCGCGGTTAAACTCGGTTGATGTAACCAGCGTTCGGCGCGGAGCTCCCACGGAGCTTCGCGCCGTTG
Source organism: Thauera sp. (assembly GCF_034003485.1). Lineage (GTDB taxonomy): Bacteria > Pseudomonadota > Gammaproteobacteria > Burkholderiales > Rhodocyclaceae > Thauera. The sequence goes on from NZ_JAVEYL010000006.1 coordinate 412, forward strand.
CCCCATGAAGGAGGCGAATCATGAGCATTCAAGGCATCGCATCGTCCAACGCGGCGATGGACGCGCAACTGGCGCGCGTGGCCAGCCAGCAGTCGGCAGCCAGCAGCCAGCGCAGCAGCGGCAGCAACACCCAGGCGCAGACGCCGCGCGTGAACGAACTCGGTGGCACACAGAACACCGCCCGTCCCGACCCGGCCGGCAACGAGGCGGGGGTACCCGACCGTGAGACCCTGCTGCAGGCGGTCGACGAAGTGCAGAAAGCCATCGCGCCAGTGGCACAGAACCTGCTTTTCTCCATCGACGACGACACCGGCCGCACCATCGTCAAGATCGTCGATTCTCAGACCGACGAGGTGATCCGCCAGATGCCTTCGGAAGAAGTGCTGGCGATCTCGAAGGCAATCGACAACTTGAAGGGCCTGCTGATCAAGCAGCAAGCCTGAGCGACCGAACACAGACCCACACGAACAGGAGCAGATCATGGCATTGAGTGCATCGGGACTGGGCTCCGGGCTCGACATCAACAGCCTGGTCTCGCAACTGATGGCGGTCGAGCGCCAGCCGCTGACCGCAATGGCGAGAAAGGAAGCGAGCTTCCAGGCCAAGCTGTCGGCCTTCGGGCAGATCAAGGGCAGCCTGTCTGCGCTGCAGACTGCAGCCAACGCGTTGAACGACGCGGCAAAATTTTCCGCCACCAAGGCAACGGTGGGCAGCGACGCCGGCTTTACCGCCAGCACCAGGAGCGGTGCGGCGGCGGGCAGCTATTCGGTGCAGGTGGAACAGCTCGCCAAGGTGCAGCGCGTTGCCACGGCGGCGGGCACCAGCTTCGTGCCCACGGCCGGCACGGCCGAAGCCCCCACCACCGTCAGCATCACCTTCGGCAAGATGGACGGCAGCAGCTTCGTGGCGGGTGAGGCTGGCGCCAAGTCGATCGACTTCACCGGCAGCACCATCGAAGCGCTGCGCGACGCGATCAACAAGGGCGACCTGGGCGTGACCGCCAGCGTCATCGACAACGGCACCGCCAAGCAGCTCGTGGTCACCGGCAAGAACACCGGCGCCGAGCAGGCCTTCCAGATCGGCGGCACCGCGGGGCTGGCCTACGACCCGAGCGTGCCGATCCCCGACGGCAGCGCCAACGTGCCCGTCGGCGCCAACACCAGCTACGCGCTGCAGGCCTCGCAGGATGCACGCGTGAATATCGACGGCATCAGCATCACGCGCGGTACCAACAGCATCAGCGATGCGCTGGAAGGCGTGACGCTGACGCTGACCAAGACCACCGAGGCGGCGAGCAGCCTGAGCGTGGCCGAAGACTTCGGCGGCGCACGCAGCGCGATCGACGCCTTCGTCAAGGCCTACAACGACACTCAGACCACGCTCAAGAACCTCACCGCGTTCAACGCCGAGACCAAGGCCGCATCGACCCTGACCGGCGACTCCACCGCGCGCAGCATCCAGAGCCAGGTGCGCAACCTGGTAGGCGGCGCCCTGTCCGGCTTGGGCGACACCAGCCGACTGGCCGACATCGGCGTCACTTTCGACAAGGACGGCAAGCTGACGGTGGACGGCACCAAGCTCGACGCCGCGCTGAAGGACCCGAACCGCGACGTCGCCGCCTTTTTCACCGGCAGCGGCGACGTGAAGGGGCTTGCGGCAACGGTATCGGACGGGCTGAAGAACTTCATCGACACCGGCGGTCTACTCGCCGGACGCACCGAAGGCCTCAACAGCTCGATCAAGCTGATCGGCAAGCAACGCGAGGCCTTCGAGGCGAGGCTGGAAAGCGTGCAAAAACGCTACATGGCGCAATTCACCGCGCTCGACTCGACCATCGCCAGCATGACGCAGACCAGCAACTACCTGACCCAGCAGCTCGCCAGCCTGTCGAGCTTCCGCTAAACGATAAAAGCCCGAAGGGAGAACCCCCAGCATGTTCGGTGGATTCCAGCAGAACCGTGCCGCCGCCTACGCCAAGGTCGGCGTGGAGACCGGGGTCAACACCGCCGACCCGCACAAGCTGATCCTGATGCTGTTCGACGGCGCGCTGCTGCAGGTGCGCACCGCCGGTATCGCGATGCAGAACAAGGACATCCCCGGCAAAGGGATGGCGGTGTCGAAGGCAATCGAGATCATCATCAACGGCCTCAAGGTGAGCCTGGACATGAACGCCGGCGGCGAACTCGCCGAACGCCTGGCCGCGCTCTACGACTACATGAGCGAGCGCCTGCTCTACGCTAACCTGCACAACAGCCAGCCTGCGCTCGACGAGGTCAGCGGCCTGCTCGCCTCGCTGCGTGAGGCCTGGGCCGGCATTGCCGGACAGGTGAAATCCGCCGCGGCCTGAACCCCTGAGGACATCCGCGCCATGCTCACGCCCGCCACCCTCGACGCCCTCCTCGCCCGCTATGAAGCCATGGCCGACGCCGCGCGCGCCAACGACTGGGACCGCCTGTCGGCCCTGGAGCGCGAGGCCGCCGCGCTGCGCGAAACGGCCCGCGCCAGCGCCGATGCGGCGGCGGACGCTGCCACCCTGGCGACCCTCCCCGCCGCCGAGGCCAAGGCCCTGCGCGCCGGCATCGAGCGCCTGCTGGCGCTCGATGCCGAGATCCGCACCCACGCCGACCCTTTCCTCGCCAGCGTGCGCAAGCTGCTCGCCGGCGGGCGCCAGGAACGGGCAGTGCGCAACGCCTACGGCGCGCTCGCGCCCTGACCCGCGCGCGGGCTGATCGAACGCCGGCCACGCAGGAGCCCCCGCGATGATCCCCGCCGACCTCGCCGCCCGCCTGCGCCTGATCAACGAAGCCAGCTTCTTCAACACCGAGCCGCCGGTCGCGGGCCTGCAGCGCGCGCGCGAGATCCAGGCGCAACTGCCCGAGCTCGTCCCCGGCCAGCGCTTCTTCGCCACGCTGCAGCGCACGCTGCCCGACGGCACTTTCCGCGCGGTGGTCGCCGGGCAGCAGATGACGCTGGCGCTCAACACCGCCGCCAAGTCGGGCGACACGCTGGAGCTGGAGGTCTCGCAGGTCACGCCGCGTGCGGTGTTGGCACGCATCGTGGGCGCGGAGACGGCCGCGGGCAACGCCGCCTCGGCCCAGCCGGCGCTGAGCCAGACCGGGCGCCTGATCAGCTTTTTGCTCACCGGCCAGCCCACGCCGCAGCCGGCAAGCCTGGCCGGCAACCAGCCGCTGTTGAACGCACCACCCGCCAGTGGCGCGCAGCTTGTGCCGCTGCTGCGCCAGGCGCTCGGCCAGAGCGGGCTGTTCTACGAATCGCACCAGGCGCAGTGGGTGCTCGGCAAGCTCGACACCGCCGCGCTGCTGCGCGAACCACAGGGCCAGCAATCGGCACCGGGCGCAGGCCAGCCCGGCACGGGCACTTCGGCAGGCGCCACCGGGCAGGCCACGCCCTCGACCGCCTCCGCGCCCGCAGCGCAAGCCGCTGCCACTGCAGCCGCACGCCTCGCGGCCGGCGCCGACGATGCCGCACAGATCGACTCCACCCGCAGCGCCGCCGCCCTGCGCGCCGGCGTGGAAGAGGCCGCGCCCGTGCGCGCCCAGACGATTCCCGAGCGCCTGATGCCGGTAGTGCATCAGCAGCTCGACGCGCTCGCCACCCAGCAGTACGTGTGGCAAGGCCAGGCCTGGCCGGGGCAGCCGATCGAGTGGCTGATCGAAGACCCGCAAGGTGAAGACGGCGCCGAAGGCGACGAAACCGAGCCCACCTGGAACACCACCCTGCGCCTGACCATGCCGCGCCTGGGCGGCGTCGAAGCCCAACTGCACCTGACCCCCGCCGGCGTCGCGCTGCGCCTGCGCGCCGACGACCCGGCGACGATCCGCGCGCTCGACGCCGGCGGCGCCGCGCTCGCCTCCGCGCTGGAAGCGGCCAACCTCAAGCTCACCGGCCTGGTGGTGGAACCGCGTCCCGCCGCCACCGCTGCACCAACGGCGGACACCGCGAGCCGGGTAAGCGACAGCCAGGCCCCCCCGTATGCCTGAATCGCGCCCGCCCCTGCGCAACGAAGCCGTCGCGCTCGCCTACACCGCCGGCGAGGCCGCGCCGCGCGTGGTCGCCAAGGGCAAGGGCGTGATGGCGCGCGAGATCCTCGAGCGCGCCCGCGAGGCCGGCGTCTTCGTGCACCAATCGCCCGAGCTGGTCAGCCTGCTGATGCAGGTCGACCTCGACGCACGCATCCCGCCGCAGCTCTACGTCGCGGTTGCCGAGCTGCTCGCCTGGCTGTACCGCATCGAACAGGGCAGCGATGCCGGCACCGCGCCCGTCGCCCGCGACCTGCCCGAATCCCTGCGCCCGCGCCCCGCGGCCGACTCCCATGAGAACGTGTCTACGCCTTAGTAGTCGCGGCAGAGGGCGGCGGGGTAAGAGACGCATGCTGTGAAAGAACACCGCCGTGGGAGCGGGCTTGCCCGCGACTACGCATGCTCAAGCGCTGCATTCGCGGGCAAGCCCGCTCCCACGGGGCCGCGAGGGCCCTTTGGTGGGGCGCAGGGCCGCATCTCGTGATATAAGCGGGGCAACACACGCCGGCATCCCGGGCACGCACGCATGTCGATCGAACAAGAAGACACCCGCATCGAACTCATCCACGCCGAGGACGAGGCCAAGTACCTGCTGCACGACAGGCGCGAGATCCTCGCGATCCTGAAGCACATCGTCGCTGCCCGAGCGCTGGTAAGCGCGCGGCTGGCGCCTGGCCGCGAGTCTTACCTGTCGGCGTTGATCGAGGCGGACGATGGCGAGGACGGCGTACTGCTCGACGCCAGCGCCGATCCGGCGCAGAACGCGCGCATCCTGCGCACCGAAGCACTCGATTGCGTCACCCAGCTCGACAAGGTGCGCATCCAGTTCGTCCTCCACAACCCGCGCCTGGTCGATGAAGGCGGCAGCCCCGGCTTTCGTTGCAGCGTGCCCGACAGCCTGCTGCGCCTGCAGCGGCGCGAGTTCTACCGCCTGCAGACGCCCCTGTCGCACTCGGTCAGTTGCACGATCGCCCTGCCCCAGGACGACGGCAGCCGCCGCAACACAGAGCTGCGCATCCTCGACATCAGCGGTGGCGGCGTGGCAATTGCCGTGCCGCCGGTAGGCGTGCCTTTCGAACCGGGCACCGAGTTTGAAAACTGCCTGCTCAACCTGCCCGAGGCCGCCCCGATTCCGGCGCGGCTGATTGTGCGCAATCTGTTCCGCCTCACCAACCGCAGCGGCGCCGAGTTGCTGCGCGCAGGCTGCGAATTTGCCGACATGCCGCGCGGCGCCGAAGACGCGATCCAGCGCTACATCCTCAGGGTCGAACGCGAACGCAATGCGCGCGATCGCGGCCGGCTCTGATTCACACCCCGACAACCCTGCACACCCCCATCACCAACCATGGCCGACGCCTCCACGCCGCCCCCGATCGACCTCGCCCGCGAAGACGGGCTCGAAAAGTTCATGCTGCGCGGCAAACGTCAGGTGGCGCAGCTGCTGCAGGACCTGATCGAGCGCCGCTGCCTGATCTCCGCCCACACCGGTGGCGGGCATTCGTTCATGACCGCGGTGCTGCGCGTCGACGCAGAACGCGAGCGCGTGGTGCTCGACGCCAGCCCGGACGCCGACGCCAACCGCCGTGCGCTGGCTGCCGAGCGTGTGCAGTGCGTGACCGTTCTGGACCACATCCGCATCCAGTTCGCGCTTGGTGGAGTGTCGAGCGCACAGGAGAAGTCCCACCCTGCCCTGAGCACCCCTTTCCCGAAGGAGATGCTGCGCCTGCAGCGCCGCGAGTTCTACCGCTTGAAAGTGCCACTCGCACACGAGGTGACGTGCCTGCTGCAGGCCGAGGACCTTGCACGCAAGCCGGTGCGCGTGAGCGTACGCGTGGTCGATATCAGCGGCGGCGGAATCGGGATCATGATGGCGCCGGACGCAGCCGAGCTGGTGATTGGCGCCGAGCTGCCCGGTTGCACGCTGCGCCTGCCCGATGGCGAGCCGATCGACCTGACGCTGGAAGTGCGCAACATCACGCGCCTGACCCAACGCAACGGCGTGGAGATGCTGCGGGTGGGCCTGCGCTTTGCCGAGTTGCCACGCGCCGCCGACGCCCGCATCCAGCGCTACATCTTCAACACCGAACGCGAGCTCAACGCAAAAGAGCGCGGCGGGCTGTGAGGCCCGCCGCGCGCTGGGGTCGCTGCATCCGCCGTGGGAGCGGGATTACACCGGCATGTTCATGATGTCCTGATACGCGGTGACCAGCCGGTTGCGCACCTGGACCATCTGCTGGAACGAGAGGTTGGCCTTTTGCAGGTTGACCATCACGTCCTGGAGGTTAACGTTGGGGTCGCCGGCCGAAAAGTTCTGCGCCATCGTGCGCGCCTCGCCCTGTGCGGCGCTGACGTCCTTCAGTGCGTTGTTCAGCACGTCGGCAAAGTTGACGCCGCCCGCGGGCGCGTCTGCGGGCGACACCGCCTTGCCTTGTGCAACCTGCGACACCGAGCGCAGCTCGCTCAGCATCTGGTCGATTCCACGGGTATCCATACTGTTTCCCCCTCGGCTTCAGGGTGTTCGGTGACGTCAGTCTAGCAGAGCAAGGCGCGTGCCAAGCTTTGTCGCACCGCCATGCAGGCCCCAATTTTTTGGGAGCGCTCACACAACGGTTTGCCAGGGCCCGGGTCGGCCCAAGCTCAACAATCGTGGCCCTCCTCCCGGTACTGCTGCAGCTTGTAGCGCAGAGTGCGCTCGGAAATGCCAAGCTTTTCAACGGTTTTCTTGCGCGAGCCGGCGAACTCACGAAGCGTGGAGAGGATGTGCTCACGCTCGAGATCCTTCATGTTCGCCGGCCGTTCCGCGGGCGCGGCAGCGAACCCGGGTTGGGTCGCCGCTTGTGGTTGCGGTGCGGAAGCAGGCCACGCCGCGCTCGCAGCGGGGTCTGCGGACGGCGTGAAGCGCCCCAGCGCATCCGCAAAACCGGCAGATATTGCCGGCCCAGCGGCAGCCATTGCCGCTTCCGGGTTCCAGTGCGGCAGGCACAGGCGGATGGTCTCGGCGCTCACCGTGTCGCCCTGGGTCAGGATCAGCACGCGGTGCATGGTGTTTTCGAGCTCGCGCACGTTGCCCGGCCAGGCGTAGCGCGCCAGCAGGGCTTCGGCTTCGGGCGCAAAGCGCACCTGGCGCTGCAGGCGGGCGGCGTGGCGGGCGAGGAAGTGGCGCGCCAGCGGCAGGATGTCGCCCGCGCGTTCGCGCAGCGCGGGGATGGCGATCGGAAAGACGTTGAGGCGGTAGTACAGGTCCTCGCGAAAGCGCCCGGCGGCGACTTCCAGCAGCATGTCGCGGTTGCTGGTGGCAAGCACGCGGATGTCGAGCGCCACCGGCTTCTTGCCGCCGACGCGTTCGACCTCGCGCTCCTGCAGCACGCGCAGCAGCTTGGCCTGCAGGCCGAGCGGCATCTCGGAGATCTCGTCGAGCAGGATGGTGCCGCCCTGGGCCTGCTCGAACTTGCCCGGCTGCGCCGCCTGTGCGCCGGTGAAGGCGCCCTTCTCGTAGCCGAACAGCGTGGCTTCGAGAAGGTTCTCGGGGATGGCCGCGCAGTTGATGGCGATGAAGGGCTTCTTGGCGCGCGGCGAATGCTGATGGATGTAGCGCGCGAAGACTTCCTTGCCGGTGCCGGATTCGCCGGAGAGCATCACCGTGGCGTCCGATTCGGCCACGCGCGCGGCGAGCGCGAGCAGGTTGCGGGTGTGCGGATCTTCGGCAACGGTGTCTTCGGCCGCGGGCGGCACGGCGGCGTAGCGGCGCACGTGCTCGAGCAGCACCTCGGGTTCGAAAGGCTTCATCAGAAAGTCGCAGGCGCCACCGCGCATCGCCGCCACCGCCTTGTCGACATCGCCGTAGGCGGTCATCAGCAGCACCGGCAGTTGCGGGTAGCGGCTGCGCACCTCGTGCAGCAAATGCAGGCCGTCCATCGGCTGCATGCGCAGGTCGGTGACGACGAGGTTGAAGACGTCCTTTTCCAGCGCGACGAGCGCGCTCGGGCCGCCATCGACGCCGGTGACGCCGTGGCGCGCCATTTCGAGCGTGAAGCACACCGCGTCGCGCAGCGCGGCATCGTCCTCGACCACGAGGATGTTGAGGGATTCGATCATGGATGTCCGTTCCCGGAGGTCGCGCCGGCCGCCGCCAGCGGCACGGTGAGGATGAATTCGGCGCCCTGCCCCGGCGCCGAGCGCAGCGTGATGTCGCCGCCGTGGGCGCGTGCAACGCCGCGCGCGATCGCCAGGCCGAGGCCGGTGCCTTCGGCGCGGGTGGTGAAGAAGGGCTCGAACAGGCGTTCCTGCAGTTCCGGTGCAATGCCGCGGCCGCTGTCGTGCACCGCAAAGCGCACCGCGCGCACGCCGATACCGCTCTCGGTCGCGCCACGCAGCGTGACCTCACAGTGCAGTCTGCCACCCGCCTCGCAGGCCTGGATGCCGTTCTCGAGCAGATTGGTGAGCGCACCGCCGAGTGCCTTGCGGTCACCGACAACCTCGGCAGTGTCGCAGGTGCAGTCGGCGGCAAACGCCACCTGGCGGGCGCGCGCCAGCGGTTCCAGCGTGTGGGCGAGCTCGGCGACCAGCTCGCACACTGCAAAGCGCTGGCGCCCGGCGCTGTCGCCGCGGGCAAAGAGCAGCATGTCGCGGATCAGGCGCTCGAGGTAGCGCAGGCGCTCGAGCGCGCGGTCGGCCACCATCGTGCGCTGCATCGGGTCGAGCTCGGGCTGGCGCAGGTTGCCGGTGTAGAGCAACGCGGCGGCGAGCGGGGTGCGTAGCTGGTGGGCGAGGCCGGCGACCATCTCGCCCATGGCGGCGAGGCGTTCGTTGCGCTCGGCGGTCAGGCGCATGCGGTGGGTCTCGGTGATGTCGTGCACCAGCAGGATGCGCTCGTCGCCGGATTCGAGCCTGGATTCGGACAGGGCGACGCGGCGCAGATCGGCGTCGGCTGGGGGCACGGCCGATACCCCTGCGCTGCCATCACCGCTCGCCGCCGGGGGCAGTGTGTATTCGCCAGGCGTGCCGGTGGATTGCATCTGCATCGTCAGATCGGGCCAGGCTCGGCCCGCAAGCCCGGCGCCAAACAGCCCTTCGGCCGCACGGTTGGCCTGCACCACGCAGCCACTGCGATCCACCACCAGCACACCGGCAGGCAGCGCGCCCATCAGCACCGACAGGCGCTCGGTGAGTTGGCCGACCTGGGCCTGCAGGGCGTTGTAAGCGGTGGACAACTCTTCCGAGGCGCGGCTGAACAGCGCAAAGGCTTCGGCGAGTTGCGCCGCATCGAGCGGCGCGCCGCCCACGGCCTGTGCGCCGGGCTGCGGCGTGCCGGACAACGCTGCCGTCTCTGGCCCGCGCCTTGCATCGTCTGCCGAGGCAGCCCTTGCGGAGGGGAAGAATTCGGATTCCGTTTTCACGCCATGCACTGTAGTTGCCGTAGCTGTAATGGTAGCCGGCAAACAGGCGGCAAAAAATGCCGCTTTTCACACAATGGCGCTTGCGCACGCGGGCTGACAATGCCGCCATCCGTCGAAGCGTACGCAACAGGATCGCCACCATGGCCGCAGCAGAAAACACCGCCGAGTTCACCCCGGGCACCGCCCCCGCCGCGGCAGACTCACGGCTGCAGCAAACGCTGCAGAATCTCAACGCCCTCTCCCAGCGCCAGAAAGTCGCCGGCGCCGCCGCGCTCGCGCTGGTGGTCGCGCTGCTGGCCGGCGTGCTGATGTGGAATCGCGCGCCCGAATACGGGGTGCTGTTCTCCAACCTCGACGAGCGCGATGGCGGCCAGATCATCGCCGCGCTCGGCCAGCAGAACGTGCCGTATCGCATGTCGGCCAACGGCAGCGCGATTCTGGTGCCGCAGGGGCAGGTGCACGAGACCCGGCTGCGCCTGGCGGCCGAAGGGCTGCCCAAGGGCGGGCTGGCCGGCTTCGAGCTCATGGACGGACAGAAGCTCGGCATCTCGCAGTTCAACGAACAGGTCAATTACCAGCGCGCGCTCGAGGGCGAGCTGTCGCGCACCGTGCAGGCGATCGACGCCGTGGCCAGCGCGCGCGTGCATCTGGCCATGCCCAAGCAGACCGCCTTCCTGCGCGACGACCAGCGCCCCACCGCCTCGGTGATGGTCAACCTGCGCGCGGGCCGCATCCTCGATCAGAACCAGGTCGCCGGCATCGTGCATCTGGTGTCGTCGAGCGTGCCGCGCATGAGCGCGGAGGGCGTCAAGATCGTCAACCAGGAGGGCAGCCTGCTCACGGTGCAGGCCGACCCGCTGATGCGCGCCGGGCTCAACGCCAACCAGCTCGAATACGTGCGCGCGATGGAGAAGGCCTTCATCGAGCGCATCGAGAACATCCTGGCGCCCATGGTAGGCAAGGACAACTTCCGCGCCCAGGTGGCGGCCGATGTCGACTTCAACCAGGTCGAGCAGACCGCCGAGACCTACAAGCCGAACCCCACGCCCGATCAGGCGATCCGCAGCCAGCAGACCAACGAGGTCATCAACCCGCTGCCCGGCGCGCAGGGCATACCGGGCGCGCTGACCAACCAGCCGCCGGTGCCGGCCACCGCGCCGCTCACCGCACCCGCGGTGGGCGCCGGCCAGGGCCAGGGCGCGCAGGGCGTGCTCAATGCCAACCGCAGCGCGGTGCTCAACTACGAGCTCGACCGCAACATCCAGCACATCAAGCAGGCGGTCGGGCAGTTGAAGCGCCTGTCGGTGGCGGTGGTGGTCAACAACCGGACCATCCCGGCGCCCGACGGCACGCCGACCACCGTGGCGCTGACCGACGAGGAAATCTCTCGCATCACCAACCTGGTACGCGAAGCGGTAGGCTATAGCGCCGACCGCGGCGATAGCATCAACGTCGCCAACAGCGCGTTCGCCGGCGAAGTGGTGGAGCCGGTGCTGCCGTTGTGGAAGGACCCCGAGATGGTCGATCTCGGCAAGCAGGGCCTGAACTGGCTGCTGGTGCTGCTGGTGGTGCTGTTCGCTTACTTCGGCGTGATCCGCCCGCTGCTGCGCACCGTGGTGCCGCCCAGGGCGAAGGCTGGGGCCGAGGCGGCCGCAGGCGAGGCCGCCGCGGGCGAGGAAGACGAAGAGGGCGTGCGCGTCACGCTGTCGAGCGAAGCCGAGGGCGAGAGCTTCGAAGAACGCCTCGAGCGCGCCCGCAACCTGGCCCGCAACGATCCGAAGATGGTCGCCAACCTGATCAAGGAGTGGATGGGCGTAAATGAGGAGGCCCGCAAGTGACGACGCCTGACGAAGGCCTGGACAAGGCCGCCCTGCTGCTGATGACGCTCGGCGCCGACGCCGCCGCCGGCGTGCTGCGCCAGCTCGGGCCGCGCGAAGTGCAGAAGCTGAGCATGAAGATGGCCGAAATGTCGCCGCAGGCGCGCAGCGCGGTCGAGCCGGTGCTGACCGACATGATCGAGGCCTTCGGCAAGGGCGCGATGATCCAGTCCGACGAAAACCAGTTGCGCGAGATGCTGACCAAGGCGCTCGGCGACGAGCGTGCCGGGCATCTGCTGTCGCGCATGGTCAGCGGATCGGACACCGCTGGCATCGAGAGCCTGAAGTGGATGGACGCCGCCACCGCCGCGGACCTGATCAAGAACGAGCATCCGCAGATCATCGCCACCATCCTGGTGCACCTCGAATACGACCAGGCCGGCGAGATCCTCAAGCACTTCAGCGACCGCCTGCGCAACGACGTGGTGCTGCGCATCGCCACCCTCGACGGCGTGCAGCCGGCGGCGCTGAAGGAGCTCAACGACTCGCTCACGCGCATGCTGTCGGGCGCGTCGTCGGTAAAGAAGGCGGCGATGGGCGGCGTGCGCCATGCTGCCGAGATCCTCAACTTCGTGGGCTCGAACGCGGAGACCGCGGTCATCGACAACGTGCGCGAATACGATCCGGAGCTGGCGCAGAAGATCCTCGACGAGATGTTCGTGTTCGAGAACCTGATCGACATCGACGACCGCGGCATCCAGACCATCCTGCGCGAGGTGCAGTCCGACTCGCTGATCATCGCCCTGAAGGGTGCGCCGCCCGAACTGCGCGAGAAGATCTTCAAGAACATGTCCACGCGCGCTGCCGAGATGCTGCGCGAGGACCTCGAGGCCCGCGGCCCGGTGCGCCTGTCCGAGGTCGAGGCCGAGCAGAAGGAGATCCTCAAGACCGTTCGCCGCCTGGCCGAGGAAGGCCAGGTCATGTTGGGCGGCAAGGGCGGAGACGATGGCTTCGTGTAAGCGTCTGTCCACCTGTCCCGCCGAGTGCCCGTCAAGGCGCCCTTGCCCCCCGGCGGATGAGCGGAGGCGGGCATGACCGTGTCGCGCCACCAGGCCGTGGGCGCCTACCGGCGCTGGGAGCCGGCCGAGTTCGGCAGCGACGAGCCGGTCGGCGCAAGCGCTGCCGGCGCCAAGCGCCCGCCCCAGGAGGCAGTGGTACCAGACCCGGCGGACGCAGTCGCCGCCAATCCGCCGCGCACAGCGTCGCCCCCGGGCGCTTCGCCTGCGGCGGCCCCGGCGTCGGTGCCTCCAGCGGAGCTTTCGCTGCCCCCGGACTTCCACCTGCCCACCGCCGAAGAGATCGAGCGCATGCACGAGGAGGTGCGTGCGGCCGGTTTCGCCGAGGGTCGTGAAGCGGGTCATGCAGAGGGTCTCGAGGCGGGACGCGCCGAGGGCTATGCCGAGGGCAAGGCACATGCCGAGGCCGAAGCTGCGCGACTGACGAGCCTTGCCGACGGGCTGGACGAGGCGCTGCATGCGTTCGATAACGAGGTCGCCGAAGAGATCATGGCGCTCGCGATCGAGATGGCGCGGCGCATGGTCAGGATCACGCTCGCCGAACACCCCGACACGGTGCTCGAAACCGTACGCAGCGCGCTGCTGCAACTGCCGCAGGGGCACGCCCAGATCCATCTGCATCCGGACGACATGGCGCTCGTGCGCCAGCACCTGGGCGAGCAGCTCAGCCACGGCGGCCACCGCCTGCAGGAGGACGCCCGCCTGCAGCGCGGCGAATGCCGCATCGACGGCCAGGGCGCGCAGGTGGATGCGACGCTGGAAACGCGCTGGCGGCGGGTGCTGGAATCGATCGGCCACGACCGCGCGCGCTGGCAGGTGCCCGATGAGGACGCCGGCAACGCTGGCCGGGGCGGCGAGGCGCCGGCATGAGCCGCCACGACGCGCTGTGGCGCGACTTTCTCGGGGACGGGCGGCGGCTGGTGGAGAGCTGCAACCCGCTGGAAGTCTCGGGCCGGCTGACCCGCATCAACGGCCTGGTCATGGAAGCGTCCGGCATCAAGCTGCCGCTGGGTTCCGGCTGCCGCATCCTGGTGCCGGGCGGCGGCGCGGTCGAGGCCGAGGTGGTCGGCTTCAACGGCGACAAGCTGTACATGATGCCGACCGACGACGTGTTCGGCCTGGCGCCGGGGGCACGCGTACTGCCGATGGAGGTCGGCGTGCCGCGCCTGGTACCGGGCAAGCGCATCGGGCCGCGCCGCCGCGCCGCCGACCGGGCCAAGCATCTGCCGGTGGGCGACGCGCTGCTCGGCCGCGTGGTGGATGGCGCCGGCCGCCCGCTCGACGGCCACGGCCCACTCGCCACCCAGGAGACGCGCTCGCTGCAGGGGCGGCCGATCAACCCCCTCGCGCGCGCGCCGATCGCGCAGCCGCTGGACGTCGGCATCCGCGCGATCAACGCGCTCCTCACCGTCGGCCGCGGCCAGCGCCTGGGCCTGTTCGCCGGCTCGGGCGTGGGCAAGTCGGTGCTGATCGGCATGATGGCGCGCTACACCGAGGCCGAGGTCATCGTCGTCGGCCTGATCGGCGAGCGCGGTCGCGAGGTCAAGGAGTTCATCGAGCAGAGCCTCGGCCCCGAGGGCCTGGCGCGCTCGGTGGTGGTCGCGGCGCCTGCCGATACCAGCCCGCTGATGCGCATGCAGGGCGCGTCTTACGCCACCACGGTGGCCGAGTATTTCCGTGATCAGGGCAAGCAGGTGCTGCTGATCATGGATTCGCTCACTCGCTACGCCATGGCCCAGCGCGAGATTGCGCTCGCGATCGGCGAGCCACCCGTGACCCGCGGCTACCCGCCGAGCGTGTTCGCCCGCCTGCCGGCGCTGGTCGAGCGCGCCGGCAACGGGCCCGAGGGCGGCGGCTCGATCACGGCGTTCTACACCGTGCTCGCCGAGGGCGACGACCAGCAGGACCCGATCGCCGACGCTGCGCGCGCGATCCTCGACGGCCACTTCGTGCTGTCGCGCAACCTCGCCGACCAGGGCCACTATCCGGCGATCGACATCGAGCAGTCGATCTCGCGCGCCATGCACGGCCTGGTGGGCGACGACCACTTCGGCGTGGTGCGTCAGTTCAAGCAGTTCTTCTCGCGCTATCAGCGCTCGCGCGACCTGATCGCGGTGGGCGCCTACCAGCCCGGCGGTGATCCGCTGCTCGACATGGCGGTGAAGCTGTACCCGAAGCTCGAGACCTTCCTGCAGCAGGGCATCCACGAGCACGAGACCTACGACGGCGCCCTGCAGAAGCTCGCGCAGGTGTTCTCGTAGACCGTGAGTGACGCCGTGGAAACACGGCACGGTGGGCGCAGGCTTGCCCGCGAATATCGCATGTGCAACCGCCGTATTCGCGGGCAAGCCCGCTTCCACAGGGGTTCACGCGCGGCCCGATCGGCGCGGAACATGACATAAGTCCGCGTCGCAATGCAGCAGAGCGGGCTAGAATTCCGGCGGTAACAGCCCGTATCGAGAAATCCGGACCCGATGACCGCCCGCTTTCACCTCCAGCCCCTGCTCGATCTCGCCAACACACGTACCGACGAAGCGGCGCGCAAGCTCGGCGAACTCGTCGCCGCAGAGCGTGACGTGGAACAGAAGCTGCAGATGCTCGAAGACTATCGCCAGGAGTACAACGAGCGCTTCGCACAGGCCGCACGTGACGGCCTCAGTCCCGACGCCTGGCGCAACTACAGCGCCTTCATCAACAAGCTTGACGATGCCATCGGCGCACAGCGCAAGGTGGTGGAGCAGTCGCGCGCGAAAACGGTGGAAGGCCAGCAGGCATGGCTCGCCCAGCGCACCAAGCTAAAGGCCTTCGACACGCTGTCGCAGCGTCACCAGCAGGTGGTCAACCGCCAGGAAGCACGCCAGGAGCAAAAGCAGTCCGACGAGCACGCTGCCCGGCGCGCACGCGGTGAGGATCAGTAGATGCACGCATGGCGCGCCGCGCGCTGCAGCCGGGCATGGCGGCTCGCCTCGGGTTGCCCTGGATCCGCGCGGGGTCTGTCCTGGCGCACTTTTTCTCCATTTGGCATGAGGCTTGCTTGAAGCTGGCTACCGGATCGTCCGCGATCCATCGCATCCAGCCCACGAGAGGCCCCTCACCATGTCTGCACCGTTCTCCACCTCCAGTCTCGCCAACAGCCTGAACCTGCGCGTCTCGACGCCTGCGGCACGCAATGCGGTGCTCGGCATCGACGGTAGCGGCGCATCGGGCGACAGCTTTTCGCGCACGCTGCAGAACCAGATGAATGCGGGCGGCAGCGCGAGCGCCCGCAGCGAAGCCGCCCCCAGCCAGGCAATGCGCGAACCGGAACGCAGCCGCGAACCCGAACGCAGCGCGACGAACGAAGCCGGCAAGAACACGCAGCCCGATCGCAAGAACACGGATGCCGCCACGCAGAACCGGGACGCAGAGGCCAAGGCTGGCGAGGCCGCGGCCGCCGGTCAGAAAGGCGATACCGCTGCCACGACGCCCAACGGCGGACAGGCCGCCGATGCGAGCGCTGCAGAGACGACGACGGCCGCCGAAGAATCGGCCGGCACCCTCGCCGCCGCGGCAGCGCAGGGAAGTACCCAGGCCGAAGGCGAGACCGCACTCGATGCCCTTGCGAGCGCCGCGGCCACCGCATCGTCGACGCCCCCCACAGATCCGGCAGCGCTTGCCGGCCTGCCGGCAGCCATTGCCGCCCTGCTCTCCGGCCGGCAAGCGCCGCCGAGCGGCGAGGCAGGCGACGGATTGGCCACCGAGGCGCCGCTGCTCGCCACCGGCGGCAAGGGCCGGTCGCTTCAGAATTCCGGCCTGCTGCCGAAAACCGATGTATCTGCCGAGACCGGCGGGCGCGGCGTGGCCACGCCGGCCTTCCTGCTGCAGGGGCGTGAGCTCGCTGCCGCCGTGATCGGCGCCCGGGGCGCAGCCTCGGGCCAGGCGATGCAGTCGCTGCAGGGGGAACCGGGCAGCGCCGCAAACCAGCAAACGGCCCAGGGCGTGCACACGCATGGCGCAATGCACCTCTTGCGCCATGCGCCGGCCACGCCGCAGCTGCCGGTCAATACACCGGCCGGCCAGCAGGCCTGGGCGGAGGACGTGGGCAACCAGGTGCGCTGGATGCTCGGCCGCGCCGAGAGCAAGGCCGAACTGGTATTGACGCCGCCGAACCTGGGCAAGCTGGAGGTTTCGATCAACCTCAACGGCGACCAGACCACGGCGCAGTTCATCGCCTCGAGCCAGGCCGCGCGCGATGCGCTCGAGCGCGCGATGCCGCAGTTGCGCGAAGTGCTGCAGCAGGCGGGCATCATGCTGGGCGATGCCAACGTCAGCACCTCGCAGCAGGGTGCGGATGGTGAAGGACAGGAAGGCCGCGGTCGCCATGGCGGACGTGGCGAAGGCGCAATCGCGGGTGAGGCCGCCGGCACGGGCAGCAGCACCGGCGTGTGGCTGAGACAGCAGCAGGGGATGGTCGACACCTTCGCCTGAAGCACTTGAATAGGGGCGGCTCTGCCCCACTTTTCGGCGCTTTGGGTGGTGCGATCTTCCCGGATAATTCAATCCGTAAAACAGGAGATTCGCATGGCCAAGGCGCCGGCAAAAGCAGAAGAAGGCGACGACGTCCCGAAGAAGAAGGGCAAGCTCGGGCTCATCATCGTCATCGTGCTGCTCGTGGTACTGATCCTGGTCGCGGTCGCGGTCGGTGCGCTGTTGCTGCTCAAGGGCGGCAAGGACAAGGCCGCGGAAGAGCACGCCCAGCAGGCGGGCCCCGCCGCTGCGCAGTTGCAGACGGCGGGCACGATCGACCTGAGCAAGCCGCCCACTTTCGTTCCGCTCGACGCGTTCACGGTGAATCTGCGCCGTGACGAGGGCGACCACTACCTGCAGGTGGTCGCGGTGCTGCGCGTGGCCGACGCCACCATGGACGCGACGCTCAAGGCCTTCATGCCCGAGATCCGCCACCGCATCAACCTGCTGCTTTCGAGCAAGCTGCCTTCCGAGGTCGCGACCATCGAAGGCCGCCAGGCGCTCGCGCTGACGATCACGGAGCAGACCAACGAGGCGCTCGGCTTCAAGCCGATGCGCGACGCTGCCGGGCAACCGGTCCCCAATGGCCCGGTGCAGTCCGTGCTGTTCACCTCGTTCATCATCCAGTAAGGGCTGCCGCCATGGCTGCGGACTTTCTCTCCCAGGAAGAAGTAGACGCCCTGCTGCGCGGCGTCACCGGGGAGTCAGACGAACCGACCGCGGACGAAGCCGCTGCGGAGGGGGTTCGCCCGTACAACCTGGCCACGCAGGAACGCATCGTGCGCGGGCGCATGCCCACGATGGAGCTCATCAACGAGCGTTTCGCCCGTTACCTGCGCATCGGCCTGTTCAACTACATGCACCGCAACGCCGAAGTCTCGGTGGGGCCGATCAAGGTGCAGAAATACGCCGAGTTCGTGCGCAACCTGGTGGTGCCGACCAACCTCAACCTGGTCATCGCCAAGCCGCTGCGCGGCACTGGGCTGGTGGTGTTCGACCCCAACCTGGTGTTCCTCGTCGTCGACAACATGTTCGGCGGCGACGGGCGCTTTCACACCCGGGTCGAGGGCCGCGACTTCACGCCCACCGAGCAGCGCATCATTCAGGGCATGCTCGATGTCGTGTTCACCGAATACGCCCGCGCCTGGGCGCCGGTGTTCAAGCTGCAGCTCGAGTACGTGCGCTCGGAGATGAACTCCCAGTTCGCCAACATCGCCACGCCCTCCGAGGTGGTGGTGGCGACCAGCTTTTCGCTCGAGCTGGGCGGGGCGCAGGCCGACATGCACATCTGCTTCCCGTACTCGATGCTGGAGCCGATCCGCGACCTGCTGTATTCGACGATGCAGAGCGACCACCTGACCTCGGACCGGCGCTGGATCAAGCTGCTCTCAAAACAATTGCAGACCGCCGAAGTCGAGCTCGCCTGCAATTTCGGCACCGCCCGCGTGTCGCTGCGCGACATCGTCGACATGCGCGTGGGCGACGTGATCCCGCTCGACGTGCCCGAGGTGCTGCAGGCCGAGGTCGATGGCGTGCCGGTGTTCGAAGGCCACCACGGCACCAAGAACGGGCGTTATGCGGTCAAGGTCGAGCGCTTCGTCGGCCCCGAGGAAGCCGAAACCCCACAGATTCCGGGAGGCCACAATGGCTGACGAGAACCAGATTACCGACGATGACTGGGCCGCTGCGATGCAGGAGCAGGCCACAGCCGAAACCAGCGACAGCGAGGCCGACCGTGTGGCGGCAGAACTCGCGGCGGCGGCGATGGGCGATTCGCCCTACCAGGCCCGCCCGGCCAGCCAGTTGTTCGAGGACTTCGGCGGTGCCGGTGGCAAACCCGGCGCGCTGAACGACTTCGACATGATCCTCGACATCCCGGTGCAGATCACCGTGGAACTGGGGCGCACCAAATTGTCGATCCGCAACCTGCTTCAGCTCGCCCACGGTTCGGTGGTGGAGCTCGACGGCCTGGCCGGCGAGCCGATGGACGTGCTGGTCAATGGCACGCTGATTGCGCAGGGCGAGGTCGTGGTGGTGAATGACAAGTTCGGCATCCGCCTGACCGACATCATCACGCCCGCCGAACGCATGCGGAAGATCCGCAACTGATGGCTGCAATGCCTGCCCCGCAAGCAACCGAAGCGCTGGCCGCGCCTGGCGCCGGCACCAGCGCGGCGACAACACCGCTGACCACCGGCGCGGCGGTGCCCGAGCTTGGCGCCAGCGTGCTGCAGATGATGTTCGGCCTGGCTGTGGTCATTGCGCTGCTGTTCGCCTCGCTGTGGCTGATCCGCCGGCTGAGTGCGCCGCGCGGCGGAACGGCAATCAAGGTGCTTGCCGCCGCAGCGGTGGGGCCGCGCGAGCGCGTGGTGCTGATCGAGCTCGGCGAACAGGTGCTGGTACTCGGCGTGGCCCCGGGCAGCGTCACCCGCCTGCACGACATGAAGCGCAGCGAACTCCCCGTGCCCGTGAATGCCGGTGGCACCAACGCCCCCGGCGGCAAGGCCTTCGCCGCCTGGCTGAAGCAGGCCACGGAGCGCCGCAATGCGGGTTGAGCGGCTCATCCTGCCGGCCGTGCTCCTGATGCTGCCGGTGCTGGCGCACGCGCAGGCCCTGCCCGCATTGACCTCCACCGAAACCCCCGGCGGCGGCACCACCTACAGCCTCACCCTCCAGACCCTGGTGCTGATGACGCTCTTGAGCTTCATCCCGGCACTGGTGCTGATGATGACCAGCTTCACCCGCATCCTGATCGTGTTCTCGCTGCTGCGTCAGGCCATGGGCACGCAGACCGCGCCGCCCAACCAGGTGCTGCTCGGGCTCACGCTGTTCCTGACCTTCTTCATCATGGCGCCGGTGGCCGAGCGGGTGTACAACGACGCCTATCTGCCGATGTCCGCAGGCCAGATCCAGTTCGACCAGGCGCTCGAGCGCGCCTCGGTGCCGGTCAAGACCTTCATGCTCGCGCAGGTGCGCCAGCCCGACCTGGAACTCTTCGCCGGGCTGGCCAAGGTGCCGCCGGTGGACAAGGCCGAGGACCTGCCGATGCGGGTGGTGATCCCGGCCTTCGTCACCTCTGAATTGAAGACCGCGTTCCAGATCGGCTTCATCGTCTTCATCCCCTTCATCATCATCGACATGGTGGTGGCCTCGGTGCTGATGTCGATGGGCATGATGATGATGTCGCCGGTGATCGTGTCGCTGCCGTTCAAGATCATGCTGTTCGTGCTGGTCGACGGCTGGACGCTCTTGATCGGCTCGCTGGTGCAGAGCTTCGCGGTGTAGCCGCGCCCGCCCGAGGAGAACGACCATGACCCCTACCGCTGTCATCGAGCTCGGCCGCCAGGCCGTCGAAGTCACCCTGCTGGTGTCGGCACCGCTGTTCATCGCCGCGCTCGCCACCGGTCTCATCATCAGCATCTTCCAGGCCGCCACCCAGATCAACGAGATGACCCTGTCGTTCGTGCCGAAGCTGGTGGCGATCTTCGTCACCCTGGTGCTGGCCGGGCCGTGGATGATCACCATCCTGACCGACTTCATGCGCCGGCTGATCGAATCGATCCCGTCGATGATCGGCTAGCGTGGATGGTCGCGACCGTGCGCCGCGCGACCATCTCACCCTTGTACCGCCTACCCTCACTCCCCGCTGCGATGTCCCTTCGGCCCGCCCGCTCATGATCGAGGTCACCGCCGCCCAGCTCGACGCCTGGCTCGCCGCGCTGATGTTTCCGCTCGCGCGCCTGCTCGGGCTGTTCTCGTCGGCGCCGGTGTTCTCCAACCGCGGCGTGTCGGTGCGCGTGCGCCTGGCGATCGGGATGGGCGTGGCGATCGCGGTGCTGCCGGTGATGCCGCCGATGCCGCAGGTGGCGCCGGGCGGCGGCCTGGGGCTGGCGATCTTCGCGCAGCAGATGTTCATCGGCATCGCCATCGGTTTCATGATGCGCATCGTGTTCGCCGCAGTGGACATGGCGGGCGCGCTGATCGGCATGCAGATGGGCCTGTCGTTCGCGATCTTCTTCGACCCCGACGCCGGTGGGCAGACGGCCGTGCTGTCCGACTTCCTGAACCTGCTCGCCACCCTGCTCTTCCTGGCGGCCAACGGCCATCTGCTGATGATCGACATCCTGGTACGCAGCTTCGAGTGGCTGCCGGTGACGACGACCCCGGCCAATGCCGCAGGCTGGGGATTCATCGCGCGCACCGGGGTCACCGTGTTCACCGCCGGCCTGCTGCTGTCGCTGCCGGTGATCGCGATCCTGCTGGTGGCCAACATCGCGCTCGGCGTGCTGACGCGGGCGGCGCCGCAATTGAACCTGTTCGCCGTCGGCTTCCCGATCACGCTGACTGCGGGCTTCATCGGCGTGCTGCTGTTCATGACCAACTTCGCGCCCGTGCTGCAGAGCCTGTTCGAACGCGGTTTCGACAGCATCGGGGTGTTGCTCGACGCGCTCGCCCCCTTGCCTGCGCCTTGACCAGCGTCGCCTGACGAGGGCTTACAACTCCGGGAACAGGCGCGAGCGCACCAGGCGGATCTCCCCACTGGCGAACCGCCGTGCGAACGGCCGTGTCGACTCGATGCCTTCCTCGTAACGCAGCACGTCGAAGCCGGCAAAGCCGCCCGCCTCCACCACCTGGCGCGCATTGCGCAGGAAGACCTGGCGCGCTTCACCTTCGCCACCGGTGACGAGTGCCTTCATGCGCAAGTCCATGCGCAAGCGGTCCTCGCCGGCACGGCTGACGTCGATCTTCCAGGTCGGCGCGAGCGGATCGTAGATGGCATAAGCGACCAGCGCACCCGCAAGGTATTCCGGCTCGAGATATTCGAGCTCGCTCGCCATCCACACGACGCCCGCCACGAGCGCAACCGGCCCCGAAAGCTCGACGGCGCGCTCGCTCATCCGCGGCCCGCTGCCGTCCGACGCGCAGCCCGTGAGCAGCATCGTAAGGGTGAAGGAAAGGGCAGCGCGGCGCATGGTTCAGTTCAGGTAGTTGAAGAGCGAGAGCCCGGTGATCTTGAGGAAGGACTGCTGGGCGGCCTGGAGGTAAGTCTGCTGCTGGGTCAGGCGCGAGATGGCCTCGTTGTAGTCGAGATCCTGCAGGTTCGACAGCGTGGTGGCGTACTGCAGGTCGAGGTCGCTGCCGATGAAGCCGAGCTGCTCGACCTCGACGAGCTGCGAGCCGATCTGGGCGCGCGTGGTGAGGACGTTGTCGAGGCTGGTGTCCAGGCCGCCGAGGGCCGTGCTGACGGCATCGCTGACTACGCCGCCGCCCTCCAGCGCGCTGATGAACTCGCCGAGCACCTTGAACACGCTGTCGTCGCCCGCGCCGAACACGCGCTCGCCGCCGAAACTGACCGGCATGAAACGCGAGGACGATACCTGCATGGTGCGGATACCCTGGTCGCCGTCGTATGCGGCGGTCAGGGTCGCGGAATTCCCATCAAACGCTGGCTTGTCGGATTTGTACCCGGCAAACAGGTAGTCGCCATTGGCATCGCGCGTGTTGGCGATTGCGAGCATGGCGTCGAACTGCGCCCGCAGATCGGTGGCGATCGATTTGCGATCGGCATCGGACAGCGCCGGATTGCCCGCCGCAAGCACACGTTCACGCGCGTACTGGATGATCTCGCCCGCTCCGTCGAGTTGCCCCTCGACCAGCTTGAGCGCGTCCTCGGCGTAGCCCTGATTGGTGGTGAATTGTTTGTTGACGCTGCGCGACTGGGTGACGTCGAGCGCGCGCGCCGAGGCCACCGGGTCGTCGGCCGGGGTGAGGATCTTGCGCCCGGTGGCGATCTGCTGCCCGGTGTAGAGCAGTGCCGCCGACTGGGTCTGCAGGGCGCGCACGCCCTGGTCGTAAATCATGTTGGTCGATACACGCATGATGCGTTCTCCCTCAGCGGCCGATCGCCAGCATTTCGTCGAACAGGCGCTGCGCCACCGACATCACCCGCCCCGCTGCCTGGTAGGTCTGCTGGAAGCGCACCAGGTTCGCCGCCTCCTCGTCCAGATTGACGCCCGACACCGAGTCGCGCGCCGCCGTGGCCTGCGCCAACAGCGAGCTCTGCGTGCGCTCGCCCGCTTGTACCTCGCGCGCCTTGCTGCCGACCTTGGCCACAAGTTGAGCATAGGCGTTGTTGAGCGTGGCGGTCGGCCGATCGGCGCTGCCGCCGGCGCCGAACATCAGCTTGTCGGTCTGCAGCGCGCCGAGCAGCGCGGCGTTGCGGTTGTCGGCGATGCCGTCCTTGTTGTCATCCAAGGTGACAACATCGTTATCGGCAGGCACTCCGGAAATCTTGAGTTCGATCTTCACGCCATCCGCATTGGTGACTTCGAACGTCTTTCCAGTGCTGTCCGTCGCGGGGTCGTAGGCAAGCGTGCCAGTCCAGCCAGCGACTGCCGGAACAAGCTCGAACGCGTTCGTTGCTTGATCGAAGGTGTAAGACAGGCTCGGCAACGACAGCGATGTGCCGGCAGCATCCTCTTTCACGCCAGCGAATACCACTGATTGCACTTTGAGCGAGCCCGTGTTGGCGCTCGGCAAGTTCGCAAGCACCGGCGCGGCCGCCGCAACATCCCGCGGATCACTGATCTCCATCCCGATGGTGCCGGCAGCATAGCGCGTGGGATAGACGAAAACCTTGTCGCCATCGACCATGCCATCCAAACCGCTGAAATCCAAACCGGCGAACGTGGCATCCCCCCCGGCAACGGCGAGCGGACTGCCCTTGCCCGTCGCAATATCGACCAAGGTGTAGGCACCACCGTCCTTGCGCAGTTCGTAGTCCGCACCCGTGAGTTCGGCGAGCTTGGCAGGATTGATCGCGACCTCGACCCCGCTATCCGCCGGCTCGATCCGTGCGCTACCTACGCGGAAAAAGTCACCGCCCAGCGCACCCTCCAGGTCGACACCAAGTTTGTGCTGCTCATTGAACGCCGTCGCAATCGTAGCCGCAATCAGCCCCAGGCTGCGCTGCGCCGGCTCCAAGCCATCGCGCCGCACCGCGAGCAAACCGCCGAGCTCCCCGCCGCTGATCA
The DNA here is from genome assembly GCF_034003485.1 of Thauera sp. Lineage (GTDB taxonomy): Bacteria > Pseudomonadota > Gammaproteobacteria > Burkholderiales > Rhodocyclaceae > Thauera. The sequence continues at coordinate 24,281 of NZ_JAVEYL010000006.1, forward strand.
GGTTCTCGGCCAGCGGGGTCTGGGTGCCGTTCGGGCCGCTGATCATGACCATCGGCCGACCCTTCTCGTCGAGCGTGTCGCCCATCGACAGTTGCTTGGCGTTGGTGCCGAGCACCAGCGCCTGACCGCTACCGATGAAGATCGACAACGAACCGTCACGCTGCGGCACCGCATTGACCTTGACCAGCGTGTTGAGCTCGGCGATGGCCTGGCCGCGCTGGTCGAGCAGGTCGTTTGCCGCCGAACCGAAGCCGGTGGCCTGCGACACGGCGATGCGCTGATTGAGTTCGGCGATGGCGCCCGCGTAGCTGTTGATGCTGGCCATCGTGGACGCCATGTCCGTTTCCACGCCCTGGGCGATCTCGCCGATGAGCGCGTCGAGGGTGTTGAAGCGAGAGACCAGGGTCTCGCCGGTCGAAATCAGCGCCTGGCGGGCAGCAACGTTGGTCGGGTTGGACGAGACACTCTGCAGTGCGCCGAAGAATTCGTTGAGCGCCGGGGTAAGACCGGTGTCGGAATCGGCCAGCACATTGTCGACCTGCGAGATGAAACGGTTGTAGGCCGCGAACTCGGCGCGGCGGCTGTCCGCGTTCATCACCTGGGTCTCTAGCAGCTCGCTGTAGGAACGCTTGACGCCGGTGATGGCCGTCCCGGTACCGAAGAAGGCGCCGCCAAGAAACTGCGGGTCGCGCGCTTGCTGGGTGACGCTCTGGCGGTGATAGCCCGGCGTCGCCGCGTTGGCGATGTTGTGGCTCGTGGTGTTGAGGTAAGCCTGCGAGGCGTTCAGGCCAGTGAGCCCGATGTTGAGCAAGGACGACATGATGTTTCCCTGATGCGCTGGTTTTGAGGCCTTACAAGCAAGATCCCTGCCAGGCCCCTGTCACCCCAGCGCGCAGACCCCGTTTCAGCCCGCCAGCGCAAGCGCGTTGCGCAGCGTGTTGCCACCGATGATGCGGGTGAGCTTGTCGGCGTACATCGGGTCGGTGGCGTAGCCGGCGTCCTGCAGGCTGCGCGCAAAGCCGGCCGGATCGGTCTGGCCGAGCACGTCGGCGTAGCGCGGGCTGCGCGTCATCAGGTTGGCGTAGTCGCGGAACGACTCGGCGTACGAGCCATAGGCGCGAAAGCGCGAGGGCTCGGTGTAGGCCTGGCCGTTGGCGTATTCGGTGACGTCGCGCGCCACGCTGTTGCCCTTCCAGCTGCTGCCCGCCTTGATGTTGAAGAGGTTGTGGCTCGCGCTGCCGTCGGCGTGACGCAGCTGCTTCTGGCCCCAGCCGGTCTCGAGTGCAGCCTGTGCGACCATGAACTGCGGCGGGATGCCGGTCGTGCGGCTGGCCTCGACCGCATGCGGCCACACCTCGGCAACGAAGTCCCTGGCGGGCTGCGAGACTGCACCCGTGGCGTCGCGCGCGCTGCGCACGGCCTCGTTGAGCCGGGCCTCGAGCGCGGCCTTTTCGTAGATCGATGCGGCGGAGAAGCTGCCGGTGCCGACCCCAGCGCCCATGCCCGGAACACGCGCCGCATCCGGCAAACCGGCAAGGGCGGCAACGGCAGAAGCTTCCAGTTCACGGCCACGGACGGCAGGAATTGCCGGTCGGCGCACGACGTTGGCCAGATCGAAACCGCTGTTGCCGGCCCGGCTGCCGGCGCCGCTGCCTGCCGCGCCCTCATCCGCCTGAGCGTCCACGGACGCCGCCGCCCCCACAGGTCCATCCTTGCCGCCAAGCTGGCGGTAGATGACCTCGGACAGGCCGGTGCCCCTGGACTGCGACATGTTCAGCGCCATCTGCTGGTCGAGCAGGCTCTGGTACATCTTGGTCTGCTCGCTGTCCATCATGCTGGTGGCCGGCGTGGCGTCGCGCATGGATTTCATGACCATCTGCAGGAACAGCGCCTCGAACTGCTTGGCAGCGGCGCGCAGGGCGACGTCCTGCTGGCCGTCGCTGCGCGCAAGCCGCTTGAGGTCGCCGAGCGAGTTGGGATCGAAGGCGTTGAGCTGGAAGCCGGCATTCATCACGACGTCCTCAGATGATCTCCAGGTCGGCACGCAGCGCGCCGGCGGCCTTCATCGCCTGCAGGATGCTGACGAGGTCCATCGGCTTGGCACCGAGCGCATTGAGCGCCTTCACCACATCAGCAAGATTGGTGCCGCCGCGCACATTGAACAAGGCGCCACTGTCCTGGACGATATCGACCTGGCCGGTCTGCGTGACCACGGTCTGCCCGCGGGAGAACGGCGCAGGCTGGCTGACCTGGGCCTCGGTGTTGACGGTGACGGTGAGGTTGCCGTGCGCCACCGCCACGTTCTGCAGCGTGACGCGCTGGTTCATGACCACCGAGCCGGTACGCGAGTTGACGATGACCTTGGCCGCCTGCTGCATCGGCGTGACCTCGAGGTTCTCGAGGTGGCCGAGGAAGGCGACGCGCGCGCTGGAGTCGCCCGGCGCGCGCACCTGGATGCTGCGCCCGTCGAGTGCGCGCGCAGATCCCGGATAGACGAGATTGATCGCATCCACCACCCGACGCGCGGTGCCGAAATCGTTGTCGTTGAGCTCGAAGGTTACCGTCTCGCCCTCGCCCAGCATCGTGGGTACGGCACGCTCGACCGTGGCGCCGCCCGGGATGCGGCCAGCCGACAGGTGATTGATGACCTGCGACGCGCCGCCGCCCTGCGCACCGGCGCCGCCCACCGCCATGTTGCCCTGGGCGATCGCATAGACCTGGCCGTCGGCGCCCTTGAGCGGCGTCATCACCAGCGTGCCGCCGCGCAGGCTCTTGGCGTTGCCGATCGAGGACACGGTGACATCCACCTGCTGCCCGGGGCGCGCGAACGGCGGCAAGGTCGCGGTGACCATCACCGCGGCGACGTTCTTCAACTGCAGGTTGGTGCCCGGCGGCAGGGTCACCCCCATGTTGCCGAGCATGTTGATGATGCTCTGCACGGTGAAGGGGGTCTGCGTGGTCTGGTCGCCCGAGCCGTCGAGGCCGACCACCAGTCCGTAGCCGACGAGCTGGTTGTCGCGCACACCAGCCACCGAGGCGAGATCCTTGATGCGCTCGGCGGCGGCCTCGGCGGCGGTGCTGTAGAAGATGCCGGCGGCGAGCATCGCCACCAGGGCGCGCATCAACAGGGATGGAAGCTTGGACATGGCGCCGTCCTCAGAAAGGCATGATGGCGACGAAGAAGCGCTGCAGCCAGCCCATGGTGTTGGATTCGTCGATGAAGCCGCTGCCGCGGTATTCGATGCGCGCATCGGCGACCTGGGTCGACTGCACGGTGTTGGCGGCGGTGACGTTGTTGGGATTGACCACGCCCGAGAAACGGATGAACTCGTTGCCCTGGTTGATCGCCACCATCTTCTCGCCCGACACCAGCAGGTTGCCGTTGGGATAGAGCTCGATCACGGTGACAGTGATCGTGCCGTTGAAGGCGTTGTTGGCCGCCGCCGCACCCTTGCCGGCGAACTCGGACTCGGCATCGGCCTCGGCCGCAAGGCCGCTGAGCCCGCTCAAGGGCAGCCGAGTGATCGGTCCGATGCTGGCGGTCATGCTGCCGTTGCGGGTGGCGTTGGCGTTGGCGCTCTTCTGCGCGGTGTTGCGCTCGACGAGGTTGATGGTGATCGTGTCGCCCACATGACGGGCGCGCCGGTCCTCGAACAGCGGCCGGGCGTAAGCGACCTGGTAGATTGCGCCAGTGGCGGGCACGGCCTGGGCGCGTGCCTCGGCGCGCGCGGTCATCGGTTGATGCACCGCGGTCGGTGGCGTGGGATAGATCGACGCGCAACCCGACAGCAGGGCCAGGGCGACGAGGGCGAGCGCAGCGGAGAACTTCATCGCAGCGCGCCTCAGAGCTGGGTCAGCCGACCGAGCATCTGGTCGGAAGTGGAGATGGCGCGCGAGTTGAGCTCGTAGGCGCGCTGGGTGACGATCATGCTCACCAGCTCTTCGGCCACGTTGACGTTGGAAACCTCGACATAGCCCTGATTGAGCACCCCGGCGCCGTTGGTCCCGGGCTGGACGGGCGTGGCCACGCCGCTGGAGGCCGTCTCGTAGAACAGGTTCTCGCCCGCCGCCTGCAGGCCACCCGGGTTGACGAAGGTGGCGAGCTGCACGGCGCCAATCTCGACCGGCGCCACACCCCCGGCCTGCAACACGCTCACCGTGCCGTCCTTGCCGATGGTCACCGACAGCGCATCGGCGGGAACGTTGATGTTGTCGGCCAGGGTGTAGCCGCTGGCGGTGACCACGTTGCCCTGGTTGTCGAGCTGAAAGGCGCCGTCACGGGTATAGGCGGTGGTGCCATCGGGCATCGCGACCTGGAAGAAACCGTTGCCCTGCACCGCGACGTCGAGCGAGCCGCCGGTCTGCTGCAGCGTGCCCTGGGTGAAGATGCGCTCGGTGGCCACCGGCTTGACGCCGGTGCCGATCTGCAGGCCGCTGGAGATCTGCGTCTGCTGGGTCGACTGTGCGCCGGGTTGGCGGATGGTCTGGTAGAGCAGATCCTCGAAGATCGCGCGCTGGCGCTTGAAGCCGTTGGTGGATACGTTGGCCAGGTTGTTGGAGATCACGTCCAGATGGGTTTGCTGGGCGTCCAGCCCGGTGCGGGCGGTCCACAGTGAGCGGATCATGATGAAGTCCTTTGCCGTGCGTTGCCGGTGCGGCAGACATTGCCGGTCGAGATTGCCGGATCGGCGTGTGAATTGCCGCCGGCGAATTGCTGTCTGCTCTCGTTCGTTCGCTGCCGCTTTGCCGCTTTTTCGATGGAATCAGTTTAGGCTCGTGCCGTCACCGACCATGCTGCGATAAGCAATGCAAAAACCGTGCTAATCCGCCAGCGGAGTCCCTTAACCGACGCGGCCGAGCACCTGCGCAGCGGCGCGGTCGTTCTGCTCGGCGGTCGAGAGCATGCGGGTCTGCATCTCGAACTGACGGGACAGGGAGATCATCTGCACCATCTGGTCGACCACATTGACGTTGCTGCCTTCGAGGTAGCCGCCCGCCACACGCACGTTGGGGTCGGCCTGCGCCAGCGCCCCACCCTGCACGCGGAACAGCCCGTCGTCTCCGCGCACCAACTGAGCCTCGGCTGGATTCACCAGCTTGAGCTGGGCAACCACATTGACCACCCCGGGCTGGTCGGGCTGGGATGCGGAAATCGAGCCGTCTGCACCGATGGTGATTTCGTTATCGGGCGGAATCGTGATCGGCCCACCGTCGCCCAGCACCGGCTTGCCGTCGTGCGTCTGCAGGATGCCGTTGGGGCTGACTTCGAGGCTGCCGTTGCGGGTGTAGGCCTCGCTGCCGTCGGGCATCTGTACCGCCAGCCAGCCCTTGCCGGCGAGCGCGACGTCGTAGGGGCGGCCGGTGAATTGCAGCGAACCTTCGCCGAAATCGGTCGCCACACTGGCATCGACCGTAAATGAGCGCGTGCGCATCGCTTCGGTCTGCACCTCCACCGCGCGCAGCTTGTGGAGCTCGGCGCGAAAGCCGGTGGAGGTGGCGTTGGCGAGGTTGTGCGCGACCGCCGCCTGCTGGTCCATGGTGCCCTTGGCGCCGGTCATCGCGGTGTAGATCAGGCGGTCCATCGCTGGCCTCTTGCGTTAGGTGGGATCAGAATCAGCGCAGGTTCACCAGGGTCTGCAGGATCTGGTCCTGCGCCTTGATCGACTGGGCGTTGGCCTGGTAGTTGCGCTGCTGGATGATCATCTGCACGAGCTCCGTGGTGAGCTCGACGTTTGCATCCTCGACCATGCCGGCGGAAATCACCCCGGCCACGCCCTCGCCGGGCTTGGTCGGCGCGGTGAGGCCGGAATCGAGCGTGGCCTCCCAGTAGTTGTTGCCAATCGAGTTCAGGGCGTTGGGGTTGCGGAAGGTCTGGATTGCGACCTGGGCGAGGCCCACGGTTTCGCCGTTCGTATATCTTCCGGTGACGATGCCGTCGCGACCGACCGACACGCCCGCGAGTTCGCCGCCGGTATAGCCGTTCTGGGTGAGCTCGGTAATCAGGTAGGGACCACCGATCTGGCGCATGCCGCTGAAATCGGTGTAGAAGGTGAAGTCCATGGCATCCGGTGCGTATTTCTCCGGCACCTCGAGCGGCGAGGTCGCACTCGGCCCGGCTACCGGCGTTTTCAGCGTGCCGTCCTCGTTGAAGCTCAGTGTCCATGTGGGTGTGACGGGACCGGGCGGGGCCGGGGGCGCGGGCGGGGGCGTCGAGTCGAGCGGGTAGTCGCCGTCGACACTGAGGAAGACCTTCCAGGTATTCGCCGTCTCTCCTGCGGTCACGTTCGCTTTCACAAAGTAATAAGTGAACTCGTGAGACTTGCCCAGGCTGTCGAACGCCTCGATCGAGGTCGAAAAGTTGTAGGTCCGTGCGTCGCGCCATTCATTCGTCGCCGGGTCGCCGAGCGGACGCGGGAAGGTGTTCCCCGGCAGTGAGGGATAGGTCTCCTCGGGGCTCAGCGCATTGGCGTCGAGGTTGCCGCCGACTTCGACCAGATTTGTCGCCTGCGCAAGCGAACCGATGATCGGGATCTGAATTTCCTTCAGCCCGCCCACCGGCGTCGGCAGCTGGCCAAGTGCAGCGGGGCTCTGGAAACCCATCAGTTTCTCCCCGGTCGCGGCAATGATGAAGCCGTTCTTGTCGAGTTCGAACTGCCCGTTGCGGGTATAGACGTTCGGCCCGTCCGAGCGCCCGACGATGAAGAAGCCATCGCCATTGATCGCCAGGTCAAGCGGGTTGTTGGTCGTGGTCAGGTTACCCTGGGTGAAGCTCTGCCGCACTGCCCCAAGGGTGCTGCCCGCCCCCACCTGCTTGCCGGAAACCGAACCGGTCAGCGACGCCGCATACACGTCTCCGAACACCGCCCCGCCGGTCTTGAAGCCCACCGTGTTGGTGTTGGCAACGTTGTTCGAAATGATGTCCAGGGCCTTGGAGGAAACGTTCAGGCCGCTCAAACCTTGCTGGAAAGACATGATCGGGGCTCCGGATCAGAGGATCTGCTTGATGTCGTTGTATTTGAAGATGCCGAGCGAACCGACCTGGAAGTCGGTGCCGGCGGCGCCACGGATCACGCTGGTGACCGGGCCGAATTCGAGACTGCGACCGGTGACCTTCTCGCCTTCCATCGTGGCGCTCATCTCGATCGTGTAGACGCCCTGGGCGGCCTGGGCGCCATCGTTGGCGGTGCCGTCCCAGATGAAGTTCTGGCTGCCCGCCTCGACGTCATCGAGCTGGATCTGCTTGACCTCGAGGCCGGACGCATCCTTGATCGACAACACCACCTTGTCGGCAGGCGCATCGAGCTCGAAGCCGCCGATCGCACCGGATTCGGTGAGCGACAGCTTCTTGCCTTCGACCAGCACACCACGGCCAACCAGCGCAGCGGCCTGCATCGAGTCGCTCTCGCTCTGGTTGTCGACGAAGGACTGGAACATCTTGTTGAGGCGCTCGATACCATCGACCGTGCTCATCTGCGCCAGCTGCGAGGTGACCTCGGCGTTTTCCATCGGGTTGAGCGGGTCCTGGTTCTTGAGCTGCGTGGTGAGCAGCGTCAGGAAGCGCGCGTTCATGTCCTCGGAGGACGTCGCCGCCGTCTTCTCGCGGGTGTTGATGTTGGCAAGCACGCTCGCGGCGGTGCTCTGGGTAGTCGATACGGTGCTCATTGCTTTCTCCTGCTCGCGGCGCCTGTCGCCTGACGGCCTGTCTGGAAGCCCGCCTGCAAGCCTTATTGGCCAATCTGCAAGGTACGCTGAAGCAAGGTCCGTGCCGTGTTCATCACCTCGGCGTTGTTCTGGTACGAGCGCGAGGCGGAGATCATGTTCACCATCTCTTCGACCACGTTGACGTTGGGCATCTCGACATAGCCGTCTGCATTGGCGGCCGGGTTGTTGGGCTCGAACACCAGCCGCATCGGCGCGGTGCTTTCCACCACACCCTTGACCTGCACGCCCACGGCGGCCGGCCCGGCGACCGGCTGGGCCGCGAACACGACCTGCTTGGCGCGGTAGGGCTGGCCGTCCTCGGCGGTGACGCTGTCGGCGTTGGCGAGGTTGGAGGCGGTGGTGTTGAGCCGCAGCGACTGCGCATTGAGCGCGGAGCCGGCGATCTGAAAGACGTTGAGCATGCTCATGAGGATTCTCCTTACTGGCCGGTGATCGCGGTGTTCATCGAACGCAGCATGCCGTTGATGAAGGTGACGCTGGCCTCGTAGCGCAGCGCGTTCTCGGCGAAGGCCGCGCGTTCGACGTCCATGTTCACCGTGTTGCCATCGACCGCAGATTGCAGTTCGCTGCGATAACCGGTGAGCGCCTCGAGCGTGGGCGCGCCGCCGCCCTGAATGTGGCCGGACTGCGTGGTGGCGAGCGGCACCCCCGAATTCGAGGCCTTCAGCGCCCCCTGCAGCACAGCGCGGAAATCCACGTCCTTCGCCTTGTAGTTGGGCGTGTCGGCGTTGGCGATGTTCGAGGCGATCAACTGCTGGCGGTGTGCCTGCAGGCTGAGGGCGGTCTGATGAAACTGGATCTGCCTGTCGAACAAGGTATTCATGTCGGTGCTCCTGGGGCCGCGCGATCGGCATGGTCCGGTCGCAGTTTCCATGCCAGTCATCTTAGGCGTCGGGACGCACGCCCCTTTTGCCGATAAGCGGCCGAAACACCGGCCAATTTCGCCGGCAGCGGGCGGCAAGGATTGCCGACCTGCCGCCCTGACTTCGCCCGTTCCGGTCTCACGGTTGCCTCCGAACGCGGCAACGTGGTGCAATCGTGCGCATGTCTTCAAATCCCGCCCCGTACCAGTCCCCGCGACAGCCCGTCGACTGCCCCCCGACCCTGTGTCGCCCGATCGCTCGACCGCCGTTCGGTCGCGCCCTCGTTGCGCTCACGATGCTCGTCACCGCGTCGGGACTGCCCGCATCACCTGTCCATGCCCAGCAGGCGCCGGACGTGGCCGAGGCACGGGTGCGGGAATTCCTGCAAGCTCAGGCCGCCGGCCTGCCGGGCGAGGTGGCGATCCAGGTCAGCCCACTCGACCCGAACAACCAGTTGCCCGCTTGCGCCGCGCTCGAGCCCTTCCTGCCGGCCGGCACGCGCGCCTGGGGACGTATCAGCGTCGGTGTGCGCTGCGCTTCGCCGGTAAACTGGACCGCCTATCTGCAGGCGCAGGTATCCGTGGTTGCCGACTACCTCATCGCGGCGCGACCGCTGCGCGCAGGCCAGATCGTCGGTCCGGCCGACATCGGCCAGCGCCGCGGCGACCTGACCGCCCTGGCGGACAACACCCTCACCGATGGCACCCAGGCCATGGGCCACCACACCCGCTTCGCAGTGGCCGCCGGCACGCCCATACGCGGCGACATGCTGCGCATACCGCATGCGGTGCGCCAGGGGCAGAATGTGCCAGTGGTCAGCGTAGGCCCGGGCTTTCGCGTCTCCAGCGAGGGCCGAGCAATGAACAACGCCGCGCCGGGTGAAAGCGTGCGCGTCCGCTTGAGTAACGGCCAGGTCGTCACCGGTGTCGCGCAGCCGGGCGGCACGGTCGAGGTGAGCTTCTGACCAGGCGAGAGCGACCACACCGCCGCGTGAAGAATTTCACGACTTATTCGCTAAAGTTTTTCCGGACCCCGCCGAAAAGAACGTCAGAGTCAATTTGTTTTGGAGCTGCGCCATGAAAATCGAAGGTACGGGCAAGCCGATTGCCCCCAGCGCCACGGGCGAGGCCCGCCCGCGCAACCCGGCGAATCCAGCGTCCACGGTCGCGAGCGGCGCCGACAAAGTCCAGCTGTCTTCACTGTCGTCGAGCCTGCAAAAGGCCGAGAGCGCGATCGCACAAGCGCCGGTCGTGGATACGCAGCGCGTCGCGGAGATCAAGCAGGCAATCGCCAACGGTGAATTCAAGATCGACGCAGGCCGGATCGCCGACGGCCTGATCAACAGCGTCCGCGAGATGCTGGCCGGTCAACGCTGACCCACGACCGGCAATGAACCGCGCGCCGGCTGTGCCCACACCCGCCGATCAGCAGCGGCTCGCCCTGCTGATCGAGGCCGAGGCCATCCAGCTCGGGGAGTTCGTCGCGCTGCTCGAGCGTGAGGAGGCGCTGCTGACGTCGGGTGACACCGATGCGCTGCTCGCGCTCACGCAGGACAAGAACGAACGCTATCGCCGGCTGCAACGCCTGTCCGACGATCGTGTGCTGCTGCTCGGCCGTCTCGGTCGCGTCACCTCCGACGCGACCATCCGCGAACTGCTCGCCGACCTGCCGCGGGTGCTCGCGCGCTGGGATGAAGTCATCGGCCTCGCGCGTCAGGCGGGCGAACGCAATGCCATCAACGGCAAGCTCATCCTCGAGCGCATGGCGCACAACCAGGCCGCGCTGTCGGTGCTGCTTGCCGCCGCCGACCAGCCCCCGCTCTACGACGCCGAAGGCCACACCCGCGCCGTTGGCGGTGGACGCATGCTCGGCAGCGCCTGAGCGCGCCACAGCCTGAACATACATACAGCGCCGGGCTCTGCTATCCTTGCGCCCTTCGTGAAACCGAACGGGCCTGCAGCATGGCTGGCAAGCAAGACACCCCCAAGCAGTACGACGAATCCTCCTTCCGCGTCCTGAAAGGACTCGAGCCGGTGCGTGAGCGCCCCGGCATGTACACCCGCACCGACAGCCCGGCGCACATCATCCAGGAAGTGATCGACAACGCCGCCGACGAGGCGCTCGGCGGCTTTGCGAAGAAGATCCACGTCACCCTGCACCTCGACGGCTCGGTCACCGTGGCCGACGACGGCCGCGGCATCCCGGTCGGCCTGCATGCGGAGGAAGGCGTGCCGGTGGTGGTGCTGGCCTACACGCGCCTGCATGCGGGCGGCAAGTTCGACAAGCGCGAGGGCAACTCGGCCTATGCGTTCTCGGGCGGCCTGCACGGCGTCGGCGTGTCGGTGACCAACGCGCTGTCCACCCGGATCGAGGTCGAGGTGCGGCGCGAGGGCAAGATCCACCGCATCGACTTTGCCGACGGCGGCGAGACGATCAGCCCGGTGCGCGTCGAAGGCGACTGCGGCCGCCAGACCGGCACCCGCGTGCGGGTGTGGCCCGATGGCAAGTACTTCGATTCGCCGCGCGTGCCGATGAACGAACTCGAGCGCCTGCTGCGTTCGAAGGCGGTGCTGCTGTCGGGCGTCAATGTGCGACTCGACATCGAGCAGGCCAATGGCCCGGCGCTGACCAAGACCTGGTCCTACCCGGAAGGGCTGGCCGGCTACCTGAAGGAGCTCGCCGGCGACGTCGAGCCGGTGGCGCCGATCTTCACCGCCGAGAAATATGCCAGCAAGGACGACCCCACTTTCGCCGCCGGCGAAGGCGCGGCCTGGGCGCTGGCGTGGTTCGAATCGCCCGTGCCGAGCGAGTCCTACGTCAACCTGATCCCGACCGTGAACGGCGGCACCCACGAATCCGGCCTGCGCGCCGGCGTGTTCGAGGCCATGAAGTCCTTCATCGACCACCACACCCTGCTGCCGCGCGGCGTCAAGCTGCAGCAGGAGGACGTGTGCGGGCGCATGAGCTTCGTGCTGTCGGCGCGCCTGCTCGACCCCCAGTTCCAGGGCCAGGTGAAGGAAAAGCTCAACTCGCGCGAGGCGGTCAAGCTGGTGTCCTCGCAACTGCGCGACCCCTTCGAGATCTGGCTCAACAACCACGTCGAGGCCGGCCGCGCGATCGCCGAGCTTTCCATCAAGCAGGCGCTGGCACGGCAGAAGAGCGCACAGAAGGTCGAGAAGAGGAAGACCTCGGGCGTCGCGGTGTTGCCGGGCAAGCTGTCGGACTGCGAATCCGAGGACCTCGCCGACAACGAGCTCTTCCTGGTCGAGGGCGACTCCGCCGGCGGCTCGGCCAAGATGGCGCGCAACAAGGAGACCCAGGCCATCCTGCCGCTGCGCGGCAAGGTGCAGAACGCCTGGGAGATCGACCCCGACCGTCTGTTCGCCAACGCCGAGATTCACGACATCGCGGTCGCGCTCGGCGTGGATGCGCACAAGGCCGACAGCGACGTGGACCTCTCCGGCCTGCGCTACGGCAAGGTGGTCATCATGTCCGACGCCGACGTCGACGGCGCCCACATCCAGACCCTGCTGCTGACGCTCTTCTTCCGCCACTTCCCCAAGCTCATCGAGCGCGGCCACGTCTATGTGGCGCAGCCGCCGCTGTATCGCGTGGACGTCCCCGCCCAGGGCAAGAAGCGCCCGCCGCGCCGCCTGTATGCGCTCGACGAGGGCGAACTCACCGCCATCCGTGACCGCCTCGCCAAGGAAGGCTTCAAACCCGACGCCATCGAGATCGGCCGTTTCAAGGGCCTGGGCGAGATGAACCCCGACCAGCTGCGCGAAACCACCATGGACCCCGCCACCCGCCGCGTGCTGCCGGTCAAGGTGCGCAACGGCGCGCTCAAGGACACGCTGAAGATGTTCACCCTGCTCATGGGCAAGGGCGAAGCTTCCGGCCGGCGCGCGTGGATGGAAGAAAAGGGCGACAGCGTCGAGGCGGATATCTGAGCCCCGGAGGACCCGCACATGAAGACGAACTCCAATAACAAGCTCACGCCGGTCGGCGCGCTCGACGCCCTGGCGCTGTTTGAACCCGATTTCTCGATCACGCGCGATCAGCCTGCAAAGGCGGAACCGCGCGCGCCGATCGACACGGGGTCGAACTTGGAGCGCGCGCCGAACGAAGGCGAAGATCACCAAGCATGAGCAACAACACTCCCGACCTGTTCGGCGCCTCCGAGGCGCCCGAATCTGCCAAGCCGCTGACGACCGCAGTCGCACCGGCGCTTCCCGCAACGAGCGAAACACCCGCGGCCATGATTGGTGCGGACCTGCCGCCCCCCCCTGCCCCACCCGCCGCCCCGGAGCCCGAGCCCGAAGACGACGGCACGCTGGCGCTGGACCGCTTCGCCGAGCGCGCCTACCTCGCCTACGCGATGAGCGTGGTGAAGTCGCGCGCGCTGCCGCAGGTGGAAGACGGCCTGAAGCCGGTGCAGCGCCGCATCCTGTTCGCGATGAGCGAGATGCGGCTGTCGTCCACCTCCAAGCACGTGAAGTCCGCGCGCGTGGTCGGCGACGTGATCGGCAAGTACCACCCGCACGGCGACTCCAGCGTCTACGACGCCATGGTGCGGGTGGCGCAGGACTTCTCGCTGCGCTACCCGCTGGTTGACGGCCAGGGCAACTTCGGCTCGCGCGATGGCGACTCGGCAGCGGCGATGCGCTACACCGAGTGCCGCCTGACCCCGATCGCCGAGCTGCTGCTCGCCGAGATCGACCGTGGCACGGTGGACTTCATCCCCAACTACGACGGCGCCTTCGAAGAGCCGCAGCTCATGCCGGCGCGCCTGCCCTTCGTGCTGTTGAACGGCGCCTCGGGTATCGCCGTGGGCATGGCGACCGAGATCCCGCCGCACAACCTGCGCGAGGTGGCCGAAGCCACCTGCCACCTGATCCGCCACCCCGAAGCCACGCTCGAGGACGTGCTCGCCATCATCCCCGGCCCGGACTTCCCCGGCGGCGGCCAGCTCATCTCCACCCCCGAGACCATCCGCGACGCCTACGCGTCCGGCCGCGGCAGCCTGCGCCTGCGCGCGCGCTGGAAGATCGAGGAACTCGCGCGCGGCCAGTGGCGGGCGATCATCGAGGAGCTGCCGCACGGGGTGTCCGCGGCGCAGGTGCTGTCCGAGATCGAGACCCTGACCAACCCGCAGCCGCGCGCAGGCAAGAAGGAGGTCTCGCAGGAGCAGAAGAACCTCAAGCAGCTCGTGCTCGGCGTGCTCGACACGGTGCGCGACGAATCCAGCGACAAGGCCCCGGTGCGCATCGTGCTGGAGCCCAAGTCGAGCCGCCAGAACCGCGACGAGTTCATGGCGGTGCTGCTCGCCCACACCAGCCTGGAGACCTCGGCCTCGGTCAACATGACCATGATCGGCCGTGATGGCCGCCCGCAGCAGAAGAACCTGGTGCAGATCCTGCGCGAGTGGATCGACTTCCGCTTTGTGACGGTCGAGCGCCGCACCCGCCATCGCCTGGACGAGGTCGATCGCCGCATCCACATCCTCGAAGGCCGCATGATCGCCTTCCTGCACATCGAGGAGGTGATCCGCGTGATCCGCGAATCGGACGAGCCCAAGCCGGCGCTGATCGCCGCCTTCGGGCTGTCGGACATCCAGGCCGAGGACATCCTCGAGATCCGCCTGCGCCAGCTCGCCCGCCTCGAAGGCTTCAAGATCGAGAAGGAGCTCGCCGAGCTGCGTGACGAGCGCGCCGGCCTGCAGCACATCCTCGACAGCCGCGCGGCGATGACCAGGCTCATCCTCAAGGAGATCCAGGACGACGCGAAGAAGTACGGCGACGACCGCCGCACCCTGGTCGAAGCCGTGGCCGCGGTGGCGCCGGCCGAGATCAGCGTGCCGGACGAGCCGGTGACGGTCATCGTGTCGAAGAACGGCTGGGTGCGCTCGCGCCAGGGCCATGGCATCGACCCCGCCGGCATCACCTACAAGGCCGGTGACTTCGGCTTCGCGGTGATCGAGACCCGCACCGTCTGGCCGCTGATCGTCATCGACAGCAACGGCCGCGCCTACACGGTGAAGGTATCCGAGCTGCCCGGCGGGCGCGGTGATGGCGCGCCGATCGCCACCCTGGTCGAGTTCCAGGATGGCGGCAAGCTGGCGCAGGTCGTCACCGACGCGCCGGAGGCGGTCTATTTCTTCGCCAACAGCGGTGGCTACGGGTTCTTGTGCAGTGTTGGCAATGCCACCAGCCGCCAGCGTGCGGGCAAGGCTTTCATGGGCCTCGAACAGGGAGAAAAGGTGCTTGCACCGGCAAGGGTCTGTGGCGACTGGATCGCCGCGGCGTCGGAAAACGGTCGCCTGCTCGTCTTCCCCCGCCCCGAGATGAAGACCCAGAGCGGCGGGCGCGGCGTGATCGTGATGGCACTGGACGAAGGCGAGACGCTCGCCGCCGTTGCGGTGCCCGCCGACGACGCGGTGCTGACTGTGGAAGGCACCGGCCGCGGCGGCAAGACGGTGACGATCGAGCTCAAGCCCGGCCAGCGCGAGCCGCTGCGCCACCGCCGCGCACGCAAGGGTGCACCGCTGACGCCGAAGGTGAAGCCGGAAAGGATGCGCTGAACAAGTCCCGTCACCGAAGTCAGGATGCAGCAATCGCCAGCCCAACGCGTCTTCGATGTGTGCTGCTTGTGGGAGCGGGCTTGCCCGCGAATAGGCGAATGCTCCCGCAGCCGATGGGCGCCTGACGGACGGGGCGATCGCCTTCGGGGGCTTCAGCCCTCGATATTTGCCGGCAGGATCGAACGGATCGGGTCGTCAGGAGGAATGGTCGTCGGACCCGGCTCCGGTTCGAGATCGGCGGAGCGCGATTCGATCAGCACCGTCACCCGTCGATTTCGACCACGCCCATCCTCGCTGTCGTTTTCTGCCACCGGGCGCTGGTCGGCGTAACCTGCGGCGGTCAGGCGATCAGGCGACACCCCGTTGTCGATGAACAGGCGCGCCACGGTGGACGCGCGCACAGCCGACAGTTCCCAGTTCGACGGGAAGCGGAAGGTGTTGATCGGAATGTTGTCGGTATGCCCCTCGACCGTGATCGGGAAGGGCGCCGGCGCAAGCACCTGCGCCACTGCATCGAGCGCCGCGACCGCCCCCGGCCCGAGGGCGGAATCGCCCGGCGCAAACAACAGGCTGGCGTTGATTTCGACCGAAACACCGAACGCCCCTTCGGTGACATTGACCTGGCCCGCCCGCGTCAGCGGCGACAGCACGCGCCGGATCTCATCCGCCATATTGCGCATGCGCTGGGCAGTCTCGCGCCGGCGCTGGTCAGCAACTCGATCGGGCGCGGGCGGCGCCGCCTGGGTGATCGGCCGCGTCGGCAGCACGCTCATCCGCGGCAGTTCGATCTGCTCGCCGCTGTCATTGACGGTGACGTTGCGAAAGGCCTGCACCAGCGAATCCGACAGCACCCGGTATTTGCCCTCGTTGACCGAGGACAGCGAGTACATCACCACGAAGAAGGCGAACAGCAGGGTGATGAAGTCAGCATAGGAAACGAGCCAACGCTCCTGGTTGTCATGCTCCTCTTCCCGTTTGCGCCTGCGCCCCATGATCGGCTCCAGCCCCTGCTCAGACGACGTAGCCCTGCATGCGGCTGGCGATGATGCGCGGATTGTCGCCATTGGCAATGCCCACCAGCCCGTCGACGAACATTTCGCGCTGGTTGGTGAGGGTGAGGATGTGTGCCGCCAGTTTCTTGGCGATCGGAATGAACACCAGGTTGGCGAACCCCACGCCATAGATCGTGGCAACGAAAGCCACCGCGATGCCGGCGCCAAGCCGCGACGGGTCCGACAGGTTTTCCATGACGTGGATGAGCCCCATCACCGCGCCGAGGATACCGATCGTGGGCGCGTAACCTCCCGCCGCCTCCCAGATCCGGGCCGCCTGGCGCATCTGCCCTTCCCAGACACCGATCTCCACCTCAAGCACTTCGCGCAGCCGGTTGGGCTCGACACCATCGACCAGCAATTGAAGCCCCTTGCGCATGAACGGGTCGGGCAGCGCGTCGATCTGGTTCTCGAGGGTCAGCAGGCCTTCCTTGCGCGCAACCGCACTCCAGCTGGCCACCTGCTCGATGATGGTCTCGGGGCTCACCACGGGCGGCACGAACACCCAGCGCCCCATGCGCATGCCGTCGACAAAGGTGCGCAGCGGGCTTTGCAGCATCACCGCCCCCAGCGTGCCACCGATCACGATCAGGAAGGCCGTGGGCTGGAACAGCGAGGACAGATGTCCGCCCTCCAGCACCTGACCGACGACGATTGCGGCGATGCCGAGCGTGAGGCCAACGAGGCTGATCTTATCCATGGCGAGCAGAAACCGCGGGAATGGTCGTCATGGTCAGTTCGGCGCCGGATTCTTGGGCGGACGACCACGCCGGCGCGCGACCGGCATGGCGCCACCACCCTCGAAGATGCAGGCGCGCAGGCGCGCGACCGCCTGACTGTGCAACTGACACACGCGTGATTCGGTGACGCCGAGGACCTCGCCGATCTCGCGCAGGTTGAGCTCTTCGTCGTAGTACAGCGCCATCACCATCTGCTCGCGCTCGGGCAGATGCTCGATCGCAGAAACGAGGCGGCGACGCATGTCCGCGTCTTCGAGCAGGTCGAGCGGGTTGCTGTCGGCCTGGGCGAGGTGACGATCGAGATAGTCGTCGTCCTCTTCACGGTTGAAATCCTCGAGGTAGACCAGTTGATGACCGCGCGCGTCCTGCAGCATGCGCTGGTAATCCTCCAGCGCCATGTCGAGGGACTGGGCAAGTTCCACTTCGGAAGGATGGCGGCCGAACTGCTGCTCGAGGCTGTGGATCGCGGCCTCGATGCGGCGCATGTCACGACGCAGACTGCGCGGCAGCCAGTCGTTCTCGCGCAGGCCGTCGAGCATGGCGCCGCGGATGCGCTGTGCGGCGTAAGTCTCGAACTGCGCGCCAAGCCCCTGCTCGTAGCGCCCCAGCGCGTCGAGCAGGCCCATCATGCCGTTCTGGATCAGATCGTCCACGTCGACGCTCGCCGGCAGCTTGGACATGAGCTGGAAGGCAATGCGCTTGACCAGGGGAGCGTAGGCCTCGACGAGGTTGGACTTGTCGAGCTTACCGTTTGCGTCGTACATCCATTCGGCCTGTATCGTCTTGCGGCGCGAAGCGCTGCCCGCGCCAACTCCGGATATCGAAGGCCTTGATTGTCCTGCAGCGTTGCCGGCATTACCAGCGGGATAAGTCACACTCATGGAGTCGTCATCCACGTCCGACGTCCGGCACACGGCCCATGTCGGCCACCCGACGCAGGAAAGCTGCGCCCGCAGCGCGCGGCGTCGTTTGCAGCGGCTCGCGAAGGCCCGCCGCGATGTCGTCACGCTCCAGTTCGCCCAGCCAGGCGAGCGGTACGCCGACATGGCGCCGGACCAGCTTTTCCAGGCTGTCGAAGAACGCCGCCGCATCCTTGCGTCCGCGTGCGCGGCACACCGCCACATGGACGGAACCGGCGCCGGCCGCAGCCAGCCCCTTGATGGTCTGATAGGCCTCGGTCGCGCCGCTCGCGCTGGCCTCGGCCACCACCAGACGGCGCGGCGCCGCCTGCACGAAAGGCGACGGCTCGGCCGCTTGTTCCCCGGACGCATGCACCAGCACGAAGCCGGCATGACGATGCAGGATGCGCAGCGCCTCCACCAGGCACGCGCGGCGTGCATCGTCGAGTAGCGGCAGGGCAAGCGCCGCCGCGGCCGCCGGCACCCGCCCGACCAGGCCGGGCACCGGCTGCAGCACAGCCGAGAGCGTGGTCCGGCCATCGAGCAGTTGGAGCAGGTCGGTACCACTCGCCACGCCCAGCGTATCAGCCAGCGTTTCGCTCCCCTCGGCCTCGTCCAGGATCAGCACGCGCTCTGCCCGTCCGGCGATGCGGTGCGCAGCGAGCACGGCGTTGTCGGTGCGCAAGCGTCCACCGGCATATAGCGCCACCACCTGCGGTGGTGCGCGGCGGAACAGGCGCCGCAGCCCTGCCGCCTGGTCTTCGCGTCCGTCGAGCATGATCACGCCCCCCCTGCCGCGAGCAGCATCCCCGCCTCGTCACCGCTCAGATGCCAGGGCGACTCCCCCGCATGCTCGCGCAGGGCGCGATGGAGCAGATAGGCACGATTGGGCAGGTGCAGGTCTTCGGGCACGCGTTGACCGTTGGTGAGGTAGCGGATGTCGAGCTTGTGGCGCACCGCCACGTCGAGCGCGGGCGCCAGCGAAGCCGCCTCGTCCACCTTGGTGAAGATGCAGCCGGCGAGATCCTCGCCCGCATAGGCGCGCACCACATCGTCGAGCGTGTCGCCGCGTGCGGTCGCGTTGAGCAGCAGAAGACGGCGCACGTCACCGGCGCCGGCGAGCATCGCGGCCTGCTCGGCCACCATGCGGTCGCGCTGGCTCATGCCCATGGTGTCGATCAGCACCATGTGCTTGTTGCGCAGCCCAGCCAGGGTCTGGCGCAAGTCGCCGGCATCGCGCACCGAATACACCGGCACGCCGAGGATGCGGCCGTAGATGCGCAGTTGCTCCTGGGCACCGATGCGGTAACCGTCGGTGGTGATCAGCGCCAGCTTGCTCGCGCCGTGGCGCACCACGCAGCGTGCGGCGAGCTTGGCGGTGGTGGTGGTCTTGCCGACGCCGGTCGGGCCGACGAGGGCGAACACGCCGCCGCGATCGAGCAGGTCCTCGTCCGACGCGCAGGCACGCATGATGCGATCGAGCGCGGCACCCACCGCCTCGCGCGCCTCGGTGCGGTCGGCGTCCTCGCGCACGGCCTCGCACAGCTTGCGCGCAACGGTGGATGAGAACCCGGCCTCGAGGAGTTCGCCGAGCATGGTGGCGCGCGCCGGCGCCTGACGGCGGGTTTCGCCCCAGGCAAAACCGGCGAGCTGACGCTCGATCATGCCGCGGATGCCGGTCAGTTCGGACATCAGGCGGGCGTTTGTTTCCTGCAGCTCGCGCACACGCGCACTGCCAAACTCGTCCACAGCCGTCGATTGCGCTGCTGCACGAGCGGAGAACACCGCCGGACTTGCGGCCTCGACGCTGCGGGGGCGTGCGGCCGGCGCTGCGGCACGGATCATCGCATCGCGACTGCGTACGGCATAGTCGGCGGTCTCGATACGAGGCGGATTGAAGGCACGGAGCACCGGAGCCGATTCGCCCGGAGGCTGCGCCGGCGGGCGCGTTCCATTGCGCGCGGCGCTGGCGGCCAGGGCCGACAGGCTGACCTGGAAATCGGGCTCGTCGACTGCGGGAACCGGGGGCGCCATCGCCATCGGGCGGGCCGCAGCAGGGCGGGCGTCCTGTGCCTGAGCACCTGCGCGCGCCGTCACGGCGGCGCGATTGGCCGCCTGCAGCGCACCGACCGCCTCGCCGGGCAGGGCCAGGATCTCCACGCCGCCTTCGACGGCACGGTTGGAGAGCACGATGGCTTCCGGCCCGAGGGCTTCCTTCAGGGCGCGGAGCGCCTCGCGGGCGGTGGGGGCAAAGTAGCGTTTGACGTTCATGGCAATTCTCCCGGTGGCCACAATCGACCACTGCTTGATGAGGATTATCGCCATGTCCGGTCAAGCACCTGGGGCGGAATAAAGCGCCTTTCCCCCGCTTATTCGCCCAACGGCTCCATCAGCCCTGCGCACCGACCATGGCGGTGACGCGGATGGTGCGGCTCTCGGGCACTTCGCTGTTGGAGATTACCTTGAGCGCGGGCACGGCACGGCGCAGGAAGCGCGACAGCAGCATGCGCAGCTGCGAAGGCACCAGCAGCACCGGCG
The DNA here is from genome assembly GCF_034003485.1 of Thauera sp. Classification (GTDB taxonomy): domain Bacteria; phylum Pseudomonadota; class Gammaproteobacteria; order Burkholderiales; family Rhodocyclaceae; genus Thauera. The sequence goes on from NZ_JAVEYL010000006.1 coordinate 44,675, forward strand.
GCAAGCCGATGTCCTCCTGGCGCTGGGCGATCTGCGCGGTCTGACGCAGCAGGGTGTCGGCCAGGCCGGGCTCGATCGCGCCGCCCTCGCCACCCGAGGCCATGGCCTGCATGAGGATGCGCTCGAGCCCGGGCTCGAGCGCCATGACCTGTACCTCCGCGTTGCCCGGGAACAGGCCTTGCATGATCGCCCTGCCAAGCGCCTCGCGCACCCGGGTGGTGAGCTGCACGGGATCCTGCGTGCGCGTCGCATGCTCGGCCAGGCCCTCGATGATGCTGCGCATGTCGCGGATGTTGACGCCCTCTTCCAGCAGGTTCTGCAGCACGCGCTGCACGGTGCCGATCGGCAGCAGCTTGGGCACCAGGTCCTCGACGAGCTTGGGCGAATCCTTGCCGACGTGGTCGAGCAGCGCCTGGGTTTCCTGGCGGCCGAGCAGCTCGGCGGCGTGATTGAGGATGACGTGGTTGAGGTGCGTGGCCACCACCGTGCTCGCATCGACCACCGTGTAGCCGAGCGCGTGCGCCTGCTCGCGCATCGACGCGTCGATCCACACCGCAGGCAGGCCGAAGGCGGGGTCGGTGGTCTCGCGCCCGGCGATCGGGCCTGACACACGTCCCGGGTTGATGGCGAGGAACTGGCCCGGATAGGCCTCGCCGCCACCGACCTCGACGCCCTTGAGCGCGATGCGGTAGGCGTTGGGCTTGAGCTCGAGGTTGTCGCGGATGTGCACCGGCGCCGACAGGAAGCCGACCTCCTGCGCGAACTTCTTGCGCAGGCCGCGGATGCGCTTGAGCAGTTCGCCATCCTGGCCCTTGTCCACCATCGGGATCAGCCGGTAGCCGACCTCGAGGCCGAGCACGTCCACCTGCGAGACGTCGTTCCAGCTCGCCTCGAGGTTGTCCTGCGCGGGCATCGCTGCCTGCGCCGCGACCTCGGGCGCCGCGGCGGCGGCCTCGGCCTCGACGATGCGTTTGCGCCGAAACCACGCCATGGCACCGAGCGTGCCGGCGAGCAGCAGGAACACCAGGTTGGGCATGCCCGGAATCAGGCCAAGCACACCGATGATGGCCCCAGTCAGCACCATCACCTGAGGGTTGGAAAACACCTGGTTGATCACCATTCCGCCGACGTCGCCTTCGTCGCCGACCCGGGACACGACCAGGCCCGCCGCCACCGAGATGATCAGCGACGGAATCTGCGCGACGAGGCCATCGCCGATCGTGAGCAAGGTGTAGGTGTGCGCCGCCTCGCCCACCCCCATGTCGTGCTGCATCACGCCGACGAAGAGACCGCCGATGATGTTGATCGCAAGGATGATGATGCCGGCCACCGCGTCGCCACGCACGAACTTGGACGCACCATCCATCGCGCCGTAGAAGTCCGACTCCTGCGCGGTTTCCTTGCGCCGGCGCTTGGCCTCCTTCTCGTCGATCAGGCCGGCATTGAGGTCGGCATCGATCGCCATCTGCTTGCCGGGCATCGCGTCGAGCGTGAAGCGCGCCGACACCTCGGCGATCCGCCCCGCGCCCTTGGTGATGACGACGAAGTTGATCAAGGTGAGGATCACGAACACCACCAGACCGACCGCAGTGTTACCGCCGACGAGGAAGTTGCCGAAGGCCTCGATGACCTTGCCGGCCGCATCCGGACCGGCGTGGCCCTCGAGCAGCACGACTCGCGTCGACGCCACGTTCAGCGACAGGCGCAGCAGCGTGGTCATCAGCAGCACGGTCGGGAATACGGAGAAGTCCAGCGGCCGCTTGGAATACATCGCCACCAGCATCACCATCACCGAGATCGCGATGTTGAAGGTGAAGAACACGTCGAGCAGGAACACCGGCAGCGGCAGCACCATCATCGACAGGATCACGATGATCAGCACCGGCGCGGCAAGCTGGCGCAGGTTGGCCGGCGTTAGCAGCTGGCGCAGGTTCAGGGTGTCGTTCATGGCCATGGTTCAGGCACTCATTCCTCGGGCGCACCCGGATCCATGCCGGCGGGCACCGGCAGTGTGACAGGCGCGACGGGCGGCAGGCCGCCCTGCTTCATCCAGGCGTCGAGCTGGTAGACATACGCCATCACCTCGGCCACCGCGGTGTACAGCCCGGCAGGGATGGACTGCTCCAGTTCGCAGTGTTTGTAGAGCGCACGCGCCAGCGGCGGCGCCTCGAGCATCGGCACGCCGTGCTCCTTCGCAATCTCGCGGATCTTCAGCGCCAGTTCGCCACGCCCCTTGGCGACCACCACTGGCGCCCCCATCTTTTCGCCGTCGTACTTGAGCGCCACCGAGAAGTGGGTCGGATTGGTCACCACCACATCGGCCTTGGGCACCTCGGTCATCATGCGCCGGCGCGCCATCTCGCGCTGCAGCGCACGGATACGGCCCTTGACCATCGGGTCGCCTTCCTGCTCCTTGCTCTCGCGCTTGACCTCTTCCTTGGTCATGCGCAGCTTCTTGTGGTACTGCCAGAGCTGGAAGGGCACGTCGATCAGCGCGAGCAGCCCGAGACTGAGCACGATCATCAGCGCGGAGAAGGCCACGGTATCGGAAAAGTCGGCCATGCCGACTTCGAGCGGCTCGACCATCAGGTCGAACAGGTGATCGATGTTGAACCACAGCACGAGCGCGGCGATTCCGCCCACCAGCAGCGACTTAAGGATCGCCTTCATCATTTCGGCCAGACCGTGCACCGAAAACATGCGCCCGATGCCCTTGATGGGGTTCATGCGGCCGAAGTTGAGGGCGAGCACCTTGGGCGCAAAGACGAGGCCACCGAGCAGGATCGGCGCTGCCACTGCCGCAACGAGCAGCGCAAAAAACAGCGGCATCAACGTAAGCAGCGCCCCGCTGAGCATGCGCTGCAGCACATCGAGCATCAAGGCCGGCTCGAAGGCCGCGGCACGCTCGAACGCGAAGCCGCCGCGCACCAGGCCGGCCACGCGCGTCGCCATCCAGTTGCCCATCAGCAGCAGCGTGGCGGCACCGGTCACGGTCACGAGAAAGGTCGACAGCTCCCGCGATTGCGGGACCTGTCCTTCCTCACGCGCCTGCTCAAGCCTTCGCGGTGATGGGTCTTCTGTCTTCTCGAGATCGCTTTCTTCGGCCACGGCCGGCTCCGTTCGCCATCTCCAACGCCCGGACGGACCCGGACACGAGACGACGTGAGCCGATTATCGACCTCTACCGGCAAGCACCGGCGCCGGAAAAAAGCGACTAAACAGGCGCTATTCGCGTCTTGGCCAACGCGGCGATCAACGCGGTGCCGGCAGGCGCTCAAAACCACGCAGCGTGTCGCCGGCCTTGACCCCGCGCTCGGCGAACCAGCCCAGATTCATCTCCAGCGCAAAGCGCGCCGGACCCGCCGCGCAGTGGTTGTCGGTGGTCTGCGGCTGCATGTCCTCGATGTTGATCACCCTGCCCCGCTCATCCACAAACGCCACCGACAGCGGCAGCGGGGTGTTCTTCATCCACATGCAGTGCGCACGCGCCTCGGGAAAGACGAAGACCATGCCGCGATGCAGCGGCATCGCGGTGCGATTCATCAGCCCGATCTGGCGCGTTTCGAAGGTATGCGCCACCTCGGCCTCGATGCGATACATGCCGAAGCCCAGTTCAGCCTCGGGGAGGCGGGATTCGGCCACGGCCGCCGGTGCGAAGGGAGCGAGCGCGCCCGCAGCGAGGAGCGCAGCAGCTAGCGTGCGAAAGCTCATTATTTTCCTGACCTTTTGTGAGGCTTGTAAGGAACCGCGCCCCTCCCCGCCACATCGAGCTCGCGCCACTGGCCGGGCAGGAGCCCTTCGAGCCGCCAGGGGCCGATCGCGACCCGGATCAGACGCAGCGTCGGGAAGCCCACCTTGGCGGTCATGCGCCGCACCTGGCGGTTCTTGCCCTCGCGCAGCACGATCTCCAGCCAGCTCGTCGGCACCGACTTGCGAAAGCGCACCGGCGGATCGCGCGGCCAGAGCCAGTCCGGCTCCGCCACGGTGTTCGCCTCGCAGGGCCGGGAATGGAAATCGCCCAGATCGAGGCCTGCACGCAATCGGGTGAGCGCCGTTTCGTCAGGCTCACCCTCGACCTGGACGACGTAGGCCTTGGCGAGTTTGTGGCGAGGATCGGCGATGCGATGCTGCAAGAGCCCGTCGTTGGTAAGCAGCAACAGACCTTCGCTGTCCGTATCGAGCCGCCCTGCGGCATAGACACCGGGCACGGGAACGCAGTCTTTCAGCGTGGCACGGCCGGCCTGATCGGTGAACTGGCAGAGCACGCCATACGGCTTGTTGAGGAGAATGAGGCGGGACATGGGTAGCGCCGGGCCTCTCCCGGATAAACATGCAGATCGGCAAGCTGCGCGATTCTTCTGGCGGAAGCGGTGAGATTCGAACTCACGAACGGTTGCCCGTTGCCGGTTTTCAAGACCGGTGCAATCGACCACTCTGCCACGCTTCCTAAACCTGTTTTCACGACCGTTGCAGTCAAGCGCTCGGCCACGCCTGCGCAAGGGCGCGCAGTATACCACCGCACGAGATCAGTTCGCCTCGGGACGCTCGAAGAGGGCGATCGACTCAACATGTGAGGTCTGCGGGAACATGTTGGCGATGCCGGCGCCCTTGAGCACATAGCCCTTCTCCCTCACCAGCACGGCCGCGTCGCGCGCAAGCGTAGCGGGGTTGCAGGACACATACACGATGCGTGCGGGTTGCTGTTGCGGGCCGATCGCCTTGACCACGGCGATCGCGCCTTCGCGCGGCGGGTCGATCAGCAGCTTGTCCAGCGGGCCCAGCGCGGCGAGGCTGTCCTCGGTGGCCTCGAACAGATTGGCTGCGTAAAAGGTGGTTCGCTCGGCGAGGCCATTGCACCGGGCGTTCTCGAGCGCGCGCGCGACCAGCGCGTCACTGCCTTCGACACCGATGAGCTGCGCGCCGCGACGCGCAATCGGCAGGCTGAAGTTGCCCAGTCCGCAGAACAGATCGGCAATCCGCTCGCCTGGCTGCGGATCGAGCAACTGCATCGCGCGCCGGATCAGCAGGCGGTTGATGTGCACGTTGACCTGGGTGAAATCGGTCGGCCGGAAATCCAAGCGTACGTCGAACTCCGGCAGCGTGTAGGCGAGCGGCGGTCCGTCCAGTGGATGCAGCGGCGTCGCCGAGTCCGGCCCGTTCGGCTGCTGCCAGACCTGGATGCCTTCGGCCTCGGCAAATGCGGACAGCCGCTTGACATCGGCGCGGCTGAAGGGCTGCAGGTTGCGGAACACGAACACCGTGGCCTCGTCGCCGATCGCAATCTCGACCTGAGGCAGGCGATCGGCAATCGACAGGTCTGCGATCATCTCGCGCAAGCGCGGTAACAGCGCCGAAATCGCAGGCGGCAGCACCGGACACTCGCGCATATCCACGATGTAACTCGAGCGCCGTTCGTGGAAGCCAACACGTACTCCCCCCTTGCTCGGCACCAGCCGAACGCCGAGGCGGGCGCGATAGCGGTAGCCCCAGGCGGGACCATGAATGGCGGGATGGAGGATCTCGGGCCGCAGCTTGCCGATGTGCCAGAGCGCATCTTCGAGGATGCGCTGCTTCGCTGCCGCCTGAGCGACCGTGTCCAGATGCTGCATCGAACAGCCGCCGCAGGTGCCGTAATGCCGGCAGCGCGGGGCAACGCGCAACGCGCTCGGCTTCAGGATACGCACTGCCTCCGCCTGCTCATAACTGGGGCGCGAGCGGCGCACGACGTACTCCACCCGCTCCCCGGGCAGCGCGCCCTCGACGAATACCGCCTTCCCGTCCGTGCGCGTTACGCCACGGCCTTCGTGGTCCAGGGATTCGATGACGGCGATGGGCATGACGGTTCGGGTTCGGATTCTGTCGAGGAGCGCGATTCTAACGCCTGACCGCCCCACCGACGCACCGACTTGCCGAGCAGATCCAACCGTGAAGATCCAGAAAGAGGGTCCAAGATCCACATCGATCAAACTTTATCCAACTGTTTCGAAATGCTTTTTTACGCTTAATTGGCATGCTGCAGCGCACCAGCTCATCCTCTTGCCATCCACGCGCATGCTAGACTCCGTGTGCTTTCGCTACAGCCCGAGGTCGTCCTGTTCAATTAAGTGCAGACGCCCGGAAATCACTCGGCGAAAGCCCCCCTGAACCCCGAAAGGAAAAAAGACCATGAAGAATTCCCTGCTCGTTGCTGCCCTCGTAGCGCTCGCCGTTTCCGCCTGCGGCAAGAAGGAAGAGCCCGTTGCCGTGCAACCGGCACCGACCGCTCAGGAGCAGATGAAGGAATCCGCCGCTCAGGCCGTCGAGGCTGCGAAGGAAAGCGCCCAGGCCGCGGGTGACGCCGCTGCTGCCAGCGCCCAGGCCGTCAAGGAAGAAGGCGCCGCCGCGGTCGACGCAACCAAGGAAGCTGCAGCCGCTGCCACCGAGAAGGCCGAAGCGGCCACCGAAGCCGCCAAGGAGCAGGGCGCTGCCGCGGTCGAAGCCGTGAAGGAAACCGCCGCAGCCGCTGCGGACGAGGCCGCCGAGGCGGCAGAAGCAGCGAAGGCAGCGGCGGATGCTGCAGTCAGCGCCGCCAAGGCGTCGGCCGAGCAGAAGTAAGCCCCCCCTCACGCGTCAGACTTTCCGTGAAACAAAAAGCCGGCTTGAAGCCGGCTTTTTGTTTGATCAAAGAACGGTCAGCGCAACTGCTCGTGCAACAGACCCAGCATGCGGCGCGCGGTTTCCGAGTTGTCCTGACCACCTTCGCGGCTCAACACGCTGACCCGCGAACCCTCGCCTTGCCCCTCGACGCGCAGACGGTACTCGCTGCCGCCCTGCGCCGGCTTGTCGTCGCTGCGCCAGAAGGCCAGGCGCGACAGGAAGCCTTTGTCAGGACTGCGGTTATCGGCATCGGGGTCGACGTAGCGGACGAAGTAAAGGCCCTGGTTGCGGTCACGATCCTCGACCGTGAAACCGATGCGGTCGAGTGCGAGCCCGACACGTCGCCAGGCACGATCGAATGGCTCTTCCATCACGAGCATGACCTGGCCGTCGCCCGCCGCGCTGATCTGCGCACGCTCGGGTGTCTGCTGGGTCGCAATCGCCGCGTCGGCACGGGCCTCCTCGGCGCCCAGTCGAACCATCAACCGGCGCAGCATCTCGGCCTCAAGCTCCGGGTCTGCGGGGCGCGGTTGCCAGATGGTCGAATCCTTGGCTTCGGTCGGATAGATTTCCATCATGCCGCGGTGGCTGATGTAGACCTCGACGGTGCCGGTCTCCTTGCCCTGCTCCAGCCGGGTGCGGAACTTGTCGCGCTCGGGGGTGGAGAACAGACCGTCGAACACCTTGCCGATGCTGGAGCGAATGAAGTCCTGCGGAATCTTGGCGCGGTCCTCCGCCCAGTCGGTCTCCATCACGCCGATCTCGGGACTGTCGATATTGAGGATGAAACCGAGCTCGAGCCAGAAATCCTTGATCTGCGGCCACAGCTCTTCGGGTGTCCCTCCAACCACCAGCCAGCGCTGGCTTCCCGCGCGCTCGATGCGCATGGATTCGGATGGGCTGAGTACGGTGCTCGCAGCCGACGCCGTGGCCGGCTGACCGGCGCGGTCGGCGCTGTAAGCCGAGTAGGTCGCGACGCCGCGCGGTGACACGTCGGGCACGGCGAAGCGGTCGTCGCGCTGGGGCGCGGTCAGGTCGGGCGGGATCTCGAGCGGACGCTCGATCTGGCGGGCGCTCTTGTAGTCGATCCGTTTGGATTCGAGCAGCGATCCCGAACAACCGCCGAGCGCGAGCGAGAGTGCGAGCAGGGACAGTGAGGTGCGCGTGGAACGGTTCATGGAATTCCTGGACAGAGAGATTCGGGTCAGACCTGGATGCCGGCCTTGCGCATGGCCTTGAGCACACGCTCGTGGTGGCTTTCGGACAATTGCGTCAGCGGCAGGCGCATGCCATCACCGATCAGGCCCATGCGCGCAACGGCCCACTTGACCGGGATCGGGTTGGCCTCGCAGAACAGGTCGCGATGCAGACCGGTGAGCGCGGCATTGGTTTCACGCAGGGTGCGCATGTCGCCGCTGGCTGCGGCCGCGCACAAGTCGTGCATCGCGCGCGGCGCGACGTTGGCGGTGACCGAGATGACGCCGTGGCCACCGAGCATCAGGAAGGCGGCCGAACTCATGTCGTCGCCGCTGTAGAGGGCGAAGTCGGCAGGCGCGCGCTCGATCAGGTCACAGGCGCGGTCGATGTTGCCGGTGGCGTCCTTCAGGCCGACGATGTTGGCGATCTCGGCCAGGCGCAGCGTGGTGTCGTTGGCGAGATCGGCCACGGTACGGCCCGGCACGTTGTAGAGGATCAGCGGCAGCTCGACCGCCTCGGCGATCGTGCGGAAATGCCGGTACAAACCTTCCTGCGTGGGCCTGTTGTAGTAAGGCACGACTGAAAGGTGCGCGGTCGCACCCGCCTGGCTGGCGAAACGAGCGAGCTCGACGGCTTCGGCAGTCGAATTGGCACCGGTGCCGGCGACAACTGGCACGCGTCCCGCCACGTGCTCGACGGTAGCGCGGATAAGCTCGCAATGCTCATCCACGTCAACCGTGGGCGACTCGCCGGTGGTGCCAACGACGACGATGCCATCGGTGCCTTCGGCGATGTGCCAGTCGATGAGGCTGCGCAGGCGGGGGAAGTCAAGGCTGCCGTCGTCCTGCATGGGCGTGACGATGGCGACTAGCGATCCGGTAATCATGGCGTCGGGGAGAAATTAAAGGTTCGATTCTAACGCCGACACGGAGCCAGTGCGACACGCGTGCAAGCGTGCGTGAAAGGCCCCGCGGTGGCGTCGATAGAAATTCGGATCAAAAATCGGCGCTTCAAAGATCGGCAAGCGTCTTGATGTGGGCGACCACCGAGCGCGCAAGCGAGGACAGCGAATAGCCGCCCTCCAGGATCGACACGATGCGCTTGTGGCCGCAGTCTTCGGCGACGTCCTTGATCTGCTTGGTCGCCCACATGTAGTCGGCTTCGAGCAGGCCAAGCGAGCCCATGTCGTCCTCGTAGTGCGCATCGAAACCGGCCGAGATGAAGATCATCTGCGGATTGTGGCTGCGCAGTGCGGGCACGACGATGTCAGTGAAAACCTGGCGGAACGCGTCTCCGCGCGTGCCGGCCGGCAGGGGCACGTTGCACATGTGCGCCGGCGGGTTGTCGGCACCGCTGTAGGGGTAGAACGGATGCTGGAAGATGCCCGCCATCATCACCCGCGGGTCGTCGCGGAAGATGTCCTCGGTGCCGTTGCCGTGGTGGACGTCGAAGTCGACGATCGCCACCCGCTCAAGGCCATGCGCCTCGAGGGCATGACGCGCAGCGATGGCGACGTTGTTCATGAAGCAGAACCCCATCGCCTTGGCACGCTCGGCGTGATGACCGGGCGGACGCACCGCGCAGAAGGCGTTCTCGATCTCACCCTTCATGACGAGGTCGGTGGCGTATACGCCGGCACCAGCGGAGCGCAGCGCGGCCTTCATCGTCCCCGGACTCATCGCAGTGTCGGGGTCGAGGTGGCGAATGCCGTGCTCGGGCACGTTGCCCAGCAGGCTCTCCAGGTACTCGGCCGGGTGCACGCGGGTGATCTGCTCACGCTCGGCGACTGGCGCGTCGTAGAAGGAGATGTACATGTCCAGCCCTGCAGCGATGAGGCGATCATTGATCGCCGACAGCCGATCAGGACATTCGGGGTGCATTGACCCCATGTCGTGCAACCAGCAGTCACGGTGCGTGATGAATGCTGTGGTGGTCATACTCCTCCCTCTCCGATCGCGAACGCCCGGCCTGGCGACCAGAGCCATCCGAGCCAGACACTTGTCGTGCCAGTCATCGTGATGCAGATCATCCGGACTGGCTTGCTTTGTCGTCTATTATCACCGCTTCCCGGCTAATTTCACAGTACGCCCGCAATGCCCCTGCATCATGCAAATCGCCTGCTCGAAACGGCCGGCAACATCATCCTCGGCAAGGGGCACGAACTGCGCCTCGCGCTGGCCTGCCTGATCGCGCGCGGCCACCTGCTGATCGAGGACGTACCCGGCGTGGGCAAGACCACCCTCGCCCATGTGCTCGCACGGCTGATGGGGCTGCAGTTCCAGCGCATCCAGTTCACCAGCGACCTGCTGCCCGCCGACATCCTCGGCGTGTCGATCTTCGATCGCGGCACGAGCGCGTTCCGCTTTCACCCCGGGCCGGTGTTCGCTCAGTTGATCCTGGCCGACGAGATCAACCGCGCCACACCGAAGACGCAGAGCGCCCTGCTCGAAGCCATGGAAGAACGTCAGGTCACGGCTGACGGCGAGACCTTGGCGCTGCCCGAACCGTTCTTCGTGATCGCCACCCAGAACCCGGCGCACCAGATCGGCACCTTTCCGCTGCCCGAGAGCCAGCTCGACCGCTTCCTGCTGCGCATCCGCCTCGGCTACCCGGACCGCGCCGCCGAACGTGCGCTGCTGATGGGCGAGGACCGGCGCGAGCTGCTCGAGCGCCAGTCCGCGGTCGCCAGTCCCGCTGCCCTCCTCGAACTCCAGCACGCCGCGCAGCGCGTGCACGTTTCGGAGGCCCTGGTCGATTATGTGCAGGCCCTGCTCGGCACAACGCGCACCAGCCCGGAGCTCGTCAATGGCTTGAGCCCGCGCGCGGGTCTCGGCCTGATCGCAGCCGCCCGCGCCTGGGCGCTTCTCGACGGTCGCGACCACGTCCTTCCCGACGACGTCCAGACCCTGTTCCCGCACGTGGCCGCGCATCGCCTGCATCTGGCCGGCGATGGCCGCCCGGCCCCGCCGGCGACACTCGTCCGCCTGATGCAGGCGGTCGCTGTCCGCTGATGCGCCTGGGCGCATCCTTCGCGGACGCCCTGCGCCAGGGCGCCGATCGCTGGCTGTTTCGCGTCGGCGCGCCCGAGACCGCGCCGATCCGCCTGACCCAGCGCCGGATCTACGTGCTGCCAACGGCGGCCGGGCTGGGGTTCGCCATCGCGCTCGTGGTGATGCTGGTGACGTCCATCAACTACAACCTCAGCCTGGGCTATGCCCTCGTCTTCCTGCTCGGCGGCGCAGCGACAGCCAGCATCGTCCATGCGTTTCGCAACCTGCTCGGGCTCTCGCTGCGACCAGGACGCTGCGAGCCGGTCTTCGCCGGAGAAGCAGCCGGTTTTCGGCTCCAGATCGACAACGCGCGCGACTCGCGACGCCCCGCACTCAGGCTCCGCGCGCGTGGGCAGAGCAGCGCGTTCGAACTCGAGCCGGCTACGGAATCGACCGTACTGCTCGCGTGCCCGACCGTGCGCCGCGGCCGCCTGAGCATCGGCCGCATGGTCATCGAGACCACCTGGCCGCTCGGGCTGATACGGGCGTGGACTGTGTTCGTGCCCGAGGCCGACTGCATCGTCCATCCCACCCCCGAGCCCGATCCGCCGCCGCTGCCCGAGGACGGCGCGGGCGGCGTGGGGACGGGGGCCAGCGTGCGCGATGGCGATGACGACTTCGCAGGCTTGCGCGCGCACCGGAGCGCCGACTCGCCGCGACACGTGGCGTGGAAGGCGCTGGCTCGCGGGGGGCCGATGCTGACCAAGCAATACGCCGCCACTCGGGGCGGCGACGTGCTGCTGGACTGGTCCGCGCTCCCAGTGCACCTGGACGTCGAACAGCGCCTGTCGCGACTGAGCGCATGGATCCTGCGCGCCGAGCAGGACGGGCGCCGTTATGGGCTGCTGCTGGCGCAGACGAGCCTTGCCCCAAGCCTTGGCCGGGACCATCGTGACCGCTGCCTGCGCGAGCTTGCCTTGTTCGGCAGCGACCCTCGGGACAGCGGGCGGCAGACATGACGGGGCACCTGATGCGGCTGGCCGCGGCCCTGAAGCGCGCACGTCCGGACGATGCCATCTCGGCCGCGACCCGTGCGGCGCCGCTCGAGCGCCGGCAAGCCACCTGGCTGCTCGTGGCCGCAGCCCTCACCGTCGCACCGCACGGCATCTGGCTGCCCGGATGGATCCATGCACTCTGCCTGCTGCTGCTGGCCTGGCGCGGCATACTGTTATGGCAGGGCACACGTCCGCCCCCCGCGCTGCTGCTCCTTGGTCTGTCGAGCGCGGCCGCAATCGGTGTGCGCCTCGAGTTCGGCCACTTTTTCGGCAAGGATCCGGGCGTCGCCCTGCTCGCCTTGCTGCTCGGCTTGAAGTTGCTCGAGGCGCGCTCCTCCCGCGACATCCGCGCCGGGGTGCTGCTGTGCCTGTTCCTGCAACTGGCCCTGTTCCTCGAAGACCAGTCGATGGCGGTGGCCGCACTCGCGCTGCTCGGCACGCTCGCATCCCTCGGCGCCCTTGTCGCACTGGCCGACCCCGCGGGGGGCGCGCGCGAGCACCTGCGCAGCGCCGCCCTGCTGCTCGTCCACGGCCTGCCCTTCCTGCTCGTGTTCTTCGTGCTCTTCCCGCGGATCCAGGGCCCCCTGTGGGGATTGCCTGCCGACGCCTTCAGCGCACGCACCGGCCTGTCGGACACGATGAGCCCGGGCTCGATCAGCGAACTCGGAAACTCCGCGGCGATCGCCTTTCGCGCCGCGTTCGACGGCCCGCCGCCACCGCCCTCGCAACGCTACTGGCGGGGCCCGATCCTCAGCAAGTTCGACGGGCGCACGTGGACGGCAGCGCCGGTCGTCGAGGCCGACACGCCCTTCTACGTCGCCACCGGGCGCAGGTACGACTACGTGCTCACGCTCGAGCCGCACAACCGGCGCTGGCTGCTGGCGATGGACTACCCGGGCGCGGCCGCGCCGCTCGTGCGCTTCGCCAGCGATCACCACGCATTGAGCGCGCGACCGGTGCAGGCGCGCGCCCGCTTCGCCCTCACTGCCTACCCGGACGCGCGCATCGGCGAGGCCGAATCCCCCGCCGTACTCGCTGCCGCGACGCAACTACCGGCCGGCAGCAACCCCCGCAGTCGCGAACTGGCCGCGCGTCTGGCGGCCGGCGCTGCCTCCCACGCCGAGATCCTCGAGCGCGTGATCGCCCACATGCGAGCCGCGCGCCTCAAGTACACGCTGCGCCCGCCCCTGCTGGGCACCCATACCGCGGATGCGTTCCTGTTCGACAGCCAGCGCGGCTTCTGCGAGCACTTCGCGTCAGCGTTCGCGGTCGTGATGCGGGCGGCGGGCGTTCCGACCCGCGTGGTGACCGGTTATCAGGGCGGCGAGATCAATCCGGTCGATGGCTACCTCGTCGTACGCCAGTCCGATGCCCATGCCTGGGCCGAGGTGTGGCTGGACGGGCGCGGATGGTTGCGGGTGGACCCCACCGCGCTCGCCGCTCCGGAGCGGATCGAGGACGGGCTGGCCGCCGCGCTGTCGGCCGAGGGTGATCTGCACTTCATGCTGCAGGCGGACATGGCCTGGCTGCGCGACGTGCGTCACCGCTGGGAGGCCATGTCCAACAGCTGGAACCAGTACGTTCTTGGCTACAATCCAGACCGCCAGCGCGAACTTCTTGCCCGTCTCGGGCTCAGCCATGCAAGCGCCCTGAAACTCGCCGGCATGCTTGGCGCGATTTCGGCGGTGCTGCTCCTCGGCCTTTACGCCTGGGCGAGCTGGCAGCGCCGGACCACCGACCCCGTACAGCGAGCCTGGGATCGCTTCTGCACCCGTATGGAACATGCAGGCGTGAGCCGCCCCTCCTGGGAAGGTCCGCTTGCCTACGCCGACCGCCTCGCCGACGCCTTGCCGGAACAGGCCGGCAGGCTGCGCGCAATCTGCTCAGCCTATGCCCGGCTTCGTTACGGCGCGCCGAGTTCAAGCGCCGGCTTGCGCACACTGGAAAAAATGATGAACGAGATCCGACTCCCATGACCTTGACCTTCCCCTCGACCACGCCCCCGAAGCAGCGTCCGACGATGCCCTCCACACGATCCGGAAAGCGCCGCTTCGCCGTGCAGTTCCGCCTGCTCGGCGCCAGCCTGGCCGCGGGGCTATGGTTCCTCGGCCTGCCCGCCACCGCGTCGGCCTCCTATTCAGACCGCGCGGAGACCCAGGCCTTCATCGCCGACGTGGCCGAGCGCCATGCCTTCGACCCTGCCGAGCTCGACCGCGCGTTGTCACAGGCCCGCCACGACCCCACGGTCATCCGCCTGATCACGCCCCCCGCCCGCAAAGGCGTGCGTTCATGGCAGAACTACCGGGCACGGTTCCTGGACGACACCCGCATCGATGGCGGCACGGCGTTCTGGCGCCAGTACGCGGGCGAACTGGAACGAGCCGCCCGCGAGTTCGGCGTGCCGGCGGAGATCATCGTCGCCATCATCGGCGTGGAGACGATATACGGCCGCAACACAGGCAACTTCGAGACGCTCTCTGCGCTTGCCACCCTGGCCTTCGACTATCCACCGCGTGCCGATCTGTTCCGACGCGAACTCGAAGCCCTGTTCCTGCTCGCTCGCGAACAGGACCGCGACCCGGCCAGCTACAGCGGCTCCTTCGCCGGCGCGCTCGGTTACCCGCAATTCCTGCCGAGCAGCATCCGCGCCTATGCGGTGGACTTCGATCGCAACGGCCAGATCGACTTCGACAACGACCCGGTCGACGCCATCGGCAGCATTGCAAACTACCTTCGCGCACACGGCTGGCAGACGGATGCGCCGGTCGCCGACCGCGCCCGCCTCGGCCCCGAGACCGACAGCGCCGCACTGATCGCCGCCGGCATCGAACCCAAACTGGATCCCGCCTTGCTGCACCAGAACGGCGTCACGACCCTCGACGGGCGCCCGGCCGCAGGCACGGCCACCCTGGTCGACCTCGAGACACCAGGGGCGCAAACCGAGTACTGGCTCGGCTACCGCAATTTCTACGTCATCACGCGCTACAATCGAAGCAGTTTTTACGCCATGTCGGTGTTCGAGCTCGCCGAGGCGCTGCGCCTGCGCAGGGTGGTCGACGGGATCCGCGCCGAGCGACGCTGAAGGATCCCACGCCATGTCCGATCGCCCGAGCGCCCCCGACACCCCCGCAAATCTTCGCCCCGCGCCGATCGCGTTTTCCGACCTCGGGGCGTCCGTGCGTTTCGGGGTCGAGCAGTTTCGGGCGATCCCGCTGCTCAGCGTGGCCTTTTCCGCGCTCTTCGTGGCAATCGGCCTGCTTATGTATTCGGTACTCGAGTTCGGACAGATCGCACCAATGAGCCTGTCACTGGCCGGTGGGTTCATGCTGGTGGGTCCGATCCTGCTCGCCGGCTTCTTCTCGGTTTCCGACAAAGTGCGCAAGGGCCGCCACGCCGCCTTCGGTGACATCTGGGACGGCTTCCGGCGCATGCCCCGCGGCGGCTGGGTCATATCCTTCGTGTGCGGCCTGCTGTTCCTGATCTGGGTGACCGATGCCGGCATCCTCTACGGGTTCATGGTCGGACGCGAACCCTTCGGCTTCCTGCGCCTGCTCAGAATTGAAGGTGTCGTGGTGAATTACGCTGCCTACAGCGCGATCATGGGCGGAATCCTGGCCCTCATCCTGTTCACCGTGTCGGCGTTCTCGATCCCGCTCATCTACGACGGCCGGGCGCAACTGGTTTCTGGCGTGGTGGCCAGTGTGCGTGCGGTGTTCGGCCGCTTCTGGGTGATGATGTGCTGGGCGGTCCTGCTCGCGGGCGTGATCATCATCAGCACCCTGCTGCTGCCGCTGCTGCTGCTGACCCTGCCGGTGATGGCTTACGCGAGCCGCGAACTTTACTTCCGCACCTTCCCTTCTGGCGCGGACGCACGCACCGCCTGAGCGCTCACAGCAACGCGTCGCGCGAGATGCCGTGGCGCTTGAGAATGCGGCGCAACTGGCCCAGCGCTTCGAGCTGGATCTGACGCACGCGCTCGCGCGTCAGGTCCAGCCTCGCGGCCAACTCCTCCAGCGTCAGTAGTTCGCATTCATCGATGCCGTAGCGATGGCGAATCACCATGCGCTGCTTGTCGCTCAGCATCGTGATCCACTCGCGCACGAGGGATTCCACTTCCGAGCCGTGGATCTGCAAATCCGCACTGGCCTGGTGCTCGTCGGCCAGAGACTCGCCGATCGACAGCGTGGGATCGATATCGAGTGGCGCATCGAGTGAGGCGGTATGCTCACTGAGCGCGAGGATGCTGCGCACTTCCTCGATGCTCTTGCCGAGGCGCTCGGCGATGCCCTCGAGCGAGGATTCGCCGTTCGAATTCGCCTCGATATGGCGTTGCGCACGCAGCACCTGGTTGAGTTCCTTGACCACGTGCACCGGCAGGCGAATGGTGCGCGACTGGTTCATGATCGCGCGCTCGATGTTCTGACGGATCCACCAGGTGGCGTAGGTCGAAAAACGGAAGCCGCGCTCAGGATCGAACTTTTCGAGCGCGTGCATCAGGCCCAGGTTGCCCTCCTCGACCAGATCGAGAAGGGGGATGCCGCGATTCAGGTAATGCTTCGCAATGTTGACGACCAGACGCAGGTTGCGCTCGATCATCGTCTGCCGGGAATCGAAATCGCCCATGCGCACACGCCGGGCAATTTCGAGCTCCTCCGCTGCAGTGAGCAGCGGATTGGCGCCGATCTCGTTCAGGTAGAGTTGCGTGACATCACTGAAGAAGTCGTTCTCGACGACGGGCTGCGCATGCGCCGCGAAAACCTCCACCTCGGGCGGAAGATCCGGTTCATGACTTTCCAGTTCGTCAAGATTCGCCGGTTCTTCCATGCTTTCCCCTTATCGTGCGGGCAGATATCCCATCGGATCGACGGCCTTGCCCTGCTTGCGGATCTCGAAATGCAACTTCGGCCTGTCCGCCTCTGAGCTACCGAGCTCGGCGATCTTCTGCCCCTGGACAACCTGATCGTCTTCCTTCACCAGCAGTTTGTCATTGTGCGCATAAACCGAGTTGTACTCCTGGTTATGCTTGATAACAATCAGCTTGCCATATCCGCGGAGACCACTGCCGGCATACACCACCTTGCCCGCCGATGCTGCGTATACCGCGTCGCCGACGCTGCCACCGATATCCAGCCCCTTGTTCGAGGCCTCGTTGTAACCGGCAATCAGCGCGCCCCCGGCGGGCCACTGCCATTGACCGCTCCCCGCCGCAGCCGGTGCCGGCTCACCGACCACTGGTGCCGGCTGTTCCGGCACGATGGGCTCAGCAACAGGCGCACGCCCTCCGATGGGCTCTCGCACCAGCGGCACTGAGCCGGCTTCGGTGCCGATCGGTGGCACCGGCGTAGCGACGGCGCCAGCGGAGCCGGGCACGGCGATCGTACCCGGCGCAGCACCCGGAGGCGATACCCGGATCGTCTGCCCGACGTGAATCTGATTGGGGTCGGTGACGTTGTTCCACGCCACCAGATCAGGCAACGTCACGCCATATTGGCGGGCGACCCCAAGCAGCGTATCACCCTGGCGAACCGTGTGATAACCGGACGCCGGCGCGGGCGTCGCCGTCCCGGTCGAGATGCCTCCCGCTCCGTCGCGCACCGGAGCAGTGACCTGCGAGGCGCAGCCGGCACTCAGCAATGCGGCCAGTAGAAGAGAGAAATAGCTTGAACGTGTGTGCATCCGAAATTACCGTTATTCATTCCGTACCGCCGAGGAGCGGAACGAAGCGTACTGCTTCGTAACCGCTTTCCCGGAAAACGTTTCCCTGGCGCTCGACCAGCACCAGGCGCTGATCGGCGCCGCCCACCGGCACAATCAGCCTGCCCCCCGGGGCGAGTTGTTCCTTCAGCGCTGGCGGCACACCTATGGCTGCCGCAGCGACAATGATGCTGTCGAAAGGCGCTGCTTCTGGAAGACCCAGACTACCGTCGGCAAGTTTCAGCCGTACGTTCGGCAGACGCAAGGGGCGCAGATTGGCGCGGGCGCGATCGAGCAAGGGCCTGATGCGCTCGATCGCGTAAACCTCGGTAGCCAGCAGCGACAAGACCGCGGCCTGATACCCGCAGCCGGCCCCCACTTCCAGTGTCCTGCCCAGCTCGCGGCCCGCCCGGAGCAGTTCGATCATGCGCGCGACGACGAAAGGTTGCGAGATCGTCTGTTGAAATCCGATCGGCAGCGGCGTGTCGTCGTAGGCGCTGAACGCCAACCCCTCCTCGACGAACGTATGGCGTGGCACGGCCTGCATGGCAGCCAGCACGCGCTCATCGCGGATTCCCTGCGTTCGAAGGCGCTCGACCATGCGCGCGCGTGCGCGCGCCGCCTGACCCGCGTCTGCCACCCGTGTAATCACTGCTGAAGCCAGTCGAACACCGGCGCGATCAGGCCAGTGTGGGTCAGATCGATCTGCAGCGGCGTGACCGACACGAAGCCACTGGCAACCGCGTGAAAATCGGTGCCTTCACCCGCATCTGCCGCGCCCCCGGCCGCTCCGACCCAATACACCGTTTCACCGCGCGGCGTCTGGCTGCGCACCACCGACTCGGCCTTGTGGCGCTTGCCCAGACGGGTCACACGCGTGCCCTGCAGACGTTCGTAAGCAACGTCGGGAACGTTCACGTTAAGCAACATCGGGCGCGGGAACGGATTGCGCATGAAGCGCTCTGCGAGATCGCGTGCGACGCGCGCCGCTGCGGTGAAATCCGTGGCGGATTTGCTGACCAGCGACACTGCAATGGAGGGAACCCCGAGCAGAAAGCCTTCGGTTGCGGCGGCAACCGTGCCGGAGTACACCGTGTCGTCGCCCATGTTGGCGCCGTGATTGACGCCTGAGACGACCATGTCGGGGAGATGGTCGAGCATGCCTGTCACCGCAAGATGGACGCAGTCCGTGGGCGTGCCGTTGACATGATAGAAACCGTTGGTCGTGCGCTTGAGCGAGAGCGGGCGGTCCAGGGTCAACGAATTGCTTGCCCCGCTGCGGTCCCGCTCGGGCGCCACCACCGTGACCTCGCCAAGCGTGCTCAAGGCTTCGGCGAGAGCCGAAATACCCGGAGCAAAATAACCGTCGTCGTTGCTGACCAGGATACGCATCTGAAATCCGTACGGGTTGCCGAGAAGAACGGCCGGAACACCGGATGTTAGCACAGCGTCCTTGCGCTACCGGCAAGGGCGCCACAAAACAAAAAACCGGCCTGGGCCGGTTTGTTTGATTGGTCGGGGCGGCGGGATTCGAACTCGCGACCCCTTGCACCCCATGCAAGTGCGCTACCAGGCTGCGCTACGCCCCGACACAAGCCGCCATTATAGCAGCGAATTCTGGAATTACCAGAGATTTCACGACGATTTCACGACGAATGCTCAGGCCCGCAGATCGCTCAGCGTCTCCTTGATCGCAGCGCGAATCTCGCGCATCAAGCCCTTGTAGCGATCGACCTCGACCTGGTTTTCATGCTCATGGATCGCGGACTCTCCGAGCCGGTTGCGCGCCCCCGAAATCGTGAAGCCTTCCTGGTAGAGCAGCTGCCGGATTCGACGGATCAGGAGCACCTCGTGGTGCTGGTAATAGCGGCGGTTTCCACCGCGCTTGACCGGCTTCAACTGGGTGAATTCCTGCTCCCAGTATCGCAGCACGTGCGGCTTGACGCCGCACAGGTCGCTGACTTCGCCGATCGTGAAATAGCGCTTCGCCGGGATCGGGGGCAGATCCTGGACGCCTGTATCAGGGCTGCTTGCTTGCATCGCTGAGTTGCTCCACCGCGGCCTTCAGTTTCTGGCTGGCGTGGAAAGTGACCACACGGCGTGCGGTGATCGGGATTTCCTCGCCGGTCTTGGGGTTACGCCCGGGACGCTGCGGCTTGTCGCGCAACTGGAAGTTGCCGAAGCCCGACAGCTTGACGCAATCTCCACGCTCCAGCGCCGTCCGGATCTCCTCGAAGAAACCCTCGACCATGTCCTTGGCCTCGCGCTTGTTGAGGCCAACCTGCTCGAACAGAAGGTCTGCGAGCTCTGCCTTGGTGAGCGTCATGTCAGCCTCCCGTGCCACGCAGGCGGCCTCCGAGCACGGTCTCGGCCTGTTTGACGAGAACGGCAATCGCCGCCTCGACTTCGGCGTCTTCGAGTGTGCGCTGAGTATCTTGCATCGATACCCTGAAGGCAAGGCTCTTCTTGTCCGGGTCAATCCCCTTGCCGTGATAGACGTCAAACAGGCTGATCTCGCGCACCACCGCGGGCGCAACCTCGCGCAGCACCTCGAGCACGCGCTCGACCGGAACATCCACCGCAATGACGAGCGCAAGGTCGCGACGCACGGCCGGCATGCGCGAGATCTCTGCATATGCCGGCATGCGCGCGGCAAGCGCGGCGTCCAGCGCGACCTCGAACACGACCGGCGCCGTGCCCAGATCGTAGCGCTGCACCCATACCGGATGCAGTTCACCGATCACACCGATGGAGTGACCGTCGAGCTTCACCGCTGCCGCGCGCCCCGGATGAAGCGCAGGGTGCGAGAGGGGCGAAAGCGCAAGCTGGCGCGGCGCGAACAGCGCCTCCAGGTCACCCTTCACGTCGTAGAAATCGACGTTGCGTGAGCGCTCGCCCCATTGCTCCGGCAACACCGGGCCGGCGGCGAGGCCCGCGATGTTCATCACCTGATGGAAGCCACGCACGGGCTCGCCGTCGGCCTTGCGTTCGAACACACGCGCGACCTCGAACACGCGCACACGGTCGATCTGGCGCTTGCGGTTGGTCGCCAGCGTGCCGACCAGGCCCGGGATCAGACTGGAGCGCATGACGCTCAACTGGCTGGCGATCGGATTGGCGAGGCGGATCGGGTTCTCGTTGGCGCAGAAATCCCGCTCCCAGGCTTCTTCGACAAAGGCGAAGTTCACCACTTCCTGATAGCCGCGAGCGGCGAGCAGGTGGCGCAGCGCCCATACCGGACGGCTGTGCTCCGAGCTCGGGAGCATCATCAGGCTGCCTTGCGGCGCAACGGCTGGGATGTTGTCGTAACCGTGCAGCCGGGCGAGTTCCTCGACCAAGTCTTCCTCGATCTCGATGTCGAAGCGCCAGGACGGCGGGGTGACGAGGAGATCGTTGCCGTCGCGCGCCACATCCAGGTGCACGCGCTGCAGCAAGCCGAGCATGGCATCGTCGCCGAGCGTGACCCCGAGGATGCGGCGCGCGCGCGCCGGACGCAGGCGCACCGGCTTGCGCACGGGCAGCGCCTCGGGGACCTGCGCCTCGACGACCGGGCCGGCTTCGCCGCCACAGATCTCGATAACCAGGCGGGTCGCGCGCTCGATCGCAGCACGCGCCAGTTCCGGATCAACACCGCGCTCGAAGCGGTGCGAGGCATCGGAGCCAAAGCCGTAGCTGCGCGCGCGACCCGCGATCGCATCGGGCGCAAAGAAGGCGCTCTCGAGGAAGACATCGCTCGTCTCCAGCGTGATCCCGCTGTCCTCACCCCCCATGATCCCGGCGAGCGCAAGCGCACGCGATTCGTCTGCAATCAGCAGCGTATCGGCGTCTGGGGTCACAGTCTGCTCGTTGAGCAGCAGCACCTGCTCCCCTGCGCGCGGCATCCGGACATGGATGGCGCCCTGCAGCTTCGTGTTGTCGAAGGCATGGAGCGGCTGCCCGAGCTCGAGCATCACGTAGTTGGTGATGTCGACCAGCGCGCTGATCGAGCGTACCCCGCTGCGCACCAGACGGCGAGCCATCCACTCGGGTGTCAGCGCCTTGGCGTTGACACCACGGAGGATTCGACCGCAGTAGCGCGGACAGGCGACAGGCGCATCGAGCACGATCTCGCGCCGACCATCGAAGGCGGGCGCCACCGGCTCGATCACCGTCTGCTGCAGCGCTGTGGCGGTGATCGCCGCAACTTCGCGCGCCACGCCGGTCAAGCTTAGGCAGTCGGCTCGGTTGGGGGTGAGCTTGATCGTGAACAGGGTGTCGTCGAGCCCGAGGTAGTCACGAATGTCACCACCCACGGGGGCGTCCTCGGGCAGCGCGTAAAGCCCGCCGTGATCCTCGGACAGGCCGAGCTCGCGCGCCGAGCACAACATGCCGAAAGACTCGACACCGCGCAGCTTGGCCTTCTTGATCTCGAAATCGCCCGGCAGTACCGCCCCGACCACCGCACACGGCACCTTCATCCCGGCGGCGGCATTGGGCGCGCCGCAGACGATCTGCAGCAATTCACCGGTACCGGCATCGACCTTGCAGAGCTTGAGCTTGTCGGCATTGGGATGCTTGTCGGCCTCGACGATGCGGGCCACCACCACGCCCTTGAACGCGGGCGCGGCCGGCTCAGCCTCTTCCACCTCGAGGCCGGCCATGGTGAGCAGATGGCCGAGTTCGGTGCTGTTCAACTGCGGATCGACGAAGGTCCGCAGCCACTGTTCTGAGAATTGCATGATTCGATTACCCGGATTGCGTGATGGGGCAAAGTCTGTTCGGCGCGGCTCGAGAGAGCCGGTTCAGCGGGAAAGACTCGGAACTCAGCGGAACTGGCTCAGGAAACGCAGATCGCCGTCGAAGAACAGGCGCAGGTCGTTCACGCCGTAACGCAGCATGGTCAGGCGGTCCGGCCCCATGCCGAAGGCGAAGCCGGTGTAGCGCTCGGGATCGATGCCGCCGAAGCGCAGCACGTTCGGGTGCACCACGCCGCAACCCGCGATCTCCAGCCAGCGCCCTTCGAGCGCGCCACTCATGAAGGCGACGTCGATCTCGGCCGAAGGCTCGGTGAAGGGAAAGAAGGACGGACGGAAGCGCACCTGCAGGTCGTCGGTCTCGAAGAAGCGGCGCAAGAAGTCGGCGATCACGCCCTTGAGATCGGCAAAGCTCACCGTCTCGCCCACCCACAGGCCTTCGACCTGATGGAACATCGGCGAATGGGTGGCGTCGGAGTCGACCCGGAACACACGCCCGGGCGCGATGAGACGCAGGTCGGGCATTACCTCGGCATTGCGATGGCGCTCGACATGGGCCTGCATGGCACGGATCTGCACCGGGCTGGTGTGCGTGCGCAGCAGGACGTCGTCGTGGCCTTCGAGATAGAAGGTGTCGTGCATCGAACGCGCGGGATGATTCTCCGGCGTGTTCAGGGCCGTGAAGTTGTGCCAGTCGGTCTCTATCTCCGGGCCGTCGGCGACGACGAAGCCGATCGAGGCGAACAGTTGCTCGACACGCTCAAGTGTGCGGCTGACCGGGTGCAGGCCGCCTTGGGCAGCACCCCGTCCAGGCAGCGTCACGTCGAGCGCTTCCGCGGCGAGCTGGGCCAGCAGCGCGGTTTCACGCAGCGCGTTGCGGCGCGCCTCGAGCGCGCTCTCGATCGACACCTTGGCGGCGTTGATCGCCGCCCCGGCCTCGCGGCGCGCGTCCGGGTCGAGCTTGCCGAGCGACTTCAGGCGTTCGGTGAGCGAACCGGCCTTGCCGAGATAACGCGCCTTGGCCTGTTCGAGCTGCGCGCCATCGGCCGCCCCGGCGAAGTCGGCTGCGGCCTGTTGTACCAGTTGATCGAGCTGTTCCATGTCCCTGCCCTGGCGAAATGCGGTAATGCTGGATGACAGCCGCAGGGGCGGCTGCACATCGAAGATGTTCGTCGAGTCGAAAACGGCGACTCAGAAAAAAAAAGGAGGCCAGGCCTCCTTTTTTCGGGCTGCGTCGATTTACGCAGCGAGTTTGGCCCGGGCCTGTTCTGCAATCGCGGCAAATGCCGGCTTGTCGAACACGGCCAGGTCGGCCAGCACCTTGCGGTCGATTTCGATCGCAGCCTTCTTCAGGCCGTTCATGAAGGTGCTGTAGGTCAGACCCAGTTCACGTGCGGCGGCATTGATACGCGCGATCCACAGCGTGCGGAACTGGCGCTTGCGCTGACGACGGTCGCGGTAGGCGTACTGACCAGCCTTCATCACCGCCTGTTTGGCGATGCGATAGACGTTTTTACGACGGCCGCGGTAACCCTTGGCCTGGGAAAGGACTTTCTTGTGACGAGCGCGGGCTGTTACACCACGTTTAACGCGAGGCATTGCGGTCTCCTATCAAGCGTACGGAAGCATGGCGCGAATCAGCTTTTCATCGGCAGCATGAACTTCGGTCATGCCGCGCAGCTGACGCTTCGCCTTGGTCGTTTTCTTGGTCAGGATGTGGCGCTTGAACGCCTGGGACCGCTTGATCCCACCACTCGCGCGCACCTTGAATCGCTTCTTGGCGCCGCTCTTGGTCTTCATCTTGGGCATTGCTGAGACTCCATGTTTTTGGATGACACCAGGTAGCGCCGATAAGCCCCGACGCGTTTTATTACCCGGCACCACTTGTTTTCCGCCGGATGATCTTGTGATATCCGGCGGCTTTGCCCCCGAGAGGGCAAATCTCTCGAACCTTAGCGGTTCTTCTTCGGCGCGATGATCATGATCATCTGGCGCCCTTCCATCTTGGGCATCTGCTCGACCTGACCCAACTCTTCCAGATCTGCCTTGACGCGCTCGAGCTGACGCAAACCGAATTCCTGGTGCGCCATCTCACGGCCGCGGAAGCGCAGGGTGACCTTGCACTTGTCGCCTTCTTCCAGGAAGCGCTTGAGGTTGCGCAGCTTGATCAGGTAGTCGTTGTCGTCGGTGCCGGGGCGGAGCTTAACCTCCTTGACCTGCACCTGCTTCTGCTTGAGTCGGGCTTCGTGGGCCTTCTTCTGTTCCTGATACTTGAACTTGCCGAAATCCATCAGCTTGCACACGGGCGGCACGGCCATCGGTGCGATTTCGACCAAATCCAGCCCGGCCTCTTCGGCCATGCTGAGAGATGCGTTCAGGGACACGATACCGAGCTGTTCGCCCTCCTCGCCGACCAGCCGGACCTCAGGCGCAGTGATCTCCCGATTTACGCGCTGCTTTTTTTCTTGTGCGATGGTTCAACTCTCCACGAAAACCAATATCAGACCGATCCGGCTTTCGCTTCAACTTCGCGAAGCCAGTGATCGATCAGCGAATCGAGGGACATTTGGCCAAGATCCTGACCACCCCGGGCACGTACGGCCACGAGGCCTGCTGCTTTCTCCTTCTCGCCGATGACGATCTGGTACGGCAGCTTTTGTACGCTATGTTCGCGAATTTTATAGTTAATCTTCTCGTTGCGCAAATCGGCTTCGACGCGAAAACCCGCCTGCCGGAGCTTGGCTGCGACCTCGGCCGCGTATTCCGCCTGCCCCTCGGAGATGTTCATCACCACCGCCTGCACCGGCGCCAACCACAATGGCATCGCGCCGGCATGATGCTCGATCAGGATGCCGATGAAGCGCTCGAGCGAGCCGAGGATGGCACGGTGCAACATCACCGGCACCTTCTTGGTGTTGTCCTCGTCGACGTACTCGGCGCCGAGCCGCACCGGCAAATTGAAGTCGAGTTGCAGCGTACCGCACTGCCACACACGCCCCAGGCAGTCCTTGAGCGAGAACTCGATCTTCGGCCCGTAGAAGGCACCTTCGCCAGGCTGCAGCTCGTACTCCAGACGCTGCGCATCGAGCGCGGCGGCGAGCGCAGCCTCTGCCGCATCCCATTGCTCGTCCGTACCGACGCGCTTATCCGGGCGGGTCGACAACTTCACCAGCACGTCCGTGAAGCCGAAATCGGTGTACACCTGCTGCAGCAGGCGGATGAACTCGGCCGATTCGGCCTGCACCTGACTCTCGGCGCAGAAGATGTGCGCGTCGTCCTGCACGAAGTTGCGCACCCGCATGATGCCGTGCAGCGAACCGGAGGGCTCGTTGCGGTGGCAGGAGCCGAACTCGGCCATGCGCAACGGCAGGTCACGGTAGCTCTTCAGCCCCTGGTTGAAGATCTGGATGTGGCAGGGGCAGTTCATCGGCTTGACCGCGTAGTCGCGCTTCTCGGACTGCGTGGTGAACATCAGGTCGGAGTACATGCCCCAATGACCGGACTTCTCCCACAGCGAGCGATCGACGATCTGCGGCGTCTTCACCTCCTGGTAGCCATGCTCGCCGATCGTGCGGCGCAGGTACTGCTCGACCTGCTGCCACAGCGTCCAGCCCTTGGCGTGCCAGAACACCATGCCCGGCGCTTCGTCCTGGATGTGGAAGAGATCAAGCTGGCGGCCAAGCTTGCGGTGGTCGCGCTTTTCCGCCTCTTCAATCATGTGCAGGTAAGCGTCGAGCTCGTCCTTCTTGATCCATGCCGTGCCATACACCCGCTGCAGCATCTCGTTCTTCGAGTCGCCGCGCCAGTAGGCGCCGGCCAGCTTCATCAGCTTGAAGACCTTGAGCTTGCCCGTCGAGGGCACGTGCGGACCGCGGCACAGGTCGATGAAATCGCCCTGGCGGTACAGCGAAACATCCTCGCCTGCCGGAATCGAGGCGATGATCTCGGCCTTGTAGTGCTCGCCGATGCTCTTGAAGAAATCCACGGCCTTGTCACGCGGCCAGACCTCGCGCTGCACCGGAATGTCACGCCTGGCTATCTCGGCCATGCGCCCCTCGATTGCCGCCAGGTCCTCGGGCGTGAAAGGACGCTTGTACGAGAAGTCGTAGTAGAAGCCGTTTTCGATCACCGGTCCGATCGTCACCTGAGCGTCGGGGAAGAGCTCCTTCACGGCGTGTGCCAGCAGGTGGGCCGTGGAGTGGCGGACAATCTCGAGCCCCTCTGCGGCCTTGTCGGTAACGATCGCAAGTTCGGCGTCGGCGTCGAGGCGATGCGAGAGGTCGACGAGGCGTCCGCCGACCCGCCCCGCCAGCGCCGCCTTGGCGAGACCGGCGCCAATCGAGGCCGCAACCTCGGCCACGGTCACCGGATGATCGAAGCTGCGAACGGAACCGTCTGGGAGCGTGATGTTGGGCATGACAGGGCCTCGAGCAATTCGTACCCCCGACAGCGTCGCGGGCCAAGATGTGAAACAGAGAATGTAGACGAAAAAAAAGCGCGGTCTTAGCGCGCTTTTTTCTCTAGCAGACAAGCGGAGCCGACCTGTTCAGTTTCCGTCCTGAGTAGTAGTTCGGAACATGACTATCGACTCCATAATCTTGGTAGGCGCGATTGGACTCGAACCAACGACCCCCACCATGTCAAGGTGGTGCTCTAACCAACTGAGCTACGCGCCTGCTGAAGTCCCGCATTATAGGCACCCAAAAAATCTTGTCAAAGACTTTTTGAGCACTTTTGCATTGCAACCTGAAAAGCTTACTTCCGGAGTCGGTTTACGATGAAAAGGATCAGAAATGCACCGACGACTGCACCAATGAAGCCCGCCCCTTCCCCAGCGTGATAAATGCCGAGGAATTGCCCACCATAAGTCGCCACCAGCGAACCGGCGATGCCGAGCAGCGAGGTCATGATGAGACCCAGCCCCTCCTTGCCCGGATGCAGCAGGCGCGCGACGAGACCGACGATGAGGCCGATGAGGATGGTGTAGATGATGCCCATGTGATTCTCCCTTCCCTGAGTGAACATAAGGCAAGCGGGGTGCTCGCCTGCCGCGAAGTGCGTCTCAAGCCTGAGGCCAGGCTTCGAGGAACTGCTTCCAGTGCGGCGCATCGATCCGTACAAGGGCATCGCGCACCACCTGGACCTCGGCCGCCCATGCGCTGGCGTCGAGATGCCCGCGCATGCGTTCGAAACGGAGATAGACCAGGTAGGTGTTGACCACATCGGTTTCGCAGTAGTCGCGAATCTCCGCAATCCGACCGTCCTGCCAGGCCTGCCACACTGCAGAGCCGTCCATGCCGAGCTTGCCCGGGTAGCCCATCAGTTTGGCGAGGTCGTCGAGCGGCGCATTGGCACGCGGCTGATACATCGCCACCAGGTCCATCAGATCCAGATGACGGTTGTGATAGCGACTGATGTAGTTGTTCCACTTGAAGTCGCGCGAGTCGTGGTAATCGCCCTCGCCCTGATCCCAGTAACGCGGTGCCGACACGCAGTGAAGCATGCCGCGGTAGTGCAGGACCGGGAGGTCGAACCCGCCACCGTTCCACGACACGATCTGAGGCGTGTAGCGCTCGATGCCGTCGAAGAAGCGCTGGATGATCTCGCCCTCGTTGCTTTCCGGCTCCGAGAGCGAGAACACCCTGAAGTGCTGCGCGTCGCGCAGGACGCAAGAAATCGTAACCACGCGCTGCAGGTGGTGCGGCAGGAAGTCGTTGCCATGGCTCGCCCGGCGCTGCTGGAAGGCCCACTCGGCAACCTCGTAATCCGAGAGCCCGGCCGGCAGGTCCTCGAGCGCACGAATACCATCGACGTCGGGAATCGTCTCGATGTCGAAAACAAGCACCGGCATTACTTTTTCACCCACTTCCCGCCTTGCTGCACCCACCAGCCCGGCTGGGCCCGGTCGATCCAGCGTTGGGCAAAGGTGCGGCGGACATCGCCTTCCCATTCGGGATGACTGTTCGCGCGCGCGATCTCTCGGTAGAGCGCGGCACGATCGGCGTTCTCGGCCGCAATCGCGCTCGTGACCTGCGCGCGCTGGGCGAGCGGCACGCTGGCTGCATCACGCAGGGCCACCGTGCCATCGCTCGCCAGGCCCACGGCACCCGCAGCGTAGAGGGGTTCGAGTTGAGCATGGCGCTTTTGCATCGACTGCTGCAGCGCTGCGATGGCAGGCGTGTCGATCTCGAGATTGCCCTGTGCCTGCACCGCCGCTGCCATCACGACACCGAGCACGAGGCCACCCAGCCAGCGCGGGATTGAAGAAAGCAGGCTCATTTCGTCTCTCCTTGCGAGGGCACCGACGCCGGCGCACCAACGGCGCCCTCGCGCAGTTGCCACACCTCGTCGATGATGCGGTCGGCCGCCTTTTCAGCGGCAGCCGCCGGGAAATAAATGTTGATGGTGACGCAGGCCGACGCCGACAGGGCGAGGACTGCAGCCAGGAACAACCTGGATGTGACGGGCATGCCATTCTCCTTCCGGTTTGCGGGAGTCAGCGCAGTTCGGGCGCGACGTTTTCGGCGATCACCCGCTGCAGGCGGTTGACCAGCTCGTCCCAATCCACGCGCCGATTGTAGCCGATGACATCCAGCGCCGGGACGCCGCCGCCGCGCACGATCACGAAGCCACCATCGGCGCGCGCTCCGCCTTCGATGCCATCCATCAGACATACGCCGCCGGCAAGACGGCAATGGAGCCCGAGCTCGCTGTAGCCGAAGGTGTCGAACACCCGCAGCAGGCTGCGCTGAATCGCGGCGATCGCCCCCGCGCCGCCGAGCGCGCCGATATTCTGCACCGCGCGCTGGCTGATCCGGCGGCGGTAGTCTCCGGGACTGCTGACGATGCGCGCATCGAAGCCGACCGGTCGCCATCGCGCCAGCTCGAGGCCGCGCACATCGGCATCGACAAAGCCAGTGATGCTGCCAAAGCTGAAGGTCTCGGTCAGTTGCGCGAGATCGATATGACGGGCCTCGATGTCGGCGCTCAGGTGCGAGGCCACGCCGAAGGGCTCACGCAGGCGCAGCCCTGTCGCGTGCACGTAGCCATCGAACACCGAGATGACGAGCGCGCCATCGAGCGCGATCTCGCCCGGGCTCACGCGCAGCCCCGGTAGCGACGCCGAGAGCACGCCGGACATCAGCGGCAGCTCCAGTGCTGCCGTCAGCGCCGGCATCGACACCGGCTCGATGACGACGCTGCCGCTGCCCTGCCAGCCCGACTGGCCCCGCGACAAGGAGAGCCCGTCGAGCACCAGCGCGCCATCGAGCACGGGCACGGTCGTCCTCGCGAACTGGACACTGTCATCCATCAACTCGGCATCGATCACGAAGGCGCCGAGTGTGAGCTTCTCCCAGCGCCCGCCGGCGATCTCGAGGTGGCTGTTCGAACGCTTCCCCTTGACCCACGACACCCTGCCGGCGACCGGCCCGAGCGCCACGCCCGCCCCGTCCGCAACCCCGGCAAGACTGAAGCCGGCATCCTCGAACACGCCTTCAATCGCCTGCACATGCCCCTGCTGCAGCCGCAGCGCGCCAGTCATGTGCCCGGAAAAGCGCATCCGATCGGCGCTGGCGGGCGCCAGCAGCGGGGCGATCCAGCGCGGCCCGATCAGGGCAAGATCGGCGCCCTCCACCTCCAGGGAAATGCTCCCATCTGCCAGCGCATCCAGGTTTGCCGTTGCAGTGGCGCTGAGTCGGCGCACGCCCTCGAGTTCGACATCGGCACGCTCGACACGGAGGCGCTCGCCGTCGAGCCGACCCCGCGCGGAGAACCTCGGCCCAGCCTCGAGATAGAGCGGGTGCAGGTAGGCAGCGCCCTGCCGCCAGTCGGCGCTCGCCTCCCAGTGCCAGGTCTCGCCCGCCTGGCGTGCATCCACGGCAAGCTCGACGCCGACCTTTTCCGCAGCCCGCAGGCCGTCCGCGGTGCCAAAGCCTGCGTTCGCGAAACGCAGTCGGGCACCGAGTCGCGAGCCACCCGACCCGGATTGAGTCCAGTCGATCTCGCCACTCGCACTGCCCACCGCCTTCAAGTCCCGCACGCCGCGCACGAGCTCGGGAGACCAGATCTGCAACAGGGCCAGCAGGCCCTCCGCCGCGACCTCGACCAACCCGACGTGCACACTTCCGTCATCCTCGCGCAGCACTTCGACGCGCCCTTGGCCGAGCGCGGCGACCAGGTGCGTTCGGCCGCTACGAAGATTCATCTCGAGATCGAAAACGGCCGCCACCCGCTTCCCGGCCACCCGCAGTTCCGCGTTGTGACAGGTGAGACCCTCGAAGCTCAGCGCG
The DNA here is from genome assembly GCF_034003485.1 of Thauera sp. Lineage (GTDB taxonomy): Bacteria > Pseudomonadota > Gammaproteobacteria > Burkholderiales > Rhodocyclaceae > Thauera. Next base: position 75,271 of record NZ_JAVEYL010000006.1, read on the forward strand.
GCACGCCCACAACGCAACCGCACATCGCGCGCCAGCCGCGCACCCGCGCGTGCGCGCCCGACCGATACCACGGCCGTTCCGGCACCGGCGTCGAATACGGCCTGGATGTCATGGAGCGCGAACCCGGGATTCACCACGTCCGCCACCCGCAGGTTCAGGCGATCGATTGCCTGAGCCGGCACCAGGCCGCACAGCAGCGCCAACAGCGCGACGGCCAGCGCGCACGAAAGCGCCGGAGCACGCCGCCCCGACGAGCGGGAAACCTCAGGCTGGGAACACACCCGTCGACAGGTAGCGGTCACCGCGATCGCAGACGATGGACACGATGACCGCGTCCTCGACCTCGGCAGCAATGCGCAGCGCGACATGCATCGAGCCGCCAGAAGAAATGCCCGCAAAGATGCCTTCCTCACGCGCCAGACGACGGGTCATCTCCTCGGCATCGGCCTGGCTGACGCGCTCGAAGCGGTCCACGCGCGGACGCTCGAAAATCTTCGGCAGGTAGGCCTGCGGCCATTTGCGGATACCGGGAATCTGGGAGCCCTCCTCCGGCTCGCAGCCGACGATGCAGATCTCGGGCTTGCGCTCCTTGAGGAAGCGCGAAGTCCCCATGATCGTGCCGGTCGTCCCCATCGAACTGACGAAATGCGTGATGTGTCCGCCGGTCTGCTCCCAGATCTCCGGGCCGGTGCCCTCGAAGTGGGCCAGCGGATTATCCGGATTGGCAAACTGGTCGAGGATGACGCCGCGCCCTTCTTCGCGCATCTTCTCGGCGATGTCGCGCGCCATCTCCATCCCCCCGGAACTCGGCACCAGCACCAGTTCGGCGCCGAAGGCGCGCATGGTCTGACGGCGTTCGATGCTCTGGTTCTCGGGCATCACCAGGATCATGCGGTAACCGCGCATCGCCGCCGCCATGGCCAGCGCAATGCCGGTATTGCCACTGGTCGCCTCAATGAGCGTGTCGCCGGGCTTGATGTCGCCGCGCGCCTCGGCGCGCATCACCATCGACAGCGCCGGACGGTCCTTTACCGACCCTGCTGGGTTGTTGCCCTCCAGCTTGGCGAGGATCACGTTGTTGCGGCCGGCGTGGATGCGCTTGAGCCGCACCAGCGGTGTATGGCCGACGTAATCTTCCAGCGTCCTGAATTCCATGTGTTTCATTGCTCGGGTCGAGGTTCAAGGGCGCGCGGCACCGGCACTGATCGCCAGCCGCACTCAAGGCGTGAGATCGAACTCTTCGGTTCGCCGCGGAGGATAGGTCTCCCAACCGCCGCAGGCCGGGCAGCGCCAATGGAACTGGCGGGCCTTGAAGCCGCAAGCCTCGCAGCAATAACGTGCCACCCGGCGGGTATGACCGTGAATGAGTTGCTTGATGAGCTCAATGTCGCTGCGCTGCTCTGCGGGCGCAGCGAGCACCGCAGCCTCGAGCAGCTTGTCGAGTCCAAGCAGCGTCGGGTTGCGCCGCAGTTCCTCGCGCACCATTTCGTATGCTGCCTTGGGACCCTCGCGCTCGAGCTCCCAGTGGAACAGTTCATCCAGCAGATCCAGCGAGGCATGGGCCGATAGCCAGGCACGCAGCAACTGGTGTCCCTGCTCCACCCTGCCCAGGCGGCCGTAAGCGGCCATGATGCGCTCGGCCACCAGCGCGAGGTAGACCGGATCCTGGTTCTCGATGCGCTTCCAGGCTTCGAGCGCCTCTTCGTCCTGCCCCTGCGCCGCAAGCAGATCGCCGAGCAGGATGCTGGCGCGGACGTTTCGCCGACTGACCTCGAAAGCACTGTCGAGATGGCGCCGGGCGTCGTCGTAGCGCGAATTGGCCATCGCATTCGCGGCGAGTTCGCAGTGGAAGTTCGCCATCTCGGTGCGCCACATCACCCCCTCATGCTCGGGAAGCGCCTGGGCGACCTCGATCGCCTTGGCCCAGTCCTTCTCCTGCTGGTAGATCTCGAGCAGGAAGCGCAAGGCCACGTCGTTCGCACGCGTACCGCGCAAGCGCTGAAAAGCGGCCTCGGCCCTGTCGAGCAGGCCGGCCTTGAGAAAGTCCTGCCCAAGCTCGCCAAGCGCCTGCAGGCGATGGGCTTCGCTGATGTCCTCCCGATCGACCAGCAATTGATGGATGCGGATGGCGCGATCGGTCTCACCCCGACGCCGGAACAGGCTGCCGAGTGCGAAGTGCAACTCGACGGTCTGCGGATCGATGCGCACCGCCTCGACGAAGGCGTCGATGGCCTTGTCGGGCTGTTCGTTGAGCAGGAAGTTGAGGCCGCTCAGGTAGGAGCGCGGCAGCGCGCGCGACTCCTGCACCACCTGGCGAATGTCGATACGAGCGGCCAGCCAGCCGAGCCCGAAGAAAAGCGGCAGCGCGAGCAGCCACCAGAATTCGATTTCCATCGGCGGTCAGGGCATCGGCAGTTGAGCTTCGCCCGCGGTGAGCGCGGTTTCGCTCGAGACCTTGTGGCGCTCGGCCAACTCCAACTGGCGACGCAGGCGTGAGATCTCCCGACGCTGACGCACCAGGGACGCCAATGTGGCGGTCACGCCAAGCAGAGCTCCCGCGGCGAAGGTAAGGAGAATGACGAATACCAGTGGAAGCTGCCACTGGCTGCCGAAGAAGGAGTTCAGCGTTACCAGCTGGTCGTTCTTGATTGCAAACCCGAACAGCAGGAAGAACAGCAGCAGGCGGATGACCCAGATGATTGCGCGCATGGCCGGCATTATCCCCGAGCGATTAACAAAAAAGAAGGCGGCCGCAGCCGCCTTCCATTATTGCCTGTAAAACCGATCGCCGCGCGGTCAATTACCGCTGAGATCCACCCTCTCGCGCAATTCCTTGCCCGCCTTGAAATGCGGGACGTATTTTTCCGGCACGTGCACCTTCTCGCCGGATTTCGGATTGCGACCGGTACGAGGCGGACGGTAGTTCAGCGCAAAGCTACCAAACCCGCGGATCTCGATGCGGTCCCCACGCGCAAGCGCATCGGTCATCGCATCGAGAATCATCTTGACCGCGTAATCGGCATCCTTTGCGACCAACTGGGGAAAACGCTCCGCCAGCTGGGCGATCAGCTCCGATTTGGTCATGATCGGTCAGATTACTGCTTCTGCTCGTTCAGCTTGGCCTTGAGCAACGCACCAAGGTTGGTCGTGCCGGTGGCAGCCGAGCTTTCGGACGCCAGCTTGCTCATCGCGTCGGACTGCTCGGCCTGATCCTTGGCGCGAATCGACAGGTTGATCGAACGCGTCTTGCGATCGACGTTGATCACCAGCGCCTCGACCTCGTCGCCTTCCTTCAGCATCGTGGTCAGGTCATCGACACGGTGCGGGGCTGCCTCGGACGCGCGCAGATAGCCTTCGACCTCATCACCCAACGAGATCACCGCGCCACGGGCCTCAACCGACTTCACGGTGCCGCGCACGAGGCTGTTCTTCTCGTGAGTAGCGATGAAGTTGGTGTAGGGGTCGCCCTCGAGCTGCTTGATGCCGAGCGAGATACGCTCACGCTCGACGTCGATCGCCAGCACCACGGCCTCGACCTCGTCACCCTTCTTGAAGCGGCGCACGGCGTCTTCGCCGGTCTCGCTCCACGACAGGTCGGACAGATGCACCAGACCGTCGATACCACCTTCCAGACCGATGAACACGCCGAAGTCGGTGATCGACTTGATCTGGCCGCGGACCTTGTCGCCCTTCTTGTGGTTGATTGCGAAATCGTCCCACGGGTTGGACATGCACTGCTTCATGCCCAGCGAGATGCGGCGACGATCTTCGTCGATCTCGAGGATCATCACTTCGACTTCGTCGCCGAGCTGGACAACCTTGGTCGGGTGGATGTTCTTGTTGGTCCAGTCCATTTCGGACACGTGAACCAGGCCTTCGATGCCCTGCTCGACTTCGACGAACGCGCCGTAGTCGGTGATGTTGGTCACCTTGCCGAACAGGCGCGTGCCCTGCGGGTAGCGACGCGAGATGCCCACCCACGGATCTTCGCCGAGCTGCTTGAGGCCGAGCGAGACGCGGTTCTTTTCCTGGTCGAACTTGAGGACCTTGGCTTCGATCTCGTCACCGACGTTGAGCACTTCGGACGGGTGACGGACGCGGCGCCAGGCCAGGTCGGTGATGTGCAGCAGGCCATCGATGCCACCGAGGTCGACGAACGCACCGTAATCGGTGATGTTCTTGACGATACCCTTGATGACGGTGCCTTCCTTGAGGTTGGAGAGGAGCTTTTCGCGCTCTTCGCCCATCGACTCTTCCAGCACGGCGCGACGCGAAACCACCACGTTGTTGCGCTTGCGGTCGAGCTTGATGACCTTGAATTCGTATTCCTTGCCTTCGTACGGCGTGGTGTCCTTGACCGGACGCATGTCGACCAGCGAGCCCGGCAGGAAGGCGCGGATGCTGTTGGTCATGACGGTCAGGCCACCCTTGACCCGGCCGGTGATGACGCCCTTGACCAGGGCGCCCTCGTTGAGCGCCTTCTCGAGGTCGTTCCAGGCCGAGATACGCTTGGCCTTGTCGCGCGACAGGCGAGTTTCGCCGTAGCCGTCTTCGAGCGCGTCGATCGCGACGTGGACGAAATCACCGATGTTGGCCTCGAGCTCGCCGCGGTCGTTGCGGAACTCCTCGATGGGCACGTAGCTTTCGGATTTCAGGCCGGCGTTGACGACGACGAAGTTCTGGTCGATGCGCACGACTTCGGCGGTGATGACTTCACCGGTGCGCATTTCCTGGAGGGCAAGACTTTCCTCGAAGAGATCGGCAAAGCTTTCTTCGAAGGAGGGGGTGGCGTTGGACATAGATGGAAAAATTCCGGTGCCGTCGTGGGACGGCGAACAAGGTAGGTTCAAGAAAAAACGCGCCGGAGCCCACGCCCCCGCGCGATTACGTTCAACCGGGCGACTTCTTCCCTGCCTCGACGAGATCAAGGACAAAAGCCACGGCCTGATCAACATTCCGTTCGGTAGTGTCGAGCAGGACCGCGTCCGGCAGCTTCATCAATGGCGCAACGGTTCGGGCCGCGTCGCGCGCATCCCGTTCCTGAAGGTCTTTCAGAAGGCTTTGCATGTTAGCAGCCAAACCCTTTTCGATCAACTGCTTATAACGTCGCTCGGCGCGCGATTCGGCCGACGCGGTGAGGAACACCTTGATCCCCGCGTCGGGAAAGATCACCGACCCCATGTCACGGCCTTCGGCGACCAGACCGGGAGCGACGCGGTAGTCGCGCTGGCGGTCGAACAGGGCTGCGCGCACCAGCGCAAGCACCGCCACCCTGGAGGCGCCGACGGAGCAGGCCTCGGAGCGGATCTCGTCGGTCACGTCGCTCGCATCAGCCTCGCCGAGCAGCACGCGCCCGCCCTCGAAGCGTGCTGGCAGCGCGGCCGCCAACGCCGCAACGCCGGCCTCATCATCGAGCGCGACACCCGCGCGCATCGCGGCAAGCGCGACCAGGCGGTACAGCGAACCGCTATCGAGATAGTGCCAGCCGAGCGCCTCGGCCACACGCGCGGCCACCGTGCCCTTGCCGGACGCCGACGGACCGTCGATCGCCAGCACCGGCACGGGCGCCGCGACCCGAGCGAAGGCGTCGAAGTAATCGGGGAAGGTCTTGTTCACGCACTTCGGGTCGTTGATGCGCACCCGGCAGCCGCCGAGGGTGACGAGCGAGAAGCACATCGCCATGCGGTGGTCGTCGTAGGTGTCGATCGCCGCCGGGCGCAGATGCTGCGGTCGCGTCACAACCAGATAATCAGCACCCTCCTCCACCTCGGCGCCGACCTTGCGCAGCTCGGTCGCCATCGCCGCGATACGGTCGGTCTCCTTGACCCGCCAGCTCGCGATGTTGCGCAGCCGGCACGGACCATCGGCAAAAAGCGCCGCCACCGCCAGCGTCATCGCCGCGTCGGGGATGTGGTTGAGGTCGAGATCGAAGGCCTTCAGTAGGCCACCTGCGGGCGCCGAGGCCTCGATCCAGTTGTCGCCCATCTCGATGCGCGCGCCCAGTTGCTCGAGCGCCTCGGCAAAACGCACGTCGCCCTGGATGCTCGTGCGCCCGACCCCCTCCACCCGCACTGGCCCGCCACCGATTGCACCGGCGGCGAGGAAATACGACGCCGACGAGGCATCGCCCTCGACGAACACCGTGCCCGGGCTGCGGTAGCGCGCGCCACCGGGCACGACGAAGCGCTCCCAGCCGTGCTGTTCGACCTGTACGCCGAAGCGCGCCATGAGTTCGAGCGTGATGCGGATATAGGGTTTGGAGATCAGTTCGCCGACCACCTCGACCGTCGTCTCGACGCCGGTCAGCGGCAGCGCCATCAGCAGCGCGGTGAGGAACTGACTCGAGACGTCGCCGCGCACGCGGACCACCCCCCCGGGGCGGATGCTCGCGGGCTTCAGATGCAGCGGCGGGTAGCCCTCGTTGGCGGTACAGGTGATGTCGGCGCCGAGCTGGCGCAGCGCATCGACCAGATCGCCGATCGGGCGCTCGTGCATGCGCGGCACGCCGGACAGCCGGTATTCGCCGCCCGACAGCGCGAGCGCCGCGGTGAGCGGACGGAAGGCGGTGCCAGCGTTACCGAGGAAGAGCTCTCCGGTCTTCACCGGAAAAGCCCCCCCCACGCCGCACACGCGGTAATTCAGACTATCGCCCTCGCGCGCCCACGCGACGCCGAGCGCACGCAGGGCCTCGAGCATGCGCTCGACGTCGTCGGACATCAGCAGATCGCGGATGTCGGTCTCCCCATCGGCAAGCGCAGCGAGGAGCAAGACGCGGTTGGAGATGCTCTTCGAGCCGGGCAGGCGGACGCGTCCGGTAGCGCCCAGCATCGGGGGCAGATCGAGAAATTCCATCATGACCTCTGAAAGCGTGTCCTGCCGTGCAGGACGAAGAAAAAGCCGGCGCCGACGCGCCCAGCCAGCCGGCGGCGAGGAAGGGACGCGCTACTCCGCAGTCCGCACCGGCAGGCCCTCGGCCCAGGCATTGCGCGCGCGCCGGGCGCGCTCGAACACCGACTCGAGCCCATCACCGTCAGCCTCGACCAGCATCGTGCGCAAGCGGGCGAGCTCGGCAAGGTAGGCGTCGAGCTCCTCGAGCAGCGCGACCCGGTTCGCGACACAGATGTCGCGCCACATCTCGGGATGACTGCCGGCGATGCGGGTGAAGTCACGAAAGCCGCTCGCTGCATGCGAGAACAGCAATGGCGCGTTGCTGCGCCCCGCCAGATCGTCCACCAGCCCGAAGGCGAGCAGGTGCGGCAGGTGACTGACTGCCGCAAACACGCGATCGTGCTCCTGCGGGGTCATCCCCACCACCACCGCACCGCAGGCCTCCCACGCGGCGCGCACCTTGTTCACCGCTTCGGGCCGGCTCTCGGGCAGGGGCGTCAGCACCACTTTGCGGCCGATGTAAAGCTCGGCGAAGGCCGCCTCGACGCCGCTCTTTTCTGCACCGGCGATCGGGTGTGCCGGCACCACGTCGGGCAGCACCGCACCGAAATGTCGATGCACCGCGTCGACCACGTCACGCTTGGTGCTGCCGGCGTCGGTGACGATCGTGCCCGGCTGCAGGTGCGGCGCCATCGACGCCATGATCACGTCCATCTGGCCCACGGGCGCGGCCAGCAGCACGATATCCGCGCCATCGAGCGCGGTCGCCCAGTCGTCAGCGATCTCATCGATCACCCCAAGCGCCTGGGCGCGCTCGAGCGGCGCACGCCGACGGCCGATGCCGACGACACGGCCAACGGCCTGCGCGCGCCGCAGCGCGAGCGCGAACGAGCCGCCGATGAGGCCGACGCCACAGACGACGAGTTTGCCGATCAGGGGCATCGTCAGCCTCCGCTCAGGCGAGCGCCTGTTTCAGAGAAGCGATGAAACGGCCGTTCTCCTCCGACAGCCCGATCGACACCCGAAGCCAGTGCGGCATGCCATAGGCACCGATGGGGCGCACGATCACCCCCTGGCGCAGCAGCGCCTGATTGAGGCCGACCGCGTCGCCCGCCTTGAAGGTGACGAAGTTACCCGCCGAAGGGATCCACTCCAGCCCCAGCTCGGCAAAGGCGGCAGTGAGCTGCGCCATCCCGCGGCGGTTGATCTCGGCGCTGCGAGCGATGAACTCTTCATCGCCCAGCGCCGCCTCGGCTGCGGCCAGACCGACCGAAGACACGTTGAAGGGCTGACGCACGCGGTTCATCAGGTCGGCTACTTCCGGGTGGGCAATGCCGTAGCCCACGCGCAGGCCCGCCAGGCCATAGGCCTTGGAGAAGGTGCGCGAGACCAGCAGGTTCGGATAGCGTTCGAGCCATGCGATCGAGTCGTAGCGCTGCTCGGGCGCGAGATACTCGGTGTAGGCCTCGTCAAGCACGACCAGTACATGGCGCGGCACGCTGGCGAGAAAATCCTCCAGTTCCGCCCCGGGCAGGAAGGTACCGGTGGGGTTGTTCGGGTTGGCGATGAAGATCACCCGGGTCTGCGGCTCGATCGCGGCAATCATCGCGTCCAGGTCATGGCCGAAGTTCTTCGCTGCTACCTCGATGCCGCGCGCCCCGCGCGCATTGGTTGCCAGCGGATAGACCGCGAATGCGTGACGCGAGTAGATGGCCGACAGGCCCGGCGCGAGGAAGGCCTGCGCGACGAGCTCGAGAATGTCGTTGGAACCGTTGCCGACGATGAGCTGGTCGGCTCGCACGCCGAACTTGCGGCACAGCGCCGCCTTGAGTGCGAAGGCGCCGCCGTCGGGATAGCGGGCGACGTCCGCAACCGCGGCAACTGCAGCTTCGCGGGCATGGGTGCTCATGCCGAGCGGGTTCTCGTTGGAGGCGAGCTTTACGATGCTCGCCTCGGCGATACCCATCTCGCGAGCCAGTGCGGAGATCGGTTTGCCCGGCTGGTAGGCCATGATCGCGCGGATGTAGTCGGGTGCAAGGCTGGCGATGCTCATGTGTGTCTCCTGCTGTGGCTGCGCAAGCGCAACCAGGGTTCGATCGAGGCAGACTGCGTTCAGATCGCGGCGACGGGGTAGGAGCCGATGATCTTGACGAAGGCCGCGCGTTCGTTGAGTTCCTGAAGCGCAGCCGCGACCTGTGCGTCCTCGCGGTGGCCGTTGATGTCGGCGTAGAAGACGTATTCCCACAGGCCGGAGCGCGCCGGACGCGACTGCAGCTTGGTCAGGTCGACACCGTGACGCGCCAGCGGCTCGAGCAAACCATGGATGGCGCCCGGGCGGTTGGGCGTGGAGAACACCAGCGAGGTGCGGTCCTGGCCGGACTGACCCGCGTCGTGGTCGGCGATGACCAGGAAGCGAGTCGTGTTGTTGGGGTCGTCCTCGATGTTGGGCGCGAGGATGTTGAGGCCGTAGAGCTGCGCCGCCGCCTCGCCGGCGATGGCGCAGGATTCGGGATCCTCGGACGCCATGCGCGCGGCCTCGGCGTTGCTCGCCACCGGGATGCGCGGCAGGTGTGGCAGGTTGCGGTTGAGCCACTCATGGCACTGCGCCAGCGACTGCGCATGCGAGTAGATGCGCCTGGCCGCGCCAATGCCTTCGGCGCGCGACATCAGCTGCTGGTGGATGCGCAGGCGCACCTCGCCGCAGACCTGGAGTGGATTGGCGAGCAGCAGGTCGAGCGTGCCGCCGACCGCGCCCTCGGTGGAATTCTCCACCGGCACCACACCATAGTCGGCGTTGCCGGCCTCGACCGCGCGGAACACGTCGTCAATGGCCGCCATCGGCATGAAGTTGGGCGCCGACCCGAAGTGCTTGCGGCTGGCGCTCTCCGAGAAGGTGCCGGCCGGGCCGAGGTAGGCCACGCGCAAGGGCTGCTCGAGACCGAGGCAGGCCGACATCACCTCGCGGAAGATGGTCTTCACCGCGTCCGCCGACAGCGGGCCGGGGTTGAGTTCGGCCAGTCGGCGCAGCACCTGCGCCTCGCGTTCCGGGCGGTAGTACATGACCCCGCGCTTGATCTCGCCCACGCGCTGCGCGCAGCGCGCCCGCTCGGCAAGGCGGGCGAGAATTTCTTCGTCGATACGGTCGATCTCGTTGCGCAGTTTCAGCAGTTCGTCGCTCATGCTCGGCCCGTGGCCCCTCCGGCTTGCGTCTTGATGTTGTCCCGTCTTTCCGTGCTGCCTGCCCTGCGCAGCCTCAGCCGCGGCGCGCGGCGAAGTCGCGCATGAAGTCGACAAGCGCGGCGACACCCTCGAGCGGCATCGCGTTGTAGATCGACGCGCGCATGCCGCCGACCGACTTGTGGCCCTTCAACTGCACCAGCCCGGCATCCTTCGACTCGGCGAGGAAGGTCTCGTTGAGCGCCTCGTCCTTGAGGAAGAAGGGCACGTTCATGCGCGAGCGACAGGCGCGGTCGACGCGATTTTCGTAGAAATCGCTGCCGTCGAGGAAGTCATACAGCAGCTTCGCCTTGGCCACGTTCTGCGCCTCGATCGCGGCGACACCCCCCAGGCGCTTCAACCACTGGAAGACCAGGCCGGCGATGTAGATCGAATAGGTCGGCGGTGTGTTGTACATCGAGCCGTTGTCGGCCACGGTCTTGAAGTCGAAGGCCGTCGGGCAGTGCGGCATCGCGCGCCCGAGCAGGTCGTCGCGCACGATGACGATGGTCAGGCCTGCCGGGCCGATGTTCTTCTGCGCGCCGCCGAAGATCAGGCCGTACTTCGACACATCGATCGCGCGCGACAGGATGTGCGAGGACATGTCGGCCACCACCGGCACCTCACCGCGGCCGAGCTTTGCCAGATCGGGCTCGAAGGGGTACTCAAGCCCGCCGATGGTCTCGTTGGTGCAGGTGAACACATAGGCCGGATCGGGCGAGATCCGCCACTCATCCATGCCGGGCACGGTCGTGAAGCCGCTGGCTTCGGAGGACGCCGCGATGTTCACCTCGGCATACTTGCGCGCTTCTTTCTGCGACTTCTGCGACCACGAACCGGTGATCACGTAGTCGGCCACGCGCCTGTCGCCCATCAGGTTCATCGGAATGATCGCGTTTTCGGCGATCGCCCCGCCCTGCATGAACAGGATGCGATAGTTGGCCGGCACCGCAAGCAGCGCGCGCAGATCGGCCTCGGCCTGCGTGGCGATGGCGGTGAACTCCTTGCCGCGATGGCTCATCTCCATCACGCCCATGCCCGAACCGTGCCAGTCGAGCATCTCGTCGGCGGCCTGGCGCAGCACTTCCTCGGGCAGCGCCGCGGGGCCGGCGCCGAAGTTCCATACGCGACTCATCAGGCGTCTCCTTCCTCGCCGGCGGCCGGGGCCTCGCCTTCGGCGTCCGCCGCGGCGCTCGGACCCTCCTCCACGCCCTCGCCTTCTGCCTCGAGTCGGATACTGTCGTCGGCGCCGGAATCGGCCACTTTCTCGACGCTGGCGAGGAAAGTGCCGTCATCGAGATTGATCAGGGTCACGCCCTGGGTCGAGCGACCCATCTCGCGGATGCTCTCGACGCTGGTGCGGATCAGCACGCCGCCGGTCGAGATCAGCATGATCTCGTCGGTGGGTTCGACCAGCACCGCCGCGACCAGCTTGCCGTTACGGTCCGAGGTCTGGATTGCGATCATGCCCTTGGTGCCACGGCCATGACGGGTGTATTCCGCGACCGGGGTGCGCTTGCCGTAGCCATTCTCGGTGGCAGTCAGCACCGACTGCTCCTCACCCTTGGCGACCAGCATCGCGATCACCGCCTGGCCGTCTTCGAGCATCATGCCGCGCACGCCGCGCGCCTCGCGGCCCATCGGGCGCACGTCGGTCTCGGCGAAGCGCACCGCCTTGCCGGCATCCGAGAACAGCATCACGTCGGACTGACCATCGGTGATGGCCACGCCGATGAGGTGGTCGCCGTCGTCGAGATTGACCGCGATGATGCCGGCCTTGCGCGGATTGGAGAACGCCGACAGCGCGGTCTTCTTGACCGTACCTTCCGAGGTCGCCATGAACACGAAGTGCTCTTCGTCGAACTCCTTGATCGGGAGCACCGCGGTGATCTTCTCGCCCTCGATGAGCGGGAAGAGGTTCACGATCGGCTTGCCGCGCGAGTTGCGCGTGCCTTCGGGCACCTCGTACACCTTGAGCCAGTAGCAGCGCCCGCGACTCGAGAAGCACAGCACGGTGTCGTGGGTGTTGGCCACGAATAGGCGGTCGATGAAGTCCTCGTCCTTCATCGAGGTCGCCTGCTTGCCCCGGCCGCCACGGCGCTGGGCACGGTAGTCGGCGAGCGGCTGGCGCTTGAAGTAGCCGGTGTGCGACAGGGTCACGACCATGTCTTCCGGCGTGATCAGGTCCTCGATGTTGATCTCGGCGGTGTTCATCACCAGCTCGGAGCGACGCGGGTCGCCGAACTGGTTACGCACCGCGCCGAGCTCGTCGACGATGATCGCGGTGATGCGCTCGGGGCGGGCGAGGATGTCGAGCAGGTCGGTGATGACGTCCATGACCTCGCGGTACTCGCCGACGATCTTGTCCTGCTCGAGCCCGGTCAGGCGCTGCAGGCGCAGTTCCAGAATGGCCTGAGCCTGGGTCTCGGACAGCCGGTAACCTTGCGCCTGCAGGCCGAACTGCGGATCCAGCCCTTCCGGCCGGTAGCTGTCGGCCAGTGCGCGGGTCAGCATCTCTTCGACCAGCGCCGAGCGCCACTCGCGCGCCATCAGCTCGCGCTTGGCGTCGGCCGGCGTGGGCGCGGCCTTGATCAGGGCGATGATCTCGTCGACGTTGGACAGCGCCACCGCCAGACCTTCGAGGATGTGACCGCGATCGCGCGCCTTGCGCAGTTCAAAGATGGTACGGCGGGTGACGACCTCGCGCCGGTGCTCGAGGAAGCACACGAGCATCTGCTTCAGGTTGAGCAGGCGCGGCTTGCCGTCGACCAGCGCCACCATGTTCATGCCGAAGCTGTCCTGCAACTGGGTGTGCTTGAACAGCTTGTTGAGCACTACCTCGGGCATCTCGCCGCGTTTGAGTTCGACGACCAGGCGCATGCCGGACTTGTCGGACTCATCGCGGATCTCGCTGATGCCCTCGATCTTCTTCTCGTTGACCAGCTCGGCCATGCGCTCCTGCAGGGTGCGCTTGTTCACCTGGTAGGGCAGCTCGTCGACGACGATCGCCTGGCGGTCGGTCTTGCCGATCGGCTCGAAGTGGGTGCGCGCACGCATGATCACCCGCCCACGGCCGGTGCGGTAACCCTCGCGCACGCCATGCAGGCCGTAGATCAGGCCGGCGGTCGGAAAGTCCGGCGCCTGCACGATGTCGATCAGCGCCTCGATGTCGGTCTCGGGGTCTTCGAGCAGCTTCAGGCAGGCGTCGATGACTTCGCCGAGGTTGTGCGGCGGGATGTTGGTCGCCATGCCGACCGCGATGCCGCTCGAACCGTTGATCAGCAGGTTCGGGATGCGCGCCGGCATGACCAGCGGCTCTTTCTCGGAGCCGTCGTAGTTCGGGCCGAAATCGACCGTTTCCTTGTCGATGTCGGCCAGCAGTTCGTGGCCGATGCGCGCCATGCGGATTTCGGTGTAACGCATCGCCGCGGCGTTGTCGCCGTCGACCGAGCCGAAGTTGCCCTGGCCATCGACCAGCATGTAGCGCAGCGAAAAGTTCTGCGCCATGCGCACGATGGTGTCGTACACCGCGGTGTCGCCGTGCGGGTGGTACTTACCGATGACGTCACCGACGATACGCGCCGACTTCTTGTAGGCACGGTTCCAGTCGTTGGACAGCTCGTGCATTGCGAACAGCACGCGCCGGTGCACCGGCTTAAGGCCGTCGCGCGCATCGGGGAGTGCGCGGCCCACGATCACGCTCATCGCGTAATCGAGGTAGGAGTGCCGCATCTCCTCTTCGAGGCTGATCGGCAGGGTTTCCTTGGCGAACTGGGTCATGCTTGAAGGCGGGCGAGCCGCGAAAACCAAAACACGCAATGCTACCACGCGACACCGTGTCCTGCCCCCGCTCTACCGGCGACGCCCGCACACCCGCAGCCTCGACGGAGGATGCCCCGACGGACGCAGAATTCCTGCCTCACATTTTTTGCCACGCCCTCTTGAATTCCCCCGGCCCGCCCCCAGCTAGCCGACTGTTTCGGATCAACAGGGAGTAATACGGACATGCAGGACCCGAATCAGGCCAGCCAGAACGCACCCGGACAGGACGCCACCGAAGCCCAGCCAGCGAGCGCACAGCATGCGGCAGAGCTCGGCCTAGCCCCGGGCATGGACGCAGCCGCCGCAGCCGCGGCGGCAGACAACGCGCCGGAAAACGGCATCGACCGCATGCCCAGCCTCGAGGACGCCCTGCGCCAGGCCGAGCTCAAGGCCGCCGAGCACCACGACGCCTGGCTGCGCGCGAAAGCCGAAACCGAGAACATGCGCCGCCGCGCGCAGGAGGACATCGCGAAGGCCTCCAAATTCGCCGCCGAGAAGTTCGCCACCGCGATGCTGCCGGTCAAGGACAGCCTGGAGGCCGCTCTCGCGGTCGAGAACCAGACCGTCGACAAGATCCGCGAAGGCGTGGAGCTGACCCTGCGCCAGCTCGTCTCCGCCTTCGAGGGCGCGAAGCTGGCCGAGGAAAACCCGCTCGGCCAGAAGTTCGACCCCAACAAGCACCAGGCGATCAGCGTGGTCGAGGCCGACGCCGAACCCAACACCGTGGTCACCGTGCTGCAAAAGGGCTATCTGCTCAACGAGCGTGTGATCCGCCCGGCCATGGTGATGGTCGCCAAGGCAAAAGGCTGAGCGCTCACGACCCGGGGCGAAAAATCGACCTCGGCGTTTGCAGCGGCTTGAAACCCGTCCGCCACACCCCATATTCGACTCAGACCGGCGCGCAGCGTGCGTGCCTCCCGAATCCAGTTTCTTGAAGGAATCCTACACATGGGCAAGATCATCGGTATCGACCTCGGCACCACCAACAGCTGCGTCTCCGTGATGGAAGGCGGCAAGCCGAAGGTCATCGAAAACTCCGAAGGCGCGCGCACCACCCCCTCGGTGGTCGCCTACGCCGAAGACGGCGAGATCCTGGTCGGCGCGCCGGCCAAGCGCCAGGCGGTCACCAACGCCAAGAACACCCTGTTCGCGATCAAGCGCCTGATCGGCCGTCGCTTCGAAGAGAAGGAAGTACAGAAGGACATCGCCATGATGCCCTTCACCATCGCCAAGGCCGACAACGGTGACGCCTGGGTGGAAGTGCGCGGCAAGAAGATCGCGCCGCCGCAGGTGTCTGCCGAAATCCTGCGCAAGATGAAGAAGACCGCCGAAGACTACCTCGGCGAGGAAGTGACCGAGGCCGTCATCACTGTCCCGGCCTACTTCAACGACAGCCAGCGCCAGGCCACCAAGGACGCCGGCCGCATCGCCGGCCTCGAGGTCAAGCGCATCATCAACGAACCGACCGCGGCCGCGCTCGCCTTCGGCATGGACAAGAAGCCGGGCGACTCCAAGATCGCGGTGTATGACCTCGGCGGCGGCACCTTCGACATCTCCATCATCGAGATCGCCGACCTCGACGGCGAGCACCAGTTCGAAGTGCTGGCGACCAACGGCGACACCTTCCTCGGCGGCGAGGACTTCGACCAGCGCATCATCGACTACATCGTCACCGAGTTCAAAAAGGAACAGGGCGTCGATCTCAAGAACGACGTGCTCGCGCTGCAGCGCCTGAAGGAAGCGGCCGAGAAGGCCAAGATCGAGCTGTCCTCCGGTCAGCAGACCGAGATCAACCTGCCCTACATCACTGCCGACGCATCGGGTCCGAAGCACCTGGCGATCAAGATCACCCGCGCGAAGTTCGAAGCGCTGGTCGAGGACCTGATCGAGCGTTCGATCGAGCCCTGCCGCATCGCGCTGAAGGACGCGGGCCTCAAGGTCTCGGACATCGACGACGTGATCCTGGTCGGCGGCCAGACCCGCATGCCCAAGGTCATCGACAAGGTGAAGGAGTTCTTCGGCAAGGAACCGCGCCGTGACGTGAACCCGGATGAGGCCGTCGCCGTCGGCGCCTCCATCCAGGGCGGCGTGCTGCAGGGCGAGGTCAAGGACGTGCTGCTGCTCGACGTGACCCCGCTGTCGCTGGGCATCGAGACCCTGGGCGGCGTGATGACCAAGCTGATCCAGAAGAACACCACGATCCCGACCAAGGCCTCGCAGGTGTTCTCGACCGCTGACGACAACCAGTCGGCCGTGACCATCCACGTGCTGCAGGGCGAGCGCGAGATGGCCTCGGGCAACAAGAGCCTGGGCCAGTTCAACCTCTCCGACATCCCGCCGGCGCCGCGCGGCATGCCGCAGATCGAGGTCACCTTCGACATCGACGCCAACGGCATCCTGCACGTGTCGGCCAAGGACAAGGCCACCGGCAAGGAGAACAAGATCAAGATCCAGGCCAACTCGGGCCTGTCGGACGCGGAAGTCGAGCGCATGGTGCGTGACGCCGAGGCGCATGCCGACGAAGACAAGAAGGCGCACGAGCTGGTCGACGCCCGCAACCAGTGCGACGCGCTGATTCACTCGACCCGCAAGGCGCTGACCGAGTATGGCGACAAGCTGTCCGAGGACGAGAAGGCCAGGATCGAGGCCGCGATGAAGGAGGCCGAAGAGGCCATCAAGAGCGGCGACAAGGACAGCATCGAAGCCAAGAGCCAGGCTCTGGCGACGGCAGCGCAGAAGCTCGGTGAGCAGATGTATGCCCAGGCCCAGGCCGAAGGCGGTGCGCAGCCGGGCGCGGGTGCAGGCGGCCAGTCGTCCGGCGGCAAGGCCGAGGACGCCGACGTGGTGGATGCCGAATTCACCGAAGTGAAGGACAAGAAGTAATCGTCACTCTGGCGAATCCTTCGCGGCCGAGCCCCGCCGGAGCCCTGCTCCGGCGCCGGCTCGGCCTTTGCTTGATACCAGACTGAGCGAAGCACCATGTCCAAAAGGGATTACTACGAAGTCCTCGGCGTCAATCGCGACGCCAGCGACGACGAGATCAAGAAGGCCTACCGCAAGCTGGCCATGAAGCACCACCCGGACCGCAATCCGGACAGCAAGGACGCGGAAGAGAAATTCAAGGAGGCCAAGGAGGCCTACGAGATGCTCTCCGACCCGCAGAAGAAGGCCGCCTACGACCGCTACGGCCATGCGGGCGTCGACCCGTCGATGGGGGCTGGCCCCGGCGCGCAGGGCTTCGAGGGCGGCTTTGCCGACGCCTTCGGCGACATCTTCGGCGACCTGTTTGGGGGCGCCGGCGGCGGTCGCGGCGGGCGCTCCAACGTCTATCGCGGCGCCGACCTGCGCTACAACCTCGAGATCACGCTGGAAGAAGCCGCGCGCGGGGCCGAGAAGACCATCCGCATCCCCACGGTCGAGGAATGCGGCACCTGCCACGGCAGCGGCGCCAAGCCCGGCACCCAGCCCAAGCCCTGCCCGACCTGCAACGGCCACGGCCAGGTGCGCGTGCAGCAGGGCTTCTTCTCGATCCAGCAGACCTGCCCGAAGTGCCACGGCAGCGGCAAGATCATCCCAGACCCCTGCCGCGACTGCGGCGGCGCCGGCCGGGTGAAGAAGCAGAAGACGCTCGAGGTGAAGATCCCCGCCGGCATCGACGAGGGCATGCGCCTGCGCCACGCCGGCCACGGCGAACCGGGCGTCAATGGCGGCCCGCCGGGCGACCTCTACGTCGAGATCCACATCCGCAAGCACTCGGTGTTCGAGCGCGACCACGACGACCTGCACTGCGAGATGCCGATCAGCATCACCACCGCGGCGCTCGGCGGCGAGATCGAGATCCCGACGCTAGAGGGCATGGCCCGCCTCAAGATCCCCGCCGAAACGCAAAGCGGCAAGGTGTTCCGCCTGCGCGGCAAGGGCATCAAGAACGTCCGCAGCCATGTGCACGGCGATCTGATGTGCCACGTGGTGGTGGAAACGCCGGTGAGCCTCACCGAGCGCCAGAAGGAGCTGCTGCGCGAGTTCGAAGAAAGCGCCAGCGGCAACGCCGATCGTCACAACCCGAAGGCGAAGGGCTGGATGGACAAGGTGCGCGACTTTTTTGGCAACTGAGCTTCGGCAACTGATCTCGCCTGCCCGTCACGTCAAAACGCCCGCCCTGCGCAATGCGGGGGCGGGCGTTCCTGTTTGAAGCGTCCGGCGTTTGGGTGGCGCCACGCGTGCGCGGGGCATCGACCCGGCCTGGCCGACGATCACGCAGCTCTCAGGCGCGGCGCCAGGTGGTGCCGCCCGCGCCGTCCTCGAGGATCACGCCGGCCTCGAGCAGTTCACTGCGGATGCGGTCGGCGTCGGCGAAATTCTTCGCCTTCTTGGCTGCGGCACGTTCGGCGATCTTCGCTTCGATCGCCGCCGCATCGAGCCCGCCCCCATCCGGCGCGCCGGCCTGCAGGAAGACCTGAGGCTCGCGGCCAAGCAGGCCGAGCACACCACCGAGCGCCTTCAACTGCGCGGCGAGCGCCGGCGAGGCGTTGCGGTTGACCTCGTTGGCCAGTTCGAACAGCACCGCCACCGCCTCGGCGGTGTTGAAATCGTCGTCCATCGCTGCGCGCAAGCGCTGCGCATGGGCCTCGCTCCAGTCCACCGCCGCCTCGCCCTGCACCGGCACGTTCTTCAACGCGGTGTACAGTCGGGTGAGCGCGTTGCGGGCGTCCTCGAGATGCGCGTCGGAGTAGTTCAGCGCGCTGCGGTACTGCGCACGCAGGATGAAAAAGCGCACCACCTCGGGATCGTACTTCTGCAGCACCTCGCGGATGGTGAAGAAGTTGCCGAGCGACTTCGACATCTTCTCGTCGTCGACGCGCACGAAGCCGTTGTGCATCCAGTAATTGACGAAGGCCTGGCCGTGCGCGCCCTCGGACTGGGCGATCTCGTTCTCGTGGTGCGGGAACTGCAGGTCCATGCCGCCGCCGTGGATGTCGAAGTGCTCGCCGAGCAGGTCCGAGCTCATCGCCGAGCACTCGATATGCCAGCCCGGCCGGCCCTCGCCCCACGGCGAAGCCCACTTCACCTCGTCGGGCTCCTCGAGCTTGGCGTGCTTCCACAACACGAAGTCGAGCGGATCGTTCTTGTCCTGCGCCACATCGACGCGCTCGCCGGCACGCAACTCGTCGAGCGACTTGCCCGACAGCTTGCCGTAGCCGTCGAACTTTCGCACCGCGTAGCACACGTCGCGGTTGGCGGCGACGTAGGCCAGCCCCTTTTGCTCGAGGCGCGAGATCAGCGACTGCATCTGCGCCACGTAGTCGGTGGCGCGCGGCTCGTGGTCGGGGCGCAGCACGCCGAGCGCGTCGGCGTCCTCGTGCATCGCTGCGATGAAGCGGTCGGTGAGCTGGCGGATGGTCTCGCCGTTGTCCTGCGCGCGGCGGATGATCTTGTCGTCGATGTCGGTGATGTTGCGCACGTAGGTCACGTCCAGCCCGCTCGCGCGCAGCCAGCGTGCGACCATGTCGAACACCACCATCACGCGCGCATGGCCGAGATGGCAGAAGTCGTACACCGTCATGCCGCAGACGTACATGCGGACCTTGCCGGGTTCGATCGGGGTGAAGGCTTCCTTGGTGCGCGACAGGGTGTTGTAGATGGTGAGCATCGGATGGCGGAAAACGGGAGAAGAAACCACGCCGGCAGCGCGATTGTGAGGGGTGGGGCTTGTTGCTAGAATCTTGAGTCGCTCGGCGGCCTGAAGGCCCGCGACGGCAGGCCGCAAATATAGCACGGTCGGCATGCCCGCCATTTCGTCCGTCCTGCCTGCGGACCGGGGCCGCAAAGCGTGCAAGCTCAACCGAGCATTGCAACCCAGGCACTTCCCCTTCAGCCGAGGCCGTACGGCCTAGCACCGGAGATTCCATGAGAAAGCATCTGATCGCCTTTGCGGCGCTGGCGACCACTGCGCTGAGCGCGCTGGCTGCCAATCCGATGGTCGAACTGAAGACCAACCAAGGCGAGATCGTGGTCGAAGTCTTCGCCGACAAGGCGCCCAAGTCCGCCGAAAACTTCGTCCAGTACGCGAAGGACGGGCATTACGACGGCACCGTCTTCCACCGCGTCATCGACGGCTTCATGGTCCAGGGCGGCGGCTTCGACGCCGAGATGAACCAGAAGAGCACGCGCGCCCCGATCGAGAACGAGGCCAAGAACGGTCTCAAGAACGAACCCGGCACGCTCGCCATGGCCCGCACTGCCGATCCACATTCGGCCTCCGCACAGTTCTTCATCAACCTCGCGCCCAACACCTTCCTCGACTATCCCTCGCGCGACGGCTGGGGCTACGCGGTGTTCGGCAAGGTGGTCAAGGGCATGGACGTGGTCAAGAAGATCGGCAAGGTACCCACCGCCAACCGCGGCTTCCACCAGAACGTGCCGGTCGAGCCGGTGGTCGTGGAAAGCGCGCGCGTGATCGAGTCCGCCCAGCCGGCCAAGAAGGCGCCCAAGTAAGGCCCACCCAGCCCCATTTCCGGGCCGGCAGTCGCACTGCTGGCCGCATCCGATTCATCCAGGAGAACCCCAAATGGCAGTCAAACTGCACACCAACCACGGCGTCATCACCCTCGAACTCGACGCCGAGAAGGCCCCGGTCACCGTCGCCAACTTCCTCGCCTACGTCGAGGCCGGCCATTACAACAACACCGTCTTCCACCGCGTCATCGACGGCTTCATGATCCAGGGCGGCGGCTTCGAGCCCGGCATGAACCAGAAGCCGACCGGCGAGCAGATCAAGAACGAAGCCGACAACGGCCTCAAGAACGAGCGCGGCACCATCGCCATGGCGCGCACCCAGGCCCCGCACTCGGCCACCGCGCAGTTCTTCATCAACATCGCCGACAACGACTTCCTCAATTTCAAGTCCGCCGACCTGCAGGGCTGGGGCTATTGCGTGTTCGGCAAGGTCAGCGACGGCATGGACGTGGTCGATGCGATCCGCAAGGTCAAGACCGGCTCCAGCGGCTTCCATCAGGACGTGCCGAAGGAAGACGTGATCATCGAGCGCGCCGAAGTCGTCTGATCGTGCCTGATCGCACCGCTTCGCCAGACTCGTCCGCCCCGGTCACGCCGGGCGGGCCTGCTGCCGACATGCCGGAAGCCGCGCGCGCGGGGCTTCCGGCGTTGTTCATTTCCGACCTGCACCTGACCGACGACGAGCCGGCCAACGCCGACGCCTTCCTCGCCTTCCTCAACGGCCCGGCGCGCTCGGCGGCGAGCCTCTTCATCCTCGGCGACCTGTTCGAATACTGGGCCGGCGACGACGACCTCGCCACGCCCTTCAACGCCCGCATCGCCGCCGCCATCCGCGCGCTGGCAGATGCCGGCACCGCGGTCTTCTTCATGACCGGCAACCGCGACCTGCTCGCCGGCCCTGCCTTCGCCGACGCCATCGGCGCAACGCTGCTCGACGATCCGGCGCGCGTGCGCTTCGGTGACAGCGCCGATGCGCCGGTGCTCCTGCTCGCGCACGGTGACGCCCTGTGCACCGACGACGTCGCCTACCAGGCCTACCGCCGCCAGGTTCGCGACCCGGCCTGGCAGGCGGGCTTTCTGGCCCAGCCGCTGGCCGCACGCAAGGCCTTCATCGCCAGCCTGCGCCAGAAGAGCGAAGCGGCCAAGGCCGAAAAGGCGATGGAGATCATGGACGTCAACGCCGACGCCGTCGCCGCGCTGTTGCGCGAACACGGCTATCCGACGCTGGTGCACGGCCACACGCATCGACCCGACTGTCACCACCTGCAGCTCGACGGCCGCGACTGCGTGCGCCATGTCCTTGCCGACTGGCACGGCACGGCGCGCTGGCTCGCCTTCGACGGCGCGCGCTTGACGACCGCAGGCTCGCCGACCGCGGCCTGATTTCGCCCCGCAGGCGGGCGAGCGCCCCGTCCGTGCGCGGCACATCCTGCGTTTCTGGTCTATAGAACAGGAAAAGCCGCCGCCGGATTTCCCGACAAGGCGGCCACGGCTGCGCGCCGGCCCGTCGGGAGGCGCCAGCCACCGCACGGAGAGCGCACATGACGACCCCCGACAACGCCGCCTCGGGCACCGAGGCTGCAGGTGCCATCGTAGCGCTGGTGGCGACGCGCAAGGGCGCGTGGCTGTTTCACAGCGACACCAGCCGCCAGCACTGGCGGGTGAACGGCCCGCACCTGCTGGGCCAAATCGTCAACCATCTGGTGCTCGATCCGCGCGACGGACGCACCCTGCTGGCGGCGGCAAAGACGGGGCATCTCGGCCCCACCCTGTTCCGCTCGACCGATCTCGGCACCACGTGGGCCGAGGCCCCGCAGCCGCCAGCCTTCGCGCCCGCACCGGCGGGTGAAGAAGGCCGCGCCGTCGACCACAGCTTCTGGCTCACCCCGGGCCACGCCACCGAGCCCGATTGCTGGCTGGCCGGCACCTCGCCGCAGGGGCTGTTCCGCTCCACCGACGGCGGCCTGCACTGGTCGCCGTTCTCCTGCATCAACGACGATCCGGGCTACCGCAAGTGGATGGGCAGCATTCAGGACGGCACGCCCGACGGTCCCAAGCTGCATTCGATCAACATCGACCCGCGCGATGCGCAACACCTGTACCTCGCGATGTCGGGCGGCGGCGTGCATGAATCGCGAGACGGCGGCAAAAGCTTTACGCCCATCCTCAAGGGCCTCAAGGTGGTCGCGGGCTTCGACGTGGCCGATCCCACCTTCCACGATCCGCATTGCGTGCGCCTCTGCCCGAGCGCGCCTGACCGCCTCTACCAGCAGAACCACTGCGGCGTGTATCGCATTGACCGCCCCGGCGACACCTGGCTGCGGATCGGCCGCAACATCCAGGACGAGGTGGGCGACATCGGCTTTCCGCTCGTGGTCCATCCGCGCGACGCCGACCGTGCGTGGATCTTCCCGATGGATGGCAGCGACGTGTGGCCACGCACCAGTCCCGGCGGTCGCCCCGCGGTTTATGGCACGCGCGACGCCGGCGCGAGCTGGCAGCGCCTCGACGGCGGCCTGCCTGCCGAGCAGGCGTGGTGGACGGTCAAGCGCCAGGCGATGACTGCCGATGCGTGCGATCCGCTCGGGCTTTACTTCGGCACCACCAGCGGTGAGCTCTGGATGAGCGCCGACGAGGGCGCTTCGTGGCGCTGCATCGCACGCCACCTGCCCGAGATCTTCGCGGTGGAGGTCGGCGTCCCGGCGGCGTGATCGACATGAAGGTGCTGATCCCGACCCCGCTGCTGTCCTACACCGGCGCGCGCGAAGTCGAGGCAGAGGGTGAAACGCTGGCGGCCGTGCTGGCCGACCTCGATCGCCGCTATCCGGGCATCCGCTTCCGCGTGGTCGACGAGCAGGGCCGTCTTCGGCGACACATCCGCTTCTTCGCCACGGCGGGCCAGATCTTCGAGGTCGCGCATCCCTTGCGTGCCGGAGACACCCTCGTCATCGTGCAGGCGCTGAGCGGTGGCTGACGTCCCTTCGTGACTGGCAGGGCGAGGATCTCACGCCCCCCCCCTTCCAGCACGGGTTATCATCCTCATACGTGGAATCGATGCGAGATGCCTGCTAGAACGGCGCGTCGCCGCGTTTCCCCATTCCGGAACAGACCCTGGAGGTAGCACGATGGCGAACCACAAGATCGAAGACATCGAAGGCATCGGTGAAGTCATGGGCAAGAAATTCCGCGACGCCGGCGTGAAGGACACCGACGCACTGCTCGCCGCCAGCACCACGCCATCGGCGCGCGCCAAGCTGGCCGAGTCCACCGGCGTTTCTGCCGCTCAGGTGCTGAAGTTCGCGAACATGGCCGACCTCTACCGCATCGGCGGCGTCGGCTCGGAATATGCCCAGTTGCTCGAAGCCGCCGGCGTCGACACCGTCCCCGCCCTCGCCCGCCGCGCACCGGCCAACCTGGCGGCGACGCTCGCCGAGGTCAACGCCGAGAAGAAACTGACCCGGCGCGTGCCGCCCGAGGCGGATGTGACGAAGTGGATTGCGCAGGCCAAGGAACTGCCGCGCGTGCTCGAATATTGAGCAGGGCTTGTCAACGGCAAGGCTTTGCCTTCGAGCATCGGAAGCCAAGCCGTGATGGGCGCCCTCGGTTTCGTTCGATCCCTCCCAGCAACATCAGCGCAAGCGGGGCCATGCTGCACAGCGTGGTCTGCGCCGTCATCGCGATCGGACGTAGGCGCGATTCGATTGCTGTAGCGACGGCGTGCAGCCGGGGGCGCTCGTGTTCCAGTGCGCCACGCCCGGCTGGTTCAGGGCAGCACAGCCGTCCGCAAAGTCTGTCCTCGTTTTCTGTTAATCTCGCGCCTCCGCATCTTCAGCGCCGCTGTTCGCGCGTGCCTTTCATGAACGACCCAGAGTCTCGACCTTACCTTTTTACCCGTTTTCTTTCCGCTGCCGGCCTGCTGATTTTCAGTCCGGCGCTCATGGCCGCGGCCGACACCGAGCTGATTGCTGATCCCTCAAGCAGCGACGTCATCCTGCTCGTCACCTACGTGCTGCTCGCGCTGCTGTTCTCCTTCATGTGTTCGGTGGCCGAGGCGGTCCTGCTCAGCATCACGCCGACCTTCATCGGCGGACTCGAAACCACCGATCCCAAGCGCGCAGCCGCACTGAAGCGGCTCAAGGGCGAGAACATCGACCGCTCGCTGGCCGCCATCCTCACGCTGAACACCATTGCCCACACCGTGGGTGCGATCGGCGCCGGCGCCAAGGCGACGACGGTTTTCGGCAGCGCGTGGTTCGGCCTTTTTTCGGCGGTGATGACGCTGCTGATCCTGTTCCTGTCCGAGATCCTGCCCAAGACCCTGGGCGCCGTGTATTGGCGCAGCCTGACCGGGATCACGGCGCTGTATGTGAATCTTCTGGTCAAGAGCATGTACCCGCTCATCCTGGTGTCCGAAAAGCTCACCAAGCTGATCGCCCGCGGCCAGACGGTGCATGTCTTCAGCCGCGACGAGTTCATCGCGATGGCCAACATCGGCCAGGAAGCGGGACACATCAATGACCGCGAGTCGCGCATCATCCGCAACCTGTTCCGCTTCGGTTCCCTGCGGGCGCAGGACATCATGACGCCGCGCACGGTGATGGTGGCCCTGGCCGAAAACATGAGCATCTCGGATGCCTTGCAAGCCAAGATGAGCACCCCGTTTTCACGTATCCCGACCTACGCGGCCAACCTGGACGCGGTGTCCGGCTTCGTCCTGCGTGAAGATCTGCTTTTTGCGCAGACTCAAGGCACCGGCGACCGGCCACTGACTGCCCTGCGCCGGGAGATCCTGTCGGTCGCAGGAGCCACGCCGCTGTCGACCCTGCTCGAACTGCTGCTCGACAAGCGCCACCACATCGCGATCGTGATTGGTGAATACGGGGAAACGAAGGGCGTCGTCACGCTGGAAGACGTGGTCGAAACCCTGCTCGGAATCGAGATCGTGGACGAAGGCGACAAGGTCGACGACATGCAGCACCTGGCCAGGCAGCTCTGGGCAAAGCGGGCGCGGGCGCTTGGGCTGGAGGTTGAAGCGGCGAGCGAAGCGCCGAGCGCCGACTCACCGACCAGGACCGACGCTCCCGGGCATTGAGTTCCTGCCGCGGCGCTGCGTGCGCCTAGCGCGCCAAGCCCCGTGCCAGGTCTTCCTTCAGATCCTCGATATCCTCGAGCCCGACCGCGATCCGCAGCAGGCCCTCGCCGATCCCCGCGGTCGCGCGGGCCTCGGCGCTGATTCGGCCGTGGGTCGTCGTCGCCGGGTGGGTGATCGTGCTCTTCGTGTCGCCGAGGTTGGCGGTGATCGAGATCAGGCGCGTCGAGTCGACCACCTTCCACGCCGCATCGCGTCCGCCCTCGACGTCGAAGCTCAGGATTGCGCCGCCGCTCTTTTGCTGGCGCATGGCCAACGCGTGCTGGGGATGCGAGGCCAGCCCGGGGTAATACACCCGCGCCACGCCGGGCTGCGCCTCCAGCCAGCGCGCCAGCTCCAGCGCGCTCGCCGACTGCGCCTCCATGCGGATGCGCAAGGTTTCGAGCCCCTTCAGGATCACCCAGGCGTTGAACGGCGACAGCGTCGGGCCGGCCGTGCGCAGGAACTTGAAGACCTCGTCGGTGACCACCTTGCGGCCCGCCACCGCGCCGCCGAGCACACGCCCCTGGCCGTCGAGGTACTTGGTGGCCGAATGCACGACCACGTCGGCGCCGAGATCGAGCGGGCGCTGCAGTGCCGGTGAGCAGAAGCAGTTATCCACCGCGAACAACACCCCCGCCTCACGCGCGATCGCGGCCACGCCGGCGATGTCGATCACCTCGGTGAGCGGGTTGGATGGGGTCTCGGTGAAGAAGAGCCGGGTCTGCGGCGTGATCGCGTCGCGCCACGCGTCGAGGTCGGTTGCGGCGACAAAGGTCGTGCTGATGCCGAACTTCGACAGGATCCCGCCGAACAACTGCTGGGTCGCGCCGAACAAGCCATTGGACGCCACCACGTGGTCGCCCGCCTGCATCGTCGCCATCGCCAGCGACAGGATCGCCGACATGCCCGACGCGGTCGCGATACACGCCTCGGCCCCTTCCATCGCCGCGAGCCGGGTCTGCATCGCGGTGACGGTGGGGTTGGAGAAGCGCGCGTAGACGTAGCCTTCTTCCGCGCCCGAGAAGCGCGCCGCAGCCTGCGCCGCGTTGTCGAACACGAAGCTCGACGTCAGGTACATCGCGTCGCCGTGCTCGCCGAACGGCGTGCGCTCGATGCCCGCGCGCACGGCGAGGGTGTCGGGATGGTAGGCGGGAAAATCGGAGTGGCTCATTTTGGCATTCGCATTCTTACGGTGAAGGAGACCAGGTGCGCGTCAGCGCTCGCCGCTCGAGGCGAGGTTGAGGTCGAGCTGGCCGTCGTCCGCATCGTCGCCGTTGTCACCCTTCGAGGGCTTGGCCTCGCTACGCTGGTTCTCGACCCCGTTGAGGTACTCCACCGTGATGTCGCCAGTGATGTACTGGCCGTCGAAGCAGGAGGTCTCGAAGAAGCTGATCGACGGGTTGAGCGCACGAACCGAGGCCTTGAGGTCGTCGAGGTCCTGATAGATCAATCCGTCGGCGCCAATCTCCTTGCAGATCTCGTCGTCGGTCCGGTCGGAGGCGATCAGCTCGGCGCGGGTCGGCATGTCGATGCCGTAAACGTTGGCATAGCGCACCGGCGGCGCAGCCGAAGCGAGATAGACCTTGGTCGCCCCCGCTTCGCGCGCCATGTTGACGATCTCCTTGCTGGTCGTGCCGCGCACGATCGAATCATCGACCAGCAGCACGCTCTTGCCCCTGAACTCCTGGTGGATCGTGTTGAGCTTCTGGCGCACCGATTTCTTGCGCGTCGCCTGCCCCGGCATGATGAAGGTGCGGCCGATGTAGCGGTTCTTGACGAAGCCTTCGCGGAAGGGCAGACCGAGGCGCTGCGCCATCTGCATCGCGGACGGGCGACTCGAATCCGGAATCGGGATGACCACGTCGATGTGCACGTTCGGCATCGTGCGCCGCATGCGATCGGCGAGGAATTCGCCCATCTTCATGCGCGATTCGTACACGGACACACCATCGATGATGGAGTCCGGGCGCGCCAGATAGACGAACTCGAACATGCACGGCGCCTGAATCGTCTTTGTCGCGCACTGGCGGCTGTGGAAATTGCCCGCAGTGTCGACGAGGACCGCCTCGCCGGGTGCCACGTCGCGCAACAGGCGAAAGCCGAGCACGTCGAGCGCCACCGACTCCGAGGCCACCAACCACTCGGTACCGGCCGCGGTGTCGTTACGCCCGATGACAAGCGGCCGAATGCCGTAGGGGTCGCGGAAGGCGAGCAGGCCAAAACCGGCGATCATCACCACCACCGCGTAGGCCCCGCGGCAGCGCCGATGCACACCCGCAACCGCGCGGAAGATGGCCTCCTCGTCGAGCTTGAGGCCGTTGCACGCAGCCTGCAGCTCATGTGCGAGCACGTTGAGCAGCACCTCCGAATCGCTGCTGGTGTTGATGTGGCGCAGGTCGGACAGGAACATCTCGCGCTTGAGCGCTTCCGAGTTCGTCAGGTTGCCGTTGTGCGCCAGCAGCAGGCCGAAGGGCGAATTGACGTAGAAAGGCTGGGCCTCGGCGGCGTTGTAGGCCGAGCCGGCAGTCGGATAGCGGACGTGGCCGATGCCCCAGTTGCCCTTGAGATCGCGCATGTTCCGGGTCCGGAACACATCGCGCACGAGCCCCGAGCCCTTGTGCATGTGGAAGTGCGCTGCTTCGGAGGTGGCGATGCCCGCCGCGTCCTGACCGCGATGCTGGAGCACCTGCAGACCATCGTAGAGCAGCTGGTTGACCGGAGAAGTTGCAACGACGCCGAGAATTCCGCACATGGAGGTAACGCCTATCTGAATCGAATCTTGTCGGCCACCTCAGTGGGCAGCCACGGTTTTGCGGCAATCACAGCCGATTCCATCGGCGGCGAAAAGAGCGCCTGAGTCCACCACGGTTCGCGCGAGACGCCGGCGAGCCCGCCGATCAGCACCACGACGAACGCAAACACCAAACCACGCGCGATACCGAACAGTGCGCCAAAAAAACGGTCCGTGGCACCGAGTCCGGCCGCGCGTAACAACTCGCGCAACAGATAACGAATCAGCGCAGCGAGTATCAGCACGCCGAACACGACCAGTGCCCCGCCTGCCACCTGCCGCCAGACAGCCTCGTCGATCAGGCCCGAGAACACCTGTGCCGCCTCTTTGTTATAGCGCCACGCGGCGAACAGCGCTGCCACCCAGGCGAGCACGGCCATCACTTCGCTGACCAGGCCCCGCCACATGCCAATGACTGCAGACAGGCCCAGCACGGCGAGAAAAACGTAATCGAATACCGTCATCGTCGATTCGTCAGCGCGGCTGGAGAACGGCCTGATGCCCGGCCGCCTTGAGTCGCGAAGCGGCAGAATCGGCGGCGGCACGACCGGCGATCGGGCCCACGCGGACGCGGGTCACGTTGCCGGCACGCTCGGTATAGGCCGAAAAACCCTTGGCCTTCAGATCTTCGGCAAGGCGCGCGGCCTTGGCGGCATCGCTGAATGCGCCGACCTGGATCACAAAGGATTCACCCCGTGGCGGTACCACCTTGCCGCTGAGGATCGCGCGCACCCTGGCCTCTTCCTCCGCATTTGGCACCGCAGGCCGGGGTTCGGGTGCAGGACGCGCCGCGGGAGGCTCACTGCGGGGTGACGTTGCGGGTGGCACCGGTGCGCGCGGCGGCGGCAGCGCAGCCACCTCCGGCCCAGGCTTGGCAGCGGGCTCGAGTGCGGGCGCCGGGGCCTTGTCGCTGGCGGCGAGCGCCTCGTCCTCGGGAACAGGCACCGCGGCTGCGGGTGCCGACGCGTCGCCGGCCGGCGGCGTGCGGCGCAGGCCGTCTGCGCCGTCGCGGTCCGGGATCGTGATCTGGATGTCCTGGACGGCCGGGTGCGGCTCCTGCTCCATGATCATCGGCAATACCAGGGCCGCGAGCAGCGCCAGCGCCACTGCACCGACGAGCCGGCGCCGCGCCCGCTTCTTGATATCCAGGTTTTCTGCGTCACTCACCGCCAAACCTCGTCAGTGCTTTGCCGCCTTGATTGCTGCGAGCACATCTGCAACCGTCAGGAACGATCCGAAAACGACGATTCTATCACCCTCGGTCACTTCCTTTTGCGCTGCAGCAAACGCCGCCGAAGGCGAGCCGAAGCAGCGGACATCGTCTTTGTCGGTCGCGGTGCGCACGAGCTTACCAAGGGCCTCGGCGCTCAGGCCGCGCGGCCCGGGCAGATCGGCGAGCAGCCAGTGATCCACGCGATCCGACATCAGCGCAACGACGCCTGCCACATCCTTGTCGTTCAGCATCCCGAATACCGCCCAGGTCTCGGGATAAAAGCCCATGTTGCCGAGGTTGTCGGCCAATACGCCGGCCGCCTGCGGGTTGTGGGCGACGTCGAGGACGACGCTGGGCCGGCCCGGCAGCACCTGGAAGCGCCCCGGCACCTCGACCAGCATCAGCCCCTGGCGGATATGCTGCATCGACACCGGGATGCGCGCACGCAGGCATTCGAGCGCGGTGATCACCGCCGAGGCATTGAGCAACTGGTTGGCGCCGCGCAGGGCCGGATAGGCCAGACCGCCACGTTTGACCAGACTGCCCTGAGCGGGCGGCTGGGTGTAACGCCAGTAGCCCCACTGCTGGCGGTCGCCGCCGAAACCGAAGTCGCGCCCGCTGATCCACAGCTCGGCACCCACGGCGGCCGCGTGCTCCACCAGGCTCGCCGGCGGCTGAGGATCTCCGCAGATCGCCGGGCAGCCGCTGCGGAAGATCCCCGCCTTCTCGCGGCCGATTGCCTCGCGCGTGTCGCCGAGGTAGTCCATGTGATCCATCGCCACGCTGGTAACCAGCGTGCAATCGGAGTCGAAGACGTTGACCGCGTCGAGGCGGCCGCCGAGACCGACCTCGAGGATGATCACGTCCGGCCGCTCGGCAGCGAACACATGCCAGGCTGCCAGCGTGCCGTGCTCGAAGTAGGTCAGCGGCGTATCGCTGCGCGCTGCTTCGACCGCAGCGAAGCCTTCGACCAGTCGCGCATCGCTCGCGTCCTTGCCGTCGACACGCACGCGCTCGTTATAGCTCAGCAAGTGCGGCGAGGTGTAGCAGCCGACCCGATAACCGGCCGCAAGCAGGATGCCCTCGAGCATCGCGCAGCACGACCCTTTGCCGTTGGTGCCGCCCACCGTGATGATCGCCGCGTCGCACGCGACCGCCATCCGATCACGGACTGCGGCCACCCGCTCGAGCCCGAGCGCGATGTGCTGGCCGTGGCGCGCCTCGAGCAGCGCGAGCCAGCCCGGCAGGCTGTCGGGCAGCGCTGAACTCAAGCCCGAGCTCCCCCCTGGGGTCACCGCTTCGGCCACCATCAGTCGGCGACCACGTCCGCGGGCTGGCGGCTGAGCATGGCGAGCAGGGTGGCGAGCTGGTCACGCATCTCGCGACGGTCGACGATCAAGTCGATCGCGCCCTTCTCGAGCAGGAACTCGGCACGCTGGAAGCCTTCCGGCAGCTTCTCGCGCACGGTCTGCTCGATGACGCGTGGGCCGGCGAAGCCGATCAGCGCATTGGGCTCGGCGATGACGAGATCGCCCATGAAGGCGAAGCTCGCCGACACGCCGCCCATGGTGGGATCGGTCAGGATGGTCACGAAGGGAAGACGACGCTCGGCCAGGCGGGTGACCGCGGCCGTGGTCTTGGCCATCTGCATCAGCGACAGCAGGCCCTCCTGCATGCGCGCGCCGCCGGACGCGGTGACGCAGATGAAGGGCACGCGCTGCTCGAAGGCCGCCTTCGCACCGCGCACGAAGCGCTCGCCCACGACCGAGCCCATGGAGCCGCCGAGGAACTCGAACTCGAAGCAGGCCACGACCACCGGAATGCTCTTGATCGCCCCACTCATCACCACCATCGCGTCGGCCTCGCCGGTGTCGGCAGTGGCCGTGGACAGACGCTCGGGATACTTGCGCGAGTCCTTGAACTTGAGCGCATCGACCGGCGTGACCTCGGCACCGATCTCGACCCGGCCTTCGGTATCGAGCGTCAGGTCTAGCCGCCGGCGCGCGCGCAGGCGGTGGTGGTGGCCGCACTTCGGGCACACGCTGAGATTGCCCTCGAGATCGGAGCGGTACAGCACCGACTCGCAGCCCTCGCACTTGCTCCACAGCCCTTCCGGGATGGACTTATTGCGCGCCGACGTGTCGCCACGCTTGATCTTGGGCGGCAGCAGCTTTTGCAACCAGCTCATGGTCAGACTCCTTTGCCCGGTGCGAGGGCGTCCAGCGCGACACGGATGCCGCGCATGAAGGCGGTGACGCGCTCGACCTCGGCACCCGGGTTGTGTTCGATTTCCTCGATGATGCGACTACCGATCACCACCGCGTCGGCCACCGCGCCGATACGCTGCGCGCTGTCGGCATCGCGGATGCCGAAGCCCACGCCCACCGGCATGCCGACCGCGGCACGGATCTGCGGGATACGGCGCGCGACGTCGCCGATGTCGAGCTTGGCGCTGCCGGTCACACCCTTCAGCGATACATAGTAGATATAGCCGCGGCCCGCACGCGCCACATCGGCAAAGCGCTGCTCGGACGAGGTCGGCGCGAGCAGGAAGATCGGGTCGAGTCCGCCCGCCTTGGCGGTGGCCGCGAACGTGTCGCACTCCTCGGGCGGGTAATCCACGACCAGCACGCCGTCGACACCGGCATCGTGCGCGGCGGTGACGAAGCGGTCCTGGCCCATGGCCTCGATCGGATTGGCGTAGCCCATCAGCACCACCGGGGTGTCGGGATTGGTGACGCGAAAGACACGCACGACGTCGAGCACCTTGCGCAGACTCATGCCCTGCGCAAGCGCGCGCTCGGAGGCGCGCTGGATGGTGGGACCGTCGGCCATCGGATCGGAGAACGGCACGCCGAGCTCGATGATGTCGGCGCCGCCATCGACGAGCGCATTCATCAGCGGCAGCGTCAGCTCGGGCGTCGGAAAACCGGCGGTCACGAAGGGGATCAGCGCCTTGCGGCCATCGGCCTGCAGGCGCTGGAAAACGGTCTGGATTCTTGACATGTCTCGATCACACTGCGG
This sequence comes from Thauera sp., assembly GCF_034003485.1. GTDB lineage: Bacteria > Pseudomonadota > Gammaproteobacteria > Burkholderiales > Rhodocyclaceae > Thauera. Next base: position 107,872 of record NZ_JAVEYL010000006.1, read on the forward strand.
GCCGCAGACGCGGCCCGGGGCAGGTTCAGAACTGGATGCCGGAACGTTCGGCGACGGTGTGCATGTCCTTGTCGCCACGGCCGGAGAGGTTGACCAGCAGGATCTTGTCCTTGGGCAGGGTCGGCGCCAGCTTGGCCGCATAGGCCAGTGCGTGCGAGGACTCGAGCGCGGGGATGATGCCTTCGAGCCGGCACAGGTTGTGGAAGGCCTCGAGCGCCTCGGCGTCGGTGATGCCGACATATTCGGCGCGCGAAGTATCCTTGAGCCAGGCGTGCTCCGGACCAACACCCGGGTAGTCGAGGCCGGCGGACACCGAGTGCGTCTCGATGATCTGGCCGTCCTCGTCTTGCAGCAGGTAGGTGCGGTTGCCGTGCAGCACGCCGGGGCGGCCAGCGGTCAACGAAGCGGAGTGGCGCCCCGTGTCCAGGCCGTCACCCGCGGCTTCGACGCCCACGAGCTTCACGCCCGGCACGCCGATGTAGGGGTGGAAGATGCCCATCGCGTTCGAGCCGCCGCCCACGCAGGCGAGCACGTAGTCGGGCTGGCGGCCGGTCATCTCGGGCATCTGCTCGAGGCATTCCTTGCCGATCACCGACTGGAAGTCGCGCACCATCATCGGATAGGGGTGCGGGCCGGCGACGGTACCGATGATGTAGAAGGTGTCGGCAACGTTGGTCACCCAGTCGCGCATGGCTTCGTTGAGCGCATCCTTCAGCGTCTTCGAGCCGGATTCGACCGGCACCACGGTGGCCCCGAGCAGCTTCATGCGGTAGACGTTGGCCGCCTGCCGCTTGATGTCCTCGGAGCCCATGTACACCACGCACTCCATGCCGTAGCGCGCGGCCACGGTGGCCGTGGCGACACCATGCTGGCCGGCGCCGGTCTCGGCGATCACGCGCTGCTTGCCCATGCGACGTGCCACCATTGCCTGGCCGATGCAGTTGTTCACCTTGTGCGCGCCGGTGTGGTTGAGATCCTCACGCTTGAGGTAGATCTGCGCGCCACCGAGGATGCCCGACCAGCGCTTGGCGTGGTAGACCGGGCTCGGGCGACCCACATAGTGCTTGAGTTCGTACTCGAACTCGGCGACGAACTCCGGATCGGCCTGGCAGGCCGCGTAGGCCTCACGCAACTCGGCCAGCGCCGGCATCAGCGTTTCGGAAACGAAGACGCCGCCGTAAGGGCCGAAATGCCCGCTCGCATCGGGAAACTGGTAAGGCGTGTCAGCCATCTGCATGTCGAACTCCGGCTATGAAGGCGGCGATCTTCGCCGCATCCTTGATTCCCTTGGCACTTTCCACGCCGCTGGATACATCGACCGCCCACGGGCGGACACGGCGCACGGCCTCGGCCACGTTGTCTGTATCGAGCCCGCCGGAAAGCACGAGTGGCCGCGCGAACCCATCGGGGATCAGCGACCAGTCGAAGGTCTTGCCGCCACCGCCGTAGCCCTCGACGAACGCGTCAACGAGGATGCCGCTGGCGCGCGGGTGGAAAGTCGAGAATTCTAGCAGATCGACCCCGGGGCGCATTCGTGCCGCCTTGATCCAGGGCCGTGCGTAGCGGGCGCAATCAGACTGAGCTTCGTCACCATGGAACTGCAGAAGTTGCAGCGGCACGCGCGCGAGCACCGCCTCGATCTCGGCCGGGGTGGCATTGACGAACAGACCCACGGAGGTGACGAAGGGCGGCAGCAAGGCCACGAGCTCGGCCGCCTCCTCGATCGAAACCGCACGCGGACTGGGCGCGTAAAAGACGAAGCCGATCGCATCGGCACCGCATTCGACGGCTGCGCGCACGTCCTGCGGACGGGTCAGGCCGCAGATCTTGATTCGGGTACGGGACATTCAGACGAGGGGTAGCTGAGGCAGCGCGATGATACGCCCATCGTTGGGTAGCGGCCAGCGCGGCGGGTAGCCGACCCCGCACAGGTAAAGCCCGTCTGGCGGGAAGGTGGGCGCCGCACGCGCGCGGTCGCGGGCCTCGAGCAGTTCGCGCATCCACTCCACCGGGTAGTGGCCCTTGCCCACGTAGACGAGCGCGCCGACGAGGTTTCGGATCATGTGATGCAGAAAGCCGTTGGCACGAAAGTCGAACAGCAGGTATTCGCCCTGGCGGGTGACGCGCGCCTCGCGCATCACCCGCACCGGGGTCTTCGACTGGCAGCCGGCAGCGCGAAAGGACGAGAAGTCGTGCGTGCCGACCAGGCATTCGGCCGCTGCCGCCATGCGCGCCACGTCGAGCGGCGGGTGGAACCACCCTACCCGCCCGGCCAGCATCGCCGGCCGCGTCGGCGTGTTGTGCAGGATGTAGCGATACTGGCGCTCACAGGCGAGATAGCGGGCATGAAAGTCGTCGGCGACCTCGGCCGACCAGCGCACCACCACCGCCCGCGGCAGCAAGGCATTGACACCCCGCACCCAGGCCGACTGCGGCCGCTGTGCATGGGTGTCGAAATGCACGACCTGGGCGCTGGCGTGCACGCCGGTGTCGGTGCGGCCGGCGCAATGCAGGCGGACGGGGTGAGCAGCGATCTGCGCGAGCGCCGCCTCGAGCACATCCTGCACGGTGCGACCATGCGCCTGGCTCTGCCAGCCGCAGAAGGCATCGCCCGCGTATTCGAGGCCGAGGACGATACGCTTCATGCCAGGCTCCACCACAGCAATGCGCCGAACAGGCCGAGCGCAATCAACGCATCGAGCACCCCGAGTCGTTCCCGCTGCAGCACCACGACCTCCTCCACACCCTTTTCCTCCTCTTCGCTTTCGGCCAACAGCCAGTCCCGCCACCGTGGTTTGCCATGACCCTGCGGCGAAGCCTCGACGTAGCGAAGCACCAGGAGCAGGCGCAAGGCCAGGCGCTCCGGCGACACGCCGATCAGGCGCAGCGGGCGGCTGATCGCATGGAGGCCGCCAACGAGCCGCTGCAGCGACAGGCGCTCGAGCAGCACGGCGACCGCGCACACCACGGCGATCAGCCGTGCGGCGTGCAGCACGGCGAGCGCCAGGCCCTCGCGTGTCGGGCCAAGGCGCGGCCAGTCGTGAAAGAGCGCCTCGCCGGGCGTGAACCATGCGAACAGGATCGCGATGGCCACCAGCAGCACACGCACCCTGCGCAGCAGCCGCAGCAAGCGTACGGGCGCAATCACCCCGGCCACCGCGGCACAAAGCGGCACCACCGCGGCGAGCGCAGACAACGAGAGCAGCTGCACAGACGCCACGGCGGCCAGCCAGAGAATCAGGATCAACCCGGAATGCATGCCAGTAAACAGAAAAGGCCGCACCCGAGCCGAGACTCGGAGCGGCCTGGCGACAGGGGCGTTCAGCCCAAGCGCGCGATCATATCGCGCGCCGCGGCCTGTTGTCTCGCCGATCCCTCACCCACCACTTCCTCGAGCAACTCGAGAGCACCTTCCTTGTCGCCCATCTCTTCGTAGGCACGCGCAAGCTCGAGCTTCGTCTCCGCCTCCTCGTTGTCCTCGCCCGCTGGCGCGTCTGCCGCCGGTGCGCCAGACCCGACACTCGCAATGCCGTCGAACTGGGTTTCGGCCACCGAAAACGGCACGACGTCGACTTCAGGGACGTCCTTGTCCTCGAAGTTCTCGAGATCAAAGTCGATCGAGGTCAGGTCGAGGGCAGCCGAAGCGACAGGCTGGGCCGCATCCGGGGTTGACGGTGCATCCAGTTCGAAATCGAAATCGAGCAGACTGCTGTCAAAACTGGTCTTCTCGAGATCGACCACCGGCTGTTCGGAGCTGGACGGCTGCTCGGGAACGACGCCAGCCGCAGGCGACTGCTCACCCAGATCGAAGCCCACAGCGAAATCCGGCTGATCGAGGCGGCTGGCCGCATCACTGACCACCGTGGCATTCAGGTCGAAGCGCTCGGCCGGGACGTCAAGCTCAAGGTCGGGGAGTTCGAAATCGAGGCCGGTGGCCATCTGCCCGCCATCCTCGAGCCCGTTGACCAAGCCCGCATCGGACATCGGTGCGGCAGGCGTCTCAGTGCCTTGACCCATGTCGGCCGAAGGCTCGGGCGAAACGTCCGGTTCGCCGATATCGAGGTCGAACACCGCCCCGGCATCAGCCTGCTCCTCGGCGGGGGCAGCGGGCGAATCGGCCGCGAAGTCGAGATCGAATGTCTGCTCCCGGGCGGACGGAGACGCGATCGGCGACTCGGCCGCTGGCGTGTCGTCACCGAGATCGAGATCAAAGTCGATCACCCCAGCATCGATCGCCAACTCGTCACCAAGCGGCTCGTCGAATGTCGCCGCCTCCACGAGCGCATCGGGCTCACCAGCCTGGGGCTCCTCGCTCCCGAGGCGACTCAGCTCACCCGGCAGGGTCCAGGTGTCACGCATCTGCGAATGACTGGGCTCGATCGACCCGGTCGTCGTGAAATCCAGCGAAGAAAGTTCGTGCCTTACCGCCTCCGCCTCGCTGCCTGCCACCGCGGGCAGTTCGCCAGCCGGCGCGACCGGGAGCTCGGCCGCTGCAGGCGCGGGCGCAACACCCGCCGCAGCCAACCCGGCAGCAACACCTAGAGCCGGTGCATGGGCACCCGCCGCAGGCTGCGTAACGGGCCCGCCTTCCCGATCCTGCGCCGAGACGTAGAGCGGGTTATCGGGATCGAGCTTGCGACCGAGTGCGGCCACCTTGTCCCAATCTCGCCCCTGCCCGCCCGTGCGCGCAAACAGCTCGCTGGCCGTCGCCTCGAACTGACGGCTGTTGCGGCGCTGAGCGTAGATCTCCAGCAGCTTGACGTAGATGGCCGTACGCGCCGGGTCGGCCTTGAGCGCATCTTGCAGGATTTCTTCGGCCTGCACGTCCCGACCGTAGGCCATATACACGTCAGCCTCAGCCACCGGATCGACGCCTTCGTCGGTGTCGATCGAGGACAGCCCCGACTGACTGAAATCGGTATGCATGATGCTCGTGGCGCCGGTATCGACGCTCTGACCACCTGTGCCGGCAAACACGCCATGGCTGTCACCGCCCATGGTCGAGGCACCGAGCGCGGCGTCGGCCGCCTGGATCTCGGCCTCTTTCCTGCGCTGCCTTGCCTTGAGGCCGGCGTAGGCGAGAAGCAGCGCAAGGATGCCGCCACCGCCTGCCAGCACGGCAGGATCGGCAAGCATGGAGTCGATGAAGGTCGGCTGCGGAGGCACTTCGGCGGGTACCGGGGGCGGCGCTGGACGCGGTGCGACCCCCGGCGCAGGCTGGGGAGACGGTGTGAGCGCTGCAGCCGGCTCAGCCGCGTTTTCGGGGGTAGTCGGCTTGGCAGGAGCGACAGCGGACACCGTCTCGCCATCCTTCACCGGCTCGGCTGGCACAGGCGGCGTCGAGGCAGCGGGACTGGCCGGGACCGCGGCCTCGGCGCCGGCCTGCAGTTGCCCCATCGTGCCGCTTTGAAGCTCGATCAGTCGCTGCAGGTCGCGAATGCTGCGTTCCAGTTGAGCAAGGCGTTCGTTGGCCTCCTCGAGCGCCTTCGAACGCGTGGTTAGTTCTTCCTCGAGTGCCTGCAGGCGCCCCTCGGCACCAGCGTCCGCCGCGCTGTCGCTGCGCGACACCTTCACCTGATCACCGGCATCGGACGATACCACCGGCTCTTCGACCTTCGGCACGATGCGTCCCGCGCTCTCCTGTTCCGCCTCGGCAGGCTGGGCCGGCGCCCGGCTGCTCGCCACCTTGGCGAGCCCACGTCTGTAGGCCTCGAAATCGGCCGCCTGGGCGCGCAGTTCGCGTCGAGCCTCGCCGGAGTCGATCGCCCTGACCGTGTCTGCACCGGGAACGCTCAACACCGAACCCGCGCGCAGACGGTTGATGTTGCCGCCATCGAAGGCCTGGGGATTTGCCCGCAGCAGGGCAACCAGCATCTGATCGAGCGTCGTTCCCGGCTGCACATTGGCACTGGCGATGCGGTGCATCGTGTCGCCGCGACGCACGGTGTAGGCGTCCGGGATCGCCCGCGGCGCGGGCGCAGCGCGCACCGGTACCGCCCCCCTCGCCACCGGGCGCGGGGCTGGCGCGGCAGCCGGCGTATCGATCGTGGCCGCGAGCGGGCGCGGCGCAGCCAGGTCTACCGGATCGAGCAGGAAAGTGTATTCGCGCACCAGGCGACCGGTCGCCCAGTTCAGTTCGACCAGCAGGTCGACGAAGGGGTCATTGATCGGGCGGTCGCTGGAAAGCCGGATGATGGGGCGGGCAGCCCGGGTATCGACACTGACGCGGATGGCGCTGGCAGCACTGCCGTAGCTCAGGTTTGCCTGACGAAACGCCTCGGCCGATGCGATGCGCGCACTCAGCGACTGCAGTTCCTGCGGGGTCGCGCTGACCTGAATTTCGGCGCGCAGAGGCTGACCGAGGCCACTATATACATTGATCTGCCCCAGGCCCGCGGCATGCGTGGCGAGCGGAAGCGCAGCAATGGAGAGCGCGAGCAGCGAGGCCCTGAGCGACTTTGTCATGTTGGTTTTCAAACCGCGTTCCCCCGGAACTGAGCAGTACGGCCAAAAGAAGCCCTTGTCTGGCCTAGGAATCTAGCATTTCCCGGCGCCAGCCGCATTAGTCGGACCTGATTCAAGCCCTGGCAGCGTGATGGATTACCGCCATCGGCACCGGCTTCGCCAACGAAAAAGGGGGCGACTGCCCCCTTTAACGTCCCAGCAAGCGAAAACCTTAACGCTCGAGCAGGATGCGCAGCATGCGGCGCAGCGGCTCGGCCGCGCCCCACAGCAGCTGGTCGCCGACGGTGAAGGCGCCGAGATACTCCGGGCCCATCGCCATCTTGTGGAGCCGCCCGACCGGGATGCTCAGCGTGCCGGTGACGGCGGTCGGGGTCAGCTCGCGCTCGGTGATCTCGCGATCGTTCGGCACCACCTTCACCCACTGGTTGGCGCTGGCGATGATCTCGCTGATCTCGTCGAGCGGAACGTCCTTCCTGAGCTTGATGGTCAGCGCCTGCGAGTGGCAGCGCATCGCGCCGATGCGCACGCACAGGCCGTCGATCGGGATCGAACCCGGGCTGCGGAAGGCCGGGTTGCCGAGGATCTTGTTGCACTCGGCGCCGCCCTTCCACTCTTCCTTGCTCTGGCCGTGCTCGACTGGCACGTCGATCCAGGGGATGAGGCTGCCGGCGAGCGGGGTGTTGCGGAAGTTCTTCTTCGGGAAGCTGTCGGAGCGCATGGTCTCGGCGACCTTGCGGTCGATCTCGAGGATGGCCGAGGCGGGGTCGGCGAGCAGGTCCTTGACCGAGTCGTGGATGCTGCCCATCTGGCTGATGAGCTCGCGCATATTCTGCGCGCCGGCACCCGAGGCCGCCTGGTAGGTCATCGCCGAGATCCATTCCACCAGGCCGTGCCTGAACAGGCCGCCCAGGCCCATCAGCATCAGCGACACGGTGCAGTTGCCACCGATCCAGTTGCGCCCGCCCTTGGCGAGCGCGGCGTCGATGACGTCGCGGTTGACCGGGTCGAGGATGATCACCGCGTCGTCGTTCATGCGCAGCGCGGAGGCGGCGTCGATCCAGTGGCCGTTCCAGCCGGTGGCGCGCAGCTTGGGGAAGACTTCCTTGGTGTAGTCGCCACCCTGGCAGGTGATCACGACGTCGCAGGCCTTGAGCGCCTCGATGTTCATTGCATCCTGCAGCGGCGCAGCCGCTTCCTTGCCGCCGAAGGCCGGCGCATTGCCGCCGGCGTTCGAGGTGGAGAAATACACCGGCTCGATGAAGGCGAAGTCGCCCTCTTCCACCATGCGCTGCATCAGCACGGAACCGACCATGCCACGCCAGCCAACCAGACCGACTCGATTCATGTTCATCACTCTCAACAAAAACGTTTCTTGAAAAATCCGTTCGGATGCAACAGCTTACAGCGCTGCAAGCACCGCGTCGCCCATCTCGCGCGTGCCGACGCGCTTGGTACCCGGCTCGTAGATGTCGCCGGTGCGATAGCCCTGGGCAAGCACCTTCTTGACCGCACGCTCGATGCGCTGCGCGGCCGCTTCCTGATTGAAGGTATAGCGCAGCATCATCGCCGCCGACAGGATGGTGGCGAGCGGGTTGGCGAGATCCTTGCCGGCGATGTCCGGGGCGGAGCCGTGCGAGGGCTCGTACATGCCCTTGTTGTCGGCGTTGAGCGAGGCCGAGGGCAGCATGCCGATCGAGCCGGTGAGCATCGAGGCCTCGTCCGACAGGATGTCGCCGAACATGTTGCCGGTGACCATGACGTCGAACTGCTTGGGCGCACGCACGAGCTGCATGGCGGCGTTATCGACCAGCATGTGGGTCAGCTCGACCTCGGGGAACTCCTTGCTGACCTCGATCGCGATGTCACGCCAGAGCTGGGTGGTCTCGAGCACGTTCATCTTGTCGACCGAGCACAGGCGCTTGCCACGCTTCATCGCGGCCTCGAAGGCCACGCGCAGGATGCGGCGGATCTCGTACTCGGCGTAGATCATGGTGTTCCAGCCCACGCGCTGGGTTTCGCCGTTGACCTCGCGCATCTCGATGCCGCGCGGCTGACCGAAATAGATGTCGCCGGTCAGCTCGCGCACGATCAGGATGTCGAGGCCGGCGACGATCTCGGGCTTGAGCGTCGAGGCGTTCGCCAGTTCCGGATACAGGATGGCCGGACGCAGGTTGGCGAACAGGGCCAGCTCCTTGCGGATGCCGAGCAGGCCAAGTTCTGGTCGCTGGTTGCGCGGGTGGTTGTCCCACTTCGGGCCACCAACGGCGCCGAGCAGGATGGCGTCGGCGTCGCGCGCGAGCTTGAGGGTGGCCTCGGGCAGCGGGTTGCCGGTGGCATCCACCGCGCAGCCGCCCACCAGGGCTTCTTCCATCTCGAACTTGAGTTCGAGCGCATTCAACACGCGCACGGCCTGCGCCATGATCTCGGGACCGATGCCGTCACCCGGCAGCACGCAAATCTTCATCGAATCGTTTTCCTTGGTTCGGTGAGCCAGGCCGGCTCAGGCAAAGTAGTAGGGGTGATCGGCGCGGCGCTTGTCCTCGAAGGCGCGGATCTTGTCGGCGTGGCGCAGCGTGAGGCCGATGTCGTCCCAGCCGTTGAGCAGGCATTCCTTGCGGAAGGCGTCGATGTCGAAGGCGATCGACTTGCCGTCCGGGCGGGTGATGGTCTGCGCGGCGAGATCGACCTTCAGGCGATAGCCTTCGCTCGCCTCGCACTGGCGGAACAGCTCGTCGACCTCGGCCGCGTCGAGCTGGATCGGCAGCAGGCCGTTCTTGAAGCTGTTGTTGAAGAAGATGTCGGCGAAGCTCGGCCCGATGAGAACGCGAAAGCCGTAGTCCTCGAGCGCCCATGGTGCGTGCTCGCGCGAGCTGCCGCAGCCGAAGTTGTCACGCGTGAGCAGGATCTGCGCGCCCTGGTAGCGCGGCTTGTTGAGCACGAAGTCGGGATTGAGCGGACGCTGGCTGTTGTCCTGGCCGGGCTGGCCGACGTCGAGGTAGCGCCATTCGTCGAAGGCATTGGGGCCGAAGCCGCTGCGCTTGATCGACTTCAGGAACTGCTTCGGGATGATCGCGTCGGTGTCGACGTTGGCGCGGTCGAGCGGCGCGACCAGGCCGTCGAGTTGGGTAAACGGATTCATTATTTCACTGCCCTCTGGATGGCCTCGCCACCCCTTTCGATATCCTTGCCGACGCCGTGCACGGTGTTGCAGGCGATGGAGACGAAGCCGGCGGCAAGCGCGGCGACGATCAGCGCAAGTTTCTTCATTGCAATGCCCTCGATCTGGCGCCGGCGCTCAGGCCAGCGTGCGCACGTCGGTGAAGTGCCCCGTCACCGCGGCGGCCGCGGCCATTGCCGGGCTGACCAGATGCGTACGGCCCCCCGCGCCCTGACGGCCCTCGAAGTTGCGGTTCGAGGTCGACGCGCAACGCTCACCCGGTTCGAGGCGGTCGGCGTTCATCGCCAGGCACATCGAACAGCCCGGCTCGCGCCACTCGAAGCCGGCGGCGAGGAAAACCTTGTCCAGCCCTTCTTCTTCGGCCTGGCGCTTGACCAGCCCCGAGCCCGGCACCACCAGCACACGCTTGACGCTGGGTGCCTTGCTGCGCCCCTTGGCCACGGCGGCGGCTTCACGCAGGTCCTCGATGCGCGAGTTGGTGCACGAGCCGATGAAAACCTGGTCGACCGCGATGTCGGTGATCGGGGTGTTGGCCGTGAGGCCCATGTACTTGAGCGCGCGCTCGACGCCTTCGCGGCGCACCGGATCGGTGAGCTTGGCGGGGTCCGGCACGCGGCCGTCGACCGTGGTGACCATCTCGGGCGACGTGCCCCAGGTGACCTGCGGCTGGATGTCCTCGGCCTTCAGCTCCACGACCTTGTCGAACTCCGCGCCCTCGTCGCTGTGCAGGCTGCGCCAGTAGTCGACCGCCTGCTCCCACTGCTCGCCCTTGGGCGAGAACGGGCGGTCCTTCAGGTAGGCGATGGTGGTCTCGTCCACGCCGACCATGCCGGCGCGTGCGCCCGCCTCGATCGCCATGTTGCAGATGGTCATGCGGCCTTCCATCGACAGCGCGCGGATCGCGCTGCCGCCGAACTCCATCGCATAGCCGGTGCCGCCCGCGGTGCCGATCCTGCCGATGATGGCGAGCACGACGTCCTTGGCGGTGACACCCTTGCCGAGTTGGCCATCGACCTTGATCAGCAGGGTCTTCGACTTCTTCTGCAGCAGGCACTGGGTCGCCATCACGTGCTCGACCTCGGAGGTGCCGATGCCGTGCGCCAGGCAGCCGAAGGCGCCGTGGGTGGAGGTGTGCGAGTCGCCGCAGACCACGGTCATGCCCGGCAGCGTGGCACCGTTCTCCGGGCCGATGACGTGCACGATGCCCTGGCGCGCGTCCTTGAACGGGAAGTAGGCGAGCGAGCCGACCTCGCGGATGTTGGCGTCGAGCGTCTCGACCTGCTGCCGCGACACCGGGTCCTGGATGCCGAGGTCCCAGTGGTCGGTGGGCGTGTTGTGGTCGGCGGTGGCGACGATCGAGCTGATCCGCCACGGCTTGCGCCCGGCCAGCTTGAGGCCCTCGAAGGCCTGCGGGCTGGTCACTTCATGGACGAGGTGACGGTCGATGTAGATCAGCGCCGTGCCGTCGGCCTCCTGGTGGACGACATGACTGGACCAGAGCTTTTCGTACAGCGTTTGAGCATGCATCCCGGTGATTCCACGTCAAAAAAAGACAATGATTATTTCACAAAGGCGACAGGACTGAACAGCGCGCCCCGGCCTCAGCGTCGCGCGCCCTGGTAGAGCGGCATCACGCGCGCGGCGTATTCGCCCAGATCGCGCTGGCGGTTGGCATGGGAGGGGTGAGTGGACAGCCACTGCGGCGGCGCACCGGCCGACTGCGAGGCCATCTTGTTCCACAGCGTGACCGCCGCGCGCGGGTCATAGCCGGCGCGCGCCGCCAGTTCCACCCCCATGCGGTCGGCCTCGGTCTCGTGCTCGCGCGAGTTGGGCAGCTCGAAGGTCACCTTGGCGACCTGGTTCATCAGGGTCTGGCCACCCTGGCCAACACCGAGCAGCGCACCCGCCACCGAGAGGCCGATCCCAGTCGCCATCGATTTGGACACCTGCTCGCGCGCATGCTCGCGCAGGGCGTGGGCGATCTCGTGGCCCATCACCGCGGCGATCTCGTCGTCGGTCAGCCTGAGGCGTTCGATGAGGCCGGTGTAGATCGCCATCTTGCCGCCCGCCATGCACCAGGCGTTGAGCTCGTTGGAGCTGAACACGTGCACTTCCCAGGCCCACGACGGCGCATCGGGACGGAAGGCGCCGGTCTGCGCGGTCAGGCGCGACACGATCCGACGCACCCGCTGCACGGTGGCAGGATCACGATCGAGGGCGTTCTTGCGCCGCGCCTCGGCGAGCATCTGCTGGTATTGCTGGCTGGACGCCTGCTCGATCTCCTGCGCCGAGACCATCATCAACTGCGAGCGCTGCACGCCGACCGCACCGCCCTGGGTGGTCTGCACGGTCTGGCAGGCGGCGGTGATGGTGCCGGCGATCAGCACCGGCATGGCAATGTTCAGGATTAGTTTCATTTTCTCCATCTCCTCACTGCGAAAGGTTTGCGCCGGCAGCCCGCCGAGCCGCACCGCCCCGACTGCGCCAGCCCAACAGCAGCCAGACGAAGCCTGCGAGCGCAAACCCCGATCCGATCGTAAACGTCCATGCGGCACCCAGGCCCTCCCAGGTGTAACCGCTGAGCAGCCCGCCGAGCATGCCGCCGGCGCCGAAAGACAGACTGCCATAGAGCGCCTGGCCGTGAGACTGCAGCCGCCCCGGAAACCACTGGTTCACCACCGCGATCGCAGCCGCATGATAAGCGCCGAAGGTTGCCCCATGCAGCACCTGCGCCAGCAGCAGCAGCGCAAGGCTGTCCGCGCCCCAGCCGATCATCAGGAAGCGCAGCACTGCGCACGCGAACGAGAACAGCAGGATGGCGCGCAGCGAGAAGCGTTGCGTGATGCGCGGCATCAGCATGAACACGACGATCTCGGCGATCACGCCCAGCGTCCACATCCAGCCCACCAGCGTCTTGTCGTAGCCGATGTCGACCAGGAAGATCGAGTAGAACACGTAGAGCCCGCCGTGCGCCGCGGACATCAGGAAGCAGGCACCGAACAGGGCCTGCACTTCCGGGCGGCGCAAGGTGTCGCCGAAGCTCGCGGTCTCGCGCTGCACCGGCGGGCGCGGCGCCTCGGGGACGATGAAGCTGCACAACACGATGCCAGCGAGGATGGTGGCCGTCACCCACAGCACGGCGTCGATCGGCAGGTGATCGAGCGAATGGCCGAGCGCGAGCACGGCGACGATGAAGCCCACCGATCCCCACACCCGGATGCTGCCGTAGCGATGCGAAGCCTCGCCGAGATGGGCGAAGGCCAGCCCTTCGATTAGCGGCAGCGCCGCGCTCCAGAAGAAGGCCATCAGCGCCATCGCCGCGAACAAGCCGACGAAATCGGTGGTCAGGAAGAACACCGAGAAGCCCGCCAGGCTGGCGAGCGCCGACAGGCGCACGATCGCGATGCGCATGCCGAGCCTCTCTGCCAGCCAGCCCCAGAGGTTGGGCGCCAGCACGCGCATCAGCTGCATCAGCGACATCAGTAGCGCGATGTCGGTGGCCGAGAGCGCGATCGACTGCAGGTAGAGCGCGAAGTACGGCGAGAACGCGCCGACGAAGGCGAAGTAGAAGAAGTAGTAAGCCGACAGGCGCCAGTAAGGAATCATCGGACGCGCCTCAAGCTCGGCGGCGCACGCAGGGGCGCGGACTCAAGCCCATGTCCGGAGTTCGCACCCCTGCCGGAGCAGTCTTCTGTACCAGCGGGCTTGCCCGCGAACACCGCCTGCGATCGGCGCAGGCCCGGTTCGCGGGCAAGCCCGCTCCCACGGACCGGTCCCCGGCGCACGGGTCATGATCGTCGCCAGCGCTCAGCGCGGCGACGGCAGGCGCTGGCTGCCCTCAGGCGCAAGCCCCGGGATAGGCGGCGTGTCGGTGCGTACGTCGCCGCACTGCGCGCGGTGGCGCAGCGCATGGTCGATCAGCACCAGCGCGAGCATGGATTCGGCGATCGGCGTGGCGCGGATGCCCACGCAGGGGTCGTGGCGGCCTTCGGTGGCGACCATGACCGGATTGCCGGCGCGGTCGATCGAGCGCCGCTCGAGGCGCAGGCTCGAGGTCGGCTTGATCGCGATGCTGGCGATGACGTCCTGCCCGGTGGAGATGCCGCCGAGCACGCCGCCGGCGTGGTTGGACAGGAAGCCTTCCGGCGTCATCTCGTCGCCGTGCTCGGTGCCACGCTGCGCCACCGACCTGAAGCCGGCGCCGATCTCCACGCCCTTGACCGCGTTGATGCCCATCATCGCGTAGGCGATGTCGGCGTCCAGGCGACCATACACCGGCTCGCCCCAGCCTACCGGGACGCCGCTGGCGACCACATCGATGCGCGCGCCGATCGAGTCGCCCGACTTGCGCAGCGCGTCCATGTAGGCCTCGAGCTCGGGCACGATCGCGGCGTTGGGAGCGAAGAAGGGGTTGCCGTCGACCTCGTCCCAGGACACGAAGGGGATGTCGATCGGCCCGAGCGCGCTCATGCAGGCGCGGATGACGATACCGTAGCGCTCCTTCAGCCACTTCTTCGCGATCGCGCCGGCGGCCACGCGCACCGCGGTCTCGCGCGCGGAGGAGCGCCCACCGCCGCGATGGTCGCGCACGCCGTACTTCTGCAGGTAAGCGTAGTCGGCGTGCCCGGGGCGGAAGGTGTCGGCAATGTTGCCGTAGTCCTTGCTGCGCTGGTCCTGGTTGCGGATCAGGAGCGAGATCGGGGTGCCGGTGGTCACGCCCTCGAACACGCCGGAGAGGATCTCGACCGTATCCGGTTCGCGGCGCTGGGTGACGTGGCGTGAGGTACCCGGCTTGCGGCGGTCGAGCTCGGTCTGGATGTCGGCCTCGCAGATCGCCAGCCCCGGCGGGCAGCCGTCCACGATGCAGCCGATCGCCGGGCCATGCGATTCACCGAAGGAGGTGACTGTGAACAGCGTGCCGATGGTGTTGCCGGACATGGAAATCTCTCTTTTCGCCTCCGCGGCGCGGCGCAGCCGAACGGCATGCGCGTAACGTGCAGGGCATTTCAAATGAACGGGGACGGGGCCGCGAGTCTAGCACGCACACCCCGTCCCCTTCAGCCCGCACCGGGCTGCAATCGGCGCGACTGGATCGACCCGCCCGTGCCTCAGTGGAAGAAGCCCTCCAGGCGCTCGAAGACCTCGTGCTCGGCACCATGGCGGCGGACGTTGAGCACATCCTCGAGCTTCTCGAGCTGGCGAATCATCTGCTCGAGGCGATGGTCCTCGAACACCAGAAGCCAGATGCGCGAGCGTTTGCCGTCCGACACCGGCATGCACAGAATGCCCTCGACGTTGAACGCGCGGCGCGCAAAGAGATTGCAGATGTGACTCATCACCCCGGGGTGGTTGTTCACATCCAGTTCCAGAACAACTTTGGCGATGCCCGCTTGCGGCATCGGGTCGGCAACCTGTTCGATCATCATCAGCCTCCGATCATCTCGGTGTTGGCCGCACCCGGCGGCACCATGGGATACACGAATTGTTCGCGGTCAATCGTTGCGTGGATCAGGCACGGGCCCGGCGCATGCAGCGCCTCGGCGAGCGCGGCGCGCGGATCCTCGGCCTTGTCCAGATCGACCGCCGGCACGCCGAAGCCCTCGGCGATCTTCACGAAGTCGGGCTCGGTGCGATACCTGGACGCGAACAGGCGCTTGCCGTAGAACAGCGTCTGCTGCTGATACACCAGGCCGAGCGCGTTGTTGTTCATCAGCACGATCTTGACGTTGAGCCCCTCCTCGGCGAGCGTGGCGAGTTCCTGGATGTTCATCTTGAAGCTGCCGTCGCCGGTGAAGCAGACCACGGTCCGGTCCGGCTCGGCGAGCGCGGCGCCGATCGCGGTCGGCAGGCCGAAGCCCATCGTGCCCAGGCCGCCCGAGGTCAGCCACTGGCGCGGACGGCGGAAGGGGTAGGCCTGCGCCACCCACATCTGATGCTGACCGACGTCGGTGGCGACGATCGCCTCATCGTCGAGCGCACTGGCCACGGCGTGGATGAGGCCGTAGTGGCTGCGCGGATCGTCCTGCCCCGGAAACTGCATCGGGAAGCGCGATCTCAGGCTCTCGACTTGCGCCAGCCAGCGCTCGCGCGGCTTGGCCTGCACGCGCGGCAGCAGGGCCTCCAGCGCGCACTTGACGTTGGCGTGCAGCGCGACGTGCGCGCTCTTGATCTTGTGCAGCTCGGAAGCGTCGATGTCGATGTGCACGATCTTCGCGTTCGGGCAGAACTGCGTGGCGCGGCCGATCGCGCGATCGTCGAAGCGCGCGCCCACGACGATCAGCAGGTCCGACTCCTCGAGCACGAAGTTGGTGTAGCGCGCGCCGTGCATGCCGAGCATGCCGATCGACAGCGGATGATCGATCGGCATCGCACCGAGCCCCATCAGCGTCATCGTGGTCGGCAGCCCGGCCTGCTCGGCCAGTTGCACCGCCAGCGGCGCGGCACCCGAGGCGACCACCCCGCCGCCCAGGTAGAGCACCGGCTGTTCGGCCGCGTTGATCATGTGCGCGGCGGCTTCGAGCGCAGCCATGTCGAGCTGCGGCGCAGGGTCGGCCACCGCAGGCGCGGGCAGTTCGCCCTCGTCGATGGTGATGAGCTGGTTCTGGACGTCCTTGGGCACGTCGATCAGCACCGGACCGGGGCGGCCGGACATGGCGATGCGGAACGCGTCCGGCACCACCTCGAGCAGCTCCTGGGCCGAGCGCACCAGAAAGTTATGCTTGGTGATCGGCACCGTGATGCCGTAGATATCGACCTCCTGGAAGGCGTCGGTGCCGATCATCGCCTGCGGCACCTGGCCGGTGATGACGACCATCGGGATCGAATCCAGGCAGGCATCGGCGATCGCGGTGACCAGGTTGGTCGCGCCCGGACCGCTGGAGGCAATGCACACCTGCGGCACGCCGGACACACGTGCCATGCCCTGGGCCATGAAGCCTGCGCCCTGCTCGTGGCGCGCCAGCACGTGGCGAATCGTGTCGCTGCCGGACAGCGCATCGTAGAACGGCAGAATGGCACCGCCGGGAATGCCGGCGATGGTGCGCACGCCCTGACGCTCGAGGAGGCGCACCATCAATTGCGCGCCGTTGAGTTGCATCATGTTTGCTCTCCTTGGTTTCGGATTCGGTAGCAGACCGGCGGGCGCAAAATGCAAAACCCCCGTCGGGCTTGCGCGCCGACGGGGGTTTGAGATTTCTGTGCTCGAGTGTTTCGTGTCCCGTTACGACGCGTGCGTGCCTACGCTTACTACGCGTACTACGACTACGGACACGAGGGCGAAAAACGCAGAACGGAACATGAAAGGTGCTTTGATAGAAGCGACTGGCTAAGTGACCCGGAGTTTAATCACGAATGTGTGCGATGCACAACCCTCTTTTTCATGACGACACCCTCAGTGTTCGCGCAACTCGCGGCGCAGGATCTTGCCGACGTTGCTCTTGGGCAGTTCGTCACGGAACTCGACACGATGCGGCACCTTGTAGCCGGTGAGGTTCTCGCGGCAATGCGCGATCAGCGCCTCCGCGGTCAGCGCCGGATCCTTGCGTACGACGAAGACCTTCACCGCCTCCCCGCTGCGCTCGTCGGGCACCCCGATCGCCGCCACCTCGAGCACGCCCGGATGGCTGGCGACGACATCCTCGACCTCGTTCGGATAGACGTTGAAACCCGACACCAGGATCATGTCCTTCTTGCGATCTACCAGGGTGATGAAGCCGTTCTCGTCGATCACGGCGATGTCCCCGGTGCGCAGAAAGCCGTCAGCGGTAAACACGCGGCGGGTCTCTTCCGGCCGATTCCAGTAACCCGGGGTGACCTGCGGCCCGCGTACGCACAGCTCGCCACGCTGACCAACCGGCTGCTCGATGCCGTCGTCGTCACGCACGCTCACTTCGGTGGATGAAACCGGCAGACCGATCGAATGATTGAAGGCCGTCAGGTCGAGCGGATTGATGGTGACCGCAGGAGATGTCTCGGTCAGCCCATACGCCTCGACCAGCGCAACGCCGGTGATCTGTTTCCATTTTTCGGCCACCGCCTGCTGCACCGCCATGCCCCCACCAAGCGCAACCCGCAGTGATGAAAAATCAAGCTTCGCGAACTCCGGATTGTTCAGCAGCGCATTGAAGAGCGTATTGACGCCCGTGATCACCGTGAAGCGGTGCCTTGACAGCTCCTTGATGAAGCCCGGGATGTCGCGCGGGTTCGGAATCAGCACGTTGCTCGCGCCGATCTTGATGAAGGTGAGGCAATTCGCGGTCAGCGAGAAGATGTGATAGAGCGGCAGAGCGGTGATGATGATCTCGCGGCCCTCGGTGACAACGGGCGAGATCCACGCATGCGCCTGCTGCAGGTTGGCAATGATGTTACGGTGAGTGAGGACCGCCCCCTTGGCCACTCCGGTCGTGCCGCCGGTGTATTGCAGGAAGGCCGCGTCGTCATGCCCGACCTCGACCGGCTGCAACGTGTGCGCTGCGCCGCGCGCGAGCGCATCGCCAAATGACAGGTGGCCGTCGAGCGTCCACGCCGGCACCAGCTTGCGCACGCGACGGACGACGAAATTGACGATCGCGCCTTTCGGGAAGCCCAGCATCTCGCCCAGGCTGGTGACGATCACGTGCTTGATCGGCACCAGCGCACGCACCTGCTCCAGGGTGTGAGCGAAGTTCTCGAGGATGACGATGGCTTCGGCACCGGAGTCCTTGAGCTGGTGCCCAAGCTCGCGCGCGGTGTAGAGCGGATTGACGTTGACGATGGTGTAGCCCGCGCGCAACGCACCGAACATCGCGATCGGGTACTGCAGCACGTTCGGCATCATCAACGCGACACGCGCACCTCTGGGCAGCCCGAGTTCGCCCTGCAGGAAAGCGCCGAATCGCGCGCTCAAAGCATCGAGCTCCGCATAGGTGACCCCCTTGCCCATGCAGATATAGGCCGTCTTGTCGGCAAAACGCTTCACGCTGCGATCGAACAGATCGCCGAGCGAGCGGAACTCGTTGACGTCGATTTCGGCTGGCACACCCGGGGGGTAGCTCTTGAGCCAGATTTTTTCCACCTTGTCTCCTCCTTTTTGCTGGAAATACCGCCGGCGGCCTCTATGGCCTGCCGGCTCCGCCCTCCCAAGGCGTCGGGCAGGCCGTTGCCTGCCTCTCATTCCAACCAGGCCCCACCGCTCTTGTATCTGGCGGTGTCGACCGGACGGGCTTCACGCCCGTCCATGGAGGCGCGACGGCTGTGCCGCCGCATGCCGGAACAGATTTCCGGCCCTGCTCTTACTTCTCCTCGTCCTCGCTGGCAGGCCAGTTGCGGATGTAGTTCTTCAGCATGCGGTTCTCGAAGCTCTGCTCTTCGAGCACCGCCTTGGCCACATCGTGAAAACTCACCACGCCCAGCAGCGTGTAGTCCTCCATCACCGGCAGGTAGCGCTGGTGATGCTCGACCATCAGCCGCCGCAACTCGTCCATCTCCATGTTCGGCGAGGCGCTCAGCGGATCGCGCAGCATCACTTCATCGACGGTCAGGGCCTGCCAGTCGGCACCGCCCTTCTGCACCGCCTGCAGCACCTGGCGGAAGGTCAGCATCCCGACCATTGCGCCGCGCGAGAACACGACCAGCGAACCCACATCCTGCTCGTTCATGACCTCGATCGCTTCTGCGATGCTTCTGTTCGGCGCAATGGTGAATAACACCTTGCCCTTGATCGCGAGAATCTCGCTCACCAGCATGTCGATCTCCGTGCCGTGTCATTTGGGATATTGAACTCAGCTGCCATCTTAGTGCATCGCCCAAGGGCCGCAAAGCCAGCCAAAGCCGGTGTTTGCGCGCGCTCAGCGCTCGAGCTTGTCGAGCTTGTTCTTGACCTTGGCCCATTCCTCGGCATCGGGCAGCGGATCCTTGCGCTCGACGATCGGTTTCCAGCCCTTGGCGAGTTCGGCGTTGAGCGCGATGAAGTGTTGCTGATCCTGCGGCACATCATCCTCGGCAAAGATGGCCTCCACCGGGCACTCGGCCACGCACAACGTGCAGTCGATGCACTCCTCCGGGTCGATCACGAGGAAATTCGGCCCCTCGCGGAAACAATCGACCGGACAGACGTCCACACAGTCGGTGTATTTGCAGCGAATGCAGCTTTCGGTCACAACGTAGGTCATTGCTTGTCTCCATGGGCTCAGGGTGCGGGGCGGTTCAGGCGGCCGGCGTCGAGGTGCAGAATATAGTCCAGACGTTTGCTTTTTTGCCACGCTCGGGGATGCAAGCAGCGCGTCCTCGGCGGATTTCCTTGACGGCGGACACAGCTTCGCATAAGTTTCAACAAAATTTCTTCACGGAAGGGCTCACCTTCCGCAGAGTTGTCCGATACCGCTGCATCTGTTTTCCCCCGCGGCGTGTTTGCAGGCACTTCTCCCCCTCCGAAGCAACATCACACAACGAAGTCATCGACTCTCGTCAACACCTGCTAGCCCTTAAGTGAGGAATCATGAGCGAGCATATTCATTATGTGACCGACGGCAACTTCGAATCCGAAGTGCTTCAGTCTCAGACCCCGGTGCTGGTCGATTACTGGGCCGAGTGGTGCGGTCCCTGCAAGATGATCGCCCCCATCCTTGACGACGTCGCGAAGGATTACGCCGGCAAACTCAAGGTCGCAAAGCTCAACATCGACGATAACCAGGAAACG
Source organism: Thauera sp. (assembly GCF_034003485.1). Classification (GTDB taxonomy): domain Bacteria; phylum Pseudomonadota; class Gammaproteobacteria; order Burkholderiales; family Rhodocyclaceae; genus Thauera. The sequence goes on from NZ_JAVEYL010000006.1 coordinate 128,190, forward strand.
CCCGCCAAGTACGGCATCCGCGGCATTCCGACGCTGATGCTGTTCAAGGGTGGCAATGTCGAGGCGACCAAAGTGGGCGCCCTTTCCAAATCTCAACTGACCGCCTTCATTGACAGCAACATCTAAGCCGGACCAAGCTCCGGCCCGCTCCCGAGGTTCGTCGCGCGCCCGTCGTCGCGGCACACGCAACCGGGACGGTAATCCCCCCCAGAATCCGCAGAACGAGAACGATCTGTTCGACGTCGACAACGGCGGCGAGGAAGCGTCTTCCACGCCGCGCGACCCCGACGTTCCCGCGCTCCACCTGTCCGAACTCAAGGCCCTGCACGTCAGCGAACTGCTGCAGATGGCAACTGAAGCCGGTGTAGATGGTGCCAACAGGCTGCGCAAGCAGGAACTCGTCTTCGCGCTACTGCGCAACCGTGCCCGCAGGGGCGAACCGATCTGTGGCGATGGCGCGCTTGAAGTGCTGTCCGACGGGTTCGGTTTCCTGCGCTCTCCCGACACCTCGTATCTCGCGGGAACGGACGACATCTACGTGTCGCCCTCGCAGATCCGGCGCTTCAACCTGCGCACCGGCGACACCATCGAGGGCGAGATCCGCACGCCCAAGGACGGCGAGCGCTATTTCGCGTTGACCAAGCTCGACAAGATCAACGGTCGGCCGCCGGAAGAGTGCAAGAGCAAGATCCTGTTCGAGAACCTCACGCCCCTGCATCCGCAGGAGTGTTTCAAGCTCGAACGTGACATGCGCGGCGAAGAGAACATCACCAGCCGCGTGATCGACATGATCGCGCCAATCGGCAAGGGCCAGCGCGGCCTGCTCGTCGCCCCGCCCAAGAGCGGCAAGACGGTCATGCTGCAACACATCGCGCATGCGATCACGGCCAATCATCCGGAAGTGAAGCTGATCGTGCTGCTGATCGACGAGCGCCCGGAAGAGGTGACGGAGATGCTGCGTTCGGTGAAGGGCGAGGTCGTGGCCTCCACTTTCGACGAACCCGCCACCCGCCACGTGCAGGTCGCCGAGATGGTGATCGAGAAGGCCAAGCGCCTGACCGAGCACAAATACGACGTAGTGATCCTGCTCGACTCGCTCACGCGCCTCGCACGCGCTTACAACACCGTGGTGCCGGCTTCCGGCAAGGTGCTGACCGGCGGCGTCGATGCCAACGCGCTGCAGAAGCCCAAGCGTTTCTTCGGCGCCGCGCGCAACATCGAGGAAGGCGGCTCGCTCACCATCATCGCCACCACGCTGGTCGACACCGGCAGCCGCATGGACGACGTGATCTACGAGGAATTCAAGGGCACCGGCAACATGGAGCTCCACCTCGACCGCCGCATGGCGGAGAAGCGTGTCTATCCGGCGATCAACGTCAACCGCTCCGGCACGCGCCGGGAAGAACTGCTGCTCAAGGCCGACGTGCTGCAGAAGGTGTGGATCCTGCGCAAGCTGCTGTACGGCATGGACGACATCGACGCAATGGAATTCCTGCTCGACAAGATCAAGGCCACCAAGAGCAACGCGGAGTTCTTCGACGCGATGCGCACCGGCCGCGGCTGATTCCTCGACCGCCCAGCACCAACACAAACGCCACCTTTGCAGGTGGCGTTTGCTTTTGAATTACTGACACGGCCGGATTCAGGCAGGCGTCACTTCGCGGGATACTCGAAAAAGCCTTTCCCGCTCTTGCGTCCGAGGTAACCCGCCTCGAGCATTTCGACCAACAGCGGCGCCGGGCGGTACTTCGGGTCCTTGGTGCCCTCGTACAGCACCTGCATCACCGCCAGCTCCACGTCCAGACCGATCAGGTCGCACAGCGCCAGCGGTCCGATCGGGTGATTGCAGCCCAGCTTCATCGCCTCGTCGATCTCGGCTGCCGTGGCAAGCCCCTCGCCGAGTACGAACACAGCCTCGTTGATCATCGGGCACAGCATGCGGTTGACCACGAAACCCGGGCTGTTCTTGACCTTGATCGGTGACTTGCCGATCGACTTCGCCAGTTCCTCCACCGCCGTGTACGTTGCCGCCGAGGTCTGCAGGCCGTTGATCAGCTCCACCAGCGCCATCAGCGGCACCGGGTTGAAGAAGTGCATGCCGATGACCTGCGAGGGGCGCTTGGTGCCCGCCGCCAGGCGCGTGATCGAGATCGACGAAGTGTTGGAGGCGAGGATTGCATCCGGCTTCACCACGCTGTCGAGCTCGGCAAAGATGCGCAGCTTGAGATCCACCTTCTCGGTAGCTGCCTCGATGACCAGGTCGCAGTCCGCCAGCGCTGAAATCGACGTTGCCGTAGAAATGCGCGCCATTGCCGCGGTCCTCTCGGCGAGCGTCATCTTGTCCTTCTTGATCAGGCGATCCAGGCTGGCACCGATCGTATCGAGACCGCGCTTAACCTGCTCCTCGCCGACGTCCATCATCACCACCTCCCGACCTGCCACGGCCAGGGTCTGAGCAATGCCATTGCCCATGGTGCCCGCGCCCACCACACCAATCTTGCTGATATCCATCGTGTTCGCTCTCCTGTTTGCCGACCGTTTGACCAAACATCGGTGACCGCACTTGCTGGTCAACCATACTTACGCGTATGGTCAACGACTTTAGCGGATTCTCTCCGCAGGCACCAGCCCTGTTGCCCCCGGTGCTGCGCACTCGAAGTTCGCGACAGCATCTTTTTGTCGTGATACCTTTGCTTTGTCGAGATTAAAAGACTTCGATGATGCTTTTAGGCGCACGGCCTCCGCCCGTCGCGCGAATCCTTCACCCTGTACGCTACGCCACCATGTATTCGAGCACGTCCCCCCGACCTCCCGCTGTTGAAGCTGCGCCGCCCCCGCCCAAGACCCTCGTCGAGTCCGCCTACCGGAACCTGCGCAGGAACATCATCGAGGGCCGCCTGACGCCGGGCGAGAAATTGCGTATCGAGCACATGAAGGACGATTACGGCGTCGGCGGCGCCACGCTGCGTGAAGCCTTGTCCCTGCTGATTTCGGACGCCCTCGTCGTCTCCCAGGGCCAGCGTGGTTTTCGGGTCGCGCCGGTGTCCCTGCAAGACCTTGCAGACATCACCGAAACCCGCGTGATGCTTGAAGGCGAAGCGCTGCGCCAGTCGATCACGCGCGGCGACGATGTATGGGAAGCGAACCTGATGGCGGCCTTCCACCGCCTGACCCGCGCCGAGGAAAAACTGGCCGACGGCGAGAACCGCGAGGAGTGGGAAGAGCGTAACCGCGTGTTCCACGAAGTCCTGATCTCGGCCTGCCCATCGCGCTGGATCAAGCACTTCGTGACGATCCTTTACAACCAGGCCGAGCGCTACCGTCACCTGTCGCTGCGCCAGTCCACCGTGCCCCGCGACGTGCACGCGGAACACCGGGCCCTGTTCGAGGCAGCCCTCGAACGGGATGCCGACAAGGCTTGCAGCGTGCTCGCGCAACACATCCGCTCGACCCTGGATTCGGTCAGCATGCTGCCGGTCGCAGCGGTCGGCCACTGAGCAGGCACCCGCCGCCGCCTGCCTGGCGGCGGCCTCGCGCTAGCACAAGCGCCGAGCCGCCTCAGGCAAACTCGAGCAGCAGGTCCTTCACGGCGATCACGTCGCCCGTCTTGACATGCACGGCCTTGACGACCACGTCGCCATCGGCAGTCATCGCGGTTTCCATCTTCATCGCCTCGATCGACAGCAGGGGCGCGCCCTTCGCGAGCTTCTGCCCGGGTTTCACCGCGACGGTGACCACCGAACCGGGCATCGGCGCGGCCACATGCTTCGGATTGCCCTCCTCGGCCTTGCGTCGCGTGCGCAAGCTGTCGCCCAGCCCCGCCTTGGGGATGCGTGTGGCGCGCGGCTGGCCGTTCAGCTCGAAGAACACACGGATCCGCCCTTCCTCATCCGGCCCCTCGGCGCGCCCGGTCTGGCGCATGACGAGGGCCTTGCCCTTGTCGATGTCGACCGAGATCTCCTCGCGGTCCTGCAAGCCATAGAAGAAGGCCGAGGTCGGCAGCAACGAGACGTCGCCGTACTCGCGCCTATGCTCTGCATACTCGCGGAAGACCTTCGGATACATCAGCCAGGAGGCGAGATCGGTGTCGCTGATGTGGCGACCGATCGCATGCTCGGCCTCGCGCCGCACCGCCTCGAGGTCGACCTCAGGCAGGAAGTCCCCCGCCCGCCCCGCCAGCGGCGCCTCGCCCTTGAGCACCTTGTCCTGCAGCGCCTTCGGGAAGCCCTCGGGCGGAAAGCCGAGTTCGCCCTTGAACAGCGATACCACCGATTCCGGGAAGGCGATGTCGCGCGCGGGGTCGGCGACGTCCTCTGCGCGCAGCTCGTTGGCGACCATGAAGATCGCCATGTCGCCAACCACTTTCGAGGTCGGCGTGACCTTGACGATGTCGCCGAACAGGCGATTGACCTCGGCGTAGGCGCGCGAGATCTCGGGCCAGCGGTGTGCCAGGCCCATCGCCCGCGCCTGCTCGCGCAGGTTGGTGTATTGGCCGCCTGGCATCTCGTGGTTGTAGACGTCGGAAGTCCCGGAGCGGATGTCGGCCTCGAAGGGCGCATAGGCGTGGCGCACCCCTTCCCAGTAGTTCGACAGCGACTGCAACGCGGCCAGATCCACGCCGGGGTCGCGCGCGCTGCCCTTGAGCGCCGCCGCGATCGCGCCGAGGTTGGGCTGCGAGGTGAGGCCGCTCAGCGCGTCGAGCGCGCCATCGACCGCATCGCAGCCGGCATCGACCGCGGCCAGCACCGACGCGGCGGCGATGCCGCTGGTGTCGTGGGTGTGGAAGTGCAGCGGCAGGCCCACCTCCTCCTTCAAGGCCTTCACCAGCGCGCTGGCTGCGCGCGGCTTGCACACGCCGGCCATGTCCTTGATGCCGATGACGTGGGCGCCGGCCTTCTCGAGCTGCTTCGCCAGGCCGACGTAATACTTGAGGTCGAACTTCGGCCGGCTGGCGTCGAAGATGTCGCCGGTGTAGCACAACGTGCCCTCGCACAGCGCGCCGCTGTCGATCACCGCGTCCATCGCCACCCGCATGTTGTCGACCCAGTTCAGCGAGTCGAACACGCGGAACACATCGACGCCATTCTTTGCCGCCTGCTGCACGAAGAAGCGCACCACGTTGTCGCTGTAGTTGGTGTAACCGACCGCATTCGACGAACGCAGCAGCATCTGGAACAGGATGTTCGGCACCGCCTGGCGCAGGCGCTGCAGGCGCTCCCACGGGTCTTCCTTGAGAAAGCGCAGCGCCACGTCGAAGGTCGCCCCGCCCCAGCACTCGAGCGAGAACAACTGTGGCGCAAGCCGCGCGTAGTGCGGCGCGATCGCCAGCATGTCGTGGCTGCGCATGCGGGTGGCGAACAGCGACTGGTGCGCGTCGCGCATCGAGGTGTCGGTCAGCAGCACTTGCGGCTGCGCCTTCATCCATTCGGCAAAGCGCGTGGGGCCCATCGCCAGCAGGCGGTCGCGCGTGCCTTGTGGGGGCGGCGCAGCGAGGTCGGTGCGCGGAACTTGCGGGCGCGGCAAGGGCAGCGGCGGCAGCTTGCGACCCTTCATCTCGGGGTTGCCGTTGACCGCCACGTTGCCGAGGAACTTGAGCAGGCGCGTGGCACGGTCGCGCCGGCGCACGAACTGGAACAGCTCCGGTGTCTCGTCGATGAAGCGCGTCGTGCATTCGCCCGAGCGGAACAAGGGATGAGCGATCACGTTCTCGAGGAACTGCAGGTTGGTCGCCAGGCCGCGCACACGGAATTCGCGCAGCGCACGATCCATGCGCAGCGCCGCCTCGTCGCTGCTGCGCCCCCAGGCGGTGACCTTGACCAGTAGCGAGTCGTAGTACGGCGTGATCACCGCGCCCGAATAAGCCGTGCCCGCATCCAGGCGGATGCCGAAACCTGCCGCGCTGCGATACACCGAGATCTTGCCGTAGTCGGGCGTGAAGCCGTTTTCCGGATCCTCGGTGGTCACCCGGCACTGCAGCGCATGGCCTGACATGCGGATATCGGCCTGCCGGGGGACGAACGAGTCCGCGTCGCCGATGTGGGCACCCTCGGTGATGCGGATCTGCGCCTTGACGATGTCGACACCGGTGATCTGCTCGGTCACCGTGTGCTCGACCTGGATGCGCGGATTGACCTCGATGAAGTAGAAGGCGCCGGTGTCGGCGTCCATCAGGAACTCGACCGTGCCGGCGTGGGTGTAGTTTGCGGCGCGCGCCAGGCGCAGCGCTGCATCGCACAGAGCCTGCCGGGCGTCCTCGTCGAGGAAGGGCGCAGGCGCGCGCTCGACGACCTTCTGGTTGCGGCGCTGAACGGAACAGTCGCGCTCGAAGAGGTGCGCGAGCTGCCCGTGACGGTCGCCCAGCACCTGCACTTCCACATGGCGGGCGCGCCGCACGAGCCTCTCCAGATAAAGCTCGTCGTTGCCGAACGCCGCCAGCGCCTCGCGGCGCGCCACCTCGATCGCCGCGCCGAGCTCGGCCTCAGCCTCGACCACGCGCATGCCACGCCCGCCGCCGCCCCAGCTCGCCTTGAGCATCAGCGGATAACCCACTGCCGCGGCCATGCGTGCGGCACCGGCAAGATCCTGCGGCAGCGCCTTGGTCGCCGGCACCACCGGCACGCCGGCCTGCTCGGCCAGTTCGCGCGCGGCGACCTTGTTGCCCAGGCGTCGCATCACGTCCGGCTCGGGGCCGATGAAGGCGATGCCGGCGGCCGCGCAGGCCACGGCGAAATCCGGGTTCTCGGACAGGAAACCATAGCCGGGATGGATCGCGTCCACCTCGGCCTCACGCGCAATGCGGATGATGTCGTCGATGTCCAGATAGGCCTGGATCGGCTTCTTGCCCGCACCGACGAGGTAAGACTCGTCGGCCTTGAAGCGGTGGAGGGCAAAGCGGTCCTCGGTGGAGAACACGGCAACGGTGCGAATGCCCAATTCGGAGGCGGCGCGCAACACGCGGATCGCGATCTCGCTGCGATTGGCCACCAACAGGCTGCGGATTTTCTTCACTTTCCAGACCTCTTTGACACGGACAACTCACGGGCAAGGCACCGGCTCGGGCCGCCCACGCCGGAAAGGCTCGCACACGGCTGCAGAATCCGCCAGCGCCTTACCGTCGGCGCAAAAGAAAAGGCCCGCCGAAGCGAGCCCGAACCCGAGACCTCCGGCAAGCCGATGCCATGCGCCGGCTTGCCCGAAAAGCGTGACGAATGCGCGGTCCCGGGGAGGGAGACGATCGCCTGGCGGCGGCACTCAGTCCTTGCTCATACCCCGGCGAAAAACGAGCGGCGCGCCACCGTGCGCGCGCTTGACCATCCACAGGGCCAGCGCCGAATCCATGTAGTCCGCGTGACCGGGGAACCAGTCCTGCAGCGCCACCGCCAGTTCGCGCACCACCTCGGTGTCGCCTTCGGCCAACAGTTGCTGCACGTCGCGAACCGAGGCCAGCACTTTGTCGTGCTCGTCGACGTGGCAGTCGCGCGCCGGAAAACCGTCGAGATCCATCCACGCGTTTTCCTGCGCGAAGTGCGCCTCGGCATGGGCGGCAAAGGCGTCGAGGGCGGCCGGCAGTGCGGCATCCTCCACGGTCAACAGATCGTTGACCAGGGTGACGAATTCGCGATGGGTGTCGTCCATGGCCTCGTAACCCAGCAGGTAGCGGTCGTCCCAATCAAATCCAGTCTGCGTTTCCATACCCTTGCCCTTATTCACGGTTGCCGGGCGCGCCGGCGTGCGCCTCAGCCGCCCAGCCCCACCGGGGACGGCGCGATGTTGACGATGCGGGAGAACAGCGCGGCGTATTCGCCGGCCGGCCCCTGCCACGGATTATCGTTCGCGAGGAAGGCGGCGTCGATCTCTGCCCAGTCCTCGGGCGTCAGGTGCGCCTTGGCGAGCGGGAAGATCTGGCCTTCCTCGGTGTTCATGTGATGCCACTCGTCGGCGACATAGGTCTTGAGCGCCTCGCGGAAGCCCTCGAAACCGGCCGCGCCCTGCTGGCGATAGTTCTCCAGCGCCGCACGCAGCGTGGCGATGCGGGCATCGCCCTGACGGTGCTCTTCCTCGAGGGCTTCGATGGCCGGCAGCGCCTCGGCGCAGCGCAGCCGCAGCTTGGCGAACAGGTGCTCGTTCTCCTTCGGGTGATGCACCTTCTCGGGCACCTTGTCGATGTACTCGATCATCGACGCGAACAGGTCATAGTCGGGCTTCAGGCGACCGGCCTCGATGCCCTGCACGAGCGTGCGCATGCCGCTCAGCATGGCGGCCAGCGCACGATGCTCGTCGCGGATGACATCCAGAGACTTCATGCTCATGGTCTTCACTCCTCCAAAACGGGCGCCGTGCTCAGACGCCCAGGTGCTGCTGGATCAGTTCGGGGCGGGCGCGGATCTCCTCGCTCGTACCATCGAAAACGACATCGCCCTTGACCAGGATCATCGCCCGGTCGCAGATGCTGGTGACCGCGCCGTGGTTCTTGTCCACGATTACGGTGGCGATGCCGGTCTTGCGGATCTCCTTGACGATGCGCCAGATCTCCATCGCGATCAGCGGCGCCAGGCCTTCGGTGGCCTCGTCGAGGATCAGCAGGTCGGGGTTGGTCATCAGCGCGCGGCCGATGGTCAGCATCTGCTGCTCGCCGCCGGACAACTGCCAGCCGCCGTTGTTGATCCGCTCGCCCAGACGCGGGAATGTCGCCATCACGCGGTCGAAGGTCCATTCGCGACGGCCGTCGAGGCCGGCGCGCGCCGACATCAGCAGGTTCTCGCGCACGGTCAGGCTCTTCAAGATGCCGCGGCCCTCGGGCACGTAGGCAATGCCCTGCTGCGCGGTCTGGTAGGTGCGCGCCTTGGTGTAGTCGTCGCCGCGCACCAGCACGCGGCCGTGGCGCGGGCGCACCAGGCCGAGCATGCTCTTGATCAGCGTCGACTTGCCCATGCCGTTGCGGCCCATCAGCGCAATGCCTTCGCCTTCGCGGATGTGAAAGTCGAGGCCGTGCAGGATGTGGCTGGCGCCGTAGTAGGTATGAATTTCCTTGGCTTCGAGCAGCATGTTAGACATGGAAGCTGTCCTCCGTACCCAGATAGGCCTGCTGGACGGCCACGCTGGCCTTGATCTGCGCGGGCGGCCCGCACTCCAGCAACTGGCCGTTAACCATCACCGTGATCATGTCGGCGACCGCGAACACCGCGTCCATGTCGTGCTCAACGAGCAGGATGCCGCGCGTCTGGCGCAGGCGCTTGAGCACCTCGACCATGCTCGCCGACTCTTCCGAACCCATGCCGGCGAGCGGCTCGTCGAGCAGCAGCACCTGCGCGTCGGTGGCGAGCACCATCGCGATCTCGAGCTGGCGCTGTTCGCCGTGGCTGAGCACGCCCGACACCCAGTCGACACGCTTGCCCAGGCCGGCCTCGTCGATGCAGGCACGCGCCTTCTCCAGCGCCCACTTCGCCTCCATCGCCTTGCTGAAGATGCGCCACGGTTCCTGGCGACGCGACTGCGCGGCCAGGCGGACGTTCTCGAGCACGGAGAACTGCGGGAAGATGTTGGTGCGCTGGTAGCTGCGCCCGATGCCAACCTGCGAACGCTGCGCCGCGGTCAGCGCGGTGATGTCCTTGCCCATGAAGTGGATCTTGCCCTCGGACGGCGGCAGATCACCCGACAGCATGTTGATGCAGGTCGACTTGCCGGCACCGTTGGGGCCGAGCAGCACGTGGATCATCTGGCGCTCGAGGGTCACGCTGATGTCCTGGTTCGCCACCAGGCCGCCGAAGCGGCGGGTGAGCTTGTCGGCCTGGAGCAGAACTTCGTTGTTCTTCGCTTCACTCATTTGGAGTCACCTCCCTGCATGGCGCGCTTGATGCGGCCCGGAATTCCCGCCAGACCGCCCGGGAGAAAGAGCACGACGGCGACGATCACGCCACCCATCAGCAGTTGCCAGTACTTGGTGATGTCGGCGAATACCTCGCGCATCATCTCGAAGGCGAAGGCGCCGGCGATCACGCCTGCGAGGTTGCCCATGCCGCCGAGGATGACCATCAGCAGCACGTTGCCCGACTCGTGCCAGGACAGCAGCTCCGGCGTGACGAAGCCGAACAGCACCGCGTAAAGGAAGCCCGCCAGCCCGCCGAGACCACCGGCCAGGGTGAAGGCGCCGAGCTTGTAGCGGAAGGTGAAGTAGCCGAGCGACTGCATCCGGTGCTCGTTGCTCTTGATGCCCACGAGTACGCGACCAAAGGGCGATTGCAGCACGCGGGCCAGGAACAGATACACCAGGACCATCGTGGCCAGGATGAAGTAGAACAGGTGGACCTCGTTATTGAGATCGAACGGTTCCCAGCCAAGGATCGATGCCGACGGCTTGTTGTTCAGGTAGGTGCCGTCCGAGCCGCCACCCAGCGGCGTGTCGTGGAAGATGAAGTAGGCCATCTGCGCGAAGGCCAGCGTCACCATGATGAAATAGATGCCCTTGGTGCGGAGCACGAAGAGGCCGATCACGAAGGCCGCCAGCGCCGCCAGTGCAACCGATGCGGGCAGCACGTACCACAGGCTGGCCGCCTCGTACTGCGGACTCAGGATCGCAACCGCATAGGCCGCGATACCGAAGTACGCCGCATGGCCGAAGCTGACCAGGCCGGTGAAGCCGACCAGCAGGTCCAGGCTCATCGCAAAGATCGCCATCACCAGCATCTTGCCGACGATCTCGATATAGAAGGACTCGCCCGACAGCGGCACGCAAGCGATGACCGCGATGGCGACGAGCTTGGGAATCAGGGAAGCTTGTGCGTTCATGGTCTCAACCTTTCTTCAGGATGCCTTCGGGGCGCCACAGCAGGACCACCGCCATCACCACATACACCACGATGCCGGACAGCTCGGGGACCAGAACCTTGCCGAAGGTGTCGGCGAAGCCGACGATCAACGCCGCCACCAGCGCGCCCCACACCGAGCCGATGCCGCCGATGACGACGATCACGAACGAGATGATCAGCACGTGACTGCCCATGTTCGGGAACACCGACGAGATCGGCGCGGCCAGCATGCCCGCCAGCGCAGCCAGTGCGACACCGAGCGCGAACACGACGCGGTAGATCATGTTGATGTTGATGCCAAGTGATTCGACCATCGTGCGGTCATCGTTGCCGGCCCGGATCATCATCCCGAGACGCGTGCGCTGAATGACGTAGTAGAGCGCAATGGCGAGCGCGATGCAGACGACGGAGATGGCCAGCCGGTAGACCGGGTAGCTCATCACTTCGGTGAGCTGGATTGACGCATCGAGGAAGGCGGGAATCGCCACGCCATGTACGTCGTCGCCCACGAGCAGACTGCGCAGTTGCTCGAAAATCAGGATGAGGCCGTAGGTGAGGAGCACCTGCTCGAGGTGGTCACGCTTGTAGAGATGGGAGAACAGCGCCCACTCCAGGAAGGCTCCGAAGACCAGCGCGAGCGGAATGCCGAGCGCGATTGCGAACACGAGACTGCCGGTCGCACTGGTCAGCACGAAGGCGAGGTAGGCGCCGATCATGTAGAAACTACCGTGCGCCAGATTGATGATCCCCATGATGCCGAACACCAGCGTCAGGCCGCTTGCCACCAGGAAGAGGAGCAAACCGTACTGCAGCGAGTTCAGCGTCTGGATCAGGAAGCTTGCGAAATCCATGACGTTTCCCCTCCCGGCAGGCGTGCGCCTGCCAGGATGAATTTGGGTTCAGAAAGAGACGAGGTCCGGGAGCGGGCTGCAGGACGCTCCGCGCAAAGCGTCCGCGGGCACCCGCAGCCCTTAGGGGCGACCTGTCGGGCCGCCCGCGGGCCGATTACAGCTTGCAGCCGCGCGCCGGATCCTCGAGGCCCTTGGAGACGACCTCGATCACCACGTTCTGGTCGCCCTTGACCTCGCGCATGTAGATGTCCTGCACCGGGTTGTGGGCCTTCGACAGGGTGAAGGCGCCGCGCGGGCTGTCGATCTTGGCGGACGCCATGCCCTGGATCACGTCGTCCTTCTTGGCGGGATCGCCACCGGCAGCCTTCAGGCCGGCCTCGTACATCTGCGCCGCGTCGTAACCCTGCACCGCATAGACGTCGGGCTGGATCTTGTACATCTCGGCGTACTTGGTACGGAAGGCCTTGTCCTTGTCCGTGGCGAGGCCATCGGCGTAGTGCAGCGTGGTCAGCAGACCTTCGCCGGCACCGCCCATGGCGGCGAGGTTGCCGTCGGTGAGGAAGCCCGGGCCGTACAGCGGGATGCTGTTCTTGAGGCCGGCAGCGGCGTAGTCGCTGACGAACTTGGCGGCGCCGGCACCGGCGAAGAACACGAATACGGCGTCGGGCTTGGCCGAGGCGATCTCGGTCAGGAAGGGCTGGAACTCCACGTTCGGGAACGGCAGCGTCATGTCCTTGACCACCTTGCCGCCGCCCTTCTCGAAGGCCTCCTTGAAGCCTGCGACCGACTCTTCGCCGAAGGAGTATTTCCAGGTCACGGTCGCAACGGTCTTGACCCCCTTCTTCGCAAGCGCCTCACCCATCGCGTAGGACGGCTGCCAGGCCGAGAAGGACGAGCGGAACACGTAGGGCGAGCACAGCGGCCCGGTCAGGTCGTTGGCGCCTGCATTGGGGACGATCATCAGGGTCTTGCTGTCACGCGCGACCTTCGCCATCGCCAGCGCAACACCCGAGTGCACCGTACCGACGAGCACATCGACCTTGTCGCGCGACACCAGCTTGCGTGCGTTCTCGGTGGCTTTGGCCGGGTTCGATTCGTCGTCGACCACGGCGTATTCGACCTCACGGCCGCCCAGTTTGCCGCCATTCTCCTCGACGAACTGCTTGAAGCCGTTGGTGATCGCGTTGCCCAGCGCAGCGTAGGTGCCGGTGTAGGGCAGCATCAGACCGACCTTGACCTTGTCCTCAGCGTAAGCCGAACTCAGGCCAGCCGCGACCAGGGCGGCACCCAACACGAAATTGCGCGCAGCAAAAATTTTCTTGTCCATTTGTCTCTTCCTTTGGGTTTATTTCAAAACAGCGAGTCATGCATTCGGCAATGCCGAAAGATCCGGAGCCGGGGCACAGCACACCCCGACCCCGTGAAAAGGTCATCACACAGTGGCCCGATAGCGCGCTGCCACCACACCGGTAAAGGGCCGCGGCCAGGCGCTGCGACCAGATCGATTTCAGTCTTGAGGGGGTTCGGTGAGGAAATCGCCGACCAGCTTTGCGAACCGCGCCGCATGCTCGATCTGCGTCCAATGCCCGCAGCGACCGTAAACATGCAACTGGGCGCGATCGATCCACTCCGCCAGCGTCAACGAGGTGACCAGCGGAATCACCCTGTCGTCCCGCCCATGAACGATCAAGGTTTCATGGGGCAGCGCGCGGATGTCTTCCTCGCGACTCGCGAGCGCATCCACCCAGCGCTGTCGCGGTGCCGGGAACATCGCACCGAAGGACTCCTGAAAGCCGGGGCGGATGCTGGCGCGATACCGCAGCTCGGCTAGTTCGTCATTCACCAGGCTACGATCCCAGGCGAAGTAATCCATGATGCGGCGCATGTTCTCGAACGACGGCGTGTAGCCCCACACCGCATCCAGGCCCTCGGTGATATCGAAGGGCACACCGACGCTGCCCATCAACACCAGCCGCCGAACCCGATGCGGATGACGGATTGCCATCGCCAGCGCGAGCGCACCGCCAAAGGAGTTGCCCACCACGTCGGCCTGCTCCAGCCCGAGCGCATCAAGCAAGCCGATCGCCTGCGCCACCCAGGTTTCGAGGTCATAGTGGGCGCCGGCAGGCCGCTCGCTGAAACCGAATCCCGCCATGTCGGGGGCAATCACCCGCAGTTGCTCCGACAGGGCCGGCATCACCAGCCGCCAGTTCGCCCATGCCGACACACCAGGGCCCGAGCCATGGATGAACAGCGCCGGAAAGCCATTCCCCACATCGTGATAATTGGTCGTGATACCGGCCGCCTGAATGCTTCTGGCGATTTCAGGGTTTGCCGAGGCAGCCTTGTCGGGCGCGGTGTTGCTCATGGTTTTCTTCCTTCTTCCATCCAGCCGTCGCCCCCGGATCGTCACCAGCCTGGCGACGATCCGGAGAAGCGAATCACGATCGAGAAGCGGTCAGGTCACGACGCTCAGGAAGCGCTCGTTGAGCTTGCGGTCGTGATAGAAGATCGCCGGGCCGACCTGATCGAAGGTCCAGGTGATCGGCGCGTGATCCGGGTAGGTCTCGTAACCGCCTGCGAAGGTCTCGAAGCGGTTGCCCGACGGATCGAACGCGTAGATCGTCGTGCCGCGGGTGATGCCGTGGCGGGTGGGGCCGATGTCGATCGACACGCGGTTCATCGACATGATGTCGGCCGCGCGCAGCACCTGCTCCCAGGTGCCGAGCAGGAAGGACAGGTGATGCAGCTTGCCCGGCTCAGGGTGAGCCACGAAGGCCAGGTCGTGCGCCTTGTGCGAACACGAGATGAACATCGCGAGCAACGACTTGCCGTCTTCCATCAGCACGCGCTCGACCAGGTGGAAGCCGAGCACCTCGGTGAACAGCTTGAGCGTCGCCTCGAGGTCCGGACCGTAGAGCAGGCAGTGATCGAATCGATGCGGGCCAATGCCGTGCTCGGCAGCAGCGATCCACGGATCGGGGTTGGTGTAAGGCTGACCGTTGCCGACGTCGGTCTTGTCGGCGTACAGCTCCATCACGTGCCCGGTCGGAATCGTGAAGCGCACACGCTCGCCGGTCTCCAGCAACTCACCAGCGGGGACACGCTCGGTGGCGACGCCGTAGGCCTGCAGGTCCTTGTCGAGCTGCTCGAGCGTAGCCTTGTCCTTGACCTTGAAGCCGATCAGGTCCACGCCGGCACGATCGGCCTGGCGCAGGATCACGCTGTTGTGGTCGCGCTCGTCCCAGGCCTTGAAGTAAACACGCCCACCTGCATCACGGCCGGTCTCCACCAGGCCAAGCACGTTCTTGTAGAACTCAACGCTTTCATCCAGATCGAGCACGCGCAGCTGGATGTGCCCGGGACGCATTACACCGGTAGTTGCCATTTCAACTCCTCTTTGTCAGGGATTGACGACTCGGCGCCGCGCGCCAAAGCACGCAAACCTTGCCGAACCGTCACGTTTTGTCGAACCACCCGCACCGTCACTCCGGCGCGGGCTGGGCACGACAATCTTGGGTCTCTGTACCCGGGGCGTCACCCCGCGCACTTCTGACCTCTTCAACCCGCACCCTCTCGAACCTTCTCAGGAGAAGCGCAGACGTTCTTTTGCATCTTGCCAATCACCGCAAGCGAGATGTCGCTCAGCGGCCGGACGCGACAGGCGAGCACGATCGACGCTGCCTCTTCCTCCGCACTGATGTACTCGCGGCTCATCACGCGCTTCTGAAACTCGCCCGAAAGGATCTGGATCTTGCACACCCCGCACCCGCCACCCCGACAGCCCACCGGGATGCCGCGCTTGCACAAGCGCTCCATGCCGCAGAGCAGGCTCTCGTCGGACCGGCAGCGGTAGACCTCGCCGGTATCTTCGATGGTGACATTGAAAAACGTGCTCACGTGCCGCGTACTCCTGCCGGACGGGACGACCGCTGCTGCCCGCCACTATCCAAGGGGCTGCGCCGTCAGATCCGCCTGTCTCCGTTTGGGTGTTGTTTGCGCCCCTGCAAGCCAGCGGCTGCAGAAAGCTTTCTTATGTGCAGATTAGGGGCTCAGGACAGACGGCAATATCCAGTTTCTGCACGAGCGTTATCCGCTTTGTGCAAACCCGCCCAGACCTTGCTCGCGCAGGCACAAGACAACACGACCTGCACAAAGCGGATAGCAATCGTGCAGGAAATGGATATTTCGTCGGACGCACCCTTCTTACGATGCGCATTCCATACCCAAACCACAAACGGAGACTTCGACGATGATCACGAAGGAGTATCTGGACACCCTGATCCAGAAAGACAAGGAAAAGGGCTTGTTCCGCTGCAAGCGCGAGATGTTCACGAACAAGGAGCTGTTCGACCTCGAGATGAAGCACATCTTCGAAGGCAACTGGATCTACCTGG